>NZ_CP187889.1:225000-932500 GCF_050558155.1 Enterococcus sp. DIV0294 | reverse complement strand
TCTAGCGACTCGTTGTACTTCCCATTGTAGCACGTGTGTAGCCCAGGTCATAAGGGGCATGATGATTTGACGTCATCCCCACCTTCCTCCGGTTTGTCACCGGCAGTCTCGCTAGAGTGCCCAACTAAATGATGGCAACTAACAATAAGGGTTGCGCTCGTTGCGGGACTTAACCCAACATCTCACGACACGAGCTGACGACAACCATGCACCACCTGTCACTTTGTCCCCGAAGGGAAAGCTCTATCTCTAGAGTGGTCAAAGGATGTCAAGACCTGGTAAGGTTCTTCGCGTTGCTTCGAATTAAACCACATGCTCCACCGCTTGTGCGGGCCCCCGTCAATTCCTTTGAGTTTCAACCTTGCGGTCGTACTCCCCAGGCGGAGTGCTTAATGCGTTTGCTGCAGCACTGAAGGGCGGAAACCCTCCAACACTTAGCACTCATCGTTTACGGCGTGGACTACCAGGGTATCTAATCCTGTTTGCTCCCCACGCTTTCGAGCCTCAGCGTCAGTTACAGACCAGAGAGCCGCCTTCGCCACTGGTGTTCCTCCATATATCTACGCATTTCACCGCTACACATGGAATTCCACTCTCCTCTTCTGCACTCAAGTCTCCCAGTTTCCAATGACCCTCCCCGGTTGAGCCGGGGGCTTTCACATCAGACTTAAGAAACCGCCTGCGCTCGCTTTACGCCCAATAAATCCGGACAACGCTTGCCACCTACGTATTACCGCGGCTGCTGGCACGTAGTTAGCCGTGGCTTTCTGGTTAGATACCGTCAGGGGACGTTCAGTTACTAACGTCCTTGTTCTTCTCTAACAACAGAGTTTTACGATCCGAAAACCTTCTTCACTCACGCGGCGTTGCTCGGTCAGACTTTCGTCCATTGCCGAAGATTCCCTACTGCTGCCTCCCGTAGGAGTCTGGGCCGTGTCTCAGTCCCAGTGTGGCCGATCACCCTCTCAGGTCGGCTATGCATCGTGGCCTTGGTGAGCCGTTACCTCACCAACTAGCTAATGCACCGCGGGTCCATCCATCAGCGACACCCGAAAGCGCCTTTCACTCTTATGCCATGCGGCATAAACTGTTATGCGGTATTAGCACCTGTTTCCAAGTGTTATCCCCCTCTGATGGGTAGGTTACCCACGTGTTACTCACCCGTCCGCCACTCCTCTTTCCAATTGAGTGCAAGCACTCGGGAGGAAAGAAGCGTTCGACTTGCATGTATTAGGCACGCCGCCAGCGTTCGTCCTGAGCCAGGATCAAACTCTCATAATAAAAGTTAGAACAATCTTGCGATTGTTAAGCTCAATTTGTTTGCTAGCATATTGCTTGCTTGTTAAAAATGTTTGTTGTCTTGAATTGAATCAAGACGCCCTACACATTTGGTTCGTCTATTCTTTGTTCAGTTTTCAAAGGTCTACGTTACCTCGCAGCAACTTTTATATCATAACAAACTTTCGTTTGAATGTCAAGAACTTTTTTAAAAAAAGTTTTTTTAAGTTGTTTCGCTCGGTTGTTGTCGTCTGTTGTGACAACTTCTATATCTTATCATTATCTCAGTTGTTTGTCAACAACTTTTTAAAACTTTTTTGTTATTTTATAACAAGTTTTTTTGATCAAACGATTGATTTAAAAGCAATCTCTTTAACGACTTTGTTATTCTAACATGTTATTTATCTTTTCGTCAAGAAAAATTTTTAACTTTTTAAAACTTTTTTCTTAACGAACTGTTTGTCAGAACAGATATTAATATACCAAGGATTTTTCTAAAACGCAACTATTATTTTGCAGAAAAATAACATTTTTTTCAATTTCGAACGATGAATATTTTCTGCAAAGAAAACATTCGTTTCTTTATCTTATAATCCCTTTTCTCTTACTGAAATGTTCGTTAATCATTCGTAAAAAAAGCAACGTACTTTATTGTACGTTGCTCTCTTCTTTTATTCCAGCGATTGGAATAAAAATTCTAAAGATCGTTCCTTGATGCAATACGCTTTCTGCATCAATACGTCCTTTATAGTTTTCGACTAATTGTTTTGCAATCGATAGACCTAAGCCATTACCACCTTTATTTCTTGCACGGGCTTTATCTACTCGATAGAATCGATCAAATATTTTCTCCAAGTCTTCTTCAGTGATTCCTTCACCAAAATCTTGCACAGCTATTTCAAATTCATTCATCGTTCGAGAAATGGAAATATGCACTTCTTTTCGATCTGTTGAATATTTAATCGCATTATCTAATAGAATAATTAGCAATTGTTCAAAGTGATTACGATAGATTTTCAGTTCAACTTCGGTTGGTAAATCGTCATCTAATGTGATATGAAACTCAGGATAAACCAATTGGAAGTTATTAAATACTTGGTAGACTACTTGTTTAGCATCTGTTCGTTCATTTGCATATTGGGTGTCCACTTGTTCAGCGCGTGAAAGGTCAAGCATTTCTTGGACCAAACTCTTCATACGACTAATTTCTTGTAAACTGGCCTTTAATGATTCATCTAAAATTTCAGGATCGTCTTTCCCCCAACGATTTAAAAGGTTTAAATGGCCTTCCATAATCGCAACGGGCGTTCTTAATTCATGGGAAACATCTTCAACAAACTGCTCTTGTTGTTCGATATAGCGTCTCATACGATCTAACATTTCATTAAAGATTTCCGAGATATCTGCTAACTCATCTCTCGTATTAATCTCCGGCATGTGGACATCTGATTGCGGGTCTTTGCGGATTGTATCCATCGTGTCTCTCAATACTTTTAATGGTTTTAAGAAATAAGAAGAGAGGATAAAGCCTAAGACACTACTTACAATCAGAGAAATCACTTCTAAAACTACAAGTGTTAATAATAAATGATTACGAATTTCATAAAAAGAAGAAAGTTCATAAAACGCTTGAATATAGCCAATCTTTTCTCGTGTTTCTTTTGAAAAAATAGGTTCCACGGAATAAAAACCGGTTTTATCAAAAACGGTTCGAACAACAGGTAATTGTCGATCCAATTGTAATAACTTATCATATTCATTTTGTGTTTTAAAAACTAGTTTTTGGTTTGTGTCATACACAGATAAATAAAGTTCTGGTTGTCCTAGTTCAGATATGAAACTGTCCATTTCCATAAACGAACCTTCTACTGCTGTATGCTTATTATAGTAGTTTTCATCTCTTTCACTCGGCGTTTTTAAATAGTCAAAAACGTCTGTTACCGTTAAATTTTCATTGGCATTAGCTAATCGATTTGTTACTTCTGCAATCGTTGCTTCGACATTTTCCTTTTCTTTGGCAACAATAAGACTAACAGAAGACTTATAGGTAATCACCGCAAAAATGGTAAAAACTACAAATATAAAGAAAGAACTTGCGAAAGCCCACTTTATAGTTAAAGATGGGCCTTCCAGTTCTTTTTTAATCGTTCTTTTCATTAATTAGTTCTCACGAACGCATAACGTAGCCAGTTCCACGGACAGTTTGGATGTAGCTTTCTTCTCCAGGTACGTCAATTTTATTTCGTAAGTAGCGGATATACACATCCACAACGTTTGTTTCTACTTCTGTTTCATAGCCCCAAACTTTATTTAGTAACACATCACGTGCCAAGACAACGTTCACGTTTTCCATTAGCGTTAATAGTAATTCGTATTCGCGTTTTGTTAATTCAATCATTTCAGAATTACGACGAACGACACGATTTTCTTTTTCAATTGTTAAGTCACGATATGTAATCGTTGTTTGTTTTGCAACGTTTTTATCGCCCTCAATATCAATACGACGAAGTAACGCACGTAAACGAGCTAACAATTCTTCAATTGCAAATGGTTTAACAATATAATCATCCGCTCCATGGTCTAAGCCAGAAACACGGTCAATTACTGAATCACGCGCAGTCATCATAATAATTGGTGTATTTTTCACTTGGCGAACACGGCGACATACTTCTAATCCATTTAATTCTGGTAACATCAAATCAAGAAGGATAGCATCCCATTCGTTGTTAAGAGCGGCTTCCAATCCTGTACGACCATTGTAGTGTACTTCTGTCGTATACCCCTCATGTTTTAATTCAAGCTCAACGAATCTCGCTAAGTTCTTTTCATCTTCAATAATTAAAATGTTGCTCATTTGATTAATTGTCCTTTCTCTTTAAAAGCTATACTCAAGCTCAACCTTTTTATTCCTTACTACTTATTAGAGAATTACTACTCAATCTGTCTGGTTCTTTTTTAAGCCACAGTAAAACCATGAGCATGGTGAGCCACACTCATGGTCTCCAGCGTGTTTATTCTTCGTTGTACCAGCTGTAATGATAGATTCCTTCTTTGTCTGTGCGTTCGTACGTATGAGCACCGAAGTAATCACGTTGTGCTTGAATTAAATTCGCTGGTAAGCGATCTGAACGATAAGAATCGTAATAAGCAATTGCAGATGAGAATGTTGGTACAGGAACACCTGCTTGAACAGCAATCGCAACAACTTCACGAACGGCTTGTTGATATTTTTTCGTAATTTCTACGAAGTATTCATCTAACAACAAGTTTTCAAGTGCTGGATTTTTTTCATATGCATCGGTAATTTTTTGTAAGAATTGTGCACGGATAATACAACCTGCTCGCCAGATTTTTGCAATTTCACCAAATGGTAAATCCCATCCGTATTCTTCAGAAGCTGCACGGAGTTGTGCAAAACCTTGCGCATAACTCATTAATTTACTAAAGTATAATGCTTCGCGAATTTTTTCAATCAATTCTTTTTTATCGCCTGCAAAGTTAAAGGCTGCAGGTTTTGATAAAATGCCACTTGCTTTTACGCGTTCTTCTTTGTAAGCCGAAATAAAACGTGCAAATACTGATTCTGTAATTAATGGTAATGGTACACCAAGATCTAACGCACTTTGGCTTGTCCATTTACCTGTTCCTTTGTTGCCTGCTGCATCAAGAATAACATCAACGATTGGTTGGTCGGTTCCTTCATCATCTTTACGTGTCAAAATGTCAGCCGTGATCTCGATAAGGTAACTGTCTAATTCGCCTTCGTTCCATTCTTTGAAAATCTCTGCCATTTCATCAACAGATAAACCTAAGATTTGTTTCATTAAATCGTAGGATTCAGCAATTAATTGCATGTCCCCATATTCAATCCCATTATGAACCATTTTTACATAATGTCCAGCACCATTTGGGCCAATGTAGGTCACACATGGTTCACCGTCTTCTGCTTTAGCTGAAATTTTTTCAAGAATTGGCGCAACTAACTCATACGCTTCTTTTTGTCCGCCAGGCATGATAGATGGCCCTTTCAAGGCTCCTTCTTCTCCGCCAGAAACGCCAGTACCAATAAAGTTAATTCCTGAGTTTGCTAGTTCTTCATTACGTCGCATTGTGTCTTTGAAGAACGTATTACCGCCATCAATTAAGATATCACCTTTATCAAGGTGTGGTAACAATTCTTGGATTGTCGCATCTGTTGCAGGTCCAGCTTTAACCATCAACATAATTCGACGAGGTTTTTCAATTGCATTCACAAATTCCTCAATTGAGTATGTTGCTTGAAAGTTTTTGTCAGGATGTTCTTCAACCACTTCTGTTGTTTTTGATCCTGTACGGTTATACAGCGCAACTGTATAGCCTCTGCTTTCAATGTTTAAAGCAAGATTTTTTCCCATGACAGCCATGCCGACTACGCCAAATTGTTGTTTTGTCATTTTATGACCTCCTATATTATAATCAACGAAAATTCTATGAGCATTCTCTTATAATCCTCACTATTATAACGCACTATCTTTCATATGAAAACAATATAGTGCCAATAAATTTCCAATTTCTTCATATTTTCTTAAAAAAATACAAATCCCCTAGGCTCCATGGTTAGCCTAGGGGATTCAACATTTCAAAAAATGTTTTTATGCTTATGCTTCTTTAGACATTACGTCTTTTCCATCGTAGTGACCACATGCTGGACATACGTGATGGCTTTTTTTCATTTCACCACAGTTTGAGCATGCATTTAAGCCTTTGATTGTTAATTTGTAGTGTGTGCGACGTTTTGCTTTTTTCGCTTTAGAAGTTCTTCTAGCTGGTACTGCCATTGTTGTTCCACCTCCTTGTAAAGATGCGTGTATTTACATACACAATATATTCCAACCTAGCTGTTATCTTCCTCTTCAGCATTATCGCTGAGTAATTCTGATAGTTTAGCCAGACGAGGATCCACTGTTTGTTCTGCTGCTTTCTGCTTACTTTCCAAATATGCTTCTTCTGAAATCACTTCCCAGTCATTGCCACTTGGCATTTCTTGACTGTTTTGTTCTTCTTCTGTAAGCACTTGAATTGGAATGGACAATAGAATGTTGTCTTCGACAGATTCATCTAAATCAATTGTTGGCTTGTCCAATAAAATAATCTCTTCAGCTGCAAATCGTTCATCTCTTGTATCCATTTGTTCTTTTGTCATAAAAACTTCATCGACCGTGATTTGCATTGGCAAAGCCACAGGTTCTAAAGAACGGGATGAAGGAACGGTTACAGTTACCTGAATAGTATAATGAAGTAAATATTCTGATTTATTGACTGCTAATAAGCCTTCTACTTTGATTGGACTTACATCCAACAAGGTATCATCTCGTTGAAGAAGCTCTTCTTTAAGATGCAATGTTTCTGAAAACACTAGCGGCTCTTCTTTGTATTTATTTAATTCTAACAAAGACCACTTCATAATTATCACTCCTAAGCAACAAAAGCTATTATACAGGGGTATGAAAGCTTTGTCAATGAAATTTTCTTGACAGCCCTTTCTTATTTCCTGTTTTTCTTTCGTTTTTTTTATAATTGTTTTTCTGTTGAAGATAACTTAGCGCTTATTTAATTAAATAACAAATTTTTTGTGTGAAATAACATAAATAATTTAAAACTAAGACATAATTTTACTATTTGCGCCCAACTCTTTATTTACTGAATACGTGTTTTCTGAACATTTCGTACTACTGTCTTCTTTGTAAAAAAAGCTGAGACAAACTGACGAATCGGTTTGTCCCAGCTTTGCGTCCGAGTACATATTGCTTAAAATCAAATGATTGAATTAATTAGACTTAGATAGCTGTTGTTGCTCCGCGGTAAACAATACCACGACGAGGATCAACAGTAATCACTTCGTCATTATTAATTAATGATGTTGCATCTGCAGCACCTACGATAACTGGAATATTTTGCGCAATCGCTACAACAGCTGCATGAGAAGTTAAACCACCTTCTTCAACAACTAATGCTGATGCTTTTTCAATTGCAGGCATGTATTCTTTATCTGTTGTTTTTGTAACTAAAATAGCCCCTTCAGTCGCTTTAGCAACTGCTTCTTCAGCAGTTCCTGCAACAACGGCTTTTGCAATAATTGCTTCTTCGCCGACACCTTGACCTTGAACTAATTTAGAACCGATCATTTGAATTTTCATTAAGTTTGTTGTGCCTTTTTCGCCAACTGGAACACCAGCAGTGATAATGATTAAATCACCTTCTGAAGCATAACCTTCTTCTTGTGATACTTTTGAAGCTAAATTAAACATTTCATCTGTGCTTGATGGTTTGTCAGCAACTGTTGCGTAAACACCCCATGATAATGATAAGCTACGTGCTTTTTGTTCTGAGAACGTAATTGCAACGATATGTGCTTTTGGACGGTATTTAGAGATCATACGTGCTGTATGGCCTGATTCTGTTGCCGCAACGATTGTTTGGATACCCAAGTTACGTGCTGTATGGCCAACAGATTGTCCGATTGCTTCAGTCATATCTGTTTTGCTATATAATTTCAATGCGAATGAATCTTGGTTAACTAATGTTTCTTCTGTACGAACTGCAATACGAGCCATTGTTTGAACAGCTTCTAATGGGTAATCCCCTGCTGCAGTTTCGCCTGATAACATTACTGCATCTGTTCCATCGTAGATTGCGTTTGCTACGTCATTTGCTTCCGCACGTGTTGGACGTGGGTTACGTTGCATTGAATCTAACATTTGTGTTGCAGTGATAACTGGTTTACCTAAAGCATTACATTTTTTAATTAAAGCTTTTTGGACAACTGGAACATCTTCTGTTGGAATTTCAACACCCATGTCACCACGAGCAACCATTAAACCATCAGAAACTTTTAAGATTTCATCGATATTATCGATACCTTCTTGGTTTTCGATTTTAGGAATGATTTGGATGTGTGTTGCGTTTTCTTCTTCTAAAATTTTAGTGATTTCTAAAACGTCAGAAGCACGACGAACGAAGCTAGCTGCGATAAAGTCAATTCCTTGACCAATTCCGAAACGGATATCGTTAGCATCTTTTTCAGTGATCCCTGGTAAGTTTACAGAAACGCCTGGTACGTTAACGCCTTTTTTGTTTTTCAAGACGCCTTCGTTTTTAACAACTGTTACGATTTCGTTTGCATCACGGTCGATATCAGTTACTTCTAAATCAATTAAACCATCATCTAAAAGAATGTGTGAACCTACGTTTACATCATTGATTAATTCTGGATAAGTGATTGAGAATTTTTCATTTGTTCCTAAAACTTCTGTCATAGAAATACGTACTGAGTCACCAATTTTCATTGTGATTGCGCCATTTTCCATGTCATTTGTGCGGATTTCAGGACCTTTTGTATCTAGTAAGATCGCTACGCGTTTCCCTGTAATTTTTACAGCTTCACGAATGTTTTTAATACGAGCACCATGCTCTTCGTAGTCACCATGTGAAAAGTTCAAACGGCAAACATTCATACCTGCATTAATTAAGTTTACTAGCATATCAACGGATTCACTAGCTGGTCCAATCGTACATACGATTTTCGTTTTTTTCATTACTAAAACGCTCCTATTCCAAATTTGTTTATACAAAGCTAATAAGATTAGCTAATATACAAGATTAAAAAGAAATTTCATGATTTAACTCATAAAGAGATAAATCTGGTTTGTGTTTATTGTTTTCTAACGTGTCAATAATATCAGCTGCAACTACTTGGTTATCTAACATACCGATACATAAACCGCCTTTGCCTTCTTTTAGAAGTTCAACAGCATATGACCCAAATTTACTTGCTAATACACGGTCACGAGCACTTGGCGAGCCCCCACGAACCACGTGTCCTAAAATTGATACACGCGTATGGAAATCACCATATTCAGAAAGTTTATCAGCAAATTCATTTCCGCCCATTACGCCTTCTGCTAAAATGATTAAGCAATGTTTTTTCCCGCGGTCGCGGCCTTCTTGAATACGTTTGGCAACGTTTTTCATATCAAAATCATGTTCAGGAATAATGATTTCATCTGCTCCGCCTGCCACGCCTGACCACAATGCGATATCACCAGCGTTACGTCCCATTACTTCGATAACGAATGTACGAACATGAGAAGTCGCTGTATCACGAATTCGGTCAATTGATTCCAAAACAGTGTTAATCGCTGTATCAAAACCGATTGTGAAATCTGTTCCAGGAATATCATTATCAATCGTTCCAGGAATTCCAACAGCGGGGAAACCACGTTTTGTCAAAGCCATTGCGCCATGATAAGAACCGTCTCCACCAATAACAACTAAGCCTTCAATACCGAATTTTTTCAATTGTTCGATTCCTTTTAATTGCCCTTCTTCAGTAGCAAATTCAGGATAACGAGCAGAGTACAAGAATGTTCCACCACGTTGAATCTTATCGCCAACGTCAGCAACATCTAAACGACGGATGTCGCCTGCGACTAAACCGGCAAATCCATAGTTAATACCGTAAACTTCGATTCCATCAAAAATACTTTTGCGTACGACTGCACGAATTGCAGCGTTCATTCCAGGGGCATCTCCCCCGCTGGTTAAAATACCAATGCGTTTCATTCGCTATTTCACCTCATATAATATACTTTCAACTGCCAAAAGAAACCTTTTCGCAAAAATTGATATACAAAAATATTACGTCATTCATTTTACCATTAAAGAACCAAAATGTCTTGAGTTAAGAAGAAAAAAATGAAAAAAGTTGAAAACAACTAGTATTTTTTACCGTAAATCATTTGAAAATGACGTTTTGCTCGCCTAAAACGTAAGCTAATTGTTGCTGACTAGCGCTTGTATGAGCGACCCAATTTTCTTCATTTAATACTATTTTCTTTCCTGTTTTTTCAAAATAGACAATCACTGGAATGTGTCCAGCGTGACGACTGAGTACCTCTTTCATTTTCTGAAAAACGTCCGTTTGTTCGACATCTTTTGTAATTCTGATAAAACACGTTTCGTCACTAATTGATGTTTCTACTTGTTGCGCTTTTTCTATTCGTTGAACCAATATTTGCAATTCTTGATTGTACGTACTGCGTTCCACTTTTCCTTCCACATAATAAACTTGCCCTTTCTCGACACTCTGTCTTAACTGGCGAAAAACGGTTGGGAACAACGTTAGTGAAATACTTCCTGTTGTATCATCCCCATCAACAAAGGCCATTTGTTCTCCCTTTTTGGTCCGAATCGTCCGAATGTTTTTGACATAAATCAATAATTTCGTGGGCTGATTTTCAACAAGTTCATGAACAAGTTGCGTTTGCTTGGCTAAGCGTGTTTTTTTGAACTCTTCTGTCGGATGTCCTGATAAATAGACCCCTAAATATTGTTCTTCTTGTTCTAGTCGCTCTTCTAGCGGATAATCGGCAATTTCTTCTTCCTTTGGCTTCAATGTTTCTAACAAATCCATACTACCACCGCTGAGAAGAATACTTTGGATATTACTCTCTAAACCTACCGCTAATTGACGGCGATTGGGCGCAATTTCGTCAAATGCACCGATGGCAATCAATGGTTCGATATTTTCAACTTTCAACCACTTACGGTCAATTCGCAAAAGAAACTCATCGAACGTTTTGTACGGTCCATTTTCTCGGCGTTCATTTAAAATATTTTGAATGAAGTCTCGGCGGATTCCTTTTAAAGAACTAAAACCAAATAAAATTTGCTGTTGCTGATTTAGGTAAAAGCTGTAGTGACTTTGGTTAATTGACGGCTGCAAAATCGTCTGCTTGTTTTTTCTAGCTTCGCCAATATATTCTTTAATTTTTGTTGGATTATGACGAACAGAATGCAACAATGCGACATAAAAAGCACTCGGATAATGAACCTTCAAGTAAGCCATTTGAAAACCAATAAAGGAATAGGCAAATGCATGCGAGCGGTTAAAGCCATAATTAGCAAAGCGCTCTATATAATCGTACACTTGGTTAGCTGTCTCTTGGGGATAGCCTTGTTGTAGCGCACCATTAACAAAATGATTTCGTTCTTCATCTAGCACATCTTTTTTCTTTTTACTAATGGCCCGACGTAAAATGTCAGCTTGCCCTAAAGAGAAGCCTGCCATTTTCGCAGCAACTTGCATAATCTGCTCTTGGTAAACAATAATTCCGTACGTATTTTCTAAAATGGGGGCGAGACTAGGCTCTGGATAACTAATTTGTTCCAAGCCTTTTTTCCGGCGGATGAAAACATCAATATTTTGCATCGGACCAGGACGATACAGGGCATTGACAGCAGCAATATCTTCAATGCTAGTTGGCCCTAATTTTCTTAATACATTCCGAATTCCAGCA
Organism: Enterococcus sp. DIV0294; assembly: GCF_050558155.1. Taxonomy (NCBI): domain Bacteria; kingdom Bacillati; phylum Bacillota; class Bacilli; order Lactobacillales; family Enterococcaceae; genus Enterococcus; species Enterococcus sp. DIV0294. The sequence continues at coordinate 920,885 of NZ_CP187889.1, read as the reverse complement.
GATTCAAACTGGAAAACACCACTTGTTTCCCCTTTTCTAAATAAAGCCAGCGTTGTTTCGTCATCTAATGGAATCTGATTTAAACGAATGGTTCGATTATAGACGCGTTTAACAGCTGTGAGGGTATCATCAATGATGGATAAATTTCTTAAGCCCAAGAAATCCATTTTCAGAAGACCAATTTTTTCAACATCATTCATAGTAAATTGGGTCAATAAAATTTCATTCGATCCTGGTTGTAACGGAACCAAATTCAAAAGATTTTCATCACTAATTACCACACCTGCTGCGTGCGTAGAAACATGGCGAGGCAATCCTTCTAGCTGAACAGCTGTTTTATAGAGCAATTGATTATTTGGTGAAAAATTGACCAATTCTTGCATCCGTTTCGACTCTTGGTACGCTTCTTCTAACGTAATTTTCAGCTTGTTGGGGACAGCTGCCGACCAACGATTCGCTTCACTCTGGGACAACCCGAAAACACGTGCAACGTCCCGTAAAACCATTTTCGCAGCCATCGTACCAAACGTGGCAATTTGCGCCATGTGATAATGACCATATTTTTGACTGACATAAGCTAAAACTTCCTCCCGCCGATTATCAGGAATATCTAAATCAATATCGGGCATCGTGTAGCGTTCTGGATTCAAAAAACGTTCAAAAAGCAAATCATATTTGATTGGATCTACATCTGTAATTGATAGCACATAGGACACTAAAGAGCCTGCAGCTGAACCTCGGCCAGCGCCTGTAACAATTTGATTGTTATGACAGAAGTCCATCACATCCCAAACGATTAAAAAGTAATCATCAAAGCCCATATTGTGAATGATGGTTAACTCTTTTTCTAATCGTTTTTGGTAAACTTCATTTAGATGAGGCACTCTTTCTGGTAATTTTTCTAAACACAATGTGCGTAAATAAGAACCAGCCGTTTGATTATCAGGCACAGGAAAATGCGGTAATAATTTTTGATGTAAAGGAATGTCAACTCGGCAATTTTCAGCTAGCTGAATCGTATTCTGGACCACTTCTGCACCAGCTATTTGAAGCATTTGTTCCATCGTCGTCTCTGCTTCACGCAAGTAATTCAGACCTTCTATTTCCGGTGTTTGGCTTGTAATATTCAATTGATTATTTTCTTTGATGCTCTCAAGAACAGTAACGGCAAAGCCTTCTTCCCTTGTTAAATGACGTACCTCTTGCAAAGCCACGCCAGGTAATTGTTCTCTTTGGTAAAAAGAAAAGAGCGCTGGATTACGTTGTTGATTCATTGAAAAAGAATGTTCAACAAATAACGACTGGGGATCAAAATATGAAGCAAGTTGTTGGAAAGCATGAACCGCTTGTTGTTCATCTTCAAAAAATGTTTGGGCGACTTCTCCTTTAGCTGACAAAGTCACGGCAAATAAATCACTTAATAAGGATTGATGTTCCGCTAAGTAAAAGGGACCCTCTGTCGTCATTTTGCTGCTAGATAGTTGCATTAATTGCTGATACCCTTTTAAATTTTTAGCAAATAAAAGCAACTCGGAATGCCCTTCTTTTTCTGCTGGGGTATATTCTAATCTTAAACCGATAATTGGTTGAATTCCCGCTTCTTGGCATGCTTCATAAAATTCAACCGCCCCATGCAAGACATTGATATCGGTAATCGCTAATGTTTGATAACCTAATGCTTTCGCTTGTTTTACATAGGAACGAATCCTAACCGTACTAGATAAAAGCGAATAGGAAGTAACGGTATGTAGTTGTGGAAATGACATTGGACAGCTCCTTTTTGAATCCTTGCTATTTTTTGCCTCTTCTCTTATTTTCCTATCGCGGATTCTTTACTTTTAAAGAAAATATGCTAAACTAAGAGCTAGAAAAGAGGTGCTCATATGCGTTATCTTGTTGTATTTTTCTGGACCTTCGCATTAGGCCAAGTCGTTGGATATATCGGCGGTGCATTATCTGGTGGTTCATACGACTTTAAAATGACAACGATTCTATCGTTGGCAACAGCCGTTATTATTTTATTAATTGCACACTTTGCAGTACCGAAAGAAACCAAACCTGTTAAATAAGAAAAAACCAGTTACTAAAGTTATTGTAACTGGTTTTTTTATCTTTTCAACTGTTTAGAGCTTTTTATTTAAAACTTTTCGGAAATTAAAGAAGGACAGCCCAATGTTTCCTAAAACGAAACAAGCGGTTACCAGAAAAACAGAAGAATAGCCAAAACCATGGGCAACTGTCGACCCTACCATCGGCCCTAAAACTTGACCGAAATTACTACACATCTGATTGTAACTATAAACTCTACTTACGCCCTCTGTTGGCGTTATTTTACTAATTAACGTATTAATTGATGGCATTAAAGCACCTGTTGAAAAACCTAGAAGGAATCGTAAAACACCTAACTGAAAAGGTGTTTGCACAAACGCCATGGGAATGTAACAAATAAAAGAAAGAATTAATCCGCCTAATAAAACTTTTTGGTTCCCAATGCGGTCCCCAATTTTTCCCAAAGTTGGAGAAGAAATAATTGCTGAAACGCCGGCAATCGAAACAATCAAACCACTAACAAATAATACATTCTCTGTATCGCCACTTAAAGATCGAATATATAGCGTTAAGATTGGGCTGATACTTGTAATTCCTAATTGTAAAATTAACGTAGTCACAAACAAACCAATCAATACTGAAACATGATCCATCTTACTAAAAATTTCTTTCGTCGTTAATAAATCCTTTTTCTCAACTGGTTGAAAATCTTCTTTAACTAAAAAGATAGTCAACAACGTTGTAATGAATAAAATAACGCCGGTAATAATAAAGACATTTTCCATTCCAAACCACTGTGCCAACGCACCGCCAATCGATGGCGCAATTAACGTCCCAGCAATTGCACCTGTTGATAATGTCCCTAGAGCCCAGCCATTTTTCTCTTTTGGCGCCTGCGACGCAATCATCGCTGTTGCGTTAGGAATATAGCCGGATAAAATCCCGTTCATAAAACGCATAATCAACAGCCAGTATACATTAGGGACAAATGCTAACGCCCCCATTGTGATCGTCATTCCTGCTGCAGCCCGAATCATCATAATTTTCCGACCTTTTCGATCAGCTAAATTTCCCCAAATCGGTGCAACAATCGCAGCAGCAAATGCCGTGACAGAAATTGCCAATCCAGAAAACAACTCTACTTGACTCTTAGGCGTCCCTAATTGTTCAACATATACTGGAATAAACGGCATAACTAAGCTAATACTCGCCCCTGTAAAAAAGCAACCAATCCATGCGACTAACAAATTCTGCTTCCATTTTATTTTCATACTTTTATCCACCTTATCACCTCTTCACCTACCACTATACTCTAAAAGAGTGAATCTCTCAAAAGAAAATTCTTTTAAAAAAAGTCTGACAGACCGGTCAAAACGACCAATCTGCCAGACTTCTTAACACTTGGGCTTAAGATAAACAGCTGAATAAATACAACACCTTCAAAGCTAACCGCTGTTATCTCAGCCTCACTTCTATTTACTATAAAATAGCTAAGATTACAAAGTTTAAGATAAACAACGCATCAATGACCCAAATAATTGGTGAAACTTCTTTGGCTTTTCCTTTGACTACTTTTACCACTGCATAAAAGATGAACCCAGCAGCAATCCCATAAGAGATGCTATAACATAATCCCATGAAAATTGAAGCAAAAAATGCTGTAATCGCATCTTCTAAATCCGTCCAATTGATGTCTTTGAAAGAAGCTAACATCATAATTCCCACTAAAATTAACGCTGGAGCCGTAGCTTGTGCTGGCACAATAGCAATAAGTGGTGAAAAAAGACTACTTAGGGCAAATAGAATTGCTACCACTACCGATGTCAAACCTGTTCGACCACCCGCACCGATTCCTGCTGCGCTTTCTACATAAGTTGTCGTATTCGATGTGCCAAAAATCGCACCGATAGATGTTGCAATAGCATCTGCAAATAGAGCTTTGTCCATTTTAGTGCTGAAACCCTTACTATCTTCTAAAGCTAATTCATCTTCTTTAGAGAAAATCCCTGTTCGACGTCCCGTACCGATAAATGTTCCAATTGTATCAAACGTATCTGATAAACTGAAGGCAATAATGGTCATTAAAACTTGAGGAATTTTTGAAGAATCACTAAACAATGACTGTAAGCCCTCAGCACCAAAAGCAGCGCCAAAAGTTGTACCTAATTCTTTAAATGAATTGCCCAACGAATTAGCATGCCAATCAACCGAAGCAGTGTCTACCACCCCCATTGGAATTGCGACTAACGTAGTAACCACAATGCCAATTAAAATAGCCCCACGAACATTCGTGACAACTAAAATCGTTGTTAAAACTAACCCAATTACCGCCAAAATAATGGCTGGATTATCAAAATTTCCTAAAGCGGGCACGATACTCGAACCATTCACAACACCATTTTGAGGTTCTGCTTGTACTGTGAAACTTAGTAAGCCAGCATTTTTCAACCCTACATAAGCGACAAAAATTCCAATCCCACCACCAATAGCATGTTGTAAACTCTCTGGAATTGCTTTAATAATCATTTTGCGAATTTTTGTCACTGTAATCAAAATGTTAATCAAACCACAAATAAAAACCATTGCTAATGCTTGTTGCCATGTATACCCCATCCCAAAAACGACCGTAAACGTGAAGAAAGCATTGAGTCCCATCCCCGGTGCTTGAGCGTAAGGTACATTAGCAAACAGCCCCATAATTAATGTACCGATGATTGAAGCAATAATGGTCGCTAAAAAAACAGCCTGAAAAGGCATCCCTGTTTCTGAAAGAATGGACGGATTAACAAATAAAATATAACTCATTGCAAAAAAGGTCGTAACCCCCGCCATTATTTCAGTTGATACCGTTGTCTTGTTTTCCTTTAATTTGAAAAACGTATTCATAATTGCACTTCTCTCCCTTAAAATCCATGTTTTCGAATAATTACTCTTTGATTATAAGAGAATCGCTATCTTTTTACAACAAAATATTAACTATTATATATATATTTCTATATAATGTTCGTGTTTTGTAGATATAAAAAAAGAAAAAGCTTTACATTGCTTCTTCTTTTCCTAATAATTGGATTAGCCCAAACAACAGCATCTGTAGAAACATCATTAATAAAATAAACATTAATTTTTGAAGGGACCAGTCAAAAAAGATAATTTTCACTGTTTCAATTGGACTCATAAAAAGATAGACACTGTGTAATCGATCAAAACGTCCAACATAAATCGCCAAAGCAGACAAGAAATGAAGGCTGGCTTGAAAGACTACAATTGTTCTATAGTCACAATAACTTTGCAATTTCTGACTAACAGTTGTTACTGTTTTCATCCCTAAAAGTCCATATATAACAATCCCGCTAGTTAAGCAAACAAACGCCCACCAATCACCAATTTGGTTTGCAAAAATCGTATTAAAGCCTCGATAAATAGATAGCGTTTCTAAATGAAAAAAATCCGTAAATAGGTACGGCGCATTAGGATAAAAAATTAACCAAGCAAAACCTATCAACCAATCCCTTTTACGTTTTTCTGCGTTTAAAAGATAACTAAGTTCAATTGGAATATAGGCTAACAACACGTTCAACGCCATAAAATGAAAATGCGTAGCAAATAACCACATATAGATACAATAGATTAAGGTGATCACTCGTAAATAATTTCTAGAATTTTTCAAGATGCTCTGCGCTCCTTTTTCAAACGGTTTATTTTAGTGTAGCATACTTCTTAAGCTTTTTTTTAAACCTTATAAATGAACATGCTTCTCCCCTTGATAATCTTCGGTTTTATGCTAGACTGAGTAAAAGGCATTTAGGAGGAATTTTTACTTGAAAAAATTAATTGCTATTGATTTAGACGGCACAACATTAAATGCACAGTCTTTAATCAGTCCAAAAACCGAACAAACACTAAAAAAAGCGATTGACAACGGTCATTACGTCAGTATTGCCACTGGACGTCCCTATAGAATGAGTCATCAATTTTACCAACAACTTGGCCTAACGACCCCTATGGTTAACTTTAACGGCGCTTTAGTCCACATTCCAGAGAAAAAATGGGACTTGGAAAGCGAAGCCAATATTGAGCGTGACCTAGTCTTTGACATTTTGGCACAGAAAAAAGAATTACAATTAGATTTTGTTGCTGCTGAAAACAAAGAAACATTTTATATCGATACGTTAGATGGGTTCGATCCGAAATTTTTTGCTTCCAAAGCAACCTTAGATAATTTACTTACTGCTAAAAATTTACGAACAAATCCTACCTCAATGATGGTTCGGACCACACCAAACCAAGCTGAAAAAGTTGCTGATACATTGACAAAACAATATGGTGATTATATTGATGTCCGCACTTGGGGCGGTCCAATGCCTATTTTAGAAATGGTCGCAAAAGGAATTCAAAAGGCCCATGGCGTTGATCAAGTGGCGAACTTTTTATCTGTCAAACCAGCTGATATCATTGCTTTTGGCGATGAACATAATGACGAAGAAATGTTAAGTTATGTTGGTTGGGGTGTTGCTATGAACAATGCCACGGATAAAATTAAATCCGTAGCCAACGATGTCACTGAAAAAACAAATGATCAAGATGGTTTAGCAGATTACTTAGAAAATTATTTAGATCTATAAAAGGCTAAAATAAAAGTATTTCTTTAAAAAGAACTCACTTTGGTTTAGCTGATAATCTTAAGATTACAAAAGTAGGGCATAAGTCGAAACGACTTATGCCCCACTTCCGTTTTTTTATTCCTTCAATGAATTTTGAAACGTGCTGATTTTTTCAGCCAATCTTTGATAAGTAGTAAAAGACGGATGCTGTAGCTCTTGTTCTTCGTTAACGGATAAAGTTTGTTGTGTCGTAATGGCCTTTGTTAGTGCATCTACAAAATGAATAAAAGAATTGTTGGTTTGTTTATTATATCCTGGTGAATAATATTTCGATTGACGATAAAAAGGCCGCAGGGCTGTTTCTGTGATTTTTTCCTGTTCATCTGAAAAGTATTCATCATAGCTGACATGTTTTATTTTCTGCTCTTCTGTTATCACTTGAAGTCGAGCGATTAGGCCATTGCCTAAATCTTCTGCGTAACCGATATACGTTTCTTTCGATGGCTCTTTTAGCCAAGTGTCCATCTCTGCTGCTAAAGGCATTAAACCTTCACGCGCAGAAGTTGATGAACCACGTACCGTATAAAAATTACCTGTGACACGATTTTCGTCACGCATTTGTTTTTCTACATAAGTAATACCATTAACAACGGTGACTAACGTATCGTCTGTGCGCGTGTTGCTTGCTTGAAATTCAGGATAATCCGACAGGCGTTTGTTTACACCCGAATAGCGTGTATCATAATAAGGATCACTAGCAAACTCTGTAAACTCAACATTCAGAATCCTTTGCGTTTCAGGTTCCGTAATAATCTCTACAATGCCGTAATTTCCGCCGGTAAATACACCTTCATTTTTATAATAGTTACCCGTCATTAATCCCAAAGGCGGTTGATTGGACCAAAACATTTTTTCCTTTTTTTCTTCTGGTGTATATTTTGCTGGTGGGGTTGTCCCAAATGTCGTTTGTGTGGCCCCTGTAACCACTTCGTACGTGTATTCATGAGAATCAAAAGTCAATTGATTAGCAATCAGTTCGTCATTTTTAGTCGGCGCTTGTTTTTCCACCGCAGAAGTCGTTTGATTGGTGACGGTAACTTGCTTCACTTGCTTTGTCTCTTGCGGACCACTTGTTGTTTGTTTCGTTGGCTCTTGATCTGGCGCACAACCAACCAAAATAAATAATCCGATAAAAACCAACATTCCTTTAATATGTTTCATTCACTTCTCTCCTTTTTATAAACGCTTAATTTCCTCTTATCTCCAGTGTAGCAAACATTTATAAACCAAAACTGACGGAAAAATGAATAAATAATAAACAAAAACGCTAAGCCTCTTGCAGCTTAAGAGACTTAGCGTTTTTTTATTTAATTGCTTGGCGCTTTTGGCGCAACCACTCTTCTTTAATGTGTTCAGATAGGCGAATCATTCGTTTACCAACTTCACTATATTGGTTAGTAGCTAAATTGGCTAAAGAAATTCGAACTGACCATTTGTCACTCCCGAAAGCATCCGCTTTTAAAAGCATTAATTTTTCTTTTTCTGCTAAAGAGGTTAATACTTTTGTGATCGTCCACGATTTCGTTAAATAACTTGAAAATTCTGGGCCATAACGTTTTTCTGTCCAATCTCTAAAGTTAATTTCACAATAGTATGCTGTATTTAAACTTGCTAAAGGCTCTTCAATGCCTAAGGTGCGGAACAAGAGCTTTTCACGCGTATGACAGATATCCATCACTTCGTCTTTATATGCTTGACCGTCTTTTAACAAAGCATACAAACTAAATAAAGCCATCATTGCTTGCTGAATAGAAGAAAGTCCCGCTGCATGGTTCAACGCAATATCGCGGCTGTCTGCGACTAAGCGGCTGATAAAGTTAATTTGGCTTGTGTCTGCATTCAACGTAGCATAACGTGCCTGTAATTCCATTTTTCGAGCCACTGGCAATTCTTTTAATAATTGATCAAAGATGTTCTCTTGACTGACCGCAATAGTCCCCACACGCCAACCGGTAGCGCCAAAGTATTTAGAATAAGAATAGATACAGGCTGTATTGTAAGGTAACTCCGTAAATAGTGAACGGAAAGCTGGCACAAAGGTTCCGTAAACGTCATCTGTTAAAATCATTAGCTTAGGGTTATCCACTGCAACGATTTGTTTGATTTGTTCAATGGTAGGTTTTCCCATAGCATTAGCAGTTGGATTGCTGGGATTTACGACAAAAACCGCTTTGATGGACGGGTCTTTTAGTTTATCAATTTCCTTGTTTGAGTATTGATACGTTGTTTTTCCATCAATGATCATTTGCTCTGCTTTGATTTTAACCACGTCAAAATCATAACGTGGTAGTTCTGGAATTTCTAGATAAGGAGCAAACGTTGGTAATAACAACGCAATACGATCACCTTTTTCTAGTAAATAATTATTTGCCAACGTATCAAACAAGTAACAAATCCCTGCTGTACCACCTTCAACGGCAAAAATATCAAACGGTTGTGCTTCGCTGGAAAATAATTCTTGATTTAAATATGCTTTAATCGGTTGTTCACACGCCTTCAAGCAACGAACAGGATTCGGATAATTATCCCCAATCACATAGTCTAACATGGCATCTAACCACATTTCCTTATCCATCCCAAAATAGTTATGCTCTGCTGTCCAAATTTCTTGTAAGAAGGTTGCCCCTTTGCTTGGATTTTCTGCTAAAAAGTTTAAGAAGCGTTGCGTTCTACCAAAACTTGGCTGAATCATACCAGCCGTTTGTTCGCTCCCCTCTCTTAACGTTTCTTTTGTAGCAAATTGACCTAATAAAAAAAAGGCTTCCCTTGGTGTTGGCGCCGTCCAATTAGGATTGCCTCGCCCTGCATTTAACAATGTTTCTAAATTATGATTTTCTTCATGTAATTTCTTCTCTAAAAATAGACTTAATTCAAACGGACTAAGGTTTTCTGTCAATTCATCACTTGTTATCATTTTATCCTCCTGAAGCACACGCAGTCATTTAGTATTTAGTATGTAGTCTATACTACTCTTCTACCTCCAGATGTCAACCATTTAAGCGGAATATTCTGACAATTAATAAAAAAGAAACAATCCTTTATAAAAAATAAAGGATTGTTTCTTTTTTGCTGATTAACCAAAGAACCGTTGCATCTCAATTTTTGCTGATTGAACAGAATCAGAAGCATGGATTAAATTTTTGGTGACAGACAACCCATAATCCGCTCGTAAGGTGCCACTTTCAGCATCTAACGGATTCGTTGCTCCAACTAATTTACGCACTTTTTTAACCACATTGTCCCCTACAACGACCATCACAACCACTGGGCCACTTGTCATATAGGCTAATAATTCAGGGAAAAATAGTTCATCTTTTAAATGCTCATAGTGTTCCTTCACTGTTTCTACTGTTAGTCGTTCGAATTTAAGGTGCAATAAGTCAATACCTTTATCTTCAAAACGTTGAATGATTTTGCCAACTAACTTTCGTTCAACGCCATCTGGCTTAATAATTACTAAACTTGTTTCCTTCATTTTTTCCATCCCTTTCAAAACTTCCTTTTGCCCTTTCCCAAGGGGTAGCTACAGAATAAAATGAAAGCGGATACTTTGTCAATGATAAATTTTCTTTTCCTTTTGATTAAATAAAAAATTAAAGATTATTCACAAGGTTTGTGAATTGTTCTTTCAGTTCTGTATTACTTGTTTCTTTTAAAAACAAATAAGGTTGCTCTTCTGCTGGCTGTTCTTTACTCACATAAACTTTGGCTTCACCATTCACTAAAGTAAATAAATAGACATGCTTCTGGGCAACTTGTGTCGCACTGTCAGAGTATACTGCCACCAGACAATAACCCCCTTCGCTGCCTGTTTCTGACCAATTTAACCAAATGGGATTGTTCCCAATAGCTGGTTGTATTTTAGGTTCATAACTCAATAAATCATCAGGCACTTGAATCGTGTAAAAAGCTACAGAGTGACCTGGTTGGTACGCTTGATAGTTCTGATTGCGTTCTTGACCCCAGATTTCCATGTATTGTCCTAACTGTTTTGCTTTTTGCTGATTCCAAATCGTCCCTTCTTCTGTAACTAATTCAGTTAATTCTTGTGTTTGCGTTGTTTGCTCTAATTCCAACGCCGTGGTTTGACTAACTTCGGTTGCTGAAATTGCTCTTGTTTCTTCAGTATTTACATTGTTTGTTTGTACGGTTTGTACTTTCTGTGATTCCTCTTTCGATTTTTGCCAACCACAGCTAGATAAAACGCTTCCAACAACCGCTATCATAATAATCCCGTTTAGTTTCATTCCTTAAACTCCTGTTTTTATTTTTATTCTATCGAAATAAACCTAAAATCTCAATCCCTTTCTTTGGATAGTTGAAAACCATTTGGGAACTAGCAATTCTCCACAATTATAGTCCTCTAGTAATTGTTGGTATTGCTGTTCCATAGTCCTGATTTCTTTTTCACCAAAGCTCAGTGCCCAAACTAAAGAATAGAGTCCTGCGTGAAAAGTATAAAGCTTTTGAAACTGCCAAAATAAGGTAGGAACTTTCCCAGCAAAATAACCTTGTAATTGACCATAAGCAAACAATGGCGAAACATTTCTTGAAAAAAATTGTAACTTGTAAAATTCTTCATAAGGATCCCCAAAATCCCATCGATTAAAATCAATCACACCGACCTGCCTAGTTGGCAAGTAAATAAAATTTCCCACATGGAAATCTCCATGCTGATAAACCACAGGCCGTTGTTGCAATAACGGTAATTGTTTTTCTAAATATGAAATTATTGGCTGTTGGTACGGCATACAAAATTGAGATTCCTTATACTTATTTAGTTGGCTCTGCTTTTTTTCGTATAAATTTCGCGCAATCTCTCTTTGACTAATCCTTTCAGGCAACAAAAGCTTATGGATTTTGTTTAAATAGCGGCCTGCCTCTACGCCTAAGTTCAGTTGTCTTTTGGGAGAAAGAGCGGGTAAAACATCGCTTAAGTCTTCACCTTCTAGATACGTTAATAACATGTATCCTTGTTCACTTTCAGGAATAGGTGCACATAAAAAAGGTTTAGAACTGGGAAATCCTAACGCCGCTACTTTTTTGATAAATTGATATTCTTGTTGTTTGGCTAATAACTCTTCTTGTTGAAAAATTCGTAATAAAAAGGTTTCTTGATTTTTGGTAACTTTAAACTTTAAATCAGTTGACCAACCACGGTGAATAGCTTCAACTTTTTGCCATTGCTGAAACGCTGGAATCTTCTCAAACGCCCTCATTACTTTCGCCTCCATTTCCCTATTGGTTTTAGTATACCAAAGAAAAAAGGCTGGAGACAATTGGGGATAAATTGTCTCTAGCCTTCACTGGTTATCATTTTCTAGTTTTCCTTATATAAATCGTTCCACTCGTTACTAAGAAAGCTCCTCCTAAAACAATCCAGAAAGTACTAGGTACTTCTGCACCTGCTTTTGGTAATACTTTTTTGGGAAGCTGTTCTTGTTTCCCAATCATATTTTTATCAGAAAAAGCATGTGTACTTCCTGTTGATTTGGTTCCCTGATTTGCTGATGAATTCAGCGAATTATCTAAGGATGACTCACTAGTAGTTTTTCCAGCTTTGTCTGGGTTTTGGTTTTGATCTTTTCCTTCGATTGGTCCTTCACTTGTTTTTGTTTCTTTGTCTTTATCTGGTTTGCCACTTGTATCTAGTTCTTTATCTTTATCTGGTTCGCCACTTGCATCCGGCTCTTTGTCTTTTTCTGGTTCGCCACTTGCATCTGGGTCTTTATCTTTGTCTGGCTCGCCGCTTGCATTTGGGTCTTTGTCTTTTTCTGGTTCGCCACTTGCATCTGGTTCTTTGTCTTTGTCTGGTTCTTCTACATGTGGTTGATTTATCTTGTGGTTATTTTCAAATAAAGCACCTAATTGTAGCAACGTTCGGTCTTCATTTAATGCACTATTAAATTGAATCCCCAAAGGCAGTCCTTCTTTTGAAACGTAAGTTGGTACACTTAATGCTGGATGTCCAAATAAATTTGCTTGTTGTGTAAACGGTGTATATGTGAACGCCGTCAGCCATTGGTCATAAATCAATTGTTTTTGTTCTGCTGGTGACAATTGATCAATTCTTTCCATCTGCGCTGCATGTTCTGGCTTTAGTAACGGATTATCAATACTAGGTGCCGTGGCAGCCGTCGTTGGTGTTAATAAGATAGGATACTGTTGATAAAATTCGTCCATCGCTTGTGCTTGTAAAGCAATATCTGTCCAAGCCGCAGTTGTCTCTTCACTCGTTATATTTTTTCCTGTTTGAAAAAGCGCCCATGTTAACAGTTCTACATCATTTCGTTCAAGCGGTCTTTTCAATTTCTGCCGCGCCATAAAATCGGCAATTCCTGCTGAGCCAGCAGCTACAGTATAATAATTTTTCATTAGACGTTCCCCATCAACAGGGTGCTTCACTTCAACCAATGTGTACCCTTGGTCTTTTAAAAAAGCAACAGCTTCAGCGACCGCCTCTTTTGCTTCGGCACTTACAGGCGTTCCGGCAGGGGATTCTGTTGTATAAGCAATGGGTTGCGCTTGACTTAAATGTCCCGCAGGAAGATCTTTTTTGGTTAATAAGGTTTCAAATAATGCATTTGTATCCGCCACGGTTCGACTTAAACCAAAGTGAACAGTTTGACCTTTTGCACTATTAGAATTGCCAATGATTACTCCTCTAGAAGGTTTCAAACCTACGGTGCCTGTCCAAGAAGCAGGGATGCGGATAGAGCCACCAGCATCACTTCCAGAAGCAATGGGAACAAATGCCGCGGCGACACTAGCACCCGCTCCGCCTGAAGAACCACCTGAATAATGGTTAGGATTCCATGGATTGACGGAAACGCCATATAACTTTGAATCTGAAATATTCTTCCAACCTAATTCTGGATAATTCGTTTGACCAATGATTATGAATCCGGCATTTTGTAGTGCTTTGACAAAGGTCGATGTCCCACCAGCTACTTGATCTCGGAGAAAACCAAAACCGTTCGTGTTGCTTTCACCTTTCAAGGATTGTCCTAACCCTTTTAGTAAGAGCGGCACACCTAGAAATGGTTGACCTGTATCTGGTAAAGCTTTTGCTTCTGTCAAAGCCGCTTCTTCTCGTAAAGTAATGACCGCATTTAATGTAGGATTTTCACGTTTAGTGATGGCCAACGCAATTTTTACTAATTCTTCGCTCGTCACCTTTTTTTCTCTTACTAAAGTTGCTAACTCCAGTGCAGTTGCTTGTTTATAATCTGCTTCTGAAAAAACACTCTCTGCAGAAACAGCTTTTCCATCTGTATCACTATTTTGTATCTCATTTGTGGTTTCAGTAGTTACTGCAACCGCATTTCCGCTACTGCTTTCGGCGATTGCCGAAGAGGATTCTTTTTCCTGCATCACCGTTTGGCTAGTAGTTTCAGATTCCAAGTTAGCTACAGTCTAACTGGTTTCTGTTGTTACTGATTCCGTCTCTGTTTGAACGGTTGTTTCTAGTATACTTTCTTGTGCCAACATTGGTACCCCTACCAGTGTTTGGCTAATTAATAAAATAATCCCTAACTTTTTGAACAAAATCGACTTCTTCATAAGTCACATCCTTTATCTATTAATACAGTTAAAAAACTGTATTACTTATAGCATAAATGAAAGCGATTAAAAAGTAAAGTTCTCTTGAAAATTCCCATGTTCAACTTTTAGGCTAGGTTCTTTTTATATGCTAAAATAGAATAGAAACGGAGGTTTTTTAATGGAATGGATTGAAATTAAGCACGCAACACAAAATAATTTGAAGAATATCTCTGTCAATATCCCTAAAAAGCAACTAACTGTTGTTACTGGACTTTCGGGTTCAGGAAAGTCCTCCTTAGTATTTGACACATTAGCCGCTGAATCACGTCGTGAACTAAATGATACATTTAGTTCGTTTGTTCAAAATTACTTACCCAAATATGGTCGTCCAGAAGTTGAAAAAATCGAGAATCTTCCTGTTGCAATTGTCATTGACCAGAAAAAAGTAGCAGGTAATTCTCGTTCGACAGTGGGAACATACACAGATATTTATACGTTTTTACGTTTGCTGTTTTCACGAGCAGGTTCTCCATTTGTTGGTTATTCAGATACTTTTTCGTTTAATCATCCGGATGGAAAATGTCCAACATGCGATGGCTTAGGAAAGATTACCGAAATCAATCTTCATCAGCTAGTTGATTATGACAAATCATTAAACGAAGGGCCTATCGATTTCCCCACATTTACAGTTGGCAACTGGCGGTGGAAGCGTTATGCCCATAGTGGTCTATTTGATTTGGATAAAAAAATCAAAGACTATTCCCCTGAAGAGTTAGCATTATTTTTATATGCTCCACAACAAAAACTAGCTAATCCACCCAAAGAGTGGCCTCATACAGCTTTGTATGAAGGAATCGTCCCGCGCATGCAACGTAGCATATTGCATACAGACGAAGGCAAACGTCATCAAAAATACCTTAATCACTTTGTTACCGTAAAAAGATGTCCTGATTGTTTAGGAAGTAGAGTCAATGAACGTGTTCGTAGCTGCAAAATTAATCAGAAAAGTATTGCTGATGCTGTTGACATGCCACTCACTGAATTACATTCTTTTATTCGTTCAATGGACCTATACTTAATAAAAACTATTCAAGAAGAGCTACTTGTACGTCTAGAAGCATTAATTAATATCGGTCTCTCCTACCTCACATTAGGACGAGCAACTGAAACACTTTCTGGTGGTGAAGCACAGCGGATTAAAATTGCTAAGTATGTAAACAACGCCTTAAACGATATTATGTATATTTTAGATGAACCAAGTGCTGGCTTACATCCAAAGGACATCGAACGGATCAGTCGTGCATTGCTCAATTTAAAAAATAAAGGAAACACCGTGGTTCTCGTGGAACATAATCCACAATTAATTAGAGAAGCTGATTTTATCATCGATATAGGACCTTTCGCAGGCGAAAATGGTGGCCATGTCCAGTTTTCAGGAACGTATGACGCATTTTTAGCCTCCAAAACCTTGACTAGTCAAGCCCTTCAAGAGCCGCTCCCTTTAAACGACCAACCAAGAAAAGCAAGGAAGTCTTTAACAATCGAACATGCGACACTGCATAATTTAAACAATCTATCTGTCGAAGTTCCGTTAGGAGTTTTGACTGTTATTTGTGGGGTCGCCGGTTCAGGTAAATCATCATTAGCGGAAGAAATTTATCAAAAAGCCCAAGCTGATAACCAAGAAATTATTCATCTTTCACAAAAAAGCATTACCGCAAATTTACGATCCACACCAATGACCTATCTCAATATTTTTGATAAGGTCCGCAAACTGTTTGCGGAAGAAAATCATGTTAGTCCAGCTTTATTTAGCTATAATTCCAAAGGCGCCTGTCCTACTTGCAAGGGGAAAGGCATAATTGTCTCCGATATGTCTTTTATGGAGGATGTTACTAGTATTTGCGAAACCTGTCACGGAACGCGTTACAAAGAAGAGGTGCTTCATTATCTGTATAACGGAAAAAATATCGTTGAAGTACTAGCTTTAAGCGTTAAAGATGGCTATGATTTTTTCAAAGACCAGCCTTTTGCTCTTTCATTAAAAAATTTACTGGAAGTTGGCTTAAGCTACCTTAAACTCAATCAATCGCTCTCAACATTATCTGGTGGCGAATTGCAAAGGGTAAAATTAGCAGACACACTTCACCAAAAAAAAGCTATCTATTTAATGGATGAACCTACAGATGGCTTACACTTAATTAATATCCAACAAAGTCTTCAACTTTTCAATCGAATGGTAGAAGAAGGAAACAGCTTGATTTTATTAGAACATCACATTGATGTGATTAAAAGTGCCGACTGGTTGATTGAACTAGGTCCCGAAGGTGGAGAAAATGGCGGACAGCTTCTTTTTACAGGAACGCCAGCAAATATGCTAAATTCCACTCATTCTATTACTAAAGGCTATCTGTAAAATAATTGGAACAATAACAATGTTACTTTTATCCCCAATCTATATTACTTTTTAAGCTTGGAACAAAAATCTTTCTGGATTTTTGTTCCAAGCTCTTTCTTTTTTAATTTATATATGCACAGACCAATTCAAATACTTTTTCCATTGCCTGTGTTTGTGTATCTTCTGTTACTTTGACTGCGTTAGCATCCGCTCTATCGCAATAATTCTTATAGAAACAAAAGCACAATCATTTAAAAAGCAGCATTGTGCAATAGCTGCGGATTCCATATCCACACAATCAATAGAGAATTGTTCAATTAAGTTTCTTTTTTCAGTTGTGTCACAAACGAAGCCTTCTCCAGTTCCAAAACGAACACACTTTATCTTTTCACCTAGATGTTGAAGTTCGGCCAGCATTCCTTTATCTCCTTTATAGTACAGCTGATAAGGAAATTTATTGATTGACTGTCTTTCACGAATATCGTAATGGCAGTATTCCTCACCTAGCACCATCTCAAAGAGTTGCAGTTTTTCATTTAAACAGCCACAAATACCGATATTAATTAGTTGTTCTATTTGAAATGAATCAATAAGTATTTGACTATATAGCGTAGCATTCGTCTTTCCTTGTCCTGCACAAACCATAATGACTTGCGATGTTTTTTGTTCATAAATATAAAATGTATTTTTTGCTAGCTGTATCTTTCGTTGTGGTGGAAAATATTCCAATAATTTTTGAAGCTCTAAATCCATTGCGGCAATAATTCCTAATTTCATCTATCTCCTCCTTTTTCTATTTTAACCCAACTTCCATCTTCACAGGTTGGTGATCTGTATATTTAAATTGTTCGTCCTTTGTTTTCACGCTATGAACAGCCACATTATCAGAAACAATAAAACCATCAATTACATACACTTGGGATGTTTCATAAGAGCCAGTGTATGGCTTATTAAGCACCCGCACAGTCGGTTGTTGATCATCATAAGCAAGTGAAAAATGTTTAGGTAAGTCTGCAGGATCAATTTCTCCTGGTGCCCAACCAGCTTCACCTAGGTCAGGATATCGATGACTGCCTTTGAAAACTTGATTAAAGTCACCTCCAGCAATTACATAGTTTCCTTTAGCGTATTCTCGGGATAATACGTCAGCTAACTTTTTGCTTTGAGCAATCTTCCCTTCCCCATTGTCATAGGCTTCCAAATGTAAGTTAAAAACCACTAATTCTTTGTCTGTGCCTTTAATTGGAAAGCGCGTTTCTAGAAGCGCTCGTTTTAAGTTACTAATGCTAACGGGCCAACGAAAGGGATTGGGTAAAGCAATGCGTTTGGCCTCTGTTATTTTTTCATTTGATAATGTTAATAAACCACTTTCTACTCGTCCAATCGGCGGCCAAGGAATGGGCACATAATCTACCTTAAAGTTATAAGCAAATGCGCTGTTCAGCTGCAGCTGTTTTTGTAATTCTTGTTCTTGATTGACTTCATAAGAACGTTGCGAGCGACGGTCGACTTCTTGGAATAAGTAAATCATCGCTGGTAATTCTTTTAAAGTTCCTTCAATGCCTGTTAAATTCTGTTGGACCATTGCCTTATTAACTGGTTGGACAGTTTTGCCACCGTCCATAAAAAAATCTTCTGTTTGTCCTAGGCCGGCATAGCCTATGTTATACGTGACTAAAGAAATGGATTGCTTTTTTTCGATGGTTTGCTCTGAAAATTGTTTATTTATAGCAACTGGTTCAACCGCTCGTGGTCGAAACTCTCGGAAGGTTAAATATCCTATCAAAATTAAAGCTATGCTTAAAAGAAGGACCATCAAGCTACCGAGATATTTAAAAAACTTTTTCATTGATTCCGATGTTCCTTTCACATTATGTCAAACCAAAAGTAGCAATTATCTTCGTTGCTACTTCTTCTGGTGTCATGTTTGAATTATTTATTTTCGTTATTTTTACATTTGGAAATGTACTTTCTAGTTCGCCTTCGTGGCTTACTAATCGATGTTCTTTAAAGGTATTGAGTAATTCTTTTCGAGAAAAGTCGACATCGCGTTTTGAAGGTTTTGCCTCTAGCCGTTCTGGATGAACATTTCGTTCTAGGCGGATTGCTGTTGAAGAGACGAGTTCGACGAAATAGACGGCTTCATGTTTACTAAGAAAAATTTCTGATATTTCTTCTAAAAATTGAAAATCTTGTTCTTGATCAAAAGCAATCACCACTGTAAAAATAATGTTTTTTGTTGTATTTGTGGCTGGATTTTCGACAAAGGCATGAAAAAGTTCCTTTCTAACGGAATCAGACAATTGAAATGCACGTTCCGTATACCCAAGATAGTTTGCAAATAAGTCAATGGTTTGATGATTAAATAGTAATTTAGAATCTAACTGCTTTTCTAAAGCCTTGCCAACGGTCATTTTCCCGACAGCTTGGGCACCAATTAAAACGATTAAAGACATCAACTTTCCCTCCTCTAGTCTAATTTTTAGGTGGCTATCTTCTACTATATCACACTATATTACAACACCTTACAAAACTGTTCGGAAAATTTTCTGTTTTTTATTACAAAAAAAAGACAAAAGACTCTATAATGAGAGAGGACTCGATTGATTATAGATGAGATAGGTGACGGAGAATGGCAATAGAAAAATATTTTCAAACAATAGATGGCAGTCAAATTTTTTATCAAATTTTTGGCAAAGAAACAAATTACCCCCTTGTGTTACTTCATGGTAATGGCAATGATCATACTTTTTTTAATTATCAAATTTCTTATTTCTCAAAGGAGTATCAAGTTATTGCGGTGGATACCCGCGGACATGGACGTTCCACCAATACACAAAGTCAATTAACTTTTCCGCTTTTGGCAGAAGATTTAGCTGGTATTATTCAACAAGAACACTTAACAAAAATTAATTTATTGGGCTTTAGTGACGGAGCAAATATTGCCATGGTTTTTACCCATTTATATCCTGATTTCGTCAACAAACTCGTCTTAAATTCTGGAAATGTCACCATGTCTGGTCTGAAAAAATATGTAACGATTGCCACTTATTTTCAATATTGGTTTTGTCGTATTGGCGCCTTTTTTTCAAAAAAATTGCGCGCACGGCTCCCTATCGTGGCTCTGTTATTTGAAGATACTGGACTAACAAAACAAGATTTAGAACACATCCCCTGTCCTACTCTTGTTATTACTGGCAGTCGAGATTTAATTGCGCTTTCCCATTCACGGGCGATTGCTGATGCCATTCCTGCCGGCAAATTGGTCTTGGTAAATAAACAGGGTCATTTATTTGCCAAAAACTCACCAGATATTTTTAATAAAACAATCGAAAAATTCTTAAAGGAAATGAAGGTGTCTAAATGAAACAAATTATTCATTGGATCAAAACGCATACAGGATTACTAAAAACACTGTTTGTTATTGCGGTCTCAATTATTGTTGTTGCCCAACTTTTATCAATTGGTAAAACGATCTCATTTGAACAGTTAAAACAGATTTTTGATGAGATTCCGCTATGGAAATTGTTATTGATGATGGTTATCGGTTTAGTTTCCGTTACTCCGATGCTAAATTATGACTTAACATTAAATCGCATTTTAAACTTGAAAGTCTCAAAACGGGAACTCCTTGAATCTAGCTGGATTGTCAATACCATCAATAATATTGGTGGATTCGGTGGTTTGGTCAGCATGGGACTTCGTTCTGAATTTTATGGAAATAAAACAGAGGAAAAGAAAATTTTACCTGCGTTAACCCATATTTTACTTTTTGTGTTATCCGGTCTATCTATCTATAGTATTCTTTGCTTTTTCCTTGTTCAGTTTGATCCAAAGATGGCTTATTTACAGCAATATTGGATTTGGTTATTAGGTGGCGGTCTTTATTTCCCGTTACTTTATCTTATTTTACATTTCCAAAAAAATAGTTCCTTTGGTAACCTCGATGCAAAAAATCGCTTATCTTTAGTTGTTTCTTCGTTTTTAGAATGGACAGGTGTTTTAATTACCTTTATCAGTATTGGTTACTTATTAGATGTACCGATTCCTTTAATTGATATTGTTCCTTTATATGTAGCAGCTTCGATTATTGGGATTGCTTCGATGATTCCAGGGGCTTTAGGTAGTTTTGATGTCATGATGATTTTAGGACTGAGCAACTTAGGTGTCGATCGTGAAATTATTGTTTTGTGGTTATTGCTCTATCGTTTATTCTATTATATTATTCCTTTCTTAATTGGCTGTTTGTTCTTTACAAAACACTTAAGCCAAAAGTTGGATACTCACTATCGTCAATTGCTGAAACAAATTACTTTGGAAATTGCCCACAAGCTGGAAGTGGTTTTACTTTATTTTTCAGGAATTATGATGGTGCTCCTAGCCACTATTCCAGAAGCCTTCACTCAAGTGCATTGGTTAAGAGATATTAACCCCTTCCGTTCACATATTATTATTCAAATTCCGAGTATTGTTTTAGGCTTTGCATTATTAATTATGGGACGTGGGATTGCTGATCGTGTTAAAAGAGCCTATTATCCAACGATTATTTTATTAATTGGTGCTATCTTGTATTCATTTATTGTTGACTTTAGTATGTTTTCCATTTTCTATTTAGCTATTTTATTATTTATCGTTATTTTTTCAAAATCAGAATTGTACCGTGAACAACTGGTTTACTCTTGGGAGTGGATGACGATTGATGGGTTTATCTTTGGCTTGTTGACCTTGTTATACTTGGTAATTGGTGTTTATAATTTACCGAACTTCCCACACCATCGTCATCATTTTGTGGAATTTTTCTTGTTCCCTTCCGAACGGATCTGGTTGTCAGGATTTATCGCTATCCTCTTAGTTATGAGTTTTAACTTTCTATTTGTTCGCTACCTTCAAGGGAAAAAACACCAAGTTGGTGAGTTTCCAGAAGATAGTATCTTGCATAATATCTTAACAACTTATGGCGGGAATATTGACAGTGAACTTGTCTTTCTTCATGATAAACAGGTTTTCTTATATCCCAAAGAAGAACCGACTGTCTTTTTACAATTCAACACCATTAATAATAAATGCGTTGTGATGGGCAACCCTTCTGGGAACAAAGAAGATTTTCCTGCGGCGATTGATGCATTCCTTAAAGAAACAGATCGTTTCGGCTATGTACCCGTCTTTTACGAAACCAATGAGGACAGCGTGATGTTACTACACGAATATGGCTACGAATTTATCAAAATGGGCGAAGAAGCCTTAGTTAATCTAGAAACATTTACGATGTCTGGGAAAAAATTCAAAGGTACCCGCGCAGTGTTTAATAAAATTACCAAAGCCGGCTATTCATTTGACGTACTCCAACCTCCTTTTAGTGCCGAACAAATGCACGAATTAAAAGCTATTTCGGATAGTTGGTTAGACAATCGAAAAGAAAAAGGCTTTTCACTAGGATTTTTCGATGAAGCGTATCTTCAAAGAAACCCAATTGCTGTTGTCCGAAATGCTGAAGGAGAAATGGTCTCTTTCGCTAATATCATTCCTAGTTACACAAATGAAGTTGGTACCATCGACTTGATGCGTCACCATAAAGAAAAAGCCCCTTCTGGAAGTATGGATTTCCTATTTATTCATTTATTTGAATATATGAAAACAGAAAATATTCATTATTTCAATTTAGGGATGGCTCCGTTAGCCAACGTTGGTCAATCAAGAAAAAGTTTTATTCAAGAACGGATTGCTGCGTTAATTTATGAATTTGGTTCAGAAATCTACTCCTTCCAAGGATTACGCGAATACAAGGAAAAATTTGCTAGCAAATGGCAACCACGCTATACACTTTATTCTAAAAGTAGTTGGATTGTCTACGTGATGATCGCTTTACTCATTGTCGATCAAAAAAATATTGACTAACAAAAAGAAGCCCAATTAAGTATAAAAAGCTTGGCAACTTCACTGAAATTTAGTGAGGTTGCCAAGCTTTTTAATTTCTTTCATCTAGTTTTTCTTTAATTAAAAAGGCTGTTTCTTCGACAGATTTTGCGGTTACATCAATCACTGGGATACCATACTTCGCAAAAATTTCTTCGGCATAGGCTAATTCTTGTTCAATCCGTTCAACATTGGTATAACTGGTCTCATTACCTAAACCTAAGGAAGCCAACCGACTGCTACGAATCTGTCCTAATGTTTCTGGCGAACAAACTAAACCAATCATTTTTTGTGGATCCATTTCTTCCAAAATTGGCGGCAATGGAACTTCTGGAATTAATGGTAAGTTAGAAACGCGGTAGCCTTGATTCGCTAAATACATACTGACTGGCGTTTTTGAGGTCCGCGAAACGCCTAACAACAATATATCAGAATCAAGAAACCCTTGAGGATTTTTGCCATCATCATATTTTACAGCAAATTCAATCGCTGAGATTTTATCAAAATAGGCACGATCTAGTTGGTGGCGTCGTCCAGGCTCTTCAATAGGATCTACTCCGGCTTTCGCTTGAATTAATTCAAAAAATGGCGCCATTAAATCTAAATATAACAACCCTGTTCGTTCACTAAATTCTTTCGCCGCTGTGATTAGTTGTTTACTGACTAATGTACTGACAACTAAGGCTTTATCTTTTAAGGCATCTTTTAAAATCTCCAATAATTCTTCTTCTGTTGTGACAAAAGAAAAATTGTATCGATTAAGAAAAGAAATATCTGGATATTGTGCGCTTGCTGCAGATAACAATTTTTGTGATGTTTCTCCAAGTGAATCGGAAATAGTATAAACAATGATCTCTTTTTTCATAATTAAGCTCCCTTATCTATTTTGTGCGGCTTCTTTCGCTTGTTGCGTAATATAGGTTAAAATTTTCGTTTTCGTAATTTTTCCAATAACTTTTTTAGGATTTTCTTTTTCAACGACTGGCAAAGAATCCACTTCGTATTTTTGCAAAGTGTCAGCAGCTTCAAGAATAGTAAATTCTGGTGTGCAGGTTTTCACATGTGGCACTCTTGTCATACAAACAGCAACAGGTGTGCCATCAATATTTGTATTTAAAGAGGCCCGTAATAAATCTTTTCGTGACAAAACCCCTAATAATTCTTTTGCTTCATCCATGACATAAAGAGAACCGACATCATACATAAATAAGTTGGTAATCGCATCTCGAATTGAGGTGTCTTGGGCAACCATCAATGGTGGACTCATGATCTCCTGAACTTTTGTTTGAAAAACATCAAAAAAGAAAAAAGCCTCCATATTATCACTTTCGTAAGTATACCCAACTTTCGGACTTGCTTTTAAAATTCCTGAAAGTGTTAAAAAAGACAAATCAGAACGCAATGTCGCACGTGAAACGGCTAGTATGTCCGAAATGCGTTCACCACTAACTGGCTGATGCTCTTTTACAACAGCGATAATTTGCTCTTGTCGTTTACTTAATTTCATCATTTCCTCCTCAATTCCTCTTAAACAAATTGTGCATTCGCTTACAATTATACACATATTTATTGTTTTTTCAACATATTGACAAGAAACTTTTTCTATTGACAAACTTATTTCCGTCCATTATGATGTTTATTGAACATATAAGACACATATTAAACGGAGGTCACGCATGAAAAAGTTTATTTATTCTTTTAACGAAACACACAATGAAGGTAAAGAGACTCTTGGTGGTAAAGGGGCAAACTTGGCAGAAATGACACGCTTAGGTTTGCCGATTCCACAAGGATTCACGATTACAACCCGTTGCTGTATGGACTATTTGGCAGATGCTACTTTCTTTGAAGAACACTTACAATCAGAAATTTTGAAAGCGGTTAAAAATCTAGAAACTGAAACAGGCAAATCTTTTACCGCGGACAATGAGATTCTCTTAGTTTCCGTTCGCAGCGGTGCTGCCTTCTCGATGCCTGGTATGATGGATACTATTTTAAATTTAGGTTTAAATGATCAACGTGTGAAAAAATTTGCGACCTTAACCTCTCCTGGTTTTGCTTTTGACTGTTATCGCCGACTTATTCAAATGTTTGGAGACGTCGTCTATCACATTCCCAAAGAATTATTTGACCAACAAAAAGAGCGCTTGGAACAAGAGCTAAACAAAAAAATTACCGCTTTTCAAGAAGCAGATCATTTCGCCTTGATTGTCCGCTACCAAGAAGTTTTTGAACAACATCATGTGGTCTTCCCGCAAGACCCTGTCGCACAACTTTTTGAAGCAATCAAAGCTGTTTTTGATTCATGGAATAATCAACGTGCGGTGGTTTATCGAAACTTACATCATATTGCACATGATTTAGGTACAGCTGTCAACATTCAAGAAATGGTTTTCGGCAATCGTGGACTAGACAGTGGCACTGGCGTTGTCTTTACTAGAAATCCGGTCACAGGGGAAAATCAACTGTTTGGAGAGTTTCTTTTGAACGCGCAAGGAGAAGATGTAGTGGCTGGTATTCGGACGCCAGAACCCATTCGTCGTTTACGTTTGACTATGCCAAAAGTTTATCAAGATTTTCGCCATTACGCAGAACTTTTAGAATATCATTATCGTGACATGCAAGATATTGAATTTACCATTGAAAATGAAAAATTATATATTTTACAAACAAGAAACGGGAAACGAACCGCCGCAGCTACGGTTAAAATTGCTTTAGACTTAGCCAAAGAAAATCGTATTACTAAACAAGAAGCACTGTTGCGTGTGACACCTGATACGATTGATCAATTAATTCATCCCGTGTTTGATCAAGAGAAACGACAACACATGGAACGCTTAGCTATGGGACTTCCTGCTAGTCCTGGTGCAGCAAGTGGCCAAATTGTTTTTACAGCAGAAAAAGCCAAAGAACTGACCAATCTAGGAAAGAAAGTCATTCTTGTTCGTCAAGAAACTTCACCAGAAGATATTGAAGGCATGGTTGTAAGCGAAGCAATTGTGACCAGTCGTGGCGGAATGACTTCTCATGCCGCTGTGGTCGCACGAGGAATGGGAACTTGCTGTGTGACTGGTTGTGAAAGTTTAACCGTCAATGAAGAAACCAAACAACTACACTGCGGGCCACAGGTCATCTTAGAAGGAACAATCATTTCCGTCGATGGCTCAACGGGGGAAATTTATCTTGGCGAAATTCCTACAATTTCTGCTGATAATAACGATGACCTTCAAGAGCTCTTGTCTTGGGCAGATGCGTATGCTGATTTAACTGTTCGTGCCAATGCAGAAACTACACAAGATTTAGAGACTGCTATCCGTTTTGGCGCAGCGGGGATTGGTTTAGCGCGAACAGAGCATATGTTTTTCGGTGAAGAGCGTGTCTTGGAAATGCGTCGCCTGATTTTAGCAGAGTCTGAAAAGGAAGCAACCTATGCGTTGGAGCAACTTCTTCATTTTCAACAGGAAGACTTTTATCAAATGCTGAAAGTAGTTCAAGACAAGCCCATGGTGGTCCGCTTGTTAGATCCGCCGATGCATGAGTTTTTACCTCATGAAAAGAATGATATTCAATTATTGGCGAAGCAACTACAACGGTTCCCAGTGACCATCGCCAAACAAATTGAACGGTTACAAGAAACCAATCCAATGTTGGGCCATCGTGGTTGTCGTTTAGGTGTGACCCAACCACAAATATACAAAATGCAAGTTACAGCCTTATTTACTAGTGCCATTCGATTAGTCAAAGAAGGAATTACTGTTTATCCAGAAGTGATGATTCCTCTAATCGCCGAAAAAGAAGAACTTCTCTATCTCAAACGCATTTTAAAAGAAACGATTGACGGTCTCTTTGAAGAACATAAAATGACTCCTTTCCCTTACGAAATCGGGACAATGATTGAACTACCTAGAGCTTGTCTGATTGCGGATCAGTTAGCAGAAGAAGCAGACTTTTTCAGCTTTGGAACAAATGATTTAACACAAATGACCTATGGTTTTTCTCGTGATGATATCGGTAAATTCATTAATACGTATCGGGAAAAGAAAATCATTACCCAAGATCCGTTTCAATCATTAGATCAAACAGGTGTTGGTCAACTGATTCAATTAGCTGTAGAGAAAGCGCGTCGCACTAAACCAAACATGAGTATCGGCGTATGTGGAGAAGTCGGTGGTGATCCGCAATCCATCACGTTTTTCCAAACACTTGGCCTAAACTACATCTCTTGCTCACCTTATCGGGTACCTATTGCGAAACTCGCAGCTGCCCAAGCCAAAATTTTAACCGAACCGGCTGTGACTGAAGAACAAATGGTCCTTCTTTAATTTAACGTGTGTAACAAATGATTCATCCTTACAAGATAAAAAGTGCTAGGAACATCAGTCGAAACGATTGATGTTCCTAGCACTAAATTTTAAGATCAATGATTGCACTCTGGTTATTTTCTTATAAACGCAGCATCTTTTGTCAAGGGGTCTGTTACATCTGATACATATCTTTCTACTTTCATATGCAAATCATATTTTTCTCTAAGTTCCGTAATACGGGTCATCATTGGAGAAGCGTGGTGTTTGTCTAATGCTTCCTGATCTGTCCAACTATCAATCAGCAGAACTGTTTCTTCATCGTCCATTGGAAAAAAGTATTCATAGCGACTATTCCCTTTTTCTGCACGAATCGCCTCTACAATTCCGCTGGCAATCATTTCTTTGGCAAATTCTCTTGCACCTCCATTTGTCCCACTATAATAAATATTTATAGTAATCGCCATCTGTCTTCCCCCCTAAATTTACTTGCCTTTTTACGTTCCCGACTGGAATTGAACCAGCGACCTACCGCTTAGGAGGCGGTTGCTCTATCCTACTGAGCTACGAGAACAAAGTACCTTGTTTAATTAACAATATACAGTCTCATTTTACTTGATACAATAGGATTTTGCAAACTAGCCTATTCCATTAAATACACATAGTTTTGACTAAAGATACAGACCTTTACACAGACAAATCCACCACACCAATAGTCTTTTAAAAACATAATTAATAGAATATTTTTTTATTCTTTTTTAGGTAAAAAAGATAAAGTAAAATGAACTGTTTGCATATGTTCTAATTTTTTCTTTCCGCATTTGTATTGATAATAATTATAAAGAGCAACCACAGAAAACATAACTCCCAAGCCCACTCTATAAAAAATATTGTGTTCTTGAATGACATCAAACAAATATATAATTACTCCAACAAATAAAAGAAGAAGTATAAAAAATATCTTGCTTAATACATCTTTTTCACTCCATTTTTTTCTTTTCTGAAAATTATTATAATATGAGATATACCTTTTATTATTACGTTCACTAGATGTTTCCTTTATAAAGTCCGTTTTCTCTAAATTCTCTAAATTTATAATCCTATATTTTCCTTTATCATTCGTTAATAGTACTTTATTTTTTAAAATCCTTTTTTTAACAAAATAAGTTTCTCCTCCCAATAGTACATATGATCTTCTTCTATAATTATAATACCAAAAATTTCTTAATGCATAATATATACCAAAAATCAATGATGCTAATGATATACAAAGTAGATAGAGTAGTTTTCGATACCTTAATTTTAAAAGTTTGTCTAATTCTATTTGATTAAAACTATAATGAGCTCCAGTAATTACATCAATTTTTTTATTTCCAAAAAAATCACCTAACATATAAGAAAACAGTAGCGCTCCTATGAATAGTACGTACGAAGTAAATAAAACATAATTAAACAATTCTCGAAATGCTCGACCATAGTTGTTTTCTAAATCAAATTCTATATCCGTAGACCAAATTCTATCTATCAAGAATTTCAGACCAGTACCAACTGCACCAATAGAAAATAGTGCCTTAAAAATATCCCAGTATTTATCCACTTTTTTATAAACTCCTTTTTGTTTGAATTATAACAATTTATATACAATAAAATAAAATGCAAATTTGCATATTTCAACGAATAATTTGACACTCTTCAACAATAGAAAGTGATACAAATTATAAAAAAACACGACCATAATGGACGTGCTAAGTTAAAAATTTTTAAAATTCATTTTACATTTTGAATGGGGTATAGCTATATTAATCGTTTGTTTACTTAAATTTATTTGTGATAGTTTTAAGCAGCTCATCATTTAATGGTTTATACATGTTATTTTCAACATCAAATGATTTAATTACAACTTCTGCATCTTCATTCAAAATATCTATCAATCTTTTTCCATACTCTATTTGTTTTTTTAAGAACTTCTGAATATTACTGTTTAAATCAACAACTCGATACGCAGTTCCACCCACATGTAGCTTTAACTGTACTCCATCTTTTTTTCTCTGAATAAGATACAATTCAGTATCTACGTTTGATACTAAATGCTCTACAAAAAACAATTCATCATCATAATTCATAACTGCCTCCTATATAGAATAATTTTAAAATATTTAATTAATCCACGAAAACAACCTAAGTTTTTTAGTAACAAAGGCATACTCACTCAATATAATAAAAATTTGTACTAAACGATTATTACTTAAATACTTATGGTTAAATTCATAGACAAATATCTCTATACCAAATAGATGCTTCTAAAGAACTCTGTTTCATATTAAGTTATTATTTAGCTTTCTATATTCTTCAGTATATTCATCTAAAATCTGATAAAAACTAATAACATATTGATCGTGTTTTACAATTCTTTCAAACTCGAATCCTCATTTATAGTTCCATCTAAAACACAGCTATTACTAAATTAAAATGTCCTCTTAAACCTTATTATAGCCTCGTATACTATTATCTCAAACCTCTTTTTGAATAAGGATACTTTCTAAGTAGCGTTACTACGTCTCCAGCGATTTCTATTATCATACATATTGTTTTCTATTTTTAGAATACTTATTTTGTATTCTTCTGTGCTTGCCTTTATAGTATGTAGAATAAAATATATTTACTGTCGTAACGACAAATGTTAGGAGCTATCTCTAAAATGTAGAATTCTACACAAAAGTACCTCCTCCAATTAAAGATCAGGTTTTTCGATTTCAATTTCTTTTATATACTGTTTTCCGTTGAAATCTAAAAATTCTGCATACACTTTTAAATTTCCACTTTCTTCAACATATTTTCTGCCTGTATTATATAAATACAATTTATCTATAGTATATTCTTCCGTAATACGACCTGGTTCTATCAATTCCAATTTAGGTATATCAAATATTTGATCTACATATTTAATATAAGTTTTTATTTCCTTTTTATTTTTCATGAGATTTTTTATTGAAAATGATTTCTTTTTAGTTCCCACACCAAAACCTATAAAAGCAATTCCTACGGTTGTTTTTCCAGAATTATATGCACATATTTTTAATAAACTATCACCATTACTAAATGAACTATGGTTATCTTTATTTTTTTTGAGTTCTTCTTTCAATAGTAAGCGAATTTTCACTTTGCTTTCTTTTCTAACAATCCACATTGATAAACAAACCGCTCCAAATGTACCTAACCCGCTCAGCATTTCCCAGAAATTGCCTAAATCTATACTTATATTCATACTTTCCTCTCCTTACTTTAATAAGTATATCAAAAAATATAGAAGTTACTATTACTATTTCTTCTATACGACATAAAGTTATAATATTTACGCCGAGAATATTACCAATATTCGGAGAGGTTTACCTTGGGTTCTGCCGGATAATACTTAAATTCATTTCTTGACAGTTTTTGTTTTATCTCTATAAAAGCCTTTTCCTTTCCACAACATGTATTTTTTTAGAAGTCTTCACTACATCTGTCAATAGACAAAAAGAAAGTATCCTGCATAAATAATTATGCGAGATACTTTCTTTCAGTGAAACACGTCGTTCTTTTATCTATTATTTTTTTTGCCGCCGATCAAGAATCATTTTTCCTAAATAATAAAGTCCTGTCGCAATAGCTATATATTGCCCAATTTTATTATTGCGTGCAACTTTTTCTTGTTTCGTTTTCGCCATTGTCCCCATCACCTTTCTAAAATAATTCTTTTTACATTTTTATTATAGTAGGTTCTGTCATTTTTTGCGAATAAACACACTTTTAAAAATAATCTTCTAAAATTGGCATGCCTTTGACTAAACGTTGGCCTAAACGTTGAACTGTCGTTGCGTCTCCTTGCAAGCGTTCATAAAAAGATAACGTCTCTGCTGAACGATAGCCCAAGAATAGTTGCGTCCACGTTTGGATATCTGCTTTCAAAGCAGCAGTCCCTTCCTTTTCCACAGCACCTTTAGTCACTGTCGCTTTTCCTTGTTCGTCAATTGTGATTGTCCAAATACCTTCATTCCATGGCCCATAGGAATCTTCAATCTCTAAAGAATACGTTTCTTTTTCTCCTGATTGAAATGGATACTTTTCAAGAAATGTTTGTAACTCAACGATTCGTGCCATCATGTAAGGTAAAATTTTTACAGAAGCTGCTGGCGTTGGCATTAAATCATTTAAATCTTTTCCAGCAAAACCATTAATCCAATGGAATGATTGAACGGAACCACTATGTGAGCCAATAAACCCAGCTAAAGCTTTAAAAGCTGTATTAGTTAAATAGTTCCATTCTACGATTTCAAAGGTGCCAGCAGCTATCCGATAAATCACATAGCCTTCTGCTTTCCCTTCTGACGAATAATATATCGCTTGATTATTTGGTTTACTGGCACGATTCAGCGTATAATCCAGCCACCAAGTTTCACGGATCACACCACCAGAGTGCGCTCTTTGATTTTCAAGGTATACGTCTTTAATGACTTCTTTACCGTCAGCCCAAGAAACTCGTTTAATGGTACCTGGAACTCGTTTAACACGTGGCCAATCTTCCGTTTTAATTGTATACTCTGCTTGTTCAAATGTTTGTTCATAGCCATATTGACGATAAAATGGATATGAAAACGGTGCTAAGTAAGAAAGGGCAACCTTTTGTTTCGCTAAATCAGCCAACATTTCTTTCATAATAGCAGAGATGCCGCCTTCACCACGATATTCTGGATAAGAAGCCACATAGCCAATTCCAGCCATGGGATAGCGGACACCATGGAAATTCACTTGAAAAGGTGTCGCCATCACTTGACTTGTTAATTGCTCATCAATTAGGAAGCCATAGCTTTGCGTATGTGATAACAATTTTTCAAAACGTTCTTGGCGTTCCGCCGTGGGTTCCTGATTAAAAGCATAGATGACAAGATCAAACATCTCTTTCATTTCTTCTTTGCCCATTTTTTTGACTCTTTTAGTTGTCATTTTCTTTCCTCCTCGCACATTGTATCAATTCATTTTATCACAGAAACAGTTCTCTTTCTAAAAGCCGTTATTTGCTGTCATTTCTTTGAACCAACGACCGCTTTTCTTAATGGTCCGTTTCGCATCATCATCTAAATCCACAGCGATGAAGCCATAACGATTTTTATAGGCATTAAGCCAAGACCAGTTATCCATACACGTCCACATATGATATCCTTGAACATTACTACCTTCTTGAATCGCTTGATGCACCCATTTCAAGTGATCTTGCACGAATTCAATCCGATAATCATCTTCAATGACTCCTTGTTCATTGACAAAGCGTTCTTCTCCTTCTACGCCCATGCCATTTTCTGAAATGTAGCAGCGAATGTTGCCATAATTTTCTTTTAAATTCATTAATGTATCATAAATACCTTTTTCGTAGATTTCCCAGCCACGGTAAGGATTCATTTTTTTGCCAGGCATATCGTAGACATCATAAAAATCTTCTGGAAGTAAGCCTTCTGGTCGTGTTTCAACAGGTGTTTCTTTTGCTTTGGCACGACGTGGTTGATAGTAGTTTACTCCTAATAAGTCCACAGTATTTTCAGCAATTATTGCTAAATCTTCTGGTGTTGTTTCTGGCAACAAGTCATTTGCTTTCACCCAAGCAACCATATCTTCTGGAAAATGACCTTTAACAGCCGGGTCTAAAAACGAACGGTTAAAGAAACCATCGACAAATTTAGCCGCATTTACATCGGCTTCGTTGTGCTCATCACGAGGATAAGTCGGCGTTAAGTTTAAAATAATGCCAATTTCACCTGATAAGTTCATAGAATGATAGACAGCAATCGCTTTGGCACTAGCTAAAGCTTCATGATAGAGTACTTGAATCCCTTCTTTTAGATTCACTTTATCAGGATAATGCCAGCCATAGAGATAACCACCTTCAACTGGTACAATTGGTTCATTGTGCGTAAACCATTTTTTCACGCGATCGCCAAACAATTCAAAACAGGTTTTGGCAAAGTCAACATACAAATCGACCACTTCACGGCTTTCCCAACCGCCTTTTTCTTGAAGTACCATCGGCATATCAAAATGATACAAGTTCATAAAGGGCTCAATCCCGTGTTCTAATAAATCATCAATCACTTGATTATAAAAATCAACTGCTGTTTGATTGACTTTCCCTGTTGTAGGATCTGGAATTAAACGGCTCCATTGAATGGATGTTCGAAAAGAGTTATGTCCCGTTTCTTTCATTAACTGAATATCTTCTTGGTATTTTTTATAAAATTGTGAGGTCTTATCTGGACCGACTTGTTGAAAGAATTTTTCTGGCGCTTCTTGATACCAAAAATCCCAAATGTTTTGACCTTTACCATCACCTTCAAAAACGCCTTCTGTTTGAGGACCGCTGGCTGCAGAACCCCACCAAAAATTTTCTGGAAATTGATATTTCATGTTGTTTGCTCCTTTACGATTTAATCATTAAAAAAAAGATTGAACCCTCCGTAAGAGTCCGGACGATTCAATCCTTCGATTTTTTACTCAGCTGCTTCTGCGGCTGCTTCTTGTTTCAAGTATTGATCTGTTGCTACTTTTACGAAAGGCATATAGATCAAAATAGAAATCAATAAGTTAACAGCTGCTAAAACTCCGCCGGCGATACTCTTCGTTGCTAAAAATCCGCCAATAATTGGTGGTGTTACCCAAGGTGGCATAAAGGTTGCAGCTGGTACTAAACCAGTTGCTGTCGCCACATACGCAACAGTTACAAGAACCATTGGGACTAAAATGAATGGGATAAACATGATTGGGTTTAAAACAATTGGTAAACCGAACATGACTGGTTCATTAATATTAAATAGTCCTGGTGCTAAACTTAAGTTTGTAATGACTTTGTATGGTTTGTTACGACGACCTACGATAAAGATAGCAATTAACAGACCTAATGTTGCCCCTGTTCCACCTAAGTTTACAAATGAATCAAAGAAAGGTTTGTTTACAATATAAGGAATTGCTTTACCTGCTTCTAAAGCTTTAATGTTCGCATCAATCGCTGGTACGTTGATTGTTTGCATTAATGGGTCAACCATGTTGGCACCATGTAAACCAAAGAACCACAAGAATGGTGTAATGAAAGCTAACAATAATGCTGATGGGTAGCTGTTTGCAAGTCCCATAAATGGTTGTTGAACTGCTTCATAGAATGAAATAACGATATTGTCAATTCCTAAAGCAAATAGAATTGATGTGATTAAACTAAATAAACTGATCGTAATCATTGCTGGTAATAATGCCGCAAATGATTTTGCTACTGCTGGTGGTACACCATCAGGCATTTTGATAACTAATTTAGGATTGCCAGATAAACGTTGGAATAGTTCTCCTGAAATAAGTGCAATAATCAAAGCAATAAATAATCCAGTTGCGCCCATGCCTTCTAAGCCGCCAACTGCGAAGAATGAAGCTACAGAAACTGTACCGGCTGCAATGCCGTCTTTTCCATAAGATTTAACTAAATTGTGTGCTACTAAAAAGGCTACTAAAACGGCAAAGATTGCGAATGTACCGTTCCAAATGTTACCACCAAAGCTTTTCCAAATTGGTGCATCGTTATACATCATTGGGAAAATTTTGTTTAAAAAGTCCTCATATCCTGGAATTGGAATATTATTAATTAATACCGCCAAAGCCCCTAAAATCATTAATGGCATCGTTACGACAAACGCGTCACGAATTGCTACCAAGTGCCGTTGCGCTGCGATTACTGACGCTTTCGGCATAAAGTGTTTCTCCATCCATTGAACAAATCCGTCCATTGTTATTCCTCCTAATTAACGCTTTCTCAAGCGCGTTTTTCTTATAAGACGTATTGACAACGAGATTACTCGTTATCAATACGGCGATAAAGATCGATAATTTCTTTTGCTAAATCTGTAAATGCAATCGCAGTCATTAAATGATCTTGACTGTGCACTGTTAACAATGTTACTTGCATGTTATTGCCTTTTGCTTCTTCTGTTAACATTCCTGTTTGCGAATGATGTGCATGTACAAGTGATTCTTCTGCATCTGCAATTTTTTTGTCTGCTAATTCAAAATCCCCCGATTTTGCTGCGGCAATCGCTTCCATTGCATCGCTTTTAGCATTTCCGCCATACATGATTAAACCCATGATTGCTTCTAAGTTCTGTTGTCCGTCCATTACCTCTACCCCATTTTCTGCTCTAGTTTGATGATCCCATTAATGAAATTGCTTGATCTAAAACTTTTTCGCCATTCATCATGCCATAGTCCGCCATGTTAATTACATCTAAAGGAATCCCTTTTGGTTGTAATTTTTGTTCAAATTGTCCTTTCATGAAACGAACTTGTGGGCCTAATAATAAAACATTTACCTCTTTATTTTCCAAGATTGTATCTGCTTCAGAAGCCGATACTGCAAAGATGTCTGCTTCCATGCCACGATCTTCTGCTGCTTTTTGCATTTTTGTTACTAATAAACTTGTGCTCATTCCTGCGGAACAAACTAACATAATTGTTTTTTTTGCCATTTTTCTTCATCTCCTAAATTCTCTTTGTTTTGCTTTACACCTTTATATAAGCAAGAAGCGTGCCAAGTTTTAACAGATTAAAAACCTTGATATGACAACGTTTCTTGATATGGAAAGCGTGTACACACTAAAAATAAAACGATTACACACAGCTTTTTTGTGTGCGTTTCCAAAATAATAGGGCAACAAAAGAAAGTGAGCGATAAGTCGAAACGACTCATCGCTCACTTTCTAAAGCTGAAGAGAATCAACTGGACAAAAGCCGATTTTTCCCTTTAAGCAGTTTCCATCATTTTAAGCATTTTATAAAACTGTTTCTTTTTAAAATAACTTAAAAAGATACCTAATACTGCATCATTCAGTTTTTGTAACGCCCCATAAGAAACCATTGTTTCTGTATAACGCAGTTCACAGCTTTTTTCATCAATTGGCTGGAGCTCATACCGCACCGAGAAATCATTTTTAGTTGTGGATGTTCGAAATTGATAGGTCTTATTTTCTACAGCTTCTTCAATAACTATTTTCGCGCGACTATTTTTACTATATTCTTTGATGTATTCAAACTTACGTAACTGCTTTCTTGTAAGAGTTTTGCCTGTTTGCTTACGGATATCAAAAATAACAGAATTCATTAATTGCGTGTAAAATTCATCTGCTGAAATAGTTAATGTTTTCGTAATTTCCATTACCGTTTCACCTCATCCTTTGTCGCCTCTTCTTCAGCAACTTTTTTTCCTTTAAAAAACAGGTAACCACCAAGTCCAATGAAAAAAATCCCCGTTGTCAGACTTAATAAATCATAGTTTAAGGAGCTGGGATTCAACGAATACAAAACAATCAAGAAGCCAATACTACATAAAAATAATCCATTTCTAATCATTTTCATCCATCCTATCTTTTTAGACTACCGTTGCTTGGAAGTATAAAACGCCACCCCAAGGTTGTTCCTTAATCAGCTGTTTTGCAACTTGTGCAGCAGTTTCAGGGTCTCCTTCAACTTCAAAAAATAACTTAATACCATTCTTTTCTTTAAAAGTAAATGTTTTATTTTCCCCTTGATATGCCTCTAATAAAGTAATAATTTCCTCTTGCTTCATTGCACTTGCAATCGAAATCATGCCGCTCGCTCCTTTCTATACAAGTAATTGCTGTTTTTATTGCCTATTGCTCACTTTCGCCTAATGCAGGATCCATTTTGTTAGCAGCGATAACAAACGGTGTCCAAATCAAGAAAGTGACTACCATACATACCAACGCTACGATTGGTGCGCGCCAGTCGGTACCTGTCGCTAAGAAAGATAATAGCAACGGCGGTGTCACCCATGCGACTTGTTGAGAAACTGGTGCGACTAGCCCAAGATACGTTGCAACCCAGCCAATTGTAGTAGCAACTAATGGCGCAATTACAAATGGAATAAACATAATTGGATTCAGAACAACTGGTAAACCAAACATAATCGGTTCATTGATATTAAAGATCCCAGGTCCTAATGATAATTTACCGACTGTTAAATAATCTGCTCGTTTGGAGAATAACAAGATTGCAATAATTAGGACGATTGTACCGCCTGAACCACCAAACCAAGCGAAAGCATCAAACGAACCACGGACCCACATGTAGGCTTTACCGTCGTCAATAGCGGCTAAAACCGCAGCCGTTCCTGTTTTTCCTTCATAACCTTTTTGGAAAATATCAATATTGATTAATTGTGCTTGTCCCCAAATGCCTTCAAGAACTGGTGCCAAAACGTTTGGCCCGTGGATACCAAAGAACCAGAAAATTTGAACAAAAACCGTTACGATTAACACAGCTCCTAGTCCTTGTGATAACCCAAGGAACGGTTCCGCGATATATTTTTGAATTAAGTCAATTAATAATTGACCGCCTGAAAGTTTTGACACCGTAAAGTTAATAATTGCTACGACATACAATGCGATTGTTGCTGGTAAAATTGCCGCAAACGCTTTTGAAACTGCTGGTGGAACAGAATCAGGCATTTTTATTGTTAAATCCGCTTGCATTAATTTACAAAAAATGATGGTTGATAAAGCGCCCATAATCATCACTGTAAAGAAAGCGTTACCATTTAAATGATTGAGATTTAACCAACCCCATGGATTGACAGTCAATTGATTATTAGCAATTGACGCACCAATTTCTGCCCCATTAATTGCGTTGGCAATCTTTTCTGGCACTTTTACAGCTAATTCAGCTGTGTTATTTGGTGCAAAAGCAACACCTGAAATTAAGGTAGCTAAACTCACAATCCCACCAGCTAGCTCATTCACATTGTATGCTTTCGCTAAGTTATAGCCCCAAGAAAAAGCGAAAATCAAACCAGCGATAGCCAATGTACCATTCCAAACAAAACCATTAATCCCAATGATGACATTCAATACTGCAAAAATACCTTTGTCTGCTTCCAAACTTGCCGCATAAGTTGAGACAAACTCTTGGGGAAGATCTCGAATAATTGCGTTAATCATTACGGCGACTGATCCAGCCATTGTCGCAGGTAATGTACCAATAAAAGCATCCCTTAATGCCACCAGATGTTTCTGTGCACCAATTTTTGCGGCAGTTGGTAAGATATATTTTTCCATCCATGCCATTAATCCGTTCATTTTTATTCCTCCTGTATCCATTTATATTTATTAAAAAGGCAGTAGCCTCATTAAACGAATGAATCGAGCGTACAAAATAAAACCTTTGGTAACATGCACTATCCTTATTTGCTATTCACTTTTCTTAAACGTTTTAATTCCTTATCCCATTAATGAGATTGCTTGATCTAAAACTTTTTCGCCATTCATCATGCCATAGTCTGCCATGTTAATTACATCTAAAGGAATCCCTTTTGGCTGTAATTTTTGTTCAAATTGCCCTTTCATGAAACGAACTTGTGGACCTAAAAGTAAAACATTCACCTCTTTATTTTCCAAGTTTGTATCTGCTTCAGAAGCCGATACTGCAAAGATGTCTGCTTTCATGCCACGATCTTCTGCTGCTTTTTGCATTTTTGTTACTAATAAACTTGTGCTCATTCCTGCGGAACAAACTAACATAATTGTTTTTTTTGCCATTTTTTCTTCATCTCCTTAAAAGTTATGACGTTATACACTTTATTTATAGCAATAATTGTGCCAAGTTTTTTCCTTATTAAAATGCTGATATAACAGCTTTCACCATCAAAAAAAGCGTGCACACACTAAAAGAAAACGCTTACACACATGAAATTGTGTGTAACTTACAAAAAGAAAACATCAAGAAAAAAGAGAGCGTTTTCTCATTTCTTGATGTTTTTTTATTTATTATTGTTTACTTTTAATTTCATTTTCTAAAAACATTTGGGTAACATGCGCAACTTCCGCTTCTGGAATCGTCACACGATACGCCCGTTCAATTAACATAAAATTCGTGCGTACGACATCGATTTCTAAACGATGTGTTTTAACATATTCCGCTAAGTTTGGAAAAGTTCTTGCTTCTTCTCCTTTAATTAAAGCATCTACCAGAAAAGCCAAATGAATCATGATTCCGGCATCCACCCCTGGTTCAACAATAATATGCATGTCTGTTTGTATTTGATGAACTGTTTTTTGTAACATGAGAATTAATTTTTGTAAGGAGTCCACAGAAGTAATAACGCCACTTAGGGAATGAACAATTGTATCAATCGCCACTTCATCACTAGCAATCCGTTTCAATACATTTAATTTTTCATCATCAAAAATATCATAGACGGAAAAGAAGGGAATATTTTGATATTCAACATCCACAGTTCCCGCAATGGCCTTAATTTCATATTCTTCCATCAAGTTGTCGATATGTTTTTTAAATGTTTCTCGTTCAATAAATTGCATTTGAATCAGTTCTACTTTTGTTTCATCAATAACGGGTAAGATTCGTTGGTATAGTTTTGCGGCGACCCCTTCTCCTGTAAAGCACGTCACGATTACTGCTTTTTTTACGTTTTGACGTTTTTGCAGACTAGAACGAAATTGTTCTCTCACAACGCTTTCAAAAGAAAGTTGAATATTTTGGTAAATGTCCTCTAAACTTCGTCCCACGCTTGCCATTCGAATAGCTTCTAAGACAATCATTGTGCTCGTCATTGTAATCGCCTTCGTTCGGATACCTGTTTCTTCAAACAACATATTTCCAAACGAATTTAATGAACCCATATCCGTCAGTAATAAAATCCCATTGTTTAACGATTCTTTTTGCGTAATTACTTGGTTTCGTAATTGTTCATACATTGTTTGAACTTCCATCGTTAACGGCATATTCATCGCTGTTCCGATTGACGTTCCTAAAAGTTCTTGGGCGGTTTTCAACATACTTGAGGCAGTAGAATCCCCATGCATTAAGACGAACACACCAACATTATTTTCTGGAGTTCTTTCTTCTTTACCGACATTAATAGATAAAAACATACTAATAAAGCCAATTTCATCGAAAGGAATCTCTATGTTGTTCTCTTCTTCAATAATAGAAGATAAATCTAAGGCTACTTGAAATTCTTTTTTCATGTTTTTACGGACATTATTTAAATCAGGATGGACAATCACATGACCTTCTTTGACTCGTTCAATCGTACTTTGTAAATGAAGCGCAAAGGCAAAGCGCGCAGTTTCGTTGTACGTGTGTTCCAAACGCTCTTCTGCGATATCATAAAGACGATTCGTTAAGTCCCAAATAGCTTCTGGTAGTAACTCCTTATGTAAAGAATGTTGGGTTAATTCTTCGACATAATTTTTAAAATACGCATTCATATCTTTAGAAATCAATTCTTCTAAATCAACATTTTCTAAGTCAGCTTCAGACAAGTCAGCGACTTTTTCTTCGATTTCATTGTAAACTTGCATGTCTCTAGCTGGATCTTGGGACCAAACAATTTTGTTAGTACCTGGTTGGAAAGATAAATAATTACTTTTACTGTCGACAAATTGATCCAAGCGCTCAGGTACTTCTTTAATTTTTAATAATCCTTTTTGGACAGGTAACGACAAATCCCGTTTACGGATAACCAAATGTTCTAAATTGTGCGTCCGATAATAAAGAAATGACTTAGCACAAACTAATTTTAAGTCCCGCTTCACCTGACCAATATTTCCTTCTGCATCGTATAACATAAAAGCCAAAACTGCTTCGCGTTCGATATCAATTTGTTGGCCCAAACGTGTTGCCTCTTGCTGAATAAATAACGAAATGATGGCATAACGCTCATCTAGCGTCCGTGCATCTAAAGATGGTAATGTAATCGACATCGGAATCCGCCGATTAAAAGTGGTTAAAAAGTTTTCTGAGGATTCCGTTGTCGCACCAATAATTTGAACAGAGGCTTCATAGGTTTGACCACTTTCTCCTAATGGACGGTACACGCCTTTATCAATAAACGTAAAGAGCATTTCTTGACCTTCTGGCGGTAAACGATGAATTTCATCTAAAAAGAGAATCCCGCCATCTGCTTTTGCCATTAAGCCTGGACTATCTTCATTCGCACCAGTATAGGCGCCTTTTTTTACGCCAAAGATATGACCAAATAATAATTGTGGGTTTTGTGCATAATCAGCACAATTAAAAGAGACAAAAGGGGCATCTTCATCTAAGGTTTTTGAATCAATGGCAAAACGGTACATACATTCAGCAAAAAGAGATTTCCCTGTTCCTGTTTTCCCAAAAATAATCGTATGCAAACCTCTTGGTGGATATAAAATAGCCGCCTTGGCCTGCTGAATACTCACTTTTAAAGAATCATTGGCACCTACTAATGTGTCAAAACTAACAGAGGTGGACTCATCTACATGGACTTGTTCTCCTTCATTGATTGTTGGCACTGAATAGATAACAGGACGTCCAGTACTTCTAGTAATTTTCTTTTCTTTGAATAATTCATTTAAATAACGGCTGGCATTACTGCGATCAATCATTAACTGTTCTGCTACCGCTCCTGCCGTTAAGCCAGTTTCATTTTTTTGAAGTAACGCTAAGATTTCTTCCTTCCGAGATTTCATTGAATCCTCCTCGATACAACGTTCTGCTTGAAGCTCGTAAAGCGTTATTTCTTCGCTTTACGAGCTCCTTTGTTTTTCGTGTTTTTCTTTTTGTTTTTCTTCTTTTTGCGTGTTTCTTGTGGTTCTTTGACAACAGAATTTACTGTTTCTGGTTTTCTTTCTTTCGTACTCTTTTTTTCTGAATACGTATCTTTGACTACGTTCTTTTTTTCTAGTTCATCTTTGGCTTTTGGCTGTTCATGAAGTGCACCATCATATAAAAAGATTTCCTGATAGGGAATGGCCAATTGTTTCATCAAACGTTGATAATCCCTTTTGGTGCCATCGTTGATAAACGTAATCACTGCCCCTTGTGCACCCATCCGGCCAACGCGACCAGAACGATGAATATAGCTCTCTTCGGTTAAAGGAACATCTACGTTTACGACGTAAGGGACCCCTGTGAAATCTAAGCCCCGTGCCGCAATATCCGTGGTTAGTAACAACTTCACTCGTTCTGCTTTAAATTGATCGATCGCCAATTTACGCAACTGTTTACTTTGATCTGAAGCCAGACCAATAGCCGGCACATTCTCATAAACTAATTTTTCTTCTGCTGCACCTAAATCAGCAACTTGATTGAAAAAGACCATGCTTCTGAATGCTTCTGTATGGGCCAAACGACGTAAGTAATCAGCTTTTTTTCTTGGTGCTAACCGAATAAAGTAGTGGGCAACTTGACCTGCTGAAGTATCTTCTTCCGTCACATCAATCACCTGTAATTTTCGGCTTAAAGATTGCGCTTGATTCACGACACGATCAGCAGTCGCTGAATAAAAAACAAGTTGGTATTCGGTTGGTGTGTGTGTCAAAATTTGCTTGGTTAAACTTAGCTCTTCCTCTTGGAAAAGTTGATCAACTTCATCCATTACAATTGTTTTTAACAACTGAGCTTTGACTTTTTTATTCTTCATTAACTCTAAAATTCGACCTGGTGTTCCGATTAACACTTCGGGACGTTTTTTTAACTTGTCAATCTGGCGTGAAACATTTGCCCCGCCGATTAACGTTTGAACCGTTAATTGAAGTGGCTTAGCCCAAGTCCGAGCAACTTCAGCAATTTGCATAGCTAATTCTTGAGACGGAGCAATAATCAACAATTGATTTCCCTGTCCTTTTTCAACAGTTAATAGTAAAGGCAGCATGTAAGCAAGTGTTTTTCCAGTTCCTGTCGGCGAAATTCCTAAAACATTTTCTCCTTCGCGAAGGGGCGTAAAACTTTTTTCTTGAATTGTTGATGGTTCGTTAAAGCCAGAAGCTTGCCACTGTTCTTGCCAAGCCTCTGGAAGTTGTTCTAAAAATCTCATATTGTTCCTTTCCTATCGCTTAATTCTTATTTATCAGCATCAAAAATAATGCCGGCACTATGACGTAAATCAGTGACTACTTTATTGACATTTCGAGCAAGCTCAACCCATTCTTCATACTTGGTGCCCCAATACTTATCTGTTGGGTTATTTAAAACTGCTGCAAAATCACGGGCTTCTTCAATCATTGGATTATCGGCTACTTGAATATCTAAGACATCACGTTCTTCATGTGCGCGATCATGGTACTCAGCCGAAGAAATAGCATTGACACTATCTAAAATCAAGGTCCCGTTTTCAAAGTAAATTTCGGATGGCGCAAAAGAATCACTAATTTTTCCAGTGTTTAACGTCACGTCAAACTGATCATAACGTAAAATAATTGTTCCTAAGCCATCGACACCTGTCGCAATTTTACTAGCAAAATAATGGCTTTCGTTTGGTACGCCAAACCAGCCCAAGGCTGCATAAACTAAATAAACGCCTAAATCTGCTAAGGCTCCCCCAGAAAAATGAGGAGAAAAAATATTTGGCTCTTTGCCTTCTAATACTTGATCATAGCGAGAAGAATATTTCATATACGTAAAATTCGCACCTAAAATTTGGTTTTTTAATGGCAATAATTCAGCAATTTTTTGGAAACTTTGCTCATGAATATTACGGGCCGCTTCAAAGAAATACACACGATTTTTATTCGCTAATTCAATAATTTCTGCCATCTCATCAGGTGTTGAAAAAGCTGGTTTTTCAACAATTACATTTTTTTTCGCTAAAATTGCTTGTTTCGCTTGTTCAAAATGTAATGAATTTGGTGAGGCAATATAAACCGTATCCATATGTGCAATACCAAAAAACGTCTCTAAATCAATTGCATATTCCACATCCCCATAGCGAGAACCAAATTCTTGTGCCGTTGCTAGTTTCCGAGAATAAACAGCCGTTAAATCATACGCACCCGTTTCTAAAGCTGCTGCAACAAATTGATGACTAATCCAATTGGTACCAATTACGCCTAAATGTATCATAATCAAAAACCTCCATTTTTTGTTTATTTACTCTCTTTATAATAGTAATCTCTCGTACAAAAGTCACGTAATTACCCTGCCTTAAAGCGCTAGGAGTTCTTCAAGTTATTTATTAGGATCATCAAATGCCTGTAATAAATCAAAGGTTACCTGTGACTTAAGTTCAATCGTTGCTGGTGTTACGTGGCAATTGTAAGCAAGGACTTGCACACCTTGATCAATTGCAGCACCCAGATTTTCAGCAAAGGCAG
The DNA here is from genome assembly GCF_050558155.1 of Enterococcus sp. DIV0294. Lineage (NCBI taxonomy): Bacteria > Bacillati > Bacillota > Bacilli > Lactobacillales > Enterococcaceae > Enterococcus > Enterococcus sp. DIV0294. The sequence goes on along the minus strand of NZ_CP187889.1, from coordinate 876,847 downwards.
GTTGCATCTCTTGGTGAATCGTTGCTTGCTTAATTTCTTCAAATTGGACCACAAACAAAATGTAACAGCGGTAACCCGCTTTAGTTGCAGCCATTAGTTCAGTGACATGCTTCAAGCCACGAAGTGTTGGCGCGTCAGGAAAAGCACCGATGCCTTTATTTTCTAAAGTCATGCCTTTCACTTCGACAAAAGCTTGTTCGTCCGCATCCGTTTCCACTAGAAAATCAAATTTTGAATGTGCAAATCGTTGCTCACGTTTAACAGTTTGGATCGTACCAACTAAACCAGGAAGCACAATTTGACCATTTTTTAACGCTTCATTGACTAATGTATTCGGTACTTGACTATCAATATTAATCCAAAAAGAACCTTTTTTTACTGCAATCAAATCGTAATCTGTTTTTCTTTTAGGCGATGGTTGATAACTAAGCGCCACAATAGCACCTGGTAAAAAAACTTCTTTCCCTCTGCCAGTATTTTTGACATGTGTGACCACTTCTTCATTCGTTTCCATTAAACGACAGTGTGCAATAAACCGATTGGGTCGTTCGATAAAATAAGCAAGTTGGACATTCGGGTACTTCATACACAGACTTCCTTTCTTACACACTATACCATAAAAAAACAAGGAAAAGTATAGACCAAAACCAACAATTTTACTATCTTGTGTCAATCATTAAATATTTGTCAATTCTCAGCGATTTAGTCGAATATTTTAGACAAGTTCTATATAATAAAGGTAACGAAGACGAATAAATGAAAATGAAGGTTAGGAGGAATTTCTTTGAAAAAACATTGGACTTTCTTGGTTGGTGCATCTTTACTTACTGGATTAGCAGGCTCTATCCTCTGGAAAAAAAATAAACAGCTCCCTTCCCCACAGGAGCTTCAACACAACTATACTGGGCATTGGTGGTTTGTAGACGTGAAGAAAGCCACGCAACACACCTTGGAAATCACCTCATCTTTCAATGTTTTCATTGATGGCAAACAAACGCATGCCTTGCTTGTTGAATTAACCCCTAAACGCTTAGTTATCTTAGACAAGTTAGGTTACCATTTAATCATTCAATGTGAAAATGGTGTCCCTGCAACGCTTTACGATGAAGCCGACGATGAAACCTACACACTAGAACGGGCCATTTACAATTAATAAATCACCCACGACACATAAAATGAAGTATGTGCGGTGGGTGATTTATTTTTTTACATCCCTTGCAAAAGCATTCAGAAAGTTTTCTTACAACTTGAATATTATTAAATAGTCAAATGCGCCTTTTTCTGATAAACTTAGGATGATGTTTTTTTGAAAGGATGAGCCCCTATGACACCAAATCGCGAAGACTATTTAAAATTAATTTTTGAATTAGGTGGCGACGAAGTTAAAGTGAATAATAAACAAATTGTTTCTGGACTCGATGTTTCGGCAGCTTCGGTTAGTGAGATGATTTCAAAGTTAGTAAAAGAAGATTTGGTTGAGCATTCTCCTTATCAAGGGGTACAATTAACTGAAAAAGGCTTAAAAAAAGCGAGTACGTTAATTCGCAAACACCGAATCTGGGAAGTCTTTTTAGTAGAGCACTTAAATTACACTTGGAATGATGTGCACGAAGAGGCAGAAGTTTTAGAACATGTCACTTCACAGACGCTTGTGAACCGTTTAGCGGATTATTTAAATCATCCAGAATTTTGTCCACACGGTGGTGTTATTCCCGAAGATAATCAACCCATTCATGAGGAGAAACGCCAAACGTTAACAGACTACCCTGTTGGCACAAAAATTCGGATTGCACGTGTCTTAGACGAAAAAGAATTACTGGATTATTTAGTTTCCATTGATTTAAATATTCAAGAAGAATATACGATTAAAGAAATTGCTGCATATGAAGGACCAATCACCATTTATAATGAAAACAAAGAATTATCCGTCAGCTTTAAAGCAGCAAACACAATTTTTGTTGAGCCGTTGATTAGAGAAAGTGAGGAAAACTAATGAATGAAAAAGTAGCATTATTTACTATTTTCGGGGGGACAGGTGATCTTGCCAAACGCAAATTGTATCCTTCCCTGTTCCGCTTATATAAAAAAGGATTATTAGCTGAGCGTTTTGCGGTGATTGGTACCGCACGTCGGGAATGGACAGACGAATACTATCGTGAAATCGTTCGTGAAACCATTCAAGACTTAAATCCCACGGCCGAAGAGGCGACTGAATTTTCTAGTCATTTCTATTACCAATCACATAATGTGAATGATACGGAACATTATAATACCTTAAAAGAATTATCTGATCGCCTAAATGAACAATACCACTTAGAAGGCAATCACATTTACTATCTAGCTATGGCCCCTCAATTCTTTGGAACCATTGTTAATCACTTGAAATCACAACATATTATTTCGGAAGAAGGCTTTGATCGTCTAATTATCGAAAAGCCATTTGGTTCTGATTATGAATCTGCCTACGAATTAAATGAAGAAATTCGTGCTGCATTTCCTGAACAAGATATTTTCCGAATTGACCATTACTTAGGCAAAGAAATGATCCAAAATATTTCAGCCATTCGTTTTGCCAATAATATTTTTGAATCACAATGGAACAATCGTTACATTGATAATGTCCAAATCACCTTCGCTGAAAGCTTAGGTGTCGAGGATCGTGGCGGCTATTATGACCACAGTGGCGCACTAAAAGATATGGTTCAAAATCATATTTTACAAGTCGTTGCATTGCTTTCTATGGAGCCTCCTGTTGCTTTTTCTGAAAAAGAAATTCGGACTGAAAAAGTAAAAGCTTTACGTGCCATCCGCCTTTATTCTGAAGAAGAAGCCCTTCAAAATTTCGTGCGTGGACAATACGGCGAAGGTCAGCTAGCTGATCAAACATTTGCAGCCTATCGTGATGAACCGAATGTGGCAGAAACTTCATCCACTGAAACTTTTGTTGCTGGTAAATTTTTAATTGATAATTTCCGTTGGTCTGGCGTCCCTTTCTATGTTCGCACAGGTAAACGATTAACTGAAAAAGGCACACGTATTAACATCGTCTTTAAACAAGTACCTATTAATGTCTTCAAAGATGATACGTGTGAAGAATGCGATAAAACCGATTTACCACCGAATGTTTTAACTATCTATATCCAACCAACTGAAGGATTTTCATTAACCTTAAATGGAAAAGAAATCGGTCAAGGGTTCAATACAACTCCAGTGAAACTTGATTTCCGTCAAAGTGCTGAAATGACTGAAAATAGTCCAGAAGCATACGAAAAACTTCTATTAGACTGCCTAAATGGCGATAGTACAAACTTCTCTCATTGGGACGAAGTTGCCCAATCTTGGCGCATTGTTGACATTATTCGACATGCTTGGGATAAAACAGACGTTTCTTTCCCTAATTATGCCGCTGGCACAATGGGCCCGCAAGCTGCCTTCGACTTATTAGAAAAAGATGGCTTTACTTGGGAATGGCAACCAGATAACTGGTACCGTGACCGCGGTCAACTTGATCAATAAATAAGCCAAAAAAGATCCGCTAGTTAACGACTAGCGGATCTTTTTTCTTGTTTATTCGAATCCTTCAGCAACCGCTTCTGGATAATTTTCTTCAACAATGTGTGCGCAACGGCCACAAAGTGTTGGTAATTTTTCATCTGAGCCGACATCTTGACGAACGGAACGACAACGGTCACACGTTTCGCCTTCTGCTTTTTCAACTAAAATAGCCATGTCTTCAAATTGAACAGCTTCACTAGGTGCTACTTCTTTTGATACTTCAAAGTCGGAAACAATTAGTAATTGAGCAATATCTGCATCAACAGCTGTCATTAATTGACGAATTTGTTCATTTGGATAAATGGTCACTTTGGCTTCTAACGATTTACCGATTAATTTAGAATGACGAGCTTCTTCCAACGCTTTTAAGACATTGTCACGGAAATCCATAAAGGCTGCCCATGTATCCATCAATTCTTCTTCATTAGTAAACGTTTCGTAACCTGGGAATTCAGCTAATTGCACATACTCTTCTTCTTCTTGTAAGAAACTCCAAATTTCTTCCGCTGTATGTGGAATAATTGGTGTCAATAATTTTGTTAATGAAACCAATGTTTGATAGAAAACAGTCTGCATACAACGACGTTGATAATCGTTTTCAGCTTCAATATAAACGACATCTTTCGCAAAGTCTAAATAGAAAGAAGATAAATCTACCGTTAAGAAGTTCATAACTGTCCGATAAATATGCATAAAATTATATTTTTCATAACCATTTTCACGGATTTCTTGAATGACTTGATTTAAACGAACCGTCATGTATTTATCTACAGAACGTAAATCAGCATAAGCTACAGTATGCTCAGCTGGATTAAAATCACTCGTATTCGCTAACAAGAAACGCATAGTATTACGGATTTTCCGGTACACTTCAGATACTTGGTTTAAGATATCCATTGAGACACGCACATCAGCTTCCGCGTCAACACTACTTACCCACAAGCGTAAGATATCTGCCCCCATTTGGTTAATAACTTTTTCAGGTAAGATGGTATTGCCTAACGATTTACTCATCTTACGGCCTTCGCCATCGAGAACCATCCCTTGAGAAATGATTGATTTATAAGGCGCTACCCCATTGATAGCAACACTTGTTGTAATACTTGAGTTAAACCAACCACGATATTGGTCAGAACCTTCTAAATACATATCTGCTGGGAAAGTTAACTCTTCTCTTTCTCGTAAAACTCCTTCATGTGAAGAACCTGAGTCAAACCAAACGTCCATGATATCTGTTTCTTTGGTAAACTCGCCATTTGGTGAACCTGGATGTGTAAAGCCTGCTGGTAGTAACTCTTTTGCTTCACGCATAAACCAGATATTTGATCCATGTTCTGCAAATAAATTCGCTACATGTTCAATTGTTTCTGGCGTAATGATGGCTTCCCCATTTTCAGCATAGAAGATCGGTAATGGTACACCCCACGCTCTTTGGCGAGAAATTACCCAATCACCACGGTCACGAATCATATTATACAAACGTGTTTTTCCCCAAGGAATTAGCCAGTCAACTTTCTCAACTTCATCTAAAATATCTTGACGGAATTTAGAGATTGAAGCAAACCATTGTGGCGTTGCACGGTAGATAACTGGTTTTTTGGTACGCCAATCATGTGGATAACTATGCGTAAAGAAATCTAATTTTAATAACGCGCCTTTTTCTTCTAATAACTCAGTAATCATTGGATTCGCTTTGTCATAGAAAATTCCTTCAAAACCAGGTGCTTCATCTGTAAAGACCCCACGACTGTCAACAGGAGAAATAACAGGTAAATCATATTTACGGCTAACGATATAGTCATCTTCACCATGTCCTGGTGCGGTATGAACTAAGCCAGTTCCGGCATCTAGCGTCACGTGGTCGCCTAGCATAACAAGTGATGTTCGATCATAGAATGGATGTTGAGCTGTCATACGATCTAATTTTTCACCAGAAAATTCTCGCAAGACTTCTACTTCTTCCCAACCAATCGCTTCTTTAACTGTTGCTAATAAATCTTTAGCAATTACAAATTTACGACCGTCTGCCTTCACTTCAACATACGTAAAATCAGGATTAACTGAAATACCTAAGTTGGCTGGTAATGTCCAAGGGGTTGTCGTCCAGATGACGAAGGCTGTCTCGTTATCTAAAAGACCTTTACCATCGGCCACATTAAAAGCTACGTAAATAGAAGGTGATTTTACATCTTTGTATTCAATTTCTGCTTCTGCTAAAGAAGATTCACTTGAAGGAGACCAATAAATTGGTTTTAAGCCTTTATAAATATAGCCTTTTTCTGCCATCTTACCAAAAACACGAATTTCTGCTGCTTCATACTCTGGATCTAACGTAATATATGGATGTTCCCAATCGCCTGACACACCTAAACGTTTAAAATCGTTACGTTGTTTATCGACTTGTGATAAGGCATACTCTTTACATTTTTCGCGATACTCAGCGACAGTCATTTCTTTACGTTTAACCCCTTTATTGGTTAACACTTGCTCAATTGGTAAACCATGGGTATCCCAACCAGGCACATAAGGAGAACGGAAACCAGACATTGATTTTGAACGAATAATAATATCTTTACTGATTTTATTCAAAGAATGTCCTAAATGAATATTTCCGTTTGCATACGGAGGGCCATCATGTAAAACAAAGGTTGGTTTTCCTTCGTTTAATTTTTGACGTTGTTCATATAAGCCTTTTTCTTCCCAGTCTTTTTGCCATTCTGCTTCACGGTTTGGCAAGTTCCCACGCATTGGAAAAGCTGTTTTTCCTAATTGCAATGTTTCTTTCATTTTCATATGCATTTGCCTCGCTTTCATTTTATCGATTTAATTGTGTTAGTTCATACTAAAGATGAACGATAGCTGATAAAAGTAGATAAAAAAAGAGTACTCCATCCCAAGGGACGAAGTACTCGTGTTACCACCCAAATTCAAAGTAGAGTTGCCCCTACTTTCTCTGAAATTGATAACGGTAATTATCCGGCAGTTCCTACTCAAGTGTTCAGAACTGCATCTAGGATAGAGGATCTGTTTAATGCCAGTGTCTGTCAAACTTTCACTATCATTGACTCGCTGCTAAGAATAAACATTAAACGTTCTGTTCTATCTATTTTGATTCTTCTTCAATTGTTTCTTCAGTGACTTCAATTACAGGCTTTTTTTCTACTACAGCATCTGTGTTCTCTTCAGAGTTTACAACAGTTTCATTTTCGTTGTCAAGGTCTTGTTCATCAAGAATTTCCTTAACTGCTGTATGTTTGTCTCCGACATAACTAGAAAAAGGCTTTAAAATCTCTTCCCACTCTTCACTCTTCACTTGCTCTAATTGAGTTTCAAGCATTAAGCTTAAGCGTTGATGGAAGACACGTGTTTTCTTCTTCAAGTCTTCTGTTTCCCCAGCTAATTGGCGAGCACGTTCAATTGCTTCTGCTAAGATTTGTGTTGATTTCGCTTCAGCATCTGCAATCATTGCATTTGATTTACGTTCAGCTTCTACCAAGGTTTCTTTGGCTTGGTTATCTGCCGAAGTGATAATCATTTCTGATTCTTTGTTGGCACTTGATTTCACTTTATCAGCGGTATCTTGTGCAACAATAATTGATTGGTTCAATGCATCTTTCAATTCATTGAAGTATTGTAATTTTTCTTCTGCGTGTTTTAATGATTTCTCAAGTTCACGATTTTTTTGTAATGCATCTTCATAATCACGTGTGACTTGATCTAAAAAGTCATCTACATCGTCTTGGTTATAGCCTCTCATTTTTGTTGAGAAGTCTTTGTTTTGAATATCTAATGGAGTTAATGCCATATTCCTTCACCTCTTTGGATTATTTTTGTAAAACCCCTTATGAACACATTCTCATACTAATCCTGAAATAGCAAATATCTTACTTTTTTTATTATACACAACTTCGTCTGAATGAACAGCCAAAATGGTTTTCTTAAACAAAAGTTCGAGATTATTTTCTCAATACCCCTAAGAGGACACGAAATTTTTCTTTCTTTGTTTTTCCTTCTAATTCTTGAATCTGAAGGCGCCCAAATCCCCGTATCGAAACAATATCTAATAAGTCTAAAGCAAAATCTGGTCGTGTCGTTTCTGTCCAATTGACTTTTACTTTACCAGATTCGATCAATTGTTTTGATCGCTGCCTTGAAATATTAAATACGGCGGAAATCACACTATCCAGCCGCAAAGAGCTCATAGTCGTTCGCTCTTCCTGCCAACCATCCTTCGGTATCAAAATTTGTGTATAATCACGCTCTTCTAAACGAACAGTAATTTTACCAATTTTGTCGACTTGGTTAACAACGAAGCCAGCTACTTCTTGTGCTATAAAAACCTGCCACTTATCACCATCGGAAATAATATCTCCAAAGGCTTCCCTACGAACCCCAACATTCATCAAGGTGCCTAAAATTTTCCCATGAGATAATGTCGCAAATTTAGATGGATAAATAATTTCAAATAATACAACACCAAAATCTGTCTCTTCTGGTATGTAATACGCTGGATAAATCAAGCAGCGTTTTCGTTCTGCTTGCTCATAACCACCATAAAAAGTAAACGATAAATCACTGTTTTGTCGAATCAACGTTTCCAAAATATACGCCTGTCTAGGATCAAGAAAGTCTGTCAAATAAGGCGCGTATTGCATCTCCACTTGCTCTAGCCAATCCCCGACAGTGTCAATAAAAGGATGTTCATCTTTGCGGAAATGTTGATACACATTTGCGTTCATAGATAAATCATCCTTTCTAAAAGTTATTAATAAACAATAGCTCGTAAAATGACTGCTAAGCCACCCGCTGCTAGGTTAAGGACAATAATCCCTACCATTACGTTAAATCCAACCATTCCAATCCTTAAATTCAAACGGTCAAACAAACTTAAGTATGGTTCACAAATTCTAGAGAGCAAACGCCCGAAAGCAGAATCATATGCTCCTGGAAACCATGAAAGTAGCGCGTAAATCACTAGTAATCCTGAATAGATTTGAACGCCTTTGTATAATAGAGTAATCAGTGTTGCGATAATAACACCTCCCTAAGGCTTAGAAATCAAAGAATTGTTTGTTGGCTAAAGATTGTGCTGTCGCACTATCAATTTCCATATTCGCTGGTGTGCATAAGAAGATTTCATTGCCAACGCGCTGAATATCTCCGTCTAAAGCATACACAGTACCAGTTAAGAAATCAACGATGCGTCGTGCTTGGTCTTCTTCTACTAATGTAAAATTAACTAGCACAGCTTCTTCAGCAAATAAATGTTTCGCAATGCTCATTGCTTCTGAATACACACGTGGTTCAATAATAGTAATTTTATGTGTTTTTGCATTGGCGGTGCTTTCTTGTGCTCGTCTTGTATTCGTAGTCGCTGATTGATTAGAACTACGCATAGAAACCACTTTTTTCTCTGTGTAAGCAGCTTGTTGTGTGTCTCTTTCTTGATGCGCTTCAGCAGAACGATAGCGTGCAGAAGGCTTTTCAACTACAGGCTCACTTTGTTGTGTATAAGCTGGCTGACTGTAACTTTCCTGTTGTTGAACAGGGCGTTGTGGTTTAGGCCGAGCTGCACGACGCGGTGGTTCATTAACTGCTTTGCGCTCTTCATATTCTTCGTAGTTATCATAATAATCATCTTCTTCGCCAGATAAGCCAAAAAAGCTCGATAACGCATCCTTGTTAAAAATTGACATAAATTCCTCTCCTTTACGCATCTCTGAATAACGCTGTTCCGATTCGTATAAAAGTTGCACCTTCTTCAACTGCGATTGGGAAATCGTTACTCATTCCCATGCTAAGTTCTGTACAAGGAGCAAAAGATAAATGTTTCTCATTTACGGTCATTTGCAGCTCTTTTAATTCTCTAAATGTTGCATGTAATACTTCTTCACTTGCCCCAAAAGGTGCCATAGTCATTAGACCGACGATTTGAATTTTGTCCAAATCAGCAAGTTCTTGAATGAAAGGTAAGACGTCTTCTTTACGAAAGCCGTGCTTGCTTTCTTCCCCAGTTATATTCACTTCAACAAAACAACGAATAACTTTCGTTGCTCTTTTTTGAATTTCTTTGGCTAGACTCAGACTATCTAATGCATGAAAATAATCTATCTCATTAATAATTAATTTTACCTTCCTACGTTGTAAATTACCAATTAAATGCCACTGAATATCATTAAATTTTTCCAATCCAGCTTTCTTTTCTAGTAACTTATCTACTCGGTTTTCAGCTAAATTCTGGACACCAAGCTGAACAAGCTCTGCTGCTTCCTCAATTCCTACTGATTTAGTGACGCCAATCATTGTCACATCAGCAACAGAGCGCTGTGAGCTTTTGCATGCTAGCTGAAGTTGATTATTAATATTTGTTAAGTTTTCAGCTATCATTTCTAATCGATGCTCCTTATCGTTTTCTGCGGAAAAATGGTGGCGTACTTAATTCGTCATCATTGTGATTTGGTTCTTCACGGTGGAATGTGTCAAATTCTTTTTTGTCTACTTGTTCTAATGAAGATTCATCAACTTTTGGACGTGTATTTTGTTCTCTGCGAATATCCCAATCGCCAAAAGCACTTGCTTCTTCTTGTGATTTTGGTTGATCCATTTCCACAGATTGAGTTGTTTGTTGCATTGGTTGAACCGCTTGTCTTGTTTGACGGTGCGGTTTTCTATCCTTTTTTGATTCATCAATACCTGTAGCGATTACTGTTACACGAATTTCGTCGCCTAAATCTTCGTTGATTGATGTACCTAGGATGATGTTCACATCACCTGAAGCAGCATTTGTAACGATATCTGAAGCATCTTGTGCTTCAAACAAGGTCATATCTAAGCCACCAGTAATGTTTAATAAGACTTGTTCCGCACCATCGATTGATGTTTCTAACAATGGTGAAGAAATAGCTTTTTTCGTTGCTTCAATTACGCGTTCTTCGCCGCTCGCTACACCAATTCCCATTAAAGCTGTTCCTTGGTTCTCCATCACTGTTTTCACGTCAGCAAAGTCCAAGTTTACGTAACCTGGTGCTGTGATTAAATCTGAAATCCCTTGAACACCTTGACGTAATACATTATCAGCTTCTCTAAATGCTTCAAGCATTGGCGTTTTCTTGTCAACGACTTCTAATAAGCGGTTGTTTGAGATAATTAATAGTGTATCAACGTTTTCTTTTAATAAAGCAATTCCTTCAGCGGCAAAACGACCACGTTTTGGACCTTCAAAACTAAATGGACGAGTTACTACACCAACTGTTAAAGCGCCTAATTCTTTAGCGATTTTTGCAACTACTGGCGCAGCACCTGTACCAGTTCCGCCACCCATACCAGCAGTAATGAAAATCATATCCGCGCCTTGTAATGATTCTGAAATCACTTGTTCACTTTCTTCTGCAGCTTTTTGGCCAACTTCAGGTTGTGAACCGGCACCTAAACCACGAGTGTATTTAGGGCCTAATTGAATCACTGTTTCTGCTTTTGAATGTTTTAATGCTTGAACGTCTGTATTGGCTGTGATAAATTCCACGCCTTTAACGTTTTCTTCGATCATACGGTTTACAGCGTTTCCGCCGCCGCCACCTACACCGATAACTTTAATGACTGCACCGTTGTTAATGTTATTGTCTAATGAAAATTCCATGATATCGTATCCTCCTGTTTGTGTGATTAGTCGAAAATGTTCGAGAAGAAGTCTTTGATTTTGCCTGTCACTTTTTCACCAGACTCACGTTCGTTGAATTCTTCGTATTCTTCTTGAGGCTGTTCAGCATATGTGTCATAGCGAACTTCTTGTTGGACAGCGACTGATTGTGCTGGTTTCGATTTTTCACCAGGGATTGCATATTTGGCAATGTGATAAATATCGTTTAGTTGCGCTGAATATTCCACAATGCTAATGACATTAGCAAAGACTGGGTTACGTAAGCCCATGTGATTTGGTACGTATAGTTTTACGTTGGCTTCAAAAATCTCTTGCGCCAAATCGACAATACCTGGCATACTAGCGGCGCCACCAGTTAATACAACGCCTCCAGGTAATTCAAACGCATCAATTTCATCCAGAACTTCTTTTGATTTTCTCAAAATTTGTTCCACACGCGCTTCAATAATTTCTGAAAGGTAACGTTCGTCCACTCTTACAGGCTCTGACTTACCGATAACATCAACAGGAAACTCTTCGTTTGCTGAAGTTCTTTCTGGATAAGCATCCCCATAATTAATTTTTAAGGCTTCGGCGTTGTTAAAAGAAGTATTCAATACGATTGAGATATCTTTCGTGATGAACTCGCCGCCTTCTTGGTTAACATGAGTAAATTTCAATTGTTTGTCGTGGATAACAGATGTCGTTGTTTGACCGCCACCCATATCAATGACAATTGTTCCAAAGTCTTTTTCGCCATCTGTTAAAATTGTTTCTGTTAAAGCAAGCGGTGTAATCACTAATTCGTTAATTCCTAAGCCAGCTTTTTCAACACATTTACGGATGTTATGGATGATTGTTTTTGGTCCAGTATAGACAACGCCAAACATCTCCATGCGAACGCCAAGCATTCCACGTGGGTCTTTGATGCCTTCAAAGCCGTCGACGGTAAAGTCTTGCGGTAAGATTGCAACAATTTGACGTTCAGGAGGAGTTGAACGAACCAAAGCTGCAGATGCGACGTTGCGCACATCCTCATCTGTAATTTCTTTTGATTCACTGCTAACAGCTATCATTCCTTGACAGCTTTCTACTTCTAATAAATTCGCTGGTAATCCAACATTTACGCTTTTAATTTGAATGCCGGCTTTTTCTTCGGCTTGTCGAACGGCCCGTTGGATTGCTTGAACTGTTTGATCAATATCGACGACAATCCCTCGATTCAAACCGTCTGATTTTGCATTTCCAACGCCGATGATGTTCATTTGACCTTCAATATATTCAGCGACAACTACTTTGACAGAAGTTGTACCAATATCGAGGCCTACATACATTCCTGTTTTTGCCATGAACGGAATTCCTCCTCCTATTAATTCCAATATCTAAGCGGACAAAGGCGTCCGTTTAACTATCTCTTTTTTAGTATTATTCACTTCTTCCAATTTTACCATAAAAATGGGGGTTTTAGAAAGCAGATTATACGAATTTGTTCGTTAATTTTTGAAACATTTTTGTAAAAAACTTATTCTGCTTGTTGCACTTCTTGATTTTCTCCATTTGTCGGCGTACCGTTATTCGCTTCATCCGTTGCTACGCCTGCATTTGGGTCCACAACTTCTTGATTTTCAACCGCTGAATCTTCGGAAACTTCACTGCCCGTTTCTTCACTTTCTTTTTCATACGGATAAGAAAAAATGCCGACTTCCATATCAACGATTCCAGGTTTGTCCATTTGCTCGGCTACTTGTGAATAATAAGCCATTTTTTCACTTAAATCAGAAATATTAACAATCACTCGATTTCCATCATTCATATAGACATTAATCAAGTCTTTATTGGTTTTTGATGGTGCATATTTAATTTCTGAAATTCCTTGTTTAATTTCTTGAGGTAATTTGTTGTAAGAGGCCATTAATTCAGGGATTAATTTATCCTCTTTGAAATTCTCAAAAATTGGTTTGCCACTTTCAGCAGCTTTGGTGGTTTCCGCCAAAGTTTTACCATTCTCTAAAATCGGATGATAGCCGCCTTTAGTCGCAGCAAGAGCGACAATTTGATACTCTTGAATATCAATTTTAAATGAATTAATACCATTTAACTTAATGTTCGCCTTTTTTATAATTGGAAACTTTTTCTGAATATTTGCAGAAAAATAATTTCTATTTGAATACTGCTCCCATAAGCCACTGCCCGTTTCAAGTTTTGACTGCTGAATAATTGCTTGGCTCTCCACACTTTTGTTACCTGAAACTGTTACTTCACTCAATCGACTAAGAGGCGAAACAAAATACAATGCCACTAAAATGGCTGTCCCTAAACAAGTTAAAATAAAGGCTAAACGCCTATATAAGCGCTTGTTCCGTGTTTTCTTAACGTTCGGTAAACGATCTGCAAAATGCTCCTCTTCTTCCACTGTTTCTTGTGGAAGATGTTGTTGAGGCTCTTCTTGACTTTGTTCTTGTAAAGTGATGGTGACTTCTGCTTGTTCGTTTTCACCTTTTGAAGCAGCTTCTTCCGCTTGCTTCTTCAAATATTCTTGGTTTTGTTTTTGCCAAGGTGTCAGTTCAGGTTGAGACTCTTCCGATTTTTTTGGAGGTAATGGTTTTCTTTTTTTGAATATATCGTTCTCGTTACTAATCTTCCACACCTCCTATCTCAGACTAACGTTTTCACAACTTGATACAAACGATCACTTGCATCTGGGATGCCTTCCCCTTTGGACGCCGTTGCCATCTGTTGTCTTTTTTCATTGTTTAATAAAATATCATCAATTGCCGCAACTAAACGAGCGCCGGTCAATTCTGCATCTGGAATCATTTCAACAGCACCAACTTTTACTAAGCTTTGCGCGTTTTTCGTTTGATGATCATTCGTGACGTAAGGACTCGGAATTAAAATTGCTGGTAATCCTAATGCGGTGAACTCCGCAATTGAGGTTGCTCCTGCACGTCCCACCATTAAATCGGTATTAGCCATCACTTCAACCATTTTATCAATATACGGTTGCACACTTATGTTTGTCAATTTCTTTTCAGAAAGCTTTAGACTTTCTTGAAGTTCCTGATAATATCTTTCTCCTGAAGCGTATAAAACTTGATACTCTCTCTCTTCAAACAAAGGAAAGGCCTGTTCAAACGCTTGATTGATTTTCAAGGCGCCACGACTTCCGCCAAATAAAACCACCGTTTTCTTTGCTGGATCCAAGCCAAACTCTGATAAAATAGCTGACTTTTCCACCGTTACGACTTCTTGTCCCCGCGGGTTCCCTGTTAAAATTGTTTTTTCTTTCGGGAAAAAACTAGCGACATCCGGAAAACAAATCGCAATTTTATCCACATAACGACTTAAAAATTTATTTGTCATTCCGGGGATACTATTTTGTTCATGAATAATTGTCGGTATTTTTAATTGGTGGGCCGCATAAACCACTGCACCAGAAACATAACCGCCTGTACCAATGACCACATCTGGTTGAAATTCACGAATAATTTTTTTTGCTTTATTAATGCTTGTTAAAAATAAATAAATTGTTTTAAAATTTTGAGGACTTAGCGAACGCTTGAATCCTTGAATTTTAATCGTTTTAAATGGAATTTTCGCCTTTGGCACAATTTGACTTTCTAGACCATTTTCTGTTCCCACATACAAGAATTCTGTTGCAGGTGCTTCTTTTTTGACGTGTTCGACGAAGGATAACGCAGGATAGATATGCCCACCTGTGCCACCACCAGTTACTAGTATCTTCATTTTCTCACATTTCACTTTCTTTTAATTGTTGAACAGCTTGCATAAAGGCTTCCCCGCGTACTTCGAAGTTCGGGTATTGATCCCAACTTGCGCAAGCAGGTGATAGTAAAATAGTATCATCTTTTTCCGAATAATCAAAGGCAATGGTAACCGCCGTTTGAACATTTTCAGCAAATAAAATTGTTTCAATGTTCGCTTTTTTAGCAGCTTCCGCCAATTTTTCTTTGGTTTCTCCAAATAAAACAATTGCTTTGAGTCCCAGCAGAGCAGGAACCAATTCATCAAATGAGTTACCGCGATCCAAGCCACCCGCAAGTAAAAGTAGCTTTTGGTTGTCAAACCCACTTAACGCCATCTCTGTAGCTAAAATATTGGTTGCTTTTGAATCGTTATAAAAACGTCTTTGCTGAACTTCGCCAACAAATTGCGTTCGATGGGGAACGCCCGAAAAGTTTTTCAAAGTTTGTCTAATCTGAACATTCGATACATTTTTTAATTTAGCTACACAAATCGCTGCGAGTGCATTTTCAATATTGTGACTACCAGGAATCCCTAGCTCATCAGCGGGCATAATATATTCTTCATTGAAATATAATTTCCCATCTAAAAGATAAGCCCCTTCTACTGCTTCTTTCGTTGAAAAAGGCAATACGTTGGCAGCTGTGGTTTTAGCTAACGTTTGAAGCTCTACTTGATTCCAATTTAAAATCAAGGTGTCCTCTGCGGTCATGTTTTTTTGAATGGCCCATTTTGCAGCAACATATTCTTTCCGCGAACCATGATAATCCAAGTGTGCCTCAAAAATATTTGTAATTACTGCAATTTGTGGGTGAAACGTCTCAATTCCCATTAACTGAAAACTAGAAAGTTCCATCACAAGATCATCCTTGGCTGTTGCTTCTTGAGCCACCGTACTCGCTGGAAAACCAATATTTCCCGCCAAACGTGCCTCACCAGCCGTTCTGTCAGCATTTAGCAGTAAACCAATCATCGTGGTCGTGGTTGTTTTACCATTGGTGCCCGTAATGCCGACAATTGGACATTCGGCAATTTGACCTGCTAATTCCACCTCAGTTATGATAGGAATTTTCCGAGTTAGTGCTTCTGCCACAAGTGGATTTGTATAAGGAATACCAGGATTTTTAACGATTAGTTCAAATTCTTCATCCAACAATTCAATTGGATGCCCTCCTGTAACAACACGAATACCCAAGGTTAATAAATCTTGGGCGTCAGGGTTTTGATCAAATTGTTTTGCGTCATTAACGGTAACGAGCGCACCTAACTCATGTAAGAGTTTCGCTGCGCTGACACCACTTTTAGCTAGTCCTAAAACCAACACTTTTTTGTTTTGATAGGTTGTTATTTTTTTCATTGTCAATTTCCCCTTTGATAGATTAGAAAAGAATCCATAATGTGATTCCTGAACAGATTAAACCGACAGACCAAAAGACAAAATCAATTTTCCATTCAGACCAACCACACATTTCAAAATGGTGATGAATTGGTGACATTTTAAAAATCCGTCGACCAAATAATTTAAATGAAGCAACTTGTAAAATAACACTTGCTGTTTCACAAACGTAGACAAGTCCAATTAAAAGTAGCGTCCATTCTTGATGCAAAATAATTGAAATTGCTGCTAACAATCCACCTAATGCTAATGAACCAACATCACCCATGAAAATTTTTGCTGGTTTTCTATTATAAGGGAAAAAGCCAATCAGCCCACCAATCACACTTAGGCAGATAATCACAACATCAAATTGTTGTTGTTTCCAGGCAATAATTGCATAAGTACCAAATGAAATTGTTCCTAAACCAGCAACTAAGCCATCAATTCCATCTGTCAAATTCACGGCATTAGAAAAACCGACTAACCAAAAAATAATAAACACACCATAAAAAATACCTAACGGAACTTCTGCTACTCCAAACAAATCTAAGGTGTCTGAAAAGCCTTCACTTCGATAAACAAAGTAGAAAACCAACCCACCAAAAATTTGACCAATTAATTTTTGACGAGAATTCAAGCCCATGTTCCGTTTTTTAAAGACTTTAATGAAATCATCTAAATAACCTAACAAACCGTATAATACTAAAATAAATAGAATAATTAGTAGAGACGGCGTAAATTGGTGGAAGAACAACCCCATTGCTAATGAAGTAATCAAGCTGGCTACAAGGAAAACGACTCCCCCCATTGTAGGGGTACCTGTTTTCACGCTATGCCAAGTTGGGCCATCTTCACGAGTAACCTGCCCTTGTTTTTTCATTTGAAAATAGCCAATGAATAGTGGCATTACGCTCACTGTAATGGCAAAACTCACCACTATGGGAATAAAAATCTGTGTCCACTCCATGTTATCTCTCCTAATTATTCTACGTTATTATTCTGTGCCTTCTAAAGTCACGGTTAATTTTTTCTCCGTAATTTCAGTTTCAGCAGCGATACTTTGTTTCGTCACATAGCCTTCACCTTTAAACTCGACAGTCAAACCTAATAGATCACCAAACTTGGTAACATCGCTCTTCGACCAGCCGGTTAAATCAGGCATATAGTTCGTTCCATTTGTGATCAAAATCAATTTCTGATTAGGCATTAATGTTTGACCAGACGGTGTTGATTGTTTCTTGATTTTTTCACCATCACCGATAATCACAGGATCCACCCCGTTCACTTTGGCATTGGCCAACGCTTCCGCTGGTGTCATGTTTTTATAATCAGCAACTGTGACTTTATCAGAAGCTACTTTCGTTGTTTCCGGATCTGTCTCTTTAATGTCTAACGCTAATTTCATTAATGGGTTTGCAATTGCCGCCATTGCTTCTGAAGGCGAACCTGATTTTGCTTGTCTAAGTGTAATATACAAAACATATTCAGGATTATCCGCTGGGACCATTTCCACTACAGAAGACAAGACTTGACTTGCCCCATCAACGTACCCTTTACCATCTGAAATCTGGGCAGTTCCTGTTTTGGCAGCAACATGATAGCCTGGTACTTTATAAATATCATACGCAATCCCATAAGTTGGGTCTTCAACGGTATCAATCATGTACGTACGAATCTGTTGAGCTGTTTGCGCTTTGATTGGGGTTCCTACGATTTGTGGTTCCGTAATCGTTTCTTTTCCTGTATTTTTGTCAACAATTTTGCTGATGTAATGAGGTTGCAACATTGAACCGTCATTTGCAATAGCTGAGAAACCTTTCATCATTTGGAAATTAGTAACTGTAATTGCTTGACCAAATGCCGACATTGCTCTATCTACAAAGTTTGTTCCTGGCAATTTACCAGCAGATTCACCACTTAAACCTGAATGCGTGCTCGTACCAAAACCAAATTTTTTCAAATATTCCATCCATTTTTCATCACCCATTTTTTGTTCTAGTTTTACCATACCAATATTACTAGACCAAGAAATGGCTTGACGATAATTCAAATATTCTTTGCCGTTCAACCGAGTGTAGTCATGGTCATTCACAGTTACATCCCCAACCTGAATTCCACCAACACGATTGAATAATTCATTAGGATTAAACTGTCCTTGTTCCATAGAAGCAGCTGTTGTAAATAATTTGATTGTTGAGCCTGGTTCATAAGGACTTTCAACTAATAGGTTCTGCCACGTGCCATTATCGTCTAACCCTTGTTTCGTTTCAGGATTAAATGTTGGCCGTTGAGACATGGCAACAATTTCGCCTGTTTTTGCTTCCATTAACATGGCAGTCATAGAAACTGGTTCATATTTTTCATTAACTTGCGTCATTAAATCTTCTAAGGTATTTTGCAAGCGACTATCTAGCGTCGTGTAAATATCTTGACCATCCACTGCTTTTTTCTCTTCCGCCACAGTTCCTGGTAAGGCATTGCCATAAATATCTTTTTCAAAATACACACGGCCATCGGTTCCACTTAAAATATCATTATAGGTCTGTTCTAGTCCCATTGCTCCTACTAAGCCTTCTTTATCATCATCTGGATTGGCTGCTTTTGTATAGCCAATAAAGTGAGAAGCAAACTGACCATTGGGATATAATCTGGCTGGATGTTCATTGAAATAAACACCTGAAATTTTTTTCTTTTTCAAATCTGCTTCAATTTTTTGGCGTGTTTCCAAGGTGATGTTTTGACCACCCGTACCAAATTCCACTTGATATTGTGTTGACCCATCTTCATGGATCCCATTATTCAAGTATTTCAATGCTGTTTTTTTGTCTAGTTTGGTATATTTCGCTAAAATTTCAGCAATATCATCGAAGTCTTTTTTCTCCGCATATAGCTTTTCATTATTTTGTCCCGTATATTTTTTTGATAATACGACATATAACGAATAGGAAGTAGCATCTTCTGCAATTGGATTACCATATCGATCTAAAATTGATCCTCGCTTAGCTTTTACCACTTGGCTTCCTTCATATAGAGAAGCTGTTTTTTCCTTTAGTGATACACCGGCTACTTTGCCTGTTGCCACAATGTATGTCGTTCTAAAGGCAAATAAAAAGAACAATCCAATACTCGTAGCGAATAAAATGATGCCTACTTTTTTACGATTGTTCATCGGATTTAAGTTTTTCTTTTTCATGAATTGTTTAAATTTATGTCTTTTACTCATTATTTAACAGTCCTAACATTGTCGCCGTTATTTTCTAGTCCTTGTTTTTTAGCGACATCTTTGATTCGATCTGATTTAGAAAGTTCGCTTCTTTCTTGTTCCAATTTCAAAGCGTTATCTTCCTTTTCTTTAATGACTGCTTGTGTTTCTGTAATATCGTTCATGGTTTGGACAATTGTCGTTCTTACTTGAATTGTCGCAATTGCAATACCAATCGTTGCACAAACTAATACAACACCGATTAATTTTTCTAGTAAAGAGACATTTTTTAGTTTCTTTTTGGGTAATAGAGTGGGGACAGGTAGTGTTTCCTCTTGCATTTTTCTGTCTTGCTCTGTTGCCACAGTTGGCTGATCCATTTCTGGTGCTTCATAATGGAAATCATTTACTTTCTTCAATTCAGCCATGTGTCTACCCCTCTCTCTATCTAGATTTTATTTTTTCGGCAATGCGTAACTTCGCACTTCGTGAACGATTATTCTCAGATAACTCACTGTCACTTGGTAAAATTGGTTTTCTGGTAATTACTTTTAATTCTGGTTGAAATTCTTCTGGTACCACTGGAATGCCTGGTGGCAAATCTTGTACCGTACTGTATTCTTTAAACATTGTTTTAACAATACGATCTTCTAACGAATGGAACGTAATCACACTGATTCTGCCATTTTTCGCTAGCAAATCAATTGCTTGTTCTAGCGACTCTTCAACTGCCCCTAATTCATCATTAACGGCAATGCGAATTGCTTGGAAAATTCGTTTTGCAGGATGTCCACCTTTGCGTCTTGCTGGAGCTGGAATCGCCGTCTTAATAATCTCAACAAGTTCACCTGTTGTTTCAATTGGCTGCTTTTCACGAACACGTTCAATTTCTCGAGCAATCTGTTTCGAAAATTTCTCTTCCCCATAACGAAAGAAAATTTTTACTAACTCACTATAGCTATACGTATTCACCACTTCGCGAGCCGTCAAGGGTGCGTCTTGATCCATGCGCATATCTAAGGGTGCGTCTTGATGATAGCTAAAACCACGTTCCGCTTCATCTAATTGTGGTGAAGAAACACCTAGATCGTATAGAATCCCATCAACATGGAACACCCCGTGTTCTGCCAATTCTTCTTTAATATTTCTAAAATTTGATTTGATGAAGGTCACTTGACCTTTGTCTACATATTTCTGCAAACGAGTCTTAGCATGTGCCAACGCTTTTTGGTCTTGATCAAAGGCATATAAATGACCGTGCTCATTCAATTGTGTCAGTAAGTATTCACTATGTCCGGCACCACCGAGTGTGCAATCTACGTATACGCCATCCGGCTTCACTTGTAATCCATCCACTGTTTCTTTTAAAAGAACAGTGTAATGGCGAAATTCTTCAGTCATCATTTGCCTCATTCCTAAAATCCAAAATCAATCATTGTTTCTGCTAATTCATCAAAGTTTTCTTCAGCTTCATCAGAGAATGCATGCCAACGTTCGTCACTCCAAATTTCAATTCGGTTAGAGACGCCGATAACAACACAGCCTTTTTCTAAACTGGCATGTGTTCGTAAATTCGCCGGAATATTGATACGACCTTGCTTATCAATCTCACATTCTGTTGCAGCGGAATAAAAGAATCGTACAAAGGTACGTGCATCTTTCTTAGCTAAGGGCATTTCTTGAAGTTTTGCTTCAAGTTGTGACCATTCATTTAAAGGATAACCAAATAAACAGCCATCCATCCCTCTCGTTACCACAAATTTTTCACCAAGTTCCTCACGAAACTTTGATGGAACGATTAGGCGGCCTTTGGCATCGATATTATGTTGGTATTCACCCATAAACATAGCCAATACACCCGCTTTTCCACTTGATAGAACAAGTCTACCACATCCCACCACTTTCTACCACTATAAATCTAAAAACTTCTATTTTTTAACTGTTATTTAAAATTTCTGTAATATTTACAGGGTTTTATGTAACAAGCATCACCCAACAAAAAATGTTATTATAACAAGGTTTTTACTATGTTTTTTATAAAATAACCCCACAAATAACAAAAAAACCCCACGGAGTGGGGAGTTGTGGGGGACATTTTCCCACAGCGTATTTCCCCTATTGTCTCCACGCTTTATTACAGTAGATAATGACTGATATTTAGCAAGATAAGCAACACATACAACACAAACGTTAGTAAAAACGTCAACCGCCAAAACATCTTGAAATATCGTCTATATAAAATCTCTCCATAATAATAAGCTTGAAACAGGGCAACAGCGACTCCTAATAACAAAATAGAAATCACAAAATACGGCATAATCGATTCATCATAACTATCTTTGGATAACTCATGGATCCCTATGAATAAAAACGGAATGGCCAAATCCGGTGCTTTTATTTTCCAACGTTCCGTTAGGGAAAAAGTGGACACGAGAAAATTGCACGCAAAGAGCACAATTACCGGAAAAATATACCAAAATAACATTATTGCCGAAAACGACACCATTCTCTCAACAAATCCTTTCATTCCACCTGCTATAACTATACTTCATCAACGTTACACAGATGTTTCATTTCGTTTAAATATATGTGCTAAAAGCCCTTTTTGCTTGCTTTTTCATATAAACAACGGATTACTTATCAAACCATTTTCAAAACGAGGCCTCACCTATCGCGGCCACTTATTTTTGAATGTTTTTTATAAGCTTTTCTTCTCGTATTGTGTCATACTTCTATTATAATGGATTTAGAACAAAAAATGTTGATTCGGGGTGAATCTTTTGATTAATTATTTATTATTGAAAAATGACTATTTTGAACCTTGTTCACCAGACGATGAAGCCCTAAGTTGGATTTCGGTAGAATCTCCTACAGAAGAAGAAATCGAGCGTCTCGTCAATCAATACCACTTACCAACAGATTATCTTACCGGCGTTTTAGATGATGAAGAAAATGCTCGAGTGGAAGGTTTCCGCCACGAAAAATTACAAACGCCTACGTTACTTTTATTTCGTTATCCCAAAGCTAGTATCAGTCCTAGTGGCTATCTGCAAGTAGAAACGGTGCCGATTGCTTTAATCGCAACCATCGATAACAAACTAATTACTGTTAGCAATGGGCCTAACGACATCGTTCATGGGATTCAAAAAGAGGCGTTCACCCATCAAGATCTTTCTATTGAGAAGGCCTTAATTTTAGCCCTTTCATGGAAGATGGCCCTTTCCTTCAATAAAAACTTACAAGCACTTATCCAACAAACCAACAAACTTGAAGGAGAGCTCCAAGTAGCCACAGAAAATAGTCAATTGTATCAGATTATGGACATTCAAAAAAGTCTAGTTTATTTTGAAGCAGCTTTAACGGATAATTTAAAAGTATTAAAACGTTTATATAGCGCTGAAATTTTTAATCATCCAGAAAAACATTTGCCATTTTTAAGGGATATTCTGATTGAACTAGAACAAGGACTGAATACGACTAAAATACAACTAAAATTAGTTGATAACATTAGTAATACTTTTTCAGCAATCGTTTCAAATAACTTAAATAATGTCATGAAAATTTTAACATCCTTAACAATTGTCCTGACCATTCCAACCATCATCGGAGGAATTTACGGCATGAATGTGAAACTCCCTTTTGCAGAGCATGAATATTCCTTTTGGATTATTTTTGCCATCACTACCTTAATCTGCATAATTAGTATTCGAATTTTAAAGAAAAAGAATCTCTTATAACTTTAGGTTGCTGTTTTCAGGAAAAGGTTGTACACTATTAGCAGAAATTAAAAAGGACGTGTCATTTATGAACGACAAAGAACAAAGTCGCTTTTCAAAAATCACGAAAGTCGTGGTTTGGCTAATGCTGATCGCAATTGTAGGTTCAACTGTTTTAACAGCGATTCTTAGTCTTTAAACTGGAGAACTTCTTCACACATTAAAAGTAAAAAAACAGCCCTTTCTGAGCCGACCCCCAAAAGTTAGACCTAGAAATCTAACTTTTGGAGGTTTTTTTGTATGGCAAAATACAGTTTTGAATTTAAACTTAAACTTGTTCATGACTACTTATCTGGTCAAGGAGGTCTAAGGTTTCTCGCAAAGAAGTATGGGTTTAAAGATAGTTCTCAAATAAGCAAATGGATAAATGCCTATAAAGAACTTGGTGAAGAAGGCCTACTTCGCAGTCGAAAAAATAAGAATTACTCTGTTCAATTTAAGCTAGATGCGATAGAGTTATATTTAACAACAGAGTTGTCCTATCAAGAAGTAGCTAATCTTCTAAAAATGAACAATCAATCATTGATTGCGAATTGGCTTAGAACGTATCAGAAGTTTGGTATAGAGGGACTCTCTAAACAGAAAGGACGTCCACCTACCATGTCTAAAAAGAAACGAAATGAACCCCAACCACTACCAAGTGAACGATCTCAAGTAGAGAAACTAGAAAAAGAAAATAGAATGTTAAAAATTGAGAATGCCTATTTAAAAGAATTGAGGAGACTGCGTTTAGAGGACGAACAAAAAATGAACGAATCGCACGAATCATTCACAGTCTCCGAAGACACTTTCGATTAAAAGATATTTTGGAAACCCTAAGGTTTCCAAAATCTACTTACATGTACTGGCAAAAACGCCTCGACAGAACAGCTTCAACACAAATCATCGAAGAAGAAATTCAAGCGATTCGTAAAAAACATCAACATTATGGCTATAGAAGGATGACCCAAGAATTGAAACGACGTGGATTTCAAGTGAATAAAAAGAAAGTCCAGCGATTAATACAAAAGTTAAAGTTACAAGTCAAAGCTTTTACTAAGAAATCCAGAAAATATAATTCCTATAAAGGAACCGTTAGTAAAATCGCTAAAAATTTGATTCGTCGCCGATTTAAAACCTCTGTTCCTCATCAAAAAATTACAACTGATACAACTGAATTTAAGTACTTTGAAGCAGATAACGCAGGCATCTTTCGTCAGAAAAAACTATACTTAGATCCATTTATGGATATGTATAATAGTGAAATTCTAAGCTATAGCCTTTCTACTCAACCAAATGGTAAAACAGTTATGGAAGGTCTGAAAGAAGCAATTTCTCAAACAAATGATTGTCCCTATCGGCGCACCTTTCACTCTGATCAAGGCTGGGCTTATCAAATGAATGTCTATATACAAACATTAAAGGACAATAATATCTTTCAAAGTATGTCTCGAAAAGGAACCTGTTTAGATAATTCTCCTATGGAGAATTTCTTCAGTATCCTAAAACAAGAAGTGTACTATGGAAAAATCTATCAAAGTCAAAATGAATTGAGAGAAGCAATTGAGAACTACATTTATTATTACAATCATCACCGAATCAAAGAAAAACTTAACTGGAAAAGCCCAGTAGAATTTCGACAATTCAATCAAAAAACTGCATAAAAATAGAGTGGAAAAATCCACTCTATAAAAAGTCTAACTTTTTGGGGTCACTACATTCTATCAATTGAAGGGGCTGTTTTTTTACTTGCTCAAATAGAGCGGCTATTTTTTCGCCATCGCCAACAGCTCTTGTGCATGTTCAATGGTTAATTTCGTAATTTCACTTCCTGCGAGCATACGCGCAATTTCGTTTACTCGCTCTTTTTCAGATAAAATTCGGACGCTTGTTTCTGTCCGACCCGCCACGATTTCTTTTTCAATAAAATAATGTTCATTGGCAACGGCCGCCACTTGGGGCAAGTGCGTGATACACAACACCTGCGAATTTTCTGAAATTTGATAAATTTTATCGGCAATCGCCTGTGCTACTCGGCCACTGACTCCTGTATCCACTTCATCAAAAACAATACTAGTGATCCCTTGTGTTTGAGAAAAGATTGTTTTCATAGCCAGCATCACTCGCGAAAGTTCTCCGCCAGAAGCCACCCGAACTAACGGTTTTAATGGTTCCCCTGGGTTAGTAGTAATATAAAATTCTACTCCGTCTAAGCCATTTTCTTGTAAATGCTCAAGTTCTGTAAAGCGGACTTCAAATTCAGTTCGCTCCAAATATAGTTCTTTTAATTCGGTTAAAATTTGTTGTTCAAGCTCTTTGGCTAGGCGCTTTCGTTCTTTTCGTAAAGCTAACGCTTGTTGATGAGCCGCTTGTTGTTTCTCTGCAAGCAACGCTTCTAAGTCACCTGTACCACCTTCCAAAAAATCAGCCTCTGCTAACTCTTTGGTGATTTCTTCATAGTAAGATAAAATCGTTTCGATCGAATCACCATATTTACGTTTCATTTGACGGATTAATTCCAAACGATTTTCTACTTCATTCAAGCGGCCTTCATCTAGTTCTAAGCCATCAATCAACCTAGAAAGATCTCCACTAGCTTCTTGTAGTAAGTAGTAAGCATTTTGAACAGTATCTGACAATGATTTATATTCTGGATCAAGGGATTCAATCGAAGCGAGTTCATTCATACTTGTTCCGATTTTATCCAAACTACTATCGTCTTCACCATTTAGTGCGGCATAACTAATCGTCAGTGCATCAGCAATCTTTTGAAAATTGTTCAGTTTATTGCGTTCTTCTAGCAATTGTTCTTCTTCGCCAGCGACCAACTGGGCACTAGCAATTTCATCACTTTGAAAATGAAGCATGTCCATTCTTTGGGCAAACTCTTTTTCATTTTTTTGTCGCTTTCTGACTTTGGCTTCGAGTGCGCGATACTCTTGATATGCCCGTGTATATTTTTCTTTGACTGCTAAAAGTTTTTTCCCACCAAATTCATCTAACATATCAATATGGCGTTCACTTTGCATCAATTCTTGATGTTCATTTTGGCCATGAATATCTACTAAATATTCCCCAATTCTTTTTAAATTAGTAATGTTGACAATTCGTCCGTTGACACGGCAAACATTTTTACCAGAAGCGGAAATATCTCGTTGAATCACTAAAGAATCTTCTTCTGTTTCAATACCTAATTCTTCTAATAATTGCTTTAATTCTTGACTTTTCGGCATTGAAAAAAGTCCTTCTAAGGTGCATTTATTTGCTCCTTGACGAATATAATCACTGGAGCCGCGTCCGCCTGTGAGTAATCCCATTGCATCAATAATGATGGATTTCCCCGCACCCGTTTCTCCCGTTAAAACGGTCATACCCATTTGAAACTCTAATTGTAACGAAGAGATAATCGCAAAATTTCTCACGGAAAGTTCTTGTAACATCTTGTTCACCTCATTCTTTATAGATAGCTTAACAGCTCTTTATGAAGTTTTTCTGCCGCCTCCTCAGTTCGTGCAATCATGAGAACACTATCATCATCGTTGATGACGGCAAAAAGTTTCTCTTGGTAATTCTTTTCGATTAAACTACCACACGCCGCCGCATTGCCAGGAATGGTTCGTAATACGACATATTTTTCCATTTGTTCTGCAGCTACAAAGGCATCTTTTAAAAGCTTTGCAAGTTTAGCACTCGTATTAGCTTGTGTTTCTAATGGAAGGCTATATCGATAACCCCCTTCTGCAGATGGAACTTTGATCAGTTTCATATCTTTAATGTCGCGAGAAATTGTTGCTTGTGTTACAGCTACGCCCTTTTCTTGTAAGTAGTTGACAAAATCTTCTTGCTTTTGAATATTTTTTTCAGTCAATAAACGTGTAATTAAACGGTGTCTATCTTGCTTTCTCATGGCGCCGCTCTCCTTTTCAGTTTACTCTTGCCCTCATCATAGCTTATTTTTATGCATTTTAAAAGATGAATTACTAGATTTATACAAAAAAGAAGCTTTCACCCGTAGGCGTCCACTTCTTTCTTCTAACTTTTCTCATCATTCCGCTAATTTTTGATGCGCATGCGCGACAACTTCTTCAATGGATTCTGTCGCTTGATAGGATCCTTCTCCCTCAACAGAAACTAAATGTGCCAAAAATTCAATGTTTCCTTCGCCACCAGTGATTGGTGAAAAATCCAAGTTTTTCACATCATAACCATTATTCATGGCAAAGCGTGTAATTTCCTCCACAACCATTTGATGGGTTTCTGGATCACGCACGATTCCTTTTTTCCCAACAAACTCTTTGCCAGCTTCGAATTGTGGCTTAATTAACGCCACCACACTACCACCTTTTTTCAAAATATCATGGAGAGGTGGCAAAATTAAGCGTAATGAAATAAAGGAAACATCAATCGTTGCAATATCCGGCACCCCTTCGGTGAAATCTTCAGGTTTACTATAGCGAAAATTGGTACGTTCCATTACCACCACGCGTTCATCTTGCCGAATTTTCCATGCTAGTTGGTTATAGCCAACATCTAAAGCGTAACTCAAACGAGCCCCATTTTGTAAAGCGACATCGGTAAAACCACCTGTGGAGGAGCCAATATCTAGCATTGTTTTGCCTTGAACGTTGATTGCAAAAACATTTAGTGCCTTCTCTAGTTTTAAGCCCCCACGAGAAACATAAGGCATTACTTGGCCCTTAGTATGTAAGGGTGTCTCCACAGAAATTTTTTCCCCTGGTTTATCTAAACGTTCATTTTTATCATTGTAAACCAAACCAGCCATCACGCTGCGTTTGGCTTTTTCTCGTGTTTCAAATAGTCCTTGATTAAACGCCAAGACATCGACGCGTTCTTTTTTCATAAGTGCCTTCTTTCTATCTCAATTGTAACTGAGTTAACAAGTTTGCTAAATGTTCTTCTGAAAAGTTGGGAACATTTGCTTTGATTTTTTCTAAAACAGCGCTGCCTTCTGCTAATTGATGTGTTAGCGCATCTTTCGCGCCAGCAATCCCTAGAAGAGCTGGATACGTACTTTTATTCAACGCTTCATCTCGGCCTACTTTTTTACCTAAATCTGCTTCTGTACTTGTGGCATCTAATAAGTCATCACGAATTTGAAAAGCCAAGCCATAGTGATGCGCAAACTGTGTCAGTAAACCAATGACTTCTTCTGTTTGATTGGCTAATACGCCCCCAGCAATTAAGGCGAATTCAATTAGCGCTCCGGTTTTCTTTTCATGAACAGCCGCTAACTCTTCTAAAGTCAAGCTGACTTTTTCTCCTTCAATATCACCCATTTGGCCGGCAACCATGCCTTGATTTCCCGCTGCCTTTGCCAGTTGTTGCATCAGTAAAACTTTTTCACTTAAGCCTAATTGACTCAAAGAAAGCAACTGAAATGCACCTGTTAATAAGCCGTCCCCTGCTAAAATGGCAGTCGCTTCACCAAACACTTTATGATTGGTTGGTTTGCCACGACGTAAATCATCATCGTCCATTGCTGGTAAATCATCATGAATTAATGAATACGTATGAATCATCTCTAAAGAGGCAGCCACTTGATAGTCTTGTGTTTCCATCTCTTTTTGAAAAGCGGCCACTGTTGTTAACACTAATAGCGGGCGTAATCGTTTGCCACCTGCGTGTATTGAGTAGAGCATTGCTTCTTTCAAACGCTCATTTTCAGTATATTCTGCGATAAAATCGACCATGACTTTTTCAACCAACGGTAAATGCTGTTGACTAAAATTCGTCATTACGCTTCCTCGCTCTCTTCAAAAACAATTTCTTCATTGTTTTCTGTCATCATTTTCGTTAAAGTTTTTTCCGCTTTTTCCAATGTATCTTGACATTGTTTACTTAATGCCATGCCCTCTTGAAAGGCAGCTAAGGCTTCTTCCAAAGGAACATCTCCTCGTTCTAAGCGCTGAACGATTTCTTCTAAGGCATTTAATGATTCTTCAAACGTTTTTTCTTTTGCTGGCATTTTAAAACTCCTCTTTTTTCGCTGTTATTGTTTCGACGTTTGCTTGAACTGCACCGTCAGCATAATGAATCGTTAATTGATCTGCTGGCTGTAACTCGGTAACAGTTTTAACGACACGGTCCTCTTTTGTAGTATAACTATATCCTCGACCCATAATTTTGAGTGGGCTGAGTAAGTCTAATTGTTGAACAGCAGACGTGAATTGCTTTTGTTTGTTTAGGAACAATTGTGTCATTTGTGTTTGCAAGTTTCGTTGTAAAAATGCCAATTGTTGCTGACTTTCTCTTAATTGTCCCTTTGGTGTCTGTTGTTGCAATTGAGCGATAATTCCTTGGGCTTGACGTTGTTTTTGGTGATGAATTGTTGTCATTGCTTGGAAAAGACGTTGCGTCATTCGATCTAATTTAATCGTTTGACCTTCATAAAGTCGCTCAGGTTGCTTAAACACATAAGAATTTTGTAGTCGTTGGAAACGTTCTGTTCGTTGTTGTAAGAGATATAAAAAGCTTTGTTCTAAACGACTACGCCGTTCACTAATTCTTAATAGTTCTTCATTTAAAACTGGTACCGCTAGTTCCGCTGCTGCCGTTGGCGTTGCTGCACGAACATCTGCTACCATATCGGCAATTGTCACATCTGTTTCGTGACCAACCGATGAAATAATCGGTGTGGTGGCAGCATGAATGGCTCGAGCCACTTTTTCTTCATTAAATGGCCATAAATCCTCGATTGAACCACCGCCACGGCCGATGATCATCGTATCAAAATCGCCTTGCGCATCGGCTCGCTGAATGTTCCGCACAATGTCATCCGCCGCCTGCTCGCCTTGGACCAAGGTTGGAAAAAGGACCAGTTGTGCAATTGGGTAGCGTCTTTTGACTGTCGTAATGATATCCCGAATGACAGCACCACTAGGACTTGTAACCACAGCGATTCGTTTGGGATAACGAGGCAACTGTTGTTTAGGCCCTTCAAAAAGTCCTTCTTTTCCTAGTTTTTCTCTTAATTCTGCCAATGCTTGATAAAGTGCACCTACACCATCTGGTTCCATATGTTCAATATAAATTTGATAGGAGCCGCTGTTTTCATAAAGCGAAATCCGCCCCACCACCATGACTTTCATGCCTTCTTTTGGTTGAAACTTCAATTTTTGAAAGGCTGATTTAAACATAATTGCAGAAATCTTCGCATGGTCATCTTTTAAACTGAAGTACTGATGCGCGTTCGCTCGGAAGCGAAAGTTCGAAATTTCACCTGTTAAATAGACACGTCCTAAGTAAGGGTCTGCATCAAATTTACGTTTTAAATACTTCGTTAAGGCTGTTACTGTTAAATACTGTTGCGTCATTTTTTCACCTTACTTTTGTTTTTTTGCTGCCTCGACTGTTTGATATATTAACATGGTAATCGTCATTGGGCCAACACCTTTGGGAACTGGTGTGATATAGCTTGCAATTTCAGAAACTTCATCGAATGCTACATCACCAATCAGTTTTCCTTCTTGATTGCGATTCATACCCACATCAATCACTACCGCACCTGGTTTCACGAACTCTTTGGTGACAAAATGCCCGCGTCCAATTGCTACAACTAAAATATCCGCTTCTTTTGCAACTTCTGCTAAATGTTCAGTTTTAGAATGGGCAATCGTCACGGTCGCATTTTTCATTAACAATAATTGTGCCATTGGCTTGCCAACAATATTGCTTCGACCAATAATCACCGCACGTTTACCTGTTAAATCAATATCATAAGCTTCAAACATCTTCATAATTCCATACGGCGTGCAAGGAATCATTTCAGGTTTGCCTACAAACAAACGGCCTAAATTCATTGGATGGAACCCATCTACATCTTTTTTGGGATCAATCGCTAATAAAATCTTTTCTTCATCAATATGTTTTGGCAAAGGTAGTTGTACAAGAATGCCATGAAAGCGTGAATCTTGATTATATTTGTCAATCTCAGCCAATAATTCTTCTTCTGAAATAGTTTCTGGCAGTTTTTCGACCTTTGACAGAATGCCAATTTTGGCTGCTGCACGTTCTTTATTTCTCACATACGTTTGGCTGGCAGGATTTTCCCCAACTAATAAAACAACTAATCCTGGTTGGATGCCTTGTTGTGTCATCTTTTCTACATCTTTTTGAATCTCTGCTTGCATTTGATCTGCTAATTCACGACCGTTAATTACTGTACTCATTCCTTCGCTCCCTCTATTGTTTCTTTACTTCTTTAATAGTATTTATTTTAGCATATAACCCAGTATCTTAACACCAGTTAGATAGTAAAAAAAGATTCAGAGCTTACGCCTCTGAATCAATTTCTTTCATTACATTTGATAACACACCATTAACAAATTTACGTGAACGGTCGTCGCTGTATTTTTTACTTAACTCAACGGCTTCATTTAATGCCACAATGTTTGGCACATCTGAAACGTATAGCATTTCAAAAATAGCTAAACGTAAAATAACAATATCTATTTTTGCTAAGCGTTGCATAGACCAGTTATTACCTAAATGGTTCGTAATCACTTCGTCTAGTTCTGCTTTGCGGCTACACACACCGCCGACAAGTAAATCTAAATACGTAGGGACTAGGTCTTCGCCATCTTCACTGACGATTTCCCGATTATCATAAGCCAATGCATAATCAATGGCATCTTGTTTGGTTAAATCAGCATTAAAATCTAAAGGAAAAAGGGCTTGGAGCGCTTTTTCACGAATCTCGTGACGGGTTAATTCTGTTTTACTCATTCTCTTCTCCATCTTCATCTTCTGGGAATAATTCATTTAAGTCTGGTTGAGGGATTTTTTCAGGTACTACCGCTACAACATGAATATTCACTTCAACTAAATCAATATCTGTCATAAATAAGACTTGTTGTTTCACACGGTCTTGCATTTCTAATGCAACTTTTGGCACAGAAACACCGTAGTTCAAGTAACAATAGATATCGACTTTTAAGCCTTCTTCTTCTGTTCGTAAATATACACCTTTGCCGTGTGCTGCACGGCCTAATAATTCATTCACATTATTGGCAAACGTGCCACGCATCCCATAAACGCCCTCTACTTTTGAAGCAGCGATTCCGATAATTACTTCAATGACTTCAGGAGCGATCACGATTTCTCCTAAAGAATCGTTTGCATTGATTACAAGATTTTTTTCTTCTGACATTTGGTTGTCCTCCTTATCTATTACGCACAAAATCGTTAAATAAACGATTTATTTGATGAATCACTAAGTCTCTTAAGGATTCTCTTTTAAGCAACGGATGATTCTTAAAAATTAAAACAACACTGGTTTCTTCAGTTAGTTGTGAAAGAACGTCCAAATTTTGCTTATCAATACTCGTTCTTAGTTTATCATTAATTAGCCTATTTCGCTACCAGAAAAGCTAAGTTCTGACTAAAAGAACAGATAATTTCTTGTCATAAATTTCTAATTCAAGCCTTTAGACGTAAAAATAAGAAAGACCAAGTAATTTTGGCTTTCTTATTTTTACGTCTTTATTCTTCAGGATAACGTTCCATTAGTTTCGTCCGATGCTTTTGCATAATCATTTCTAAAGAGATGTCATATTTATCCGCTAGAATAAATAAATTATCCAACACATCGCCTAACTCTTCCGTTAAGTTTTCCAGATTCTCTTCATCCGCCAAAACTGTTTCATCCGGTCGATCACGGCCAATTTCAATTGTCCGAATGGCTCGACACACTTCGCCGACTTCTTCTGTTAAAAAGTTGGAACGAATAAACGGATCATATTGATACCAGGTACGTTTTTTATAAAACGCGCTAATAAACCGCTGATACTCTTGGATATCCATGTTCTCCCAACCTTTATAAAATGATTAATTCTTTTGGCGCGTGTGTTAATACACGATTACCTTCAGCAGTAATTAATAAATCGTCCTCAATACGCACGCCACCAATTCCTGGCAAATAAATTCCAGGTTCGTCCGTAATCACATTCCCTGGTACAAACTGTTTATCTGCTCGGAATGAAACATTTGGCCCTTCATGAATTTCTAATCCAATGCCATGACCAGTACTGTGGCCAAACGCATCGCCATAGCCATAGGAAGCAATATGATCCCGTGCAATCGCATCTAATTGAATGCCCGTCAACCCAGGTTTAGCTTCTGCTAACACTTTTAATTGTGCTTCTAAAACAATATCATAAATTTCTTTTAGTTTTGGCTGAATACTACCAATAGCGAATGTCCGTGTCATATCAGAAACATAGCCTTCATAATAACAACCGAAATCTAAAGTGATTAACTCACCTTTTTCGATGACTTTATGGCTAGCAACGCCATGTGGCATCGCTGAACGTAGACCGCTGGCCACAATTGTCTCAAAAGAAACACCACTGGCTCCTTTTGAACGCATGAAGAAATCTAATTGATTAGCCACTTCAATCTCTGTCATTCCAGGTTTAATCATCTCTAAGACAAAGGCAAATCCTTGATCCGCGATGGCACACGCTTTTTCAATAATCGCTACTTCTTCTTCATCTTTCACTTCTCTTAATTCTTCAATCAAACCCATTACAGGAACTAATTCACATGGTAAAATTTCTTCCAATAAGCTATAATCAGCGAAACTAACTTGCGTTTCTTCAAAAGCTAAATTATCTAATTGCAAACGTTCAGCTAAATCTGCTACTTCGTCAAAAATATGTCCTGTGTTTTTAACGATAGTAAAACCAGTTGCTTGTTCCGCAGCTTGTTCCGTATAACGAAAATCCGTTACAAAAAAAGCTTTATCTAATGTAATCATTGCCAAGCCTGTTGTCCCAGTAAAATTGGTTAAATAACGTAAATTATACGGACTTGTCACTAAAAATCCTTGTAAATTATTTTCTTTCATTAACTCCCGTAACTTTTCGACTCTTGCCATCATTGGTTCGACCTTCTTTCTTTTTTCTCATTTTTCATTATAGCAAATTTGCTTCAGAAAAGCATGAATCACCAAAAAACTTCATCGAGAAAGTTTACTGAAAATTTTACCTTTCCTTATTTTTTGCTTAACACTTTTGTAGTAAACTAATTTAGCGACTTCAAGGAGGAAATTATGAACGTTTATTTATTTCTGGCACTATTTTTCATTATTATCGGCATTTTAAGCTATAGTTTTTTTATTGAACCTAAATGCTTAGTCATACACAAAAATCAAATTAAAGTAACAGAATCAGGGAAAACCTTACGGATTGTTCAACTCTCTGATATTCATTTAAAAAAGAATTATTCTGTGAAGGCCTTAAAACAGATTGTTGAAAAAACAAATACATTACAACCAGACATAGTCGTTTTTACAGGAGACTTATTTGATGATTATGCCCGTTTCGGTATCGAAATTCAGGATGAAGTGAGTCAACTTTTCCGTAAAATTAACGCCCCTTATGGCAAATTCGCTATTTATGGCAACCACGAGTATAGCGGGTTAGATACCAATTTTTACGAAACAATCTTAGAAGCTGCCGACTTTACCGTACTAAAAAACACGGGCAAATTACTGCCTGTCTCACACCACATCTCCTTGTACGTCGCTGGTTTAGAAGATTCGTTATATGGACAAACCGACTTAGCTGCGGCTTTAGTCAACCGCCCTACTGGAACGCCCACTCTGCTACTAACCCATGAGCCAGATGTCGCAGACTCAGCAGTCAACAAAAACATTGACCTCATTTTAGCAGGACATAGTCACGGCGGACAGATTCGCTTGCCTTTTTTCACTTACAAAAATCAGCTTGCTAAAAAATATACACATGGGCTTTATCATTTAGAAGATGAAACGCCGCTAATTGTTCACCCAGGAATCGGAACCACTAAAATCAGCGCACGCTTTGGTGTCTTACCAACGATTGAACTGATTGAGTTAACTATTTAACTATGCATTAAAAAGACCGCCCCACGTTAGAGAAAAATTCTCACGTTGGACGGTCTTTGATTATGTTCGATTAATGATGAAAATCTTGCTCGTGATCTTCTTCTACTTTCGCTTTTCCTAGCGTATAAAATTTGCTGCCATTTAACCCGAGAATAAATAGCACAACCACTAGTAAAAGAATTGATAAAGATAACAATAAAGTCTGCAAGCCATCGCCATGTGCAACCATTAATTGACGTAAAATTGCGGTTAAACAAATTAAAATCAAATAACGAATCGGAATATGGTGTCCTTCTTGAATATAGCGAAGAATCATCATAATAAACTCAAATAACATAAAGAATGAAATAATTTCTTGCATGATAACTGAAAAATTATCCGGCGTCATTGGCTTCATGAGATATGTAGCGAGGTCAACTAAATAACTAGCCATAAATACTAATAAGAAAACTCCTAAAATCCCTAATACAATATCCAAAATCAAATTCACGTACTTCTTTACTACACTAAAATTCTTCTGCATAATACCCTTCTTTCTTTTGACTCAATTATTTTATAACATGCTTGTTATTACATTAAATATATCATCAATTAACCTTGTCAGACAAGCAGTTAAACCCAATGTGAGATTTTTTTTATTTTGAGATGTTTCTTTATTTTCCGGCTAACCCTTTATGCAAGACAAAAAAAGCTGAATCCGCAGATTCAGCTTTTTAATCGTATTAGTTAGCTACTGGATAAACTGATACTTTAAGATTTAATTTTTCTAATAATCCCTAACTTTCTTCAACACTTATAAAATAGGCATTTGTATTAAATTCTATGTTCTGATAGTTCCTATATTTTCTTAAAGAGTATGGTCAAAGTATGGTCATTTCATACTTAGAAGAATAAAAATAATCTTAATATAATATAGTTAACTACTATCAAGGAGTTGATTTATATGAAACCCAATCATGTAGGATCAATTCATAAAATCAAGGTATTAACTACTTATCCAGAAATGTTAGTCCGCTTTTCTTTACAGACTCAAAAAGAGACTATCGATTGCATTATTTCTAAAAAAGAATTGGCGGATGAATTACTCATGTTACCTGATGGCACAGAGCTTGCTGTTTATGGTAGGTATAATCAAAAAAGGCAACTAGTTGTGGTGAAAATGTGTGTGCGGAAAATGTGTGTGCGGAAAATACAAAAAACTATTCCTTGAAAAAGGAATAGTTTTTAATGTAAATCATTTTTTATTATCAGGAAATCTTATCAATCCAAGACAATAGGATAAGATAAACAAAGCTATTATAACAATTCCAATCCCTACACCTATCATCATAGGATACTCATATAATAAACCATAATAATTGGCAATCATAACCACAGATGCTGCTAGCATAACTATAATTAAAGCTAACAAGCTTAATGTAAAAACAGGATACATTTGATATAGATTATGTTTACAATGTTTTTCTTCACAACAATTTTTAAATGTTTTGTTTGTTAACATCGCTATACCATTTAACAAAACAAATGTTAGCGCTAAAAGTCCCATTAACATTAATGATCCTAAAATAACGACTCTTGATATTTTTGCATTAGAAGTTATTCCTTCAATAATTGATTTAAAAGCATCAAATCCTACAAATAGTCCAAACAATAATGCAGAAAATATCCCTAAGATGGATATAAAATCTGTATAAACATTTTTTCTTATATCATTAAATTCTTCATTAGCAGATTTTACAGTTTTTTCAATATTAGCTAATTTTTCATTGGCATTTTTTATTTGATTTTCAAAATGTCGTTTTTGAGTAACAGCTAATTCTGCTTGTTTAATGAATTTAGAAAAGAATTGTGCTATCTCTTCACAATCCTTTGAATTAGATACATAATCTATTAATTCTTTTAAACTTTCTATATTGTATTCTTCATGAACATATATATATTCAGTTATTTGCGGATATGGCATATTTTCGCCATTTTGTGAGTCAAATCGAAATATTAAAGTCTTAAGATTATTAAATTTATGGGTGTCTTTTAAATCTTCTGTTGTTAGTTGAAAAACCTGTTCTACTAGTACAGTCTCTGCATTTTTGACTTCAGCCAACGCTAATCCTCCTGTGAAAAGAATCTTTTCATTTCAAATCTATCATATTTTAAATGTTTTTCACCATTAGCAATCCTTGCTTCATCTACTTTCCATAAATTTTCTTGATGAGTTTGTTCTACCAAATCAAATGGATCTTTATCTCCAGAACTTTCTATTACTGCATCAATACATTCACGTTCTTGAATACTAAGGCTATCAGGGTTAAATGCTTCAAACTTAAAATCCCAGACATCATTACTTTTAGTATCAAAAACAAGTACAGGTTGTGTCTCATAAATATTACTAGCACCATAATGTTTAAATTCATGATAGACTGCAGGAACAACTGGGCCTAATTTCCATTTCTCTATATCTTCTTGAAACAAGCTAGTATTTCTAGTAATTAGACATTCTACTTCAGAGTAATATAATAATTTTTGTAATTTCAAATTATTAATCGAAAACCCTTTTCTATTGCACTCTTCAATGATATAGTTTGCTGCATCAATTGCTTTTGCCATTATTAGTACCCCCTATCTAAAATTTAAACAATTTAGTCAACTAAACTTTATCATTTGAAAAAAATATAGTCAATAGGAACCACCTTTCTTTTCTCTTCTTTTAACATCCAATTCCTCACATATTTCAAGATTTCCTTCATTTGTTCCAACCTGAACATAAATACGTGTTCGATTCGCTGATCTGTTACATTTACAACATTTTTTATGTAAAAAAATACCGCCTCATTTGGGAAAGGCGACAAGAGGTAGTAATAAAACAAAAAGTTTGGTAAACATATTTTACCGCTTTCTTTTTTTAAATTCAAGTTTTCATTTTACAAAACAATTGTATTTTATTTATAATTCAAATATACAATTGTATTAAAAACACCTACTAAACATACACAACTTGGGGAAGTATTGTGCGTCTTCAGTAGGTGTTTTCTATATACACAAGATTTAACTACTATGATAAATTCGAACCATCAACCGAATGGTCATTAGCCGTTTGCTCTAACCAACTGAGCTAATGGTCCTGAAAAGAGCCGCCTTGGGGACGGCGACTCGAGAGAAATTTAAATAAGTGTATCCTTATTTTATATTAAAGCTATTAATAATTCAATGTTTGACCAGGATAAATAAGATTTGGATTTGCTAATCCGTTTAATGCAGCTAAAGCTTGATAAGTAGTGCCGAGTTTGGCTGCAATACTAGATAAATTATCGCCGTATTTAACCGTGTAGACATTACTTGTTGCCGATCCATTGACTTTCAAAACTTGACCAGGATAAATAAGATTTGGATTAGCCAATCCATTTAATGCCGCCAACGTTTGATAGTCTGTTCCATATTGATAAGCAATACTTGATAATGTTTCGCCATATTTTACCACATGAGTCGCTTCTGGTTGTTTATCAGGAACAGTTGCCGCATCTGGCAATAATTCAATATCGCCTTTGCTGATCCATGACAAGATACCTTCAAGCAATACTCTGCTCTCAGTTACTTCTTGTACTTTATAGCTGTTTCCTTTTACCCATTGCGGAATAGCTTCGCCAGTTGCCCAAGCATCAACACTAAATTTCACTTTAACAGTGTCGCCCACTTTAACATCGGAACTTGGCGTATTTTCTACTTCTTCCCCTGCATCAATTGCTGGAGTTTCAGTTTCTAGTTTATTGGTATCTGTATAACCACTATCCGTAATTCCTGTTAAATCTACATTACCATCTAAACCACCTGCAATATAAGCGGATGTGAATTGCCAAATACCAATACCATCCATGCTTGGGAAATAAGCATACAATGGATATGGTGACACACCATCGATAGGATACGCAGCAATCCATAAAGAATTAGGAAACTCTTTGATGATTTGTTGATAGTTTACATGATTTAGTGTAAATGGCTTATAGCTGTAATACATTGGAGTATAGCCAGCCTGTTTGATTCTGCGCATACCGTACAAAATTGTCTCTGTATTTGCTGCTTTTTCGGCATCTGAACTTACATATCCTCCATATCCATCTGGAACACTAGCCAACGCTCCATGTTCAAAATCTAATGCAACGATGGAATTTTTAGGCGTTTGAATACGTGGCAAAAAGTAATCCATTGTTTTTTTCGCAATGTCCATGTTTCCCCAAGTGTCATACCAAATATAGGTATGCGCACGTTTACCTTGGGCAATAGCACTTGCCACTTGCGTTTTATATGTGTATTGTTCATAAATACCGCTAGCATTGTAGCCACCAATCTGGGCAATAGCGAATTTATCATGTGCATAACCAAAACGACCCTGTTCGCCTTGATAAATCGCCCAATCAACGCCTTGGTCTCCTTTTGCAGCAAATACATTTAAAGGCATAAAAAATAGAGCGACAAGCGCTCCTACTAAAATTTTCTTTTTCATTTTTATTTCTCCTTGTCTTTTAAATTATATGCTGACACACCTGTTACTACTCCTAAAAAAGTTGCTATGGCATTAATAGTTAAAACAGCCATATCTGTTTGCTGCCATCCATAAGCTTTACCTAGCGTGGCAACCAAAACAGAACTTGCAGGTAGCACTGTTAGCACGCCCCATTTGATAATTTTGTAGTACTTATCTGGTAGAATCATTTTTTTGCTCCTTTCAATTCTATTATGTCATGTTCCGCTTCTTGCATTCGACCTTCTAATTTAAAGGTTCTTTCAATTACCCCATTATGTTTTTCTACTTTCTTTTCTAGCTGTTCAATTCTGTAAGCTGTCAAATTGGCACTAGCTACAACTCCAATAAACGCGCCAATTGTACTGCCTACTAATCCTATCACAGCGACAACAATTTCATTTGACAAAACAATTCCTCCAATAATAAGAACCGCTTAGTTTTCGCTAAACGGTTCTCCACAAATTTTTGTATATTCTTCTTTTGTTAAGCAATTCATATTCACGTAATCTACTAAATCTTGTTTTGTATAACAATTCCAATCATACAACTGTTTAATATTATCGAAACCTGGAAAAGCATTCGTTTTCATCTTATTCCGCTCCTTTCGTAAGTTCAGCGACTTGTTTCATCAATTCGCCAGTCATTCTTTGTGTTTGTTGAATAACTTGATTCTGCTGAGAAACTTGCTTCATTAATTCCGCATTTTGCTTTTGTAAAAGTTCCAATTCCGTAGGTGGCGTTGGCTCTGGTTCTGGCACGTTATCAGGATCGTATATTAAGCTTGTTCCGTCCCAGCGATAATTAAAAAAATCTGTTGGCTCTTTTTCTACTTCAAGTTCAATTTTATTCGGTTGTTCCATTGTGGAATATCCGTCTAAATAACCTTGAATATCATCAATCCAAATTTTCATGTTCTCTTTCCTCCTAGTATTCATAAATCGCACTTAACGCAAACATTTTACTGCCTGAACCAGCCGTATCACTAGAAGAGGCATTTAAGTCGTTTCCAGTAATTTTAGTATCCTTAATATATAAATATTTCCGTACTAAATTAGTATAGTATCCATGTAAAAGGAAAATAACTCCCCCAGAACCTGGATTCTGCGCATGCTGTTTAGGAACTAAGAAAAAGTGATAACACGCACCGTTCAAAGCTCCTTCTTTGGTATATTCTTGCCATTGTAAAATCCAACCATTCTCACACTGTGAAAGAGACTTAGAAGGTACTTGCCCATTTCCTGCAGCTCCGCCATACCATGCACCTGTCCACAACGGTTCTTTTTTGGTAATTTTTTGATATGCTTTGTCCGCATCTATTTTTTTTATATAAGATTCAAGCCCATCAATTGCGGCAGTATGTGTTTTAAGATAGACTGGTTTTCCTTTTTCTTTTAACTGAACAATATCTGTTGTCATTACACTTCCCCTACCTTTTCAAACGTAATTGCTGGCAATCCATCTAGCTTTGTTTTATCTTCTTTAGACATCAAGCCATTTTTTATTGAGGTTGCAACGTCTGTCGTTGTTGCATTTTGCCCTGCTGGACCTTGCGGACCAACGTCTCCTTTATCTCCTTTTGGACCTTGTGGACCTGGGTCTCCCTTTTCACCTTTCAATACTTCTGGTTTCCCTTCCACAGCATTCCAATGTGTTTGAGGAAATACCTGTGTTCCTCCTTGTTTTACTTTAACAATATCTGTCATTCAACTTCCCCTACTCTCTCAAACGTAATATCAGGTATTCTGTCAATGGCTTCTTGAACTTTTTGGTCAACATATTGTTGATTCACTCCGCCGCCATCGCCACCACCAGTTGCTGAAATAACACCATCTTCTGAAATAGAAATATTCGCTCCAGCAGTATAACCTTTCAACTCTTCCAGTTTCGATTTTAGTTCAGTGGTGAAATTTTGATCTGTTTGCTTTACCGCAGACAACGTTCCGTCTTCTGCAATTTCTAACAGTTGGCCAACCTTTATTCCGCCCAGTTCATCTGTGGTAGCGATTGGAAGAATGTACACGCCTCCCTCGCCATTTGACAACCGTTGAAACATTTCAGCAGTGATAATACCGTCTGTTTCTTCTGTCGCATAAGGAAGTTCTGTCAGTGCATTTTCTAAGCCTAGATCTGCTTTAGTGATAATTACTGCCCCAGTATATCCATTAACAGATAATACTTTTGATTGACCCGCAATAATTTTTTCTAATCCTCGAACAGCGGATGCATGTGTAATAGGATAAAACTGACGTTCCACGCCATTTTCATCGGTTTCCATCATTCGTTTTGCTTTAACCACTTATTTCACCCACTTTTTCAAACACATAAGCGTTCTGTTTTGTATCATCAACTGTTGCGATAACCAATGCCCCATCGATCGCAGGATAATCAACTGTTCCAACAATTTCTGTTTCATGATTCAGTGAAAAAGCATCATCTTGTAAAATAATCAAGTCACTTATTTCGCCATATTCTAACGTATATAAGCGTTTCTCTAATTTCTGATACAAATATTCCATATCTGCCAATAAACGTTCAGAAATTGAATTATGGCGCACTCCTTGAATGTCTACACGTGCATCCATTAGCTCGGCTAACATCGTACCGCCAGGATCAATCGTTTTTAAAATATCTTTGATTGATTCGAACCATGAAGTGAAATCTGTTTTTTGCGCATCTCGCCACGCTTCGAACTCTTCTTTTCTAGCATTCATCCAATCAGTAAAATCGCCCTTATTTTCATTGATAAAAGCGGTCATGTCTTCGATTAAATCTTCAATGGACTGCCAATAAGAACCCATTTCACCTTCTGTTTTCGAAGCAGCATTTATTACAAAATAAGAAAAATTCTGCGTTGTGCCGATTAAATCGTCGCCTTTATAAATACTAAAATAAGCTTCTTGTCTGTGTAGCGACTGCATAGAATATTCATCAAACGTATACTGAATAATCCCTTTTTTAGCATCTATGATTTTTGTTGGTCGTTGAATCGCATATTTATCATCAATATGTGATTCAAAAAAAACTTTACCGTCTGTTAAATCTAACAGCAAAGAATTTTCTGTAACAGTTACTTCCAAGACTTCTGTATTCTTATTCCCTTGCCGTACATTAATAATCCCGACATAGTTGTATGGTTCGGTTGTACTTAGCGTTGCTTGCCATTTAACCATTGAAAAATCCTCCTTTCGTTATTTTGGTGGAATAACAATCGATTGAATAGAATTAGCAAAATATAATCGGTCATATTTTGCGACAATTTGCCCTTGCTCGGCGTTCTGTTCTATGGTTTGGATACGTCCGTTATTTAAGCCGTAAATCACGCCCGTGTGACCATATGTTGGGTCTACTGTCCAACCTGTTCCCCATTGGCCACCTCGTCTAATATTGACGATTGCTCCTACCACTAAATCTTGATACGTTGGATTTTGGATTACTCGCCAACCTACCGCATTCCAATCATATGCTTCACCAATATCTGCAGCAGATGATGTATCACCAATTACATGTGAAAAGCCATAAATTGTTCCTGCACCTAAACCACAGCCGCCCATAAAACCAGAATATTCGGCTGGAACGGCATAACATTGCCCATTACCAAGCCATTTGCCCATTAAGGTCTCCAAATGTTCTATGCCAGCTTTTCCTGTTGCAGTAGAAGCTTTCAAATTTTTGAATTTGTCATACCATACTTGTGCATAGGTTTGTCTTTCTGGATGTGCTGCAGCTGGACGTTCAAAGTTTAATTCAAACGCATAAGCAGCTGTTTTAGGCGAGCTGACAACTTTAAATTCATCAACTGTTAATGGACTTACTTGTCCTAACCATTGCCCATTGAACATACACCAATTAATTAATTGAGCTTGGGCTAATGACGTCCTATAGTCTTGTTTGATACCTGCAGCTGCGATTAAGCGTTGTACATATTCTCGGCCATTCCAAGTTGGTGCGCCTACCAATGGATATGCTGAACCGTCCCATTGAACCCATCCGTAAGCTGGACCGCCTATTTGTTCGGTATCTGGGTTCATACTTGGACCAACTTCTCCTTGTACATTTCCGAGGATACCTGCAGCAGCTGCTTTGCTGTATCCGTTAGCTAATAGGTAACTCCATAAGTCCCAAGCAAATTTATCTGCATCGCTTGTAACTTCTGATGGATAACCACCTGTACCAGCTCCAGAACCACCACCACCATTTTGACCAGGGATAACTTCTTTAC
The DNA here is from genome assembly GCF_050558155.1 of Enterococcus sp. DIV0294. NCBI lineage: Bacteria > Bacillati > Bacillota > Bacilli > Lactobacillales > Enterococcaceae > Enterococcus > Enterococcus sp. DIV0294. Next base: position 832,934 of record NZ_CP187889.1, on the reverse strand, counting down.
CGCCCACAATCAATCGATCAACTGTCAGAATTGCTTTACTTCCATTCGGACCAAAAAAGTTAAAATTATTTCCAACAAAAAACTGTGTAGGACCAGTAATTAAATGTCCTGTTCCTGATTGGTTAGACAAACCAATAATTTTTTGGGGATTATCTGCGACTAATAGTAATGAATTCCCATCAGAAACTACAGGATTTCCATTTTTATCTGCTAATCCTGGAAAAGGATTTCCCTTTGTTCCCATCGTGCCAACGTGACTATTACCATTCCAAAACTCCATCCCTTTTTTAGTTAATTCCATGATTTTTTTCTTATTATTCCAAGCTTGTAAAGTACCGTTTACCATACGTAAAATATCTCCACAGCTATTAAATGATGTTTCAAAAATATTAGATTTTATTTTGCCAGCTCCTATAAAGTCCGCATTCAATACTCCATTAATTCCCCACGCATTTTTAAATGGACCTTTCCAACCAGTTCTTGAGAATCCAATTCCTTTGTTATTAATTGCAATCACATCTTTTGCAGTATCCGTGGATTCCGTATCTAAGTAATAATGGGTATTAGGTCGATTTTTAGGATATTGAAGTATACTTCCACCTTCAACACCGTTAATCAAATTAGTAATATAATCTACAAAATCACTCATATACTCTTTTTTTGTCAATGTTTTTATAGCTTCTTGAAAGTCTTGGCTTTGCTGTTTATAAAAAGCAACTTGGATATCTCCCGCAGTGATTTTTATTGTTTTTTCTGCTAAAGCATCATAGACAATTCCTGTAACTTTCGTTTGAATGTCAATATCATAAAGCTTGTGGTATACAGTGAATGTATCGAATAAATTATAGTTACGCATCTTAGCAAATTCTTTTGCTTCTTCTGAATCTGTAAGTTTCTCAATTTCTAATTCAATAGAAACTTTAGGCTTATCACTTCCTGGATATAATGTAGTGAAGTATTTACTTGCCACTTTATTTAAGCTAGCTATATCTTTTACTCCTTGATCTTCAGTAAACTGAATGTATTGAGCGTAAACATCAGGATACTTACTGATATATTCGCTTTTAACTGCATTTCCATAAATCCGTTGAGAAGTTCCGTCTGCTCCACTTTGAAGCTCTGCAAATGGCAAAACTTTAGTAACAATTGATTGCCAATCAAATTTAATGGTTAATCCTTTTAAATCTTTACCATAACGAACAGTTCCAACGTTATCTCGTCCTCTACGCCTTAGCAAAGATAATTTAAAAGGCTCTCGTTTTATTTCTCCGCCCCAGTATTGAAGTAGAGAACCTTGTTCCCCTGCAATACAATTCAATACATTTCTAGCTTCAAATGTAGTGCTAGAAGCTGTATTTATATCAGAATATAGTTTGATATCACAAGGTTCGTCCATGTTCTGTTCGATTAATTTCATTGCTTCTGCACCATTACGATTATCAACTGTTACTAGCCTCACTTGTCTGTTTCCTAGCTTATAAGTACAAGATTGGGCATAAATAACAATGCTATTATTAAAAGTATCTTTAAACGTTTGTTTGATCTCAAAAATGTGGTATTCTTCTAAGTCATTTGGCTTTGCTTTAATTTGATAGCCATTTTCGAAATAATCACTAAATCTGCTAATCGCTGGATAGTCCATTTCTAGTTCATATTTTCCGTTTGCTTCTTCAGTGATTTCGCAACGTGTCGCATCAACAAGACGTCCTAATCCATTTGTTGAAAAATCTTTTTCTCCAGGTTTAAAAATAACTGGAATCAAACCTTTCGCCTCCAATTCGGCTGAACCTTAAACTCTGTTACTTTACCAGTCCAGCGAAAATTATTCTCTCCACATTTTAAAATCGGATAATCTTTAAAAAGTGTTTTATGATCCAAGATTTCAAATGCTCCGCCTGATTTTCTATAAGCTTCTTGTTTTTCTGAATCTATAATGATGTCACCGTTAATTGCTTTTAATGAATATGATTGATTATTGATAAAAAAAGAAATATCCCCAGACCCCAAAATCTGAATAATGGGTTCTGAAGGATATTTTTCTGTATTGATTAACTGATTAGGATTACTTATCCAATATTGGCCAATACGATTTTTCTTAAAAGGTCGGATACTTACAGTAAATTCAAAAGGAATTAAAACCCCGCTTTTTCTTGTTCCTGTAAATTTTGGTGGACTCGTTACAATCGCCTGATAAATATAATGCTCATCAAAATAGACAATGAAATCAGAATAGTTTCCCATATCGAGCCAAAAGGAAATTTCATCTTCTAAAAAAGAAACTTCTTGTAAAGTATTTGCTTTCGCATAGCATGTAATGGTACGTTCTACATTTTTATAATATGCAAAATCAACGGCTATTGAATCATTACCCATTCGCTCCCTAAGCTCTACCACACGTCCTGCAGAAAGTCGTTCAGGTCTTTCTCTCATAAATACATTGAATTCAGAACTATGTTTTCCATTAAGAAAAAACTGTCCTCTTTTAAATTCCACCAAAAGCACCCCCCGTTGCATCACTATCTCTATTTTTAACAATTTGAATATACTTAACGAGGTCTTTAGCCATATCCATTAATTGTTTTTCATTTAATTTTCCCATAGCTTGTATATTGATATTGAAAGTATCACCGCCAATATTAGTCGTAGCATTACCTTTATTTTTAGCTAAGCTTTCTGTTTGAGCTCCTTGTTGGTTGATATATCTGCCAGTAGTAGAAAAATTTGGTAACTCTGTTGGTAAATCGGTCATTTTTTTCACTGATTTGTCAAGCGTTCCTTTTTCTTGGTCAATACCAGCTACAACACCTAATACAATATTTTTACCAATCATATCCCGCATCCATCTTGAAGGTGAATGAATGCCTAAAGCACCTTTGATTTTTTCTTTAATATTACCAGCAACTTCTTTAATTTTTTTATTCACAGCACCAATCATTGAACCAATACCGTTAACTAATCCTTGGATAATATTTTTACCAATTTCAAATAAATCGATATGGCGCATATCATTAAAGGTTTGCTTCACATTTTCAACTGTATCACTAACGCTTCTTTTAAGATTATTCCACGCATTTTTAGCACCTTGTACCAAATTGTTGAAAATATTAACTGTTCCCTGTTTTAAGTTTTCCCAACCGTTAATGATGCCGTCTTTTATACCTGTCACAAGATCAACAATCCACTGTTTAAAATTATTCCAGGTATCTTTTGACCATTGAACAGTTGCGTTAAATGTATCAACTGTGCCTTGTTTTAAGTTATTCCAACCATCAATTACACCATTTTTAATGTTTTCTACTGTTTCAAAGAACCAAGTTTTCAAACTTTCCCATATTCTAATTGCTTCAAATTTAATATTTATCCACGTTTCGATAATAGAATATTTAATTTCAATCCAAACGTTGATCGCTCCATATTTAATGTCAATCCAGAGTAAGGTGAAAAATAACTTCACATCAATCCAAATCTTTTTAATTGTCAACATCAATCCATTAAAAATAGAAGTGACTGAATAGGAAATAGCTGTAACAGTGTTATAAAAGATATTTTTAATCCCGAACCAAATAGTCTGAGCAGCTTCAGCAATATTATCCCAAACGGCAATCATGTTTTCTTTTGCCTCTTCCCATCCACCTGTGATCATTGATGTGATGAAAAGAATTGGAGCTAATAGAACATTTTTTAGAATGGTGACGACATTTTCAGCGATCATTTTGACATTTTCAATGTTCGCTTTCATAGCGTTAACAACCATTTTAAACGCATTTTTGATTCCTGTTACATATGGACCAATATATTTCCAAACAAAATCAAATGCTGTTGTGAAAACATCTGATATTGATTTTCCAACACCCTTAAACCAATCTTTCACATTATCAAAGCCATTTTTAAAACTTTCTCCAACACTTTTAGCACTGTCAGCAGCACTTTGTTTAATATTTTCCCATGTATTTTTTGAGCCTTCTTTTGTTGAATTCCAAAGCCCACTGAAAAATTCCTTGGTACCGTTCCACTTATTTTTAACCCAGTCGGCTGCATTTCCAGGTGCTTCTTTCATCCATGTACCAGCATTCGAAAAAGCCTCTTTTGTGCCATCCCACATGTTGCTGAAAAATTCCATTGTGGAATCCCAAGCCTTTACAACAATATCTGCAGCGCTTGAGATAAACTCTTGTATATTTTTCCAAATATTTTTAACCGCTTCTCTAAAGTTTTCATTAGTTTTCCACAGATAACCAATGTAAACAATCAGACCAACAATTGCAGAAACAATGATGCCGATCCAATTTGCTTTCATAACAGTATTTAGAATTTTTTGAGCTGTTGTAACTCCCTCAGTAGCGGCACGCCAATTTTTATAGCCTTTTACTGCATCTTCGACTAAGCTATTTACCTTGTTGATTGTCATCATGGTACCGATACTTCCAGCAAGGCCTGCAAGTACAGGCGCAAAAGGTTCCAAGGTATCATATAACTCTTTGACTGTTTTAATCATTGGCGGAATCATCTCGGCAAATTTAGATAAAACTGCTTCCATTTTTGCCCCTTTGTCAGCAATGATTTCACTAATACTTCCAAAACCTGCACTTTTTAAGCCTTCGTCAATTTTAGTTACAACGTTAGCCACACCACGAACGATTGCAGTCTTCATGTTAGCTAAACCTGTTTTAATACCAGCGGTAGAATCTTTAGCAATCTGTTCTAATGATTTAAGACCGCCACCGCCTTCTTTATTTAATTTGATTAAAGCATCTTGGAATTCTTCAACTGAAATTGAACCATCGGAGAGACCTTCTTTCATCTGACCAGCTGTTAATCCCATCTGTTTTGCTAAAGCGTTTAATGCTGGTCCTAAACCACTATTAATCATTGAATTCCAAGTTTGCGCATCTACTTTACCATTTGAGAACGATTGGGACAGCTGGATAATAGCATTGTCTACCATTTCAGCAGAACCACCAAAACCGAGAATTCCATTATTTAAAGCTGCAAAAATTTGTTCTGACTTCCCTAAGTCGTTTGTAGACGAAGCAATTAATTGAACACCTTTAATTGCACTGTCTAAAGGTGTAGGCAACCCTTGGATACTTTTCTTTAAGCTATCCATTGTTTTTGATGTTTCGCCAGCTGAAAAGCCCATATTTTCAAATACGCGATTTGCGTTGTTTAACGTATCTACACGATTGATAGCTCCGTCAATATTACTGGTAATCAGCCCAATTCCTTTTGAGATGATTTTAGTAGCTCCGCTGGCTAAAAAGTTACCAGCAAACGACGTCCATATGCTCCCAAGAGATCGGCCGCCTTTTTGTCCTGTTCTATCAACTTCAACATCAAAGCCTTGTAACTTTTTTACTGCTGAATTTAATCCTTGTGAAAAGCCAGATTCATCCAGTATCATTTTTAATACTAAGTCTTCATTGTTCAAAAAGTACCCCCTCCCTCTTAGAACATAGTATTTTCATCAAGATATTTGATATTTTCAAATTCTTCTACAGCATCTTTAAATGCATAAATTTTCAAAAGCTCGTTTAAATCTGTGTTTTCGATCTCATTTAAAGTCCACCCATTCTCAAGAAGCGAACTTTTTAGTTCTGCTTCTCGATATTGTGGCGTGTACTTAAAATGAGGATGATATAAAAGTTCCGTTACTTTTTTTTCTGTTCAGAATAAATTGCATCATAACCAGAAGTAACAGAACCTAACAATTGACCTGTAATCTTCAATAATTCACGAGCATCCATACCATCAATATATTCTTGTCCAGTAAACTGTCCTTCAAAAATAACATCAGCAATAAAATCATAGCATTCTCTTAAAATAGGACGAATTGCTTCCATATCATTTGTTTTTGTTGCTTCTTCTAACCTGATTTGTAAATCCGTACCTGTATCCATGACTGAACCTGGTAAAAATTCTGCCGATGTGAATTGTTTTGTAGTATATTTGCTTCCATCTTTAATCATTAATTTAATTTTTTGTTGAAATTTACTTGCCATTTTAATTCCTCCATATAAAATAGGACGACAAGGTCGTCCTAAACTGTTATTTTAATCTGCTGTTGTTACATTTAATGTACATTTTGCGGTAAAGTTACCATCTTCTGTTGTGACTACGATTTCCGTTGTCCCTTCTCCTACAGCAGTAACCTTCCCTTGAATTGGTGTTACAGTTCCAATAGCCTCACTTTCTGAACGGAACTGATATTTTTTGTTTGAGGCGTTATCTGGTGTAATTGTCGGTGTTAAGGTTGCTGTTTGGCCAACTTTTAAATTTAACTCTGTTTGGTCTAAAGTTACACCAGTAACAGCAGTAGTATTTTCTTTACGTGGATCCATTACCTCAGTAAACCAGTTTTTAATCATCTCTAAGTCGACACCTTCATCGTCTTCATCCACGGAATACATATAACCCAACCCTGGAACATCAACGAAGGACCCCGTCCATTCTGGATGGGTATAAGATACTGAACTTCCTTCTAATGTAGATGTTTCATCAGATGTTAAAGCAAATTTTCCTTTATAGAAAATCGTATAGCGATATTTACCGTTCGATTTTCGGCGACGGTAAGCAAATGCGCCATCTGATGCAATATCATCCGCAGACCGCAATACGCCACCCTTTAATTTTTTTCCCCCTGTAATTTCAGCTAAAACTTCATTTTGGTAGCCGTTTGTTTCTAAAGTAACTTCTGCACCACCAAATGCAACATACTGATCTTGAACTACACTATCGCCATAGTCAGGCGTTGTTTCTGTTGTAACATCTGGTTTGATACTGACAGCAGTACCGATTGTAATTGGCGTTCCGTAAACTGGAAAAGCGCCCGTTTCGTCTGTTAGTGGGAACCACGTTGGCTTCTCTACAGAAATGACACTTACATTTTTCTTTTTTGCCATCTATTTTTCACTCCATTCAATTAATTGTGGGAACGCAACATTAAAATTGATATGTTGAATTCCGTCGGTTTTAAACGTTTGATAATCTTCTGGAAACAATTCGTTTCCGTCCAAATTCAACACATTAAAAAAAGCCCCACAGCTTTCTGTTAGGCTTTTTACTAATTGTTTATCTTTCTTACTATCAACCAGTGCAATATCAACATTGTATGCTTTATTTTGAACGTTTTGACCTACATTATCAGTCATGCTTTCTTCTACGCTCAAAACGAAATAAAACGGTTCTGACGATTGCATTACATCATCAAGATAGATAGGCGCATTCGAGAACTGTTTTATTGTGTCAGTAAGCATTTTTAAAATTTTATCGTACATATCTATCCTTTCTTAACAATGATAATCGCCATTTGTTTAAATCGTTTCGGAATATATGTTGCATGAGCTAATTTATAAGACTTTTGCAACATAAATCTGCCTTTAACAAATCCGCCATTTTTTGTTCGGTGGCCATCGTTTACATATCTAAAATATTTTTCATTATTAATCAATGCTCCCACGATACGACCACTAGACAACTTTCTAGCTTTAATGATTCGATAGCCTCGTCTTAAATCACCCGATTTAATTGGTGTCATAGGTACAATTAACTGATAAATTTTAGCTAACGAATCATTCACCATTGCAGCACCTTCTTTTTCAGCAATGGGCGTCATTTTCTTTAAATTTGCAATAACTTTATCAGCATTTGATTTCATTCTAAGATCGCTTTTACTCATCAATTGCACTTCCTGATAGCACTACTTCTATATGACTTTGATAATAAAAAGGTTTTTTTGAAAATAACACATGTTTTTGACCTGTACCTTGAGTAATAGTTATTCTATCTCCTTTTTTAACTTTTATATTAGGTTCTAAAAAAAGTTTTTGCTCTTCATAGGAGATATTAAACGCTTCTTTGTTTTCTATTACAGGCAAGTTCCCCATACTTCCTTGAGAGAAAGCACAGGGTAACTTGCCATCATGAATTGGAAAATAAGCTTGTTCAGTAATCCCACTTTCCGTATTTTCAATATCGCTCATTCTCTCAATAACACAGGTATCAAAATAAGTAGCTGCTAAAATTTCTGCTTCATTCAATAGAAAAACACCCCGCTATCACAGCCTAAAATACGTTTAATAGCACTGCTATAGTTCTTCATGAGTGATTGTATGTCTTTTGATTCAACTACATAACTAATTGATGTATCACCACGTTTTACACTAGCTACAGACTTATCTATTTCGTTTTTTAAAGCTTTGTAGATAACCTCAATTATAAGTGGTTCAAACTCGTCCCAAGCAATATCAATTTTGCAAGTATTGTAAGAATTGATTTCAAAGATAACAAGGTTTAAAACAGACAAAATCCTATCTTCAGAAGCGTTAGGTAGCATCAATTGAATTTTCTCAACGATTTCTTCTTTTTTTTCATCAACCATAAAGCATCATTACCTAAACTTTAAAAGTATCTGCAGCACGTTCTAATATCTCAATAGCTTCTTTGTCATCTTCTGAAACTACAAATTCATTATTTTCGTTTGCTGTGATAAATTTTTTTGTTTTAGGATGCATAAAGCCCACAAAGTTTTTCTTGTCAAGCACACGATAGGTTACTTCTTTTTTTGCTGTTGCCATTTTTAATTTCCTCCTTCGTTATTATATTTTAGGCTTTCAAGTTCAAGATTGCTCCAGAATTAGAAGCTTTGTATTCAATTGAATACTCACCAACTAATCCAATCCGTCTTGAATCTGTTGTTTTTGCTAATTCTTCCGCACGCCATTCACGTAATGGACGTAATTTTACATAATTAGTATCAATAGCTGCGATTGTTCCATTAGGTAAATTAGGTTCAATTAACGCAATTCCTGAACCGTAATTTGAGGCAATATTTCCAATTTGCAATCCAAATGTAAGTTTATCGCCAAATTGCACAATTTTTGTTGATTTTTCATCCAACTGATCAGTCATTAAGTCTTGCATATCAGGTGCTACTAAACATAATTTTTCGCCCATATACCCTTTTTGGAACATTGTTTTAAATAATGTGTCAATATCTTTTCTTGTTACTGCCCCCGCAGCTGCTGTTTCGACTTTATTCGTTGAACTAATTAAATTTAAAATTCCGTTCATCTGACGACCTTTAGAACCAGATTCATCAGCTTTTACACCAACAATCAATTTACGATTTAAGTCAATTTTCATTTCTGTAGCACGAAGAGCTACTTGGCTATTCAATTCATTTCCTACACCATCTACATTAATAGCATCTAATGTGCCAGATACAGAAGTTGATTTTCTGAAAATTTCAGTATAGTTGTTAAACCATGTACGATCGGATTCCGCATCTGCGTATTCTCCGCCTTCTAATTGAGCAGATGAATCATCATTATTCATGCCGTATTCTCGCCATTTAATCTCAGTTGACTTGGCAGCTTCAACTTTGCCTGCGCCTAACAAATAGCTTAAAAATGGTGTATTTGGAACTTGTAATGCATTAACTTCCTGTGAAATATCTAAATACTCAAGATTATTTAATGAACTTTTTTTCATTTGTAGTTTCCTCCTAATCGATAAATGCTTGTAATTTTTGTCCTAATGCTACCTCTGGATTTTCAAACGATTTTGTTTGATTACCAGTTCCCATGTTGGTTTGTTGCGATTTATTACCAAAAGCTTTAGTCATTTCTACATTTTTAATAGCTTCTGCATGCTTATCATTTATTGCTTCCAAAAGCTCTGTAAAACCTTCTACAGCCTTCTTAGTAAATTCAGTATCTGAACTAACAAGATTATTTAACATAAATTGAGAAATAGAATCTTTCAAATCTCCATCCCAATCTAAGCCAGCAATTTTTTCTGCAACAAAAGCTTTATTATCACTAGTCACACGTAATGCCTTTTCAGCTTCAAATTCAGCCTGTAATTCTTCTAATTTAATTTGTTCAGGAGTTTTATTTTTCTTAGATTCTTCATACTCCTTGATTGTTGTTTCCTTGATTTTTTCAAGATTATTTTGTTTCCAAGCTTCTAATTGTTTATCTGCAGCTGATTGTGACTGTGATTGTACAAATTTTTGTGCTTCTTCATTTGATTCTACAAATGCCTTAAAATCATCGAAAGTGAAGTCTGTAGCACCTTCTCCTTCAGCAAACATTTGTAAATCCATTGGTAATAGGTTTTGTTTCATTTTGTTTCTCCTTTCGCCCCACGATTCGACTAATCGCCCCGCATTGCTTTAGATTTATTTATTGCGCCCCACCATTCAATTAAGCCCAGCATTGCGCTAGTTTAACGTCATTTCGGACAAAATAAAAAGCCTAACATTTGTCAGACTTTTTATTTCACTTTAACTTTAAAATATTTTTCTATATCCGTTTCTAATTCTTCTAAAATGAATTCTTGTAATTCCAAAAACTTCTTATAGTTAAACATATTCAAGAAGTACAATTGAAAAAATCTATACCGACAGTATAATTTTTGTTTTAACGCTATCGTTAAAACAGGTTTTTTATTCAAAGTAAATCACTCCCAATTTTTATGGACCAGTTCAGCACCAAGCATTTGATAATCAGTGACAGCATCTTTTACATTTTGCAGAGTTCTCGACACAATCGAAATAGTTAATTTACTTTTTCTACCTGGTAACGAATACAAAATATCAACGTGACAATAATTACCACCCCAAACTGATTTAAGCTCATCTTTGACGATATTACCGTTGCCATCTCTCAAAGTGTGTTTGGTTAAGTATCGTTCGTTTTCTTGTTCAAAAGCTTTTTTATAGGCTTTTTCTGTACCATTGGTAACTTCTAGATTTAACACTGCTTCAAATAATCCTTTCATTGCTATCCTCCTTTCCTATTTAATTTTATTCCCCAATTATTATTAGCGAATTCATCCAATAAATCACCAAACATTTCCTCGTACAATTTATCTGTGTCATCGCTAATTTCAGGAATAATTGGTATTTCAGTACAACGGCAACGTCCATGATACGGTGGATGCCAATCATCTTTAATCTCTTTTCCATGACGTCCACCACAAATAGAACAAACACGCTCATCTTCTGCCGACCAGCTTTGTGTTTGCTTAACACCTACATCCTTTAGCGATTTTCTTACACCTTCTACAGCAAAATGTGAATATTCCGTTCTAACAAGATTTTCAATCGAACGATTAAACTTTCCTTGTTCCAACTTAAACATACCGCTAATAACATCATCGTTTTTCATCGTTCTAAGAGCTTCCACAACCCCTTCACCACTTGCCAATGAATTAATAATGGAATTGCTCAAACGTTGCTCTAGGGTTGATATATTGCCCCATAAACGAGATGAAAATGTTTTTCCACTCCACGGATAGTTCATGATGTTTTCTAGTTCATTCTTAGTTAAACTAGGTGCTGAACCGCCTAATAATTGTATCAACGCATTAGAATTAGAATTGTAGATTCGTTTTGTGATATTCTCTAAGTCGTTATTAAATTTACCGTTAACATCACTGGCTATTGCTTCACCTGCAAGGGTAGAAAAAATGTCTGCTCGTAATTGTAACAAGCGATTAACTTTCGCATAGTCAAAGGATGGAAAATATTCATCAATGAATTGCTTATAAGCTTCATCTGATTCCATCAACTTTTCATAGTTCTTCTCAATATACTTACGGTACTTCTCTTGGTCTCGTTTGCTAAAATCTTCTAGCATCTCACTTTGAGTAATACCGTGTAAATCAGCTTGTGCCAATAACTGTCTTTGAATTTTAACTAAAGCACGTTCGAAAACAGATTCTAGTTCACTAAGAGTTTTCTTTTCCAGTTTCAAGCGTGCTTTGTCTTCTAATTCACGACGTTTTTCCCAGTAGCGTTCACTAGCCGTTGTTTTCTTCTTCATTATCCGCACCGCCTAGCTTGTCGTATTCCCCGCTAGGATAATCTTGACCTTGTTCTAAATTCATCAAGTCCATTTCATAATCTGGGTCTTTAGCAAATGGAATCTGATTAATAATTGTTCGTTTAGATAGAAACGGCGAAAGTTTTGGCAATGCATCAGCAAGATAGCCAATATCTGTTGGCAAACTGCGACTGAATGTAAACACAATTTTAGACACATCTAAATCAAGCTTATCGTTAAATTTAATGAAAGCTGCCATCGTTTCAGCGACTTCTTTTAAACCTTCCCTGAAATACTGCTCTTTTGTATTTGTTTTTGCTTCTAAGGCAATAATTTGCCATTTACGAGCTTCACCAGAAGCGTTTGATTTAAATACCTCATCATTAAAATCAATTGATTTTGTGATTGTATAGAACATTTTTTTTAGCTGGTTTAGATGATACTCGTTGAAATCTTTATTAATATCTTTCGTTACATACCCAACCTTAGCTTGTGGATCTGGTAAGTTAAGGATACCTAATTGATCCATCATTCTTTGTGCTTTTTCTTCATCTAATATTGAGCCGCTAATGGCCATGTAAGCAAGTTTAAACTGTTCAACTTCGTTTTGTTGGTCTGATAAGCTTCTATCAAATGCATCAGAAAGTTCTTCCGCCACTTCAAAATCGCAATAACGATTCGTATTATTTTTAAACTCTGATAGGTAGAACGTTTCTAGCGGGTTTTCTACTTCCTCAATCAATTTAAATGTTCCAGATACACTGACTAAATTAAACTCAATGTATCTGCTATATATGCGTATTCTTTCTTTAGTAATGACTTTCATTTCTTCAAAAAATTTTTTTTGATGTGTGTCGTATTTTTCACGAATAAAGATATCTGCATTTTCGTATTTTTCAGCTTTCCATGGTTCGATATTGCTCGCCCATAATTGCCAACCATCCTTGGTTTTAACAGGTTCTAACAAACGAAAAGCAACACCACAAGCTCCTTGAAACCGAGCTGTGTCAGAATCAAGCATGGCAAACCGCATATCATTCACTAACTCTGTCAGCCGTTCGAACTCTTTTGGTGTTTTGGTGTTTTTTAATGTATTATTCAAAAATAAATCTTTAGCACGTTGCATAATTGATCGTCTCTGCTCTGTAATATCGTAATCCCACTTAATTGGAATACCTGTGAAATGGTCCGCTGCTTGATCGACAATAGTATTGTATAAACCAGCATGAAGTTTATTATTCACTTTTATAATCTTTGTGTTTGGTTTAGGTCTTCTATCGATCTCATTTTGTTCGCTTGTATAAGCTTTGTATTTGCGCTCTCTATCATCAAAAAATGGCTTCATTTCAGTAATAAAATCATTAGGATCGAAAACTTCTTCATTAATTTGTGTAGAATATTTTGTTCGTAATCTTTTATACCGCTTCAAACTTAAATTGTTTTGAAACATTTTCACACCTCCTAATATTGGATAAATCTGACTTGGTTATCATTTGCTAATGTTTCTACAATGCCTGTTACAGCATCTGGTGCATCATCGTGTTTGTTTTTACCTTCCCTTTGGTAGGTCGTCATAGCTTCATAAAATTCTGGCCATCTTATTTTCCAATCTGATGGGAAATACACATTATTTTCTACAAGTGCCGAATTAGAAAGAATACGTGATTGTTTATTTGCCGATTGATGAAACGGCTCGTAATAAGCACCACGATATCCTCGTTCTTTAACAATTCTTTCTGAATTACGAGAAAAACCACGCCCACCAGAGTTAGACTCAATGCGGACATGGTTTACTTGGTTATTTTTAATTTGTTCAGCGTGTGCTGTTTCCGTTTGTTCCATTGGTTCTTTTGTAAATAGAACATCCAATACTTCTGCTTTATGATCTTCTGTCTCACCAAAAACAATTGAACAAAGATTATCAGCACCAGTGTCTGCTGTATCGGTATAATTCCATATTTTAATGTAATTAGAGCGTGTTTCATATGTTGAAAATTTTTGGTACAAACGACCTTTTAAATCAATCGGTTCTTGTTGATAGTTAGCAGAAGCAATATCTGCACCCATCGTTTTCTTTTTACGGAAATATTCTTCTTTAGAAAGGACAGACTCACAAAGCATGGTGTCTGTTTCTTCGTTATATACTTTCATGCTAATATGCTTTACTTTATAACCAGATTGAGGTAACTCCTTTAAAGCTTTTCCTGCTAAATCATTAGAATGCCACCTAGTCATGATGATTATAATTTTACCGCCTGTTTCTAAACGAGAAAGCATAGTATTGGTAAACCAATCCCAGTGCTTCTCTAAAACCATAGCATTATTTGCTTCTTCGGCATTTTTAATTAAATCATCAATGATGATGATGTCTGCACCAAAACCTGTTGCTGTTCCTGTTGGAGATGTCGCTAGATAATTATTGTACCCACCATTCAAGCTCCACAAATTCATAGCGCCATCACCTGATTTTATTTCTACACCAGGGAATACATCTGAAAATACTATCCTGCCTTCATCAGCTTTAATTTCCTGAATAGCATTCCTCACACCTTTGGAAAATGTTGTAGATAATGTTTCGTTATACGAACCCGTCATTATCTTTTTTTGATTGTCATTTCCTAATAACCATTCTACGAATTTACCAGCAGTTCTTGATTTTCCATGTCTAGGTGGTTCATTGATAACTAGAACGTCATCGTCACTATCATAAATGAATTCTTGTAAATCATCGCATAATTCTTTTAAGTACACTCTATCTTGTTTGTAAAAGTCAGATGCCGTTAATTTGCAATAGTCCCAAAAATAACGACGGGATAATTCTAACTTTGCACCTAAAACAATTTTATCCATCATTTTCAGCTAACCTTCTTAATTCTTCTTCAGATAAGTTAGCAAATGGATTAACATCCACTTTTCCACTATGCTGTATCTGGTCAATTGCTTTAAAACCGCCTCGATCCAAAATATCTTGGAAAATAGATTTTTTTAAATTTTGCAACTTTTCCCATTCTTTAGCATCAAGATAACGAGATTGATGTTTTGATAATTCATTTAGTAACACTACTCTTTCAAGATTCAGTTCAAAATATTCTTTCTTAATAGAGTCGACTTGTTCTAAAAGACTTCTTTTATGATTTCTCATTTCTTTTTTTCGACCATCAATAGCATCTGCAGCCTTTTGTACCTTTTCTAAGTCATTATTGGCTTTAAGCATTTCAAGCTCTAAATCACTAAGCTCGGACTTT
Organism: Enterococcus sp. DIV0294; assembly: GCF_050558155.1. Classification (NCBI taxonomy): domain Bacteria; kingdom Bacillati; phylum Bacillota; class Bacilli; order Lactobacillales; family Enterococcaceae; genus Enterococcus; species Enterococcus sp. DIV0294. The sequence goes on along the minus strand of NZ_CP187889.1, from coordinate 817,861 downwards.
ATCCTATCGATTTCTATCTCTGCTTCATTATGAGCTTGTATTTTTTCCTCAGTCTGCATTGCTATATCTAAAAGCATAGAAAAACTACGCAATCCTTCGTCTTTCATGCGATTGCGTAGTCTTTTCATTTCAAATTGAATTTTTTGCTTAATGTAAGCATTTGTCAATAACTTATGGGCCTGTTGGCGAGCAGTTTTTTTTGAATATCCAACTTTGATTGCTGATTGCGTTGCATTAAAAGTTTGCAGATAACAGTCAACAAACAAGTCATATCTTTCTTTTGTTTTATTTGATGGTTCTTTTTCATTTCTTGTCATTGACCGCACCTCCTCTAACTTCTAAGTATTTTATCAGCTTCAATAAGTATTTTTAGATCATTCACTGAAGTTAATTTAATTTCACCGTTTTTAAGATTTTTTAACCATTGAGCCATCGTTGCACGTATGATTTTTCTATATTGCTCATAATCTTCGGCATCTTCAAATTCTTTTTCCAATTCTAAATCTAAAATATCAATTTCTTCATGTTCTGCTTTTGTTCCCATTGTTAAAACACCCCGCATTTGATAAAATGCTAAAAGACACAGAGGGTGTCGAAAATCCACGCGTGGGAATTCTCTGTGTCTTCGGGGTATTCGTATCTCGTTGAAGTAGTCGAGTGTTAGCGCACTCGGCTTCTTTTTTTTATTTAATTCAACTTTATAGCTTCTTTGCCTGTAAATTCTTCCCAACGATTAATGATTACATCGACATATTTTGGGTCTAATTCCATCAAATATGCTTGCCTGTCATTTTGTTCACATGCAATCATCGTTGTACCACTTCCTCCAAATATATCTAGTATCTTATCTCCTTTTTTAGAGCTATTTTTAATTTGATAATCGAATAAAGGAATAGGTTTCATAGTTGGATGCTCTTTATTAGCTATTGGCTTATCAAAATCAAGAATAGTGGTTTGCTTCCTATCTCCATACCAACGATGACTTCCATCTTTTTTCCATCCGTACAAACAAGGTTCATGTTGCCAATGATAATCTTGTCTCCCGAGAACAAAAGAATTTTTTAACCAAATAAGTTCTTGTTTCACCATAAATTGAGAATCTACCAACGAATTAACAAAATTAATTACTTCAGATGATGCATACCAAACATAAAAAGAAGCACCTTCTTTTAAATTATCATAAGCTGAACTGAATGCACTTCTTAAAAAATCATAAAATTCACTGGCTGTTTTATTATCGTTCTTAATTTTTAATGCTGCTTCTGTTTTTCCTTCGTAATTTACGTTATACGGTGGATCAGTAATTAATAAATCCGCTTTTTCTCCATCCATCAATAACTCTATATGTGCTTTATTGGTGCTATCTCCACACATTAATCGATGTCTTCCCAATTGATAGATATCACCTAAAGCTGCTTTGGGCTTTTCAGGTAACTCAAATTCAAAACCATCATCTATTGCTTCTGTTTCCAAATCTAGCCGCATATCATACTGATCAATAACCTCTTGGATTTCTTTATCAGTAAACCCTGATATATTAAGTTCGTTCTCATCTAATTCATTTAATAACAAAGCTAATTTATCTTCATCCCACTGGCCAGAAATTTTATTTAAAGCTATGTTTAAAGCTTTTTCTTTTTCGATAGGTAAATCTACAATAGATACTTCAATTTCGCCAATTCCTAAATCTTTTGCTACAGAAACACGCTGATGGCCACCAACTAAATTTCCTGTTCTTTTATTAAAAATAGGCGGATCAACAAAGCCAAATTCTTGAATAGATTGTTTAAGCTTCTCGTATTCTACCATGCCTGGCTTAAATTCAACCCTTGGATTATATTCAGCAGGGCGTAGTTCTGATAACTTCATCTTTTCAATATTCATATTCTAATCCCTCATGTTTCGTTTGATATTTTCTTGAATGTTCTTCTCATCAAAATAGCCATGCCCACAATAAACAAGCTTGCACGCATCAATTTCCTTCGGTAAAGCTTCTCTCGTCATTTCGACAATAGATGCATTCTTCTTTATCTGCACAGACATAACAACACGCATCGAATCAGTTGAGCGGTTCGGCTGTGGATATTTATGTGTTAATGATACATACCAATAGCTTTTCATGTTTTTCTCTCCTAGTTGTTTTTATGTACTTGATTCAACAAATTACTTTTTGCTATACTATTTATGGGTAGCAACTCCTTTTTGTAAATAGCAATCAACAAAAATTGTGCACGAATGCTACCTAGCCACTAGAACCCATAGTCTAGTGGCTTTTTTATGTACGAAAAAAGACCACTCATTTACGTTGAGTAGTCTGCTTTAATTCTTTTTTCAAACGATTTAATTTTCTTGAATCTTCCTGCTTAATGATTTCAAATAACTTAAACATAACAATACCTCCAAACAAAAAGAGGCACTTTTAAGCTAGTGCCTCATCGTGAATGTAGCAGAAACATCTATTGACGATTCTTTTATTTAAGTAGCAAAGCTACCTATTGGCGTGGCAGGAATCGAACCTGCCTCTTATCTCACAATATGCTCGTTGCATCCCAGATGCTACACGCCAACCGAAAGGATTTTTATACTATGCCATTTTTGAGATTGCCTACCACAAACTCAATATCGCTGGCAAGGATTTGCACCTTGCATGATTAGATTTACCCGATGGGCCAAAGCCCTACATACGAACTTATACGTTGTTCCAATGTCTAATCTCACGTACGAGCGTCTACCTGTTCCGCCACAGCGATAAATCACTCACAAATCTGTAGAAAAAAGAGAGAGGAATTACACCCCATTTCTTTTAGTTTGAGAACGTCTGATTTGTGAGTGATCCTTGCAAACTACATAGCGCTATCTTGACAAGTACTTTCGGCGTACGTCTACGTGTAAGCTTCATGCCAAGTTTATTGCAATATTTGCTACCTAGACTAAACGAGACAGAAAGAACTGGACTTTCAACATCCTTATTCTTTATTTTTTATAGGTAGCCTCAAAAGATAAGCGAAACGGAGCTAAGATAGGTAATGCATGCCTTACCATCGTCTCCTTATCTTTCGACACTACCATAATAACATCTAAATATTGATAAAAACCGCCAACTTTCCGCCAAAAAACCGCCAAAAATTTTATTTATATGCAATTATTTTTCCATTCCGATACGCTTCGGCAAATTCGATTAAAGCCTCTGATTTCATTCGTTGAATACTTCTTTCGGAATATCCAACTTCCCTAGCTATCTTGTAATTAGAGTAATGGTCCTGCACACAGAAACTATAATGCAAAATTTGTCTGCTAGTTAGGCTTAATGCCATAAGCGCAGATAAAATTGCGTCTCTTTCTGCTTCTGCATCTGCTAATTGTACTAGCGCATCTTCTGCTTTGTTCCCATGACTTTGGCTTTTAGGCATATCTGTAATAATTGGTGATTTTAAATCTATCAAAGAGCGACCAGCTATTCGCTCTAAACGTCTAAAATTCTTCAACACATTTCTGGCATTCGCTTTTGTTTGTCGAAAATCTACTTCTTTTAGCAATTTAATCAAGTGAAATCGCTCCTTTTGTGGTATAATAACTATGTCGAAAATATTTCTCACAGCCGGAGCAATCTGGCTTTTTTTATTTTCTACTAAATAAACTTTTTACAATACGTACTATGAGATAGTATTTTCAAATACATTTACTCATGATATAATCATATTAACTTTCTTGGGGATTTTATTTCTGAAATAAATTTCTCCTTTTCTATGATAACTGGCGGAAAACAGTTATCGATAGTTCCTGTCTCCACCAGAGACACAATGTCAACCTTATTTGTTGGCACTATTAGCACTTTACTTGGGAAAAGTGCTAACTACCACATTAGTCAGCCATTGGTCGGCTGGCTTTTTGTTTGCAAAAAATCGGCTAGTTATTGTAAAAAAGTTGCAATAAGTTAAAACTCCAATGTAATTGGCCTCCCGTATTTTAAAATTCTCCATTCGCCATCTTTTGTATTGGTTTTATTCATATGATTTCTTTCATCACGAGCTATCGTATAATCGAAAAATAAATCGGCTTGCTCTGCTCCATGTAAGTATTCAACATAAACGCCATCGACTTGCCTTCCTATGATATAAACTTCTGGATAACTCATACGCTGGAACCTCCTAAATATAGCCCTAATCCCAAAATAAACGAGCATGAAAGGAAATAAACGAGGTCACTGCTTGTTATGTCATTGCTATACACGAAATGGCTCACGGTTGCTTTTGCTACAAGAATCATTATTGCAATGCCACTAACTTTATTTATTACTCTTTTCCAGTTGCGTTTCATTTATTCACCATCCACCTTCACAGCAAACGGCCAATAGCGCTCATCAACTGCTTTGATTTCTTGTTCTGTTAACATATCCACCTTTTCCTTACATGTCGTAAAATCAATTGCTCCCGCTAAATTTAAAAAAGTATATCCTGTGTTAGTCGCCCCTTTGTCTGGTAATAAAACGTGATATAATGGTCCCTTCTCGACTTCGTAGCCGTTAGCTAATGCATTAACAAATAAATCTCTGTTCGACTTAAACCACAAAGAAAATTCATCATCGGGCATTGAACTTGAAAAAGAAACTGCGGAACCGATAATGTCTACTTTATCAGACCCCATTGATAAACCTTCTTTGATAAATTCATCGGCACTTTTAGGTAATACAGCTTTTTTCGATTCTTTTAGTTGTTTTGCTAAGCTAATTGCTCTTTCGTTGGCATAGTCAGCACCTTTCAAATAATCAAGGCTGTTTGTAGGAACTTCTAAACATTCTAACTCTTCAATCAATTCTTGTTTATTCATCGCTGATCCTCCTACAACAAACCGCTATCAATCAGCAATACTTCGCCATTTGTTTCAAGATTTTCTAACTGATTTAAAGCTTCTTCTGCACCCAATTCTCCACCATCTTCAATACGACTTTTAGCAAGCATTTTGAACGCTTCGTATTTATCAATTGTTTTCATATCATCCAAAAACTCTTTTTCGTCCTCTACATCGCAAAAAATATCCTTGTAAAGTTTTAAACATTGTTTTTCATCCTCAGCAACGATTAATGCAAAATAAGGTTCTTTAATTTCGTAAAATTTCATGTGTTTTTCCTCCTCAGTTTTTACTCTAAATAAACGACCTTTACCAGAAAACTCATGCGGATTTCCAAATTCATCTACTATATCAAACGTATTATCAAGATAATCAATTGAATCTATTTCAAACCATCTAGGATAACCAACAGAATTATCGTGCAACCATACTTCTATTTTGGGAATCATTTTTCTTCCTCCTCTACAAAATCAATAATTTCAACACCTACGATATAATCTTTCAACGATAAAATGAATGCACTATTTCTTGACAACCGTTTAAAAACTCTTCTAATTGATTGTATTCAGAATCTGGCCAATCTTCAGTAAAATCATTAATATCTGTATAAGTCGTTCCATAACCAGTATCTCTAGTTTCTACATGATTCGTGACCCCTTCACGTTCTACTTCAAAGGTAATTGTTGAAGAATCAAAATCATGGATAAAATTTTTTATATAGATCATTCACTTTCTCTCCTACTCACAAATAATTAAAATGACTCTCTCATCAATAAATTCGCCTTCTTCGTCAATCATTCCAGCTTGCAAATCAACGTCAATTATTTTCTTAAAAAATTCATTGCCTTCACTATTCGATTTCACCATAACTTCAATGTCACCGTATATTTCCTTTAACTCTTGAATTTTTTGTAATACTTCTAATGCATCCATTTTTTATCCTCCTTGTGATAATACTCTGTCATCATCAATAACAAACGCATTGCCTACACTATTCTCTAACAGTTTTCTCATCTGTTCAGCTTCTTCACTAGTAAATGCTTTTGCATCCTCTTTAGGTCCAAAACTGCAATAATTCCCAACAAATTTTTTTACATAGTTTTTATTTTCTTCTTTTCCAGTTAAAACATAGATTAATTTCATAATTAGCCTCCGCTGGTGCCTTTTTATTACATAAAATCAGTTTAGACGTTTTCTTGCTATTTTTCCCTGCAGCTCTGCTTCTATGGTTTAGCCTTCCAGCCATAAAGAAACGTAAAACAGACAAAAACACGCACTGATTTTGCACTTTGCCTTCTTGGATCCACTTCTAAAATAATGACAGCTGTTCTGGTTCAGTAAATGAACTGCTTGTTTTATTTTCCAGAAGTTCCATTGCTTCTTTTAGTATTTCTAATGTGTTTTGCGTTTCTTTTTCTTTTGGTAACTATTCATCATTTCAGGAGTAAAGAATTCTTTATGGTCGACCAAACCTCCACTCCTTTCGTTTATTTCTTCTTTATTTCAGCTAACTTTTTCGCAACACCTTGCCCACTTTTGTTGCATAACGGACAAGGCATTGCTTTCGCATGACCGAATCTATCTTTTTCCCAGACAATCATCTGTCCCTTGCATTTTATGCACGTCATCGTTTTTACCTCGTTTATTGTATGTGCCGTTTGCGATAGCTTTTTCTTTAAGTCGGCGTTTTTTCTTTTTGATTTTAGATTTAGTTTTACCCATTCACTTTGACCGCCTTTGTCAAATCAAATCCTAAAGCGTTTGGATGTCCTTCCACTTCTTCTGGTTTTACATGGTAAACATCTGTTTCGATGTTAAAGCCTCCAACTTCGGCAGCTTTTCTTAACACGTGACCATTCCAGCTTTTTCGATAGCCTGTTTTTTTATTTGCTTTAGGACTTACACAACTTCTTGCACCTTCTGCAGTTGCTTCACACGGCAAAACAAATAACGCTTTGTTTTGTTCGTCTAAATATAGTTGAACCCATTCTGGTTTGTTCAAGCGTTGTACTACTGGACCACTTAAAGCCAGACCGCTTTTTGAGATCGTTAAACATTCCTCTGCTTTCACTCCAAAATTGTTTGAAATAAGTAACGTTGCTGTATTTAAATTAAATTTCATGCGTTTGTTCTCCTCTACTTTGTTATTTTCTTTTCGCTTAATTATGTTTTCTATGCCATTTGCCTTTCGCCAGTTTTGAAATGTGGTTGTTCCCAGTCCGAGAGCTTTCTTAATATCGTTTACTTGATAACCTAAGTCTAATAAGCGCTGGTATTCTTCTTTCGTTAGCTTATCGGGATCTATTTTTGGTAGTGGTCGCTTATCGTTTATAAGATTAGAATTCAGTTGTTTTGATAATCTCTGGACCTCTTCCACGATTTCTGAATTATTCATCCACGATTCATCATCACCAGTCAAAAAAAGAATTCTATGACGAATGGCTCTTTTTGTTTCTCTGAGTTTGTTTTTCGTCATTCCTTTTCCTCCAAACTCATAATTTCAATTTCTGTTCGCTGTCGCATACTGTACAACTTTTGGCAAACCATCACAGCAATTTGACCATCGTTTTTATATAAAATACCTTCGGCAGCATCTGTCACTGCTTTGAAATAGTTGTCTAAATCAGGCTTTTTGTCGCAATATTTCCGCTCTAATTCCACTTCTAAGCGTTTCTGTTTATTGCTTAGAGCTGATTTAGGCGGATGGATATAAAACGTAATATGCGCAAAAATAGCCCCTTTTTCAATCAATTCTGGTTTTACCTTTCGTAGATACGCTTTTACCTTTTGTTTATAGGCTCTCATCGCTCGATCTTCGTACGTTTGAACATAATTTCCACGCCTTGCGAATCTTGGGCGACTTTGTGGCTTTGGTTCAATCGGTAGAATAATTCGCATATCTTCCACCTCGAACCTTACAAATCGGCTTCTTTGACGAATACTCCATTTACCATTTCCCCTTGGCGATTTTTGATTTCGCTATATGCTTGATTTAAGCATTCGTATAAGTCCATGTTATTTTGCATAGCGAGAATAATTAACGTCACAACCACATCACCGATACCATCTCTTAGGTCGTTTTCGTTGTTTCTTGCCAATGCAGCGCCAACTTCTCCGACTTCCTCAATCACTTTCAACATTTGCTTTTCAGGCTCTGCTGTATCTAAGCGCTTTTCTTTCGCCCATTCTTCCACTAATTTAACTAATTCATCCATGTTTTATCCTCCCAACAATTCTTGCATTTGTCTTTCAAATTCAGCTTGTTCTTCTGGCGAAACTTTTTCTTCTTCACCGTTCTCTTGATTCATCCATTCAGGCACCTTTTCTTGCCGAACAGGTTTATTTTGATATTGCTTATTTTGTGTTTTTTTATCTGCTCGTTCTCTCTCGTTATTTAGATAATCAGCATATGTTTTTACACCATTTGCTCGCCAATTTTTCAAAATGCCAGCAAAATAGCTATATCTTCGTTCATTATTTCTAGCACAGATATTAACAGCCTCTTTCAATAATTCGAGGTCTCCGTCGAAATCAGAAAGATCATATTGTAAATCAGTGATATTAACAGGAGTAGCAGGACTTACATTCTGTGAATAATAGCGGATTAACTCCGTTAGCTTTTCTTCACCTAACGGCTCTTCAAAGAATGCTTTTTCAACCGACGTTTCAGGTGACGACGAATTAATGCTACTTTCTGTTTCTTTTTTGTTTACTTTACTTTTATTTACTTTACTTTCCTTTACTTTACTTTGTGCATTAATGTCAGCATTAACTGTTTCACTTTGAGAGTTATTGTTGACATTAACTATATATTTAGTTGGTTTTGGTGTTTTCCGTCTTTTTGTCGCTTCGAAAAATGTCGCTTGGATATTCTCACTCGTAAGCACCTTGACCGAGTCAAACAGTTCTTTATCAAAAAATCCCCATAAGACTAAGCGGTTCACTATTTGATTGAGCATTTCCTTACTTACTCCAGGCAGGCGTTTTAAAAGAGTTGCTTGCGATAAATCATCCCACAAAATGAAATATCCTTTTTTGTATATCGCACAAAGCAGTTTGATTACCGCAAGTTCTCCTTTAATACCAAATTCCCCAGCAATAGCTTCTATTTTTTCGTCTTCAAAAATTCCAACATCAAGAGGAAAATAATCCAAACCTTCTTTTGCAGGTCTTGCCATTACATCTCCTTCTTTACTCTAATGGTGGATTTTTAGTATCAAATAAATCTGTTTGATTCAATGAATCTGAATTAGCTTCATTAATTACTTCTGCTGTTTTCATCGTAGTATTTTCTTCTACTTCCGTTTCGGAAATAATATTTCCATCTTCTTGCATTTGTTGAACTTTTTCATCTGAAGTTGTCGCTTCTTGCATTTCGATGGACAAAATTCCCCATTTTGATAACATATTTCTTAATACTGTTTTACGAGCCATCGCATTATAATCTGTAGCCCAGACACCGCTCAATTTTGTTTTTTCTTTGTCTTTGCTATTTGCAATTCGATGAGCTTCAATTTCTTGTTTGGTCCAATAAACAGTTTTCTTGAAGCCATTTAATAGTTCAAAATATCCAACATATCCAATTACATCGTCTGATTGTCTACCATTTGGATCAAATTCAAATTCTTCCGTTAACCTGTTCCAACTCAGTAACTCTCCTTCGTAGACTTCAATAACATTTAATGCTTTATATTTACCTGATCGTTGAGCCAATTGAATATACCCTTTATATCCTAAAATAAACTGGGCTTTCCTCTCCCATTTGCCAGTCTGCTTATTTTTAGTATTAAATGGTACGAGATAGGCATAACCTAGATTTTTATCTAATCCTAAATTTAATGTAGCAGCTGTTAAAGCCCCGCTTAAGATAGACATTGGCTCGCTTTCTGCCAAGTAGCTATCATTAGAAACTAAAGTCATGACATTTGACATAAAAGCATTAGCATTTTCATGAAGAACTTCCTCAAATTTCCGCTTCATAGTAGGAGTATTCATTAATCCTTTTAAACCTAATTGATTCGCAGGAACTTGTTTTTGATTTTGTTGTGATAATTGATTTTTTAATGTTTCGTTTGTTGCCATTATTACTTAATCTCCTTTTCTATTAATCTTCGTGGCGTAGTAACCATATATATTTCTTCATCTTCTGCAATTTGAGGATATTTTTCAGCAAACTTTTTACTGTTCAATCTTTTAGTAGGTATTTCCTTCCACTCAACAATATGTTTTTTGGTAATACCAATGCTTGCATTTCTTTTTCCCAATTCGCTTTTTATTTCATTTTCAATTTTTCTAATAGCTACATCCAACTCTTTTTTGGTTTTCTTCATTTCATTTTTTTGATCTATCAATTCATCGAATGAAGCAGGTAAAGTGGTTTGCGTTTCTTCTATGTCGCTATACTTATCCTTTAAAAAGTCAGCTGTTGCCTTACTTCCGTCAATAATAGGTTCAATGCTTTTGATTACGTTGTTTTCCCAAAAATTAACTAATTGCTCGGTCAGTACATCGATTAATTCTTGATCACGTTCTACTCGTTTCCAAATAAATTTCTGACCACCAATTAAAACTGCAATATAACAATAGTCTTTATTCAAAACATTCATATAATGCTGAACTTGGCAAAGATAACTCAGCGGCACTTCGTTTCCTTCCCATTCCTTCGCTAAAAATTGATTTGCAGTTTTGCATTCTAGAATGGCATTTTCTCTAACCACTTCTCTATCAATATTTGCTCTTAAAAAAGGATGGAGCGAATGTTCGAAGACTTGATTTCTACGACGAACTTTTTTTCCTGTTCTTTCTTGGAACTCTTTCGCAACAACTTCTTCTAAAACATTTCCCCAATAGGCTGGCTCGCTTTCTGTATCTTTCAACTCAACTTGACCTGTTTTCTCTAGCCATAATTGATAAACTGATTTATATTGATTCAAACCTAAGATTGTTGCAACGTCTGATCCACCTATACCCTTTAAACGATCTAATAACCACTCATCGTGAGTCATTTCAAGCGTTGATTTGCTCATCGTACTTACCTCCTTGTTCTCTTTTTGTTCGTATTATAAATTTGATACACTTTCCTTAAAGGAGTGATTTTAATGTATGATTATTTGATGGAGCCAAAACTACAAAAAACTATTGATGGCGAATTCATCGAAGTAAAAACTTATCTTTGTGGAGAAAATGTCATTTTTATCAAACTTAAATCAGATGTTGTACTGATGATTGACGAAACGAGACATTCTATTAATTTTCTTTTGCCAAATAAAAATAGCTGTTACGACATTGTTACTGGTATATTTCCTACCAAACCGATTCTCGGACACCTAGAACTAGAAATGGATACATCCTGTTTATCAATGATTGAAAAAGTATACAAAAACAATCGCTTTGACACAGATTTTATTGGTTTTGAATTAGATAGCATTAAGTTGTTTCTATCCGATTCTTCGATTGCTAAAGATACTCATTCTTAATTTAGAAAGTTCATCATTAGCTATATTCGATGACTTTTCAGCTTGTTCCGCTCGACTCTTCAAAAGTATGTTTTCTTCGGATAGTTCTTCAATTCTTTTTAAAAGATCATCCTTTGAATTATCCGAAGAATAAACTACTGATTTACGATTTCGTTCTATTCTATTAGCGATAATTTCTAACAAACTATTTGTAATTTCTTGTTCTTTCTTGATACTGTGTAATATTTCTTCGGTCATTGTTCTTCCTCCTCATCGTATTCCCACGTTAGCTCTAATGCTTCTTTTTCTTCTGGCGGCTCTTGTCTTGCCCCTAACGAATCAAATTCAGGCATTACAACCCCTCCCAAAATAGTTTTATTTTTTCATCTTCCAATTCGATATAATCGACACCTTGCATTTGTAATTGATCTAAAAATGGTTTTGTAGCTCCTTTACTGTTTACCACACAACTTGTATTGCCATAAGATGCAGATGTCCGAACAGATTGGACAATGTTATTCTGTGCGTTTGCTAGCATTAATTCATAAATATCGTTACCTAAACCTCTTACTTCAATCATTACAACTCACCTCGTAAAAAATCTTTTAACAATGTATCTAGTTTTTCCTCATTGTTTTGTTTAGTTGAAGATGATTCTGCACCAATAAATGATTCTTTTATTTGTTTACATTGCGGACAATCACAATCATGAGCAAGTGCTTCTTCTTTAAATTTTTCAAATAATTCACTAAATGCAATTGCTTGTTCAGGCAAAGAACCTGCAAGTAAAACACTGGATGGTTCCATTCTTTCTGGATCAACAGTTGCTAAAACGAGAGCAACTTCTCCTTTTCGACATTCTTTAACAAGTTCCATTAATAAATTTTGAATTTTATCGTTCATTTTGATATACTCTCCTTAGTTAATAAATTTTGAATTTTTTTGTTCAATATTTGCCCTTAATCGTCTGCAAACGATTGGGGCTCTTTTTGTACTATGCTTAGCCTTTCTGGATAAACACCTTCATCAAATGAAATATATGGATATTCTTCAAGCAATTTTCTAAAGACTTCTGCTTGGGTTTCTCCAGTCACGTATGTTTCTCTACTAGCTTCACCTACAGCTACATACATTTTTTATCACCTCCTTTTAGAGTATTGATACTTGGCTTCGTCCCAGTTAAAAAACCAATGGATAAAGAAAGGTGCACTTAACGTTGCTAGTATTGGCATTGAAAAGTGGGTTTTCAGTAATACTCCTAATACAATCATCAATAAAAATGCGCCTATCAATCGTGTTTCTCGAATTGCTTTCATGTTGTTAACCTCCTATATTTTGATATAATTCAATTGAAAGTGGGGTGCAAAAATGTTTTTTGTGATTAAACGAGCTTCTGATAAAAAATACTATTTTTTGATTAAAACTGAAGAAAATGAAATAATCGCATCAAGCAAAACTTACTACTACAAATCTTCTGTTTTAGAAATCATTGAATCCATTAAGAATGATATGAATCCAAAAGCAATCATTGTTGATACTACTTTTAACTGAGGATAAGTTAGGCTTATCCTTTTATTTACTGATCTAACTCACTTCTTTAAACATATCTCCGTTTCCATTAGCCATATCAATTCTTGCTTGTAATTCCAAGTCAGGCTTCCATTTAGGAATTAGAGTTAATGCTTCTTCATATCGAACTTTTGGAATATCTACATAAGAGGCTACATCGAATAATGCTTTCAATTGTTTATAGCAATTACTAAATGCTGATTGCTTAATACTTGAATCCTTATAAGCCGATGTTTTTTTGCCACCTAATACTTTGATAACAGTTGATGAAACTAGTCCTTGTATCTTTCGTTGTTGGCTTCTATTAATTGTTGTTTCTGTTTCTAGCTTATCTAAACGTTGATTTACAAGAGTCAATCCACGTTCATGTTTTAACGCAGCTTCTAATAACAATTCTGTGTTATTAATCGGTAAGTTTGATTGAGTTTTGAGCAGTTCCTCCATTTGGTTAAAAGCTTCAATATATTTCAGTTTAAACTTAAGAGCTTTTTGACCAGTGAATCCCATTGCTAGTAACGTGAATCCGTCACGGTTCATAATGATTTGTCTATATTTTTGTTTGTTTTGTGGATGAATATAGCTATCTTCGTAAAATAGGTCTGCGTAATTTTCCGCAACCCCCTCTTTTAAATCATCAATCGCTGCTAAAACATCACGATGATTTTTATTAAACGTTTCTGCGACTTGTAAACTAGTTGTTACTGCTTGTTGGTTTTTCGTAATTACTAGATTTTCCATCTTCTTTTCCTCCTTTAAATTTCAAAAGTTTCTTTTAGAAATCTTTGTAATTCAGATCGTTCAATCCGAATATCCTGATTACTCCATTGTTGAATTTTTAAACCTTTTGAAATCCAATTATTCAATTTTTCATCGCCAATCTCTAAAATCTTTCTTACTTGCGATTTGTTAGGATATGGCGGTAATTCAATGGTTTTAGTCAATAAATTCAAACGATTTTCAATTTCTTTTAATACTATGAAAGTAATGTTATTTGCTAATTCGTTTTGAACAATTTCATCAGGAATGTTTAGCTGCATAAGTTACACCTCCTGTTTTTCGCTTTCTAGTAATTCATCGATAGAAATATTTAAATAATTAGAAACCTTTTTTAAACTTGATAAATTAGGGTTTTGTTTATCCCATCTATAAATCGCATTTTCTCCTACACCTGATTCTTTTCCAATTTGTTTAATAGTTAAATTTTTCTCTAATGCAATTTTCTTTATATTTGCCACAATAGAAACTGACATAATCACACCTCCAATCTTTTATGATAAAATAGTTGACAAAACTACCAAATATGATACTATAAATACAAAGAAATAAGCATAATAAATCCGCCAAGATTTTATACTATTTTTATTAGTATTTTTTTGCTCATTTCTTATATCTGAAATCAGTATACTATCTAATTTGGTAGATGTCAACCATTTTTGGTAGATATTTTTATTTAGTATGCTTTTTTCTCTGAAAGGTGATTATATGAATACTTTAGAAAGAATAAAATTACTTGCTAAACAAAGGGATATTACAATTAAAGAACTTTCTATTAAATTAGGTATAGGGGAAAATTCTTTATATCGTTGGGATAAAACAAGTCCTCAATCAGACAAATTACAAAAAGTTGCAGATTTTTTTGACGTCTCAACCGACTATTTACTTGGTCGTACCGAAAAGAAAAAATATTACGAACTAAATGACAAAGAAAAAAAAGATATAGCTATCCAAGCTGAAGAATTAATTGAGGGACTAACTAACGGTGAAAATCTCAATTTCTATGGTGAACCAGCTACACAAGATCAAAAAGACCGTCTTTTAATTGCTATACGTACTGCAATGGAAATGAATAAAGAAGAAGCAAAGAAAAAATTCACTCGCAAGGATTATAGAAATTGATTTAGCGGGGGATATGATGAATTATTATGTAGAAGAAACATTTAACAAAATAATTAATTTGTATCATCCGTACAGCGTTTATCAATTAATAAAAGAAGCGAATTGCAAATTACTATATGCTGATTTAGATGATGAAACAGGAGGTTGTACTCAAACCAATAATCGTTGCCATACAATTATTGTAAATGCAAACTGGCCTGAATATTATCAACAGTTTGTGATACTACATGAATTTAGTCACATCAAATTACACAGCGGTTCAAGTACACCTTTTTATAGATCTCTTGGCTTAGATTCTTTTATATCAAAAATGGAATGTGAAGCAAATTCTTTGGCTATGAAGTTGCTCATATATATGCAAGACCAAGATATTTTAGAAAATTTAACTGAATTTCAAATAATGGATTATCTAGGTTTACCTCCTGAACTAAGAAGATATTTGTAATTAGATTTAATAATAAAAAAATATCTTCTATATTCAGACAACAAACCTATCATTTAAAATAACACATAAACACAAATTTAGAGTCGTTGGAAAAGTGGTTTTATAAATTAGAAAAGAACCGCCTGACCAATTTGGCTAGGTGGTTTTTATATAAAATATATTTAATGTCAACAAGGAGGATTTTTATGTTAAAAAGTTTTGGGAAAGGTATGTTTGGTTGTTTTGGAGTTTTTGTTGGATTTATTATTTTATGTATTTTAGGTTTTGCTTTTCTAGGTGCTGGGAGCTCTGGAAGTGATTCCACTTCAAATAACGCAAAAACAGAAAGCAATTCAAAAGACAATACACCCCAAGAATACAAATCTGCACTAAACAAAGCTAAATTATATTCTGATACTATGCATATGTCTAAAGCAGGAATTTATGATCAATTAACATCAGAACATGGAGAGAAATTCTCTGCCGAGGCAGCACAATATGCAGTTGATAATTTAAATGCAGATTATAATGAAAATGCCCTTGCAAAAGCAAAAAGTTATCAAGAAGATATGTCTATGTCTCCTGATGCAATAAAAGATCAACTGACATCTGAATATGGAGAAAAATTCACGCAAGAAGAAGCTGACTATGCAATACAACATTTAAATGAGTAAAGAAAAGCCTCCGGGCTTTTCTTAAAAAAATAAAAACGAACGCACGTTCTTGAAAAGAGGTTTTGTAAATGGCAATGATAAAACAATATCAAAAGAAAAATGGTGAAAAAGCATGGTACTTCAAAACATATCTTGGTACCGATCCGCTAACCGGAAAAAAGAAGTATACAACTAAGAGAGGATTTCGCACTCAAAAAGAGGCTAAAATTGCATTAGCAAGGTTAGAAATGGAAATTCAAAAAAATGGCATTCCCTCTTCCACTAATATAACATTCCAAGAAGTAGCATTTATGTGGCTAGAAAATTATAAAAATACCGTAAAAGAAAGTAGCTACTCTCGAACAGAAATAATCTTCAGAAAACACATACTACCTTCATTTGGAAAAATTGAAATATCAAAAATTTCAACTGCTTATTGTCAGAAAATCGTGAATACATGGCATTCAAAAGGTAGTTCAAAGCAATATCCCCTTTTTATAAATTATATGAATCAAGTTTTCAAATTCGCTATTAACATAGGGGTTACCAATCAAAACCCAGTGATTAATGTAATAGTTCCTAAAAATCAAGATATTATTACATCAGAAAAGAAAATTAAATTCTATACAAAAGATCAACTTCAAATATTTTTAAAAAGTATTGAACAAAGCGAAAGTACCTACATTACAATAAGAGATTATACATTATTCAGATTATTAGCTTTTAGTGGATGTAGGATAGGGGAGTTGTTAGCTCTTACTTGGAACGATTTAAACATTAAAACTGGTGAACTACAAATCAACAAAACAATTGCTAAATCTGACCATTATTATGTATCAAATACTCCAAAAACAAAAAAATCAAACAGAACACTAATATTAGATGCAAAAACAATAACTATCTTAAAAAAATGGAAATTAGAGCAAAAAAAATATCTTCTTAAACTTGGTTATACACAACCCTCACGTATTTTTACCAATGAAGAAAATGAATTTACAATAAATCAAGCTATTACAGATAGATACAATATTTATCGTAAAAAGGCTAACTTACCAAACATTGGGCTTCACGGATTTAGACACACGCATGCATCTTTATTATACTATGCTGGTGCAGATCATAAAGAAGTTCAGGAACGATTAGGACATGCAAACATAAAAACAACTTTAGATACTTATACACATCTAACAAATGATGGAAAAGAAAAAACTACCGAAAAACTATCAAAATACATCGGCTTTTAACTAGTATGGTCAAAAGTATGGTCAAATATTTTTCAAACCAACAAAAAAAGCCCAAACCTTTGATAAACAAAGGCTTGAGCTATTACACTAGTTAGCTACTGGATAAACTGATACTTGTTTTTTGTCGCGGCCTTTACGTTCGAAACGTACCACACCGTCAACTTTTGCAAATAACGTATCGTCGCCACCGATTCCAACGTTCACACCTGGATAAATTTTAGTTCCGCGTTGACGGTATAAAATTGAACCACCTGTAACTGTTTGGCCATCAGCACTTTTAGCGCCTAATCGTTTAGATTCAGAGTCACGGCCGTTTGATGTAGAACCGCCACCTTTTTTATGGGCAAATAATTGTAAATTCATAGTCAATAACATAGTCTGCACCTCCTATTTCTCAGTGATTGTTTTTATTTGAATAAATTCAGTATTTTCGTTCTCTATTGATTGTAAACCTAATAAAAGATTTTCTAATAGAATTTGGGCAATATTTTTTTGTTCCTGATTGACAGTAGTTAACATCTCGACATAAAGGTAGCCACCTTCTACATCATCAACTTCCACAATCGGTTCAAAACCTGCTAAGGCATCAATCCCATTGACTGTGCTGATTGCTAAGGCAGAAACTGCCGCGCAAACCACATCGCTGCCATAAGGACCCGCTTCAGCATGCCCGGTTAATTCGAATGAAACGATTCGGCCGGAGCCTGTTCGTTTAAAAGAACCTTTAATCATTGATAGGCCTTCTTTCCTGTCAACAAGAGAGATTAAGCGTTGATTGCTTCGATCATAACTTTTGTATACGGTTGACGGTGACCTTGTTTACGGTGAGAGTGTTTTTTAGGTTTGTATTGGAAAGTCACGACTTTCTTTTGTTTGCCGTGTTTTTCAACAGTTCCTTCAACAGTTGCGCCTGCAACAGTTGGCGCACCAACTTTTGTAGATTCGCCACCTACTAAGATAACTTCGTCAAAAACAACTTTCTCGCCAGCCTCAACGTTTAATTTTTCAACGTAGATTGCTTGACCTACTTCAACTTTCACTTGTTTACCACCAGTTTTGATAATTGCGTACATGCTATACAGCACCTCCTTCTTCTAGACTTAGACTCGCCATCCCAAGTGATGATTACTCATGCTTAAAAACTTGTTCTGTGCGGTTGTAGCTGTGGAGACCACAATTACAACACTAACTATAATAACAGAACCAGAAAACCTCGTCAATATAAACTCTCTATTTTCTTCACTTTCTCTCTCCAAAAAAACTTCTTCTGTTATTTAAATTTCCGATTGACTTTCTAACACTACTTCCATTATAATTAGCTTTGTTGTGTTACAACTATTGTCATAGTAGCTCAGCAGGATAGAGCATCCGCCTTCTAAGCGGACGGTCGGGGGTTCGAATCCCTCCTGTGACGTAACGATAACAAAAGCGCCTCTTAGAAACAAGGGTTTCTAAGAGGCGCTTTTGTTATTCCAAGTTCATCCTAACCTAGTTTAACTTTCTACCAACTTGAAGTACCTCCACCTCCACCAAAACTACCACCTCCGAAACTGTCACTGGAGCCATCATCAGAAGAACCCTCGTTGCTTGTAACCCACCAATCATGACGATTCGCATACATACTAGTCTTTTTTAGTTGCCTGTCAGAACGTGAACTTGCTAGAAATTTAGCAATAGACACATTTCCATAAGCAAAACGCATATCATAGTATTCAGGATACGTAGTCTTAATAAATCTTATCGGGTAGAAGGATTTTGAAGCTTTTTTGTTGGTAATCTTTTTTTCTCTAATTTTTTTCCGCAATAATTTTTTTCAATTTTATATTGCTGGTTGTCTAAATCGTTTGCTAATTGTTTTAATGATTTTGATTTTTCTGAACTTACTTGCTGGATATCTTTTAAAAACCTACGGATCATAGAATCCAGGTGCAATCTATTTTGTAAGCCAACACCTATTGATTTTATATAACCAAATAAGAAAAAGACCGGAATCAAAAAATAGACCAGACTAACCATGGGTACTAAAGAGTCTTCGTCTTCTAAAAATGTCAGAATCTCTGTGATTAGTGTGAAAACTGTCGAAGGAAACGACTGCTCTGATAAACTAACTTGAACATAAATAATCAGAGTCACCGATACCAAAAAAGGATGTTTTAATAAAATCGAAAGAGGAAACAAAATAATTTTTAGGTAAGCAGGTATTAAGTTATCATTAATTCCACTAATCCGACATGCAGGCAGTTTCGTTTCTGGAACTTTTTCCCAATACACTTCACCTATCCAAAAACGCGGTAAGTAGATCCATGGTTGATTCACCTTCCAAAAACAAGCACACATAGAAGAGCTTCTTAAATCTTTCCACTGTGCAACATAATTATAAATAAATTTCTTTGGTGTCACCTCGCCAAATGCAAAATCCATATCATAGTATGCGGGAATTATTATCTCTTTTTTCGAATTTTCAGGATATAAAATATTTTTCTCCAAACGCGCCTTGGCAGCTTTAAATTCAACTGATTGTTCTCCTAAAACAATTGCCTTAGAGGAAATACCGCCATTATAAAACATAGCTACATCTTCCTTATAGCGATTTGCCATGTCAACTAGAGCCAAGCGGGCACTAAGTTCTTTCCCCGCATTACGTAATTCCCATAAAAAATACAACATAACAATAATAAAAACTATAATTAGCCAAGGCTTTAACGACCTTCCTATTCCTAATAAATATAACCAAATTTTCTGCAAAAAACTAATCTTAGGTAGCGAGGTCGTTTTAGACATAGTATCAGTAGTAAGTAGTTCCTTAATTCGAGTGGTGACAATATGTATTCCTGCATTAAAATCCTTTAATTTATAAAAATCTTTCACGGTACTATCTGTTATTTCGTCGGTTAAACTATCTGGGATTATCTCTTCAAGCCCATAGCCTACTTCAAGTCTTGCTTGCCTGTCTTTCACAGATACTAAGTAAATCACTCCATTATTATAAAGTTTATTTCCGATACCTAATTTATTACCTATTTGATTAGTAAAACTTTCAATCGTTTCATTTTCAGGAACTTGCTCAACTGTGATAACCATTAGTTGTGGTTTCGTTTCCGTCTTACTAAGTTCTTGATTAATTTTTTGTACATTATTAATGACTTCTTCGTTCAAAATTTGTGCATTATCTGAAACAAAAAGATGATTTTGATTAATTTTTACTACGACATCGTCTGTTGGAGCTGAATAAGTCCTTTCAAATCGTTTTAAGAAACTCATTCCCAAATAGATCCCTATTAAAAGAACAGCTAGATAAACTAAATTCTTCATTACAATACTTTTTACTTTTATTTTTCGATACTCCCCCACGCTAATTTGTAATTCTATCCCTACTTTATTTTTCCCATACACTGATTTTTTCTCCCTTCCACTCCTACCGAATGTTCTAGCTCTGATTTTCCACAGAGCTAAATAAATTTTTTTGTATTAAAAATTTATTTTCTTAATAGTTAGTATACCGAATATAGACGTTCAAATCTCTATCTTTTTAACTAATTTCTGCTAACACGCATAAAAAGAACGTAACGCTTAGTTGATAAGCGTTACGTTCTTTTCAGATAATTAGTTAAACAAACACAAGAATATTGATTTTTACAGCTCGTTTTCTAAAATCTCAATCCGCTCATCAAAACTCAACTCTTGATAGATTTGGTGGAGCATCCACATGTACCCATACGGATCAATAAACAATGAATTTTTGAGCGCTCCTTCCATCATTTCAGTAATAGGCTGTACTTCTTGACAACCGTTTTCCATTGCCAGTTGATGTGTCTCTTCAATATTTTCTACTGTTATATTAAACCAGATAGTATTGGGATGTTCTTGGGTTGGTGATTTTAAACCATATTCTTCATTGGCATCTAACATGTGAAACCTCGTGCCATAAAGTTGAAAAACCGCTTCATTCATTCCGACAGGATACTCAGTTGCTTCTACTACCTCTATTTCAAACACCTTTTTATATAAGGCAAGCGCCTTAAGGCTATCACTAACAATAAAATCGATTTCTGTCCCTTTTATCATTTGTTTTTCCTCCTTCAGAGCTACTAACTGTTGATTAATTTTTTTAATCTTTTGCTCCTCCATTTGAATTAAATGTCGCGATTGATCTCGTTTTCTTAACAAAATAGTTTCCAAAAAAGAAGCATCCTTAAGTTTTCTCAAAGTTTCTGCCATCTCTTCAACTTTAAACCCTGAATCTCTTAACAGTAAAATTTGTTTCAATAAAGGAATTTGATGTGCGCTATAATAGCGATATCCTGTTTTTTTATCAATTTCATTTGGAACAAAAATTCCTGCTTTTTCATAATGACGCAGCATCCGTGGGGAAATATCCATTAACTTGGCAAATTGCCCAATTTGATACATAGAGTCTCCTTTTCATTCAATTGATATTCTTATCATAAACCTTGACACCATGTGAAAGTCAATGAAAAAGTTTCTATTCATACATTTCTATTTTATTTGGATATTCCCGTGATCTTTCTCTTGTTATTTTCTAAAAATCTCCTTTACATTTACCAAAACAGTTGATACGATTAGTATACCTTCTTAAAATTAGAGTTTTATAATCTTTAATTTACTAAAAGGCAATCGAAATGAAATCATCTAACCATTAACTTTATTCAGGTCATCAATCTCTTATTTTTAAAAAATAAAATACTCGACAGTTCATTCATTTTTTTCATATGCGTTGTTATGGAATCTAGTTCCTGTGTTAAACTCTGATGGTTATAAAGTTTTAATCACGTTATTCAGTGTAGATGAATTAGAAAATAAAAGAAAAAATCACTTGATTGTAAAGCTAATACAAGCAATTAGTTTGTTATTGGTCATTGAAACAGTCATTAGTTGGTTTGTGTGAGGTGACTAAGTTGTTAGAACTAAATGATTACACATTGAAAATAAATAATAAATTACTTTTAGAACATACAAAAGTTTCATTTAGAAAAGGGGTGATTAATCATATCTTAGGGAAAAACGGAGTAGGTAAATCACAATTTGCTAAGAATTTATTGTTAAACCGAAGTGGTTTAATCCCTTCTGAAATAAGTAAAAATGTTACGATTATTTCAAGCTTTTCTAATGTCCCTAACGATTTAAAAGTCTGCGAATTATTTATTCTTCTAGAGAAAAGATTTGGTTTAGATTCAGTCGCACACTTGGCTCATTCTTTGCACGCTACAAATATTTCTAAAACTTCCTTAATTGGACAATTAAGTGATGGACAAAAACAAAAACTAAAATTACTTTCTTTTTTTCTGGAAGATAAATCAATTATTGTATTAGATGAAATTACCAACGCCTTAGATAAACAGACAATTAATGAAATCTATCTATTTCTACTTGCATATATAAAAAATCATCCTAAAAAAATTATTCTAAACATCACACACAATTTATCAGATTTAAAAAATTTAAAAGGCAACTATTACTTAATTGAAGATTTCAAAATGATTCGTTTTACTAATCAAACTGAAGTTATTCAGAAGTATATTGAGGGGTGAAATTTTGGAATTAAAAAAAATGATTTCCAACAAAATAATGATTATTTTAATTGCAATTATCGTTGCAATCTTTGCAATGGGATGGATTCTACCTATTGGCATCGATAAAGTAACTAGGTAATACTTATTTAGTACATATACTGTATTTACACAATTTGGCTTTCTAATGTTTTCGTTTCTAGTCTCTTTCTTTATTAATAAAGAGTACTCAGGAAAAACAATTTTATTTTATCGTATGATGAATACCAATAGCCTTACTTTTTATATAAAAAAAGTTTTGACACTTACGGTAGAGACCCTAGGCAGTATTCTAGTTCTGTTATTTATCGTTTCCTTTATTTTTATGGATTTTTCTGTAATTCTGCAAATGTTTTTTTTATTATCGATGATTTCAATTCAGTATATTTTAATTGTTGCGTTGATCAGTTTTTTATCTGCTAACGTTCTTTTATCTATCGGTTTTAGCATACTCTATTGGATTACAACAGTACTTTTTGTTGCAGTTGGTGGATTTTTACGTTTTTTTGCAATATTTGATGCTTCAAACGAATTATATCTAAACGTCCAGAATTTTTTAGAAGGCTCAGAAAACTCAATTAGTTTTGACCACAATTTATTGATTATCTTGTATATTATAGTTCTAACAATCATCGCGCTGGCTATTGCAAGGGTAAATAATAAACGTTGGCTAAGACTAGGAATATAAACGACACCCACTTCGCAGATAGGATTCATCTACTTATTCGAGACAATAGATTAAATCAAATAAAATACAACTAGTTGAAACTAAAAAAGCATCAATTTTGATACGCCCCAAACTGATATTTTTCTAAACTTTGGGGCGTGTAATCAAAATACAAGCTTCTTAGTGTGGCACTGGATATTTCACCGCATTTTTCTTCAACTTTTCTTCGATAATTTCGTCCAAATCAAACCCTAAATTATCAGCCATCATGTAGGAGTAAATGAGAACATCAGCCAATTCTTCTTTGATTCGTTCTTCTTGTTTGATGCCTTCTTCTGCTGTTTTCCATTGAAAAAGTTCTAACAATTCTGCTGCTTCTAAACAAATTGAGAGCGCCAAATCTTTTTCATTATGGTGGGGGCGCCAATTTCTTTCATCTCGAAATTGATTAATTTTTGCCATTGTATCCATCTGTTCTCCTGCTTTCTTATTCATTTGATGGCAACTGAAACCCATCGAACGTTTCACCATCATAGTATTTTAATAACTGCTCTGTAGACAATAACGAGGAAGTTATTTCTTCCTCTTCAACAACTGCTTGATTCTCTTCTCTATATAACAAATAAGCCTGTAAAAGCTGTTGGTAAAGTTTTTTTCGTGAAGAGGCTTCCGCTGAAAGAAACGTTAATTCTTTTAAGTGTCCGCGATAGACAGGCAAATCATCAACAAATTCGATTGGTAATTCTACTACAGTTAACTGAAATTCTTCAAAGACTTCTTCGTACATCTGCCATTCCTTCTTTCTGTCGATATTGTTTTGGGGTCATGCCCATTTCTTCTTTAAAACGTTTATAAAAAAAAGCTTTGTCTTGATAGCCGATTCGTTCAACAATCGTTTGAATCGATAAATCTGTTTGCTTCAAGTAGTTTTTCGCCAATTGGATTCGGTAGGCTAAGACAATTTCCGTAAACGTTTTGTTTGTTTTTTCTTTTAAAAAATTCGATAAGTAATTCGGATGAAAATGAAATTTAGCGGCGACTTCTGCTAAAGTGACATGCGCAATCTGTTGCTCAATATACGCTAAAATCACCTCAACACGTTGATGATTCGACAAATAATTATCTTGCATCTTTAAAGCTTCTCTAGGCAGTTGACCTAGTTCCACCACTAGCAAAACAAAGGCCGCTTTGGTCACTTTATTATTAAAATAGGCCATTTTCACAATTTGTTTCAGTAATAATAGCGAATAGACGTGGACATCCGAATTTGGCTGGCTGGCAAAAACGAAATATCGAGGAATGTTTTCAAATTCACTGCTAGCAATTTCTGTAAAAAAACGATACATGACTGGTTCTTCCGCCAGCTGATTTAAGAGCGTATCAAGAAAATAGTGCTTTTTAAAATAAAATATAATCATAGACATTCCTTGCCCCTGATAGCTAACCGAGGTGGCCTCATTGACAATCATGACTTGGCCAGCCGAAAACGAACACCTTTGTTGATCCAAATAAGCATTGCCATCTTGCTCTAAACAATAGAGCATCCGAATAAATCCTTTCGGAACGTCAATTGTTTCCGAAGATGCCAGCATAAAGCCCGCAATTTCTCGATGTGGATTTTCCTTAAATTGCGCTACTTCATTCTCAAGAGCATTGGTAGTGGTTAAATAACAATCTAAGGTCTCTAAAAACTGATAAAATGCTGCATATTGCTCTTCTTTGCTTGCCAATTAATCACCTCATAATCCAACACTTTTTACTTTACTCCCTCTATTTTTTTCTTTGGCGTTTCCTTCTATACTAGATACATGGTAACACGAAAAAAGAGATTCAACAGTTTTTAGGAGGAATTTTTTATGAAAATTAGTTTTATCGGTGCTGGAAATATGGCATCCGCTATTGCCAAAGGTGCGCTAAAAAAGCAATTTATTGCCGCAGAAAACCTTTATTTTTATGATATTCAAGTCGAAAAAACCGCCGCTTTTGCACAAGAAATTGGTGCACATGCGGTTGCTTCACCACAAGAAGCTATTGCAGTAGCTGATTTAGTTATTTTAGCGGTGAAACCGCAATTCGTTCAAGCAGCTTTACTTGAAGCAAAAGAAGCAATTTTAGACAAGCAACCGTTAATTGTTTCCATTGCAGCAGGTACGACTATTGCAGAATTGCATCAACTGTTTGAGACTACCCAACCGCTTCGTCTTGTTCGTGTGATGCCAAATATGAATGCATTGATTGGCGCAGGTGCAGCCGCTGTTTGTGGCAACGCTTTTGCATCCCCTGAAGACATCCAGACTGTTTTATCATTGTTTCGAGCAGTTGGCCAAGCTTGGGAATTAGAGGAACAGTATTTTTCGATTTTTACGGCTATTGCAGGTAGCACTCCTGCGTATGCTTTCTTATTTATTGATTCGATTGCCCGAGCAGCCGTTAAAAATGGTATGAACAAAGAGTTAGCCTTAGAAATTGCCACACAAGCTGTACTAGGCAGCGCTCAAACTTTGGCAAATAGCACAGAGAATCCTTGGACTTTAATCGACCAAGTCAGTTCCCCTGGTGGAACCACGGTTGCTGGGATTGTCGAATTAGAAAACAATGCGTTTATTTCAACAGTCATCAAAGGGATTGAGGCCACCATCCTTCGGGATCAAGAATTAGCCAAACAAGACTGAGAAGAATAGTTACATGAGCGAGTAAATAAGAAAAAGCGCTGAAAATTCAGCGCTTTTTCTTATTTTAATTGAATGAGTAAGCCAAAATGATCACTGACTATCGGTGTTTTCCTACCATCAAAAATTACTTCATATTTTCGTACGTGCCACTGTTTTGGAACAAATGCGTAGTCAATCCGCAAGGCTGCTTCATTTTCTTCCCAGCCATCTATTTTTTTCTCTACTGTCGCTTCACCGCTTGTCTCTTCCGCTACAACAAATGCATCTTGAATCGGCAAGTAACTATTTTCCACTAATTGATAGCCAGTTGTACCAGCTGGGTTGTTTAAATCGCCTAAAATGACTAGCGGTTGTTGCCCCATCGCTAAGTATTTCTCTAATTGTAGCCATTCATAGGCAAAACCTGTACAGGGTGTTTCCCACCAAGAAAAGTGACCAGAGACAACAGTAAGCGTACCTTTTGAACTCTCTGTCTCCGCTACTAAGATTTTTCTTGTTCGATAATTCGTTGGTTCTTGGCTTTCTGAAATAAGGAGAGCTTCACTAGTCAACGGACATTTCGAAAGTAGTGCGTTCCCTTCTTCATAAATAGCGTAACCAATGTGGCTCTTTTCCCAACTCCAATAATAGTGTTGGCCTTTTCCAGCTAGATATTGAACGATTAGATATGCAAAATTATCTTCATGGATCGGCGTTTGGGTCGCTATGGGACAAAAAGTAGTTAACTGTTCTAACGGCACTTTCTTGGAAGCGACTTTCTGATTCACTTCTTGTAAGGCAATTATTTCACTTTCAGAAGATAAAATCACCTTGGCAATCTCCTCTAATTTTTTTAATGGTTCTTCTTCTAACCAGCTATGAGTATTGATTGTTAAAAGATTCATCTTTTCCCCTTCTCTTACATGTTATTAGGTCGGGCACAATTATTGATTGTGCCCGACCTAATCATTTAAATTTCAATCTGTCCGATCACAGTTCCCGCAGTGGTGGTTCCTAGTTGATGAATAACTACTTGTTCCACTTTGTCGCTGTTTGTAAAGGCGACAATAATCGTTGTTTCTTTGCCAGCTTGTTCAATCACATCCAAATTCATTTTAGCTAGTTTCGTCCCAGCTTTCAATGATTGTCCTTCTTTAACAAAAGATTCAAAAGCAGGAGTTGCCATTTCGACTGTATCAATCCCCATATGGACAAGTACTTCAATACCTTCTTCTGTTTGTAGCCCAATCGCATGTTTGCTTGGGAAAACACTTAGGACTTTCCCCGAAATTGGTGCCACCACCTCTCCTTCTAGAGGCTTAACTGCAAATCCATCCCCCATCATTTTTTGTGAAAAGACAGGATCATTGACTTGCGCCATTGGAATAACTTCCCCTGTCGCTACAGCCACGAAATCTTTTTTCTTGCCTAAGAAATTCGTTGTTGGCACTCCTGCTGTACTTTCTGCTATAACTGGTTCTGGAATGTCAACGCCGGAAGCTAATAAATCTTCAATATCGGATTTTAAAACATCGGCTTTTGGTCCATAAACGGCTTGAACGCCATTATCTTTCACAATCAAGCCCATTGCACCTGCCCGTTTCCACGCCTCTTCCGAACCGACTTTTTCTCGATCCTTTACACTGACACGTAAGCGTGTCATACACGCATCAACTTCTTTGATATTTTGTTTACCGCCAAGTAAGTAGACAATTTGCGCGATTTGCTGATCGACAACGCCTGAACCAGCCGCGCCAGATGCGATTTCTTCGCCGTTATCATTGTCATAGTTTCCATTTCTTCCAGGTGTTGCGTAATTAAATTTTTTAATTAAGAAATTCGCTAAGAAATAAGTGACAACACCAAAAATGATGACCATTAAAACAAAATTGATTAAATCGCCACCTAAACCAGCTTTTATTGCTAGCGGTGTTCTTGTTAACAATTCAATATTTCCAAACGAATGCACACGCAATGGTAAAATATCAGCCATTGCAAAAGCAGCACCTTGGATCACGGCATAAATCACATAAAGCGGCACTGCAGCAAACATAAACATGAATTCTAGCGGCTCTGTCACACCAGTTAAGAAAACAGCTAAAGCAGCAGAAAAATACATTGATTTATATTTAGCTTTTTTATCTGCATCGACATTACGATACATCGCCAAAGCCATCCCCATTAAAATCCCTGAAGAACCAATCATTTGGCCTACTTTGAATCGAGCTGGTATCCAATTTTCTAAGACAAACTGATACTTGCTCATATCACCAGCGCCTTTAAGATTCACTAAGTCTGTTGCCCAAGCCAACCATAAAGGATCTTGACCAAAGACTTGGGTTCCAGCTTGTGCGCCAGATAAAATTTCATACGTTCCACCTAATTGTGTATAGTTGATTGGAATCGTCAACATATGATGTAACCCAAAAGGTAATAACAAACGTTCCAACGTTCCATATAAGAATGGCGCTAAAATAGGTGCACTGTCTTGAGATTGCGCAATCCATAACCCAAAATTATTAATTCCCGCTTGAATATTTGGCCAAATAAGTGCTAATGCAATTGAGACAATTGTTGACCACAAAATAACGACAAATGGGACAAACCGTTTACCATTAAAAAATGATAGCGCATCTGGTAATTTCCGATAATTGTAATACTTGTTGTAAGCCATCGCACCGACAAAACCAGCAATAATCCCTACAAAAACACCCATATTTAATGCCGGAGCTTCTAAGACACTTGTAAAGAATCCCTTCACCATAATCTTGGTGCCAAATAAGGTATGCGTGAAAGCTTGTTCATCAGCCAACATTTCATTTGTTACACCAAAAATGGCTCCAGTAATACGGTTGATTAAAACAAAAGAAATCCCCGCTGCAAATGCGCCACCTGCACGATCTTTGGCCCAACTGCCACCTATTGCTAACGCAAATAGTAAATGTAAGTTGCCAATAATTGCCCAACCGATACTCTCCAGAACTCCGCCTGTTGTTACTAACAAGCCTAAATTAGGATCGATTAAGGGAAGCGATTTCCCAATACTAATCATTAAACCCGCTGCGGGCATTACTGCCACAACGACCATTAAAGCTTTCCCGAATTTTTGCCAAAACTCAAAACTAAACATTTTTTTCATTCCTGCCACTCCTTACGCAATCGGTTTCGTTATGTTGCCATTATATACTCCTGTTTCCTTTTTGTAAATGCTTTAATTTCAAAAATATTGTGGAAAACAACTCCCTACTACTTAATCCTTTTTTTATTTTGTCTTTTAATAAAGCAAATAAAGCTCCTTCTATCCTACCTTTGTTTCAGCTTTTATTCATAAGATTACACTTTTTAAGCATTGACTATTGACTAATGCAATCGGTTGCGTTTATGATAGACCTATCAATAAAATCACTGAGGGGGATTCTCATGAAACAAATCAAACGTTTATTCCAAATTGATCCTTGGAAAATCCGTACTACACACTTAGATAAAGAAAATTTACGTTTACAAGAATCATTAACGAGCATTGGCAATGGCTATATGGGGATGCGGGGAAATTTTGAAGAACACTATTCTGGCGACCACCATCAAGGAACCTATTTAGCAGGTGTTTGGTATCCAGACAAAACACGTGTTGGTTGGTGGAAAAATGGTTATCCTGAATATTTTGGCAAAGTGATTAACGCAATTAATTTCATCGCAATGGACTTACAAATTGATGGACAAACAATTGATTTAGCCACTACACCTTACGAAGATTTTTCTTTAGAATTAGACATGCAAAATGGGGTCCTTTCTCGGCAATTCACCATCCAAACACCGAAGAACAAAGTGCGCTTCTCTTTTGAACGTTTTTTAAGCTTAGAAAAAAAAGAAGCAGCTTACATCCACTTAACAATTGAAATGTTGGAAGGTACAGGCACAATCACTCTTCACTCAAAATTGGATGGCGATGTTCAAAATGAAGACAGCAATTATGAAGAACATTTTTGGGAAGAAATGGCTATTGAAACACAAGAAACACTTGGCTTTGTTACGACTAAGACCATTCCTAACAACTTTGAAATAGAGCGTTTTACAGTGACTGCAGGCATGCGCCATTTCATCGATGGAGCCTCTGTTGTGCCTACATATACACAACAGCCCTTGGCTTTAACCGCAGAATTGACAGTGTCTTTAAACGAAGGCGAAACGACCGCCATCACAAAAGAAGTGCTTGTCGTTACCAGTCGTGATGTGCCAGAAACGCAACAAATCACACGAGTAAACGAATTATTTGCAGAAATGACTACCTTGTACCCTGAAGCAAAAGCTGGGCAAGCTGCCGCTTGGGCAAAACGTTGGCAATTAGCTGATGTTGTTATTGAAGGAGATGACGAAGCCCAACAAGGCATCCGTTTTAATCTGTTCCAACTTTTCTCAACCTACTATGGTGAAGACGATCGTTTAAATATCGGACCAAAAGGCTTTACGGGCGAAAAATATGGAGGTGCCACATATTGGGATACCGAAGCATATGCTGTCCCACTTTACTTGGCGTTGGCTAAGCCCGAAGTTACTAAAAATCTACTGAAATATCGCCACAATCAATTGCCTCAAGCCATTCATAATGCCCAACAACAAGGGTTAAAGGGTGCGCTTTACCCAATGGTTACTTTTACTGGTGTCGAATGTCATAATGAGTGGGAAATCACTTTTGAAGAGATTCACAGAAATGGTGCGATTGCTTATGCGATTTATAATTATGTCAACTATACAGGAGACGAAGATTATCTAAAAGATGCTGGTCTAGAAGTACTTGTAGCAATCGCTCGTTTTTGGGCAGATCGGGTCCACTTCTCCCAACGTCATAAACAATATATGATTCATGGCGTAACGGGGCCAAATGAATATGAAAATAATATCAACAATAACTGGTATACCAATACCATCGCTGCGTGGGTTCTACGTTACACCCGTGAGTCTTATTTAAAATTCCAAGAAGAAACAACGCTCAAAATTGCAGACGACGAATTAGCTAAATGGGCAGACATTGTAGAAAATATGTACTTCCCAGTGGATAATGAATTAGGCATTTTTGTACAACATGACACTTTCTTAGATAAAGATTTAATGCCTGTTTCTGATTTACCACTTAGTGAGCTGCCTTTAAATCAACATTGGTCATGGGATAAAATTTTGCGGTCTTGTTTCATTAAACAAGCCGATGTTCTTCAAGGAATTTATTTCTTCAATGACGCCTTTTCTTTAGAAGAAAAACGCCGGAACTTTAACTTTTACGAACCAATGACTGTCCATGAATCTTCTCTTTCACCAAGCATTCATGCTGTGTTAGCTGCTGAATTAGGCATGGAAGAAAAAGCAGTGGAAATGTATCAACGAACAGCGCGCCTTGACTTAGATAATTACAATAATGATACAGAAGATGGCTTACACATTACCTCAATGACTGGTAGTTGGCTAGCGATTGTGCAAGGTTTTGCCCAAATGAAAACCGACCATCAACAACTAAAATTTGCACCCTTTTTACCAGCGACATGGACAGCCTACTCATTCCACATTAATTATCGGAATCGTTTACTATTTGTTGAAGTTGCAGCAGACCAAGTGGCCTTCACTTTACTCGACGGCCCTGCAATTCCATTAACTGTTTACGATCAAAAATACACATTAAAAGATCGATTAGTTTTACCGATCAGAAAGGAAGAAGTTCATGTTTAAAGGCGTTTTGTTTGATTTAGATGGCGTTATTACTGATACAGCAGAATTTCATTACCACGCTTGGAAAAAATTAGGGAACGAAATTGGAATTTCCATTGACCGTGTTTTCAACGAACAATTGAAAGGTGTAAGCCGTGAAGATTCTCTGCAGTTACTGTTAAAATACGGAAAAAAAGAAGGCACGTTTTCTTCTGAAGAATTTGCCCAGTTAGCGCAACGGAAAAACGATTATTACTTGGAAATGATCCAAGCGATTACACCTGAAGATGTCTACCCAGGAATTCTTTCTTTATTAACGGAATTACGTGAAGCCAATATTAAAATCGCCTTGGCTTCTGCAAGTAAAAATGGGCCTTTCCTTTTAGAAAAAATGCAATTGACGCCCCTTTTTGATGCCATTGCTAATCCAGCAGACGTCCAGGCAGGTAAACCCGCTCCAGATATTTTCATTTTAGCTGCGAAAGAAATTGATTTGACACCAGCAGAATGTCTTGGCATTGAAGATGCCAAAGCTGGGATTCAAGCGATTCTTGCTAGCGGAGCGCAACCTGTTGGCGTTGGCCGCAAAGAAGAGTTAGGCGAAGGGTTGCCCATCGTGCCAGAGACGAGCGCTTTAACGTTTGATTACTTAAAAAAAGTGTGGCTTGATCATGAAGGATAATCGTATCACCGTGACCGATATTTCAAACACAAACTTAAAAAAAATTACTTTGAAGAACGACTTTTTAGAAGTCGTTCTTCTCAATTATGGCGCGCGCCTCCATCAACTTTTGATGCCAAACAAAAACAATCATTGGGAAAATATCCTTTTATCGTATGATTCGTATCAAGATGTATTAAAGGATCAAAGCTTTTTTGGCGCCACTGTTGGACCAGTTGCTGGACGCATTCGTAATGGCCATTGGCAAAATGGAATATTAGAACAAAATAGCGACGGTCATCATATCCATGGTGGCTCAAAGGGGTGGTCTTTTCAATATTGGACAGTCGAGCCCTTTGAAAAAAAGGATATCATTGGCGTTGCTTTTCATTTAACCGACACCATTTCTGGCTATCCTGGACCAATTGAGGCCACCATCACTTATCAGCTAGAGGATAATCAATTACGAATGATCAGTACTGGACGAAGTAAACAGGAAACACTTTTTAATCCTACGAACCACGCCTACTTTAATTTATCTGGCGATGGAAAGTTAGACATTCTGTCACATTTGCTATCTTTGAACTGTCAAGGTATGTTAGAATTAGACGATAATAAGCTGCCTACTGGACGGATTTTACCAGCTTCTGAACTATCCATACGTTTTATTGAACTGACACCTATCGAAACAATCCTCCAACGCTATCCAACTGGGTTAGATGATGTTTTCCCCTTAGTTGGCTCTGACTTAAGACAGCCACAATTATGCTTACAAGAACCTACTTCTGGAAGAAAAATGACGATAGCAACAACGAACCAAAGTATGGTATTATTTTCTACGACTGGTTTTGAGGCTCCTTTTTCTATTAATGGACAAGCGATGCATTCAAACTATGGCTTAGCAATTGAACCTCAAGAGTATCCAGACATTGTTCATCATCCTCAATGGGGCTCTATTTTATTACCAGCTAATAAAAAGCAAACCTACCAAACGGTTTATCAATTTAACCTTCTATAATCACTAAGAAAGGCGTGGCAAAAATGGCAATTACAGTAAAAGATGTCGCTAAGAAAGCGGGGGTTGCAACTTCAACCGTTTCGCGTGTCATTAACGATCATCCAAGTATTTCTGAATCGACAAAAAAGAAAGTGCGAAAAGTCATGGATGACTTAGGCTATGTGCCAAATATGACGGCACGGAATTTGGGTAAACGAATTTCAAGTGCCATTGGCGTAATTTTACCTCCTTTAGATTCGAAAGAACGGTTAGGGAATCCATTTTATTTAGAAATTATGGAAGCCATCAACGAGGAAGCCCGTCTTTACGATATGACTACTGCTATTGCAACTGCCAAAAGTTTTGATGTACTATTGGAAAACGTTAAAAGAATGCATCTTCAAAAACAAGTGGACGGTTTTATTCTTGTGTATTCAGATAGTAAGGACCCCGTCATTGATTACTTATATGAAAACAACATTCCCTTTACTTTAATCGGTCAACCTTACCAACATGAAACGGAGATAGTTTACGTGGATAATGATAATCAATTATTAGGGAAACAAGCGACGGAATTTTTAATTGAAAACGGCCATAAAAATATTTTATTTGTGACCAATACAACGCATGAAAGTTTGTACTTTGAACGTTACTTTGGTTATCAAAAAGCAATGATGATGCAAGGATTAACTGTTTTACCAAGCGTTGCGTTAGAAAAACCTGAAGATTACATGGCTTTTGATGACATTCTTCATCAAAATAATGCCACGGCGTTGGTGGTGATTGATGATATCTTTGCTTTGCGGACGATGCAACTTGCGCAAATCTATGGTTATCAAGTTCCTGAAACTTTATCCATTATTAGTTTTAACAACTCAATCTTTTCAACATTGACACATCCTTATCTAACAAGCATTGACATCGACACGTCAGAATTAGGTCGAATGGCGATGAAAAAATTATATGAATTAATCCACGAAGAATTGACAAATGGTGTCCGTCTCGTTATTCCTCACAAATTAATTAAGCGTGAAACAGTTATTCCTATTCATTAAAAAAGAAACGTAAGCAGTGTTAAACTGCTTACGCTTCTTTCTATGTGTACGCTCTTATTCGTATGTATTACTTTTATAAAATAACTTTTTGCGAAATTTTTTTCCAAAACGTTTCTTCTTTTGCATCAAATTGAGCTGGTTCCCCGTCAGACAATTTTTCATTTAATAATGATAATTTTTCTTGATGTTTTGCATACTCATCTTTTTTTATTAGCTCTAAACGATACGCACGATCCAAGATCGACTCTCGATAGTTAACATTCATTTTCGTTGCCTTCGCCATTTCTTACATTCCTTCCCAAAATAAATTTTCATTTTTTCGTTAAATTCTTCTATAATTATAACAAAAATATCAGAAAAATAAATATGAAACAAACGATAATTGCGAAAATTTTGTTTTTTCATGCAATTATCGTTCGATTATTTAAGAAATTAAAATTATTAACCAATAATTAATCAATCAGCAAACGCATTAAATGAACATCTAAAAATTCACCTTGGTCTGTTTTGGCGCCCCGAGGCATAATTGCCTCTGTTTCAAAACCTAATTTTTTATAGACATG
The DNA here is from genome assembly GCF_050558155.1 of Enterococcus sp. DIV0294. Taxonomy (NCBI): domain Bacteria; kingdom Bacillati; phylum Bacillota; class Bacilli; order Lactobacillales; family Enterococcaceae; genus Enterococcus; species Enterococcus sp. DIV0294. Next base: position 782,917 of record NZ_CP187889.1, on the reverse strand, counting down.
AATCGCTCGTTGATTACGATCCTGTACCGTTAATTCCAAGCGACGAATAACATGACTTTCATGCGCCCAGCGAATAAGTTCTTCCATCAGGATACTGCCCAGTCCATAGCCCCAGTACTCTTTTAAAATACTAATGCCAATTTCACCAATATGCTCCATCCGCTTTTTAGAAGAAGCAGACACAGAAGCGGTCCCAATGATCGCTTTTCCCGCTAATGCCACCAATAAAACATTATTTGGTGATTCATAGAGTGTTGCTAGATTTTCAGCCAATTCTGTTGTCGACATGGCCATTCCTCGCTCATCCATTACCAAATAGGGCGTTTCACTCCCAATTTTTGACATCACAGATAGTAATTGATCCGCATCAGTAGGCACTGCTTCTCGAATAGAAAATGTTTGTTCAGTCATATTCGCGAGCCTCCCACACTTGTAAAATCTCTGCTATTCTTTCTTCTGCCAATGGACCAGTTCCACGGAATTCAAGAACTCTCTTGTCAGCTTCTTGAGAATCTTTATTTAAAATAATTTCTAAATAATCTTCTGGCAATTCTTCTTCAATCAAGCTGCCCCATTCTACAACGGATAGCCCATCTCCTTCAAAATACTCATCTAACCCTAATTCATCCGCACCCTCTTCAACACGGTAGACATCCATATGGTATAACGGAAGTCGTCCTTGTGGATATTCGCGGATAATCGTATAGGTGGGACTTTTAATCATTTGGGAAATGCCTAATCCTAAAGCAATCCCTTTCGTCATTGTCGTCTTACCGGCCCCTAAATCACCAGTCAGGACAATTACATCACCAGCTTGTGCCTTTTGTCCAATGATTTTAGCAATTGCTTCTGTTTCCAATGGATTGTTCAGGACAATGTTCATTTTTTTGCCTCCCATCTGCAAGAATCTATGTATGAAAGTATACCGAAAATTCAATAAGTTGACTAGTGGCAGCTTCAAAAAAATAAAGTTGAGGCCCAAGTGTCCTGGGAACCTCAACTTCTACTTTGCTTATTTATCATGCTTCGACATAGTTAATTAGTCGTTCATTAATGTTTGAGCAGCTGTAATGATTGATAATTTATAAACATCTTCTTCGTTTGCACCACGTGATAAATCAGAAACTGGTTTGTTCAATCCTTGTAAGATTGGGCCAATTGCTTCAAAGTTACCTAAACGTTGAGCAATTTTGTAGCCAATATTTCCTGATTGTAAATCTGGGAATACAAAGACTGTTGCTTCTCCAGCCACTTTTGAGTTGGGCGCTTTTAATTGTGCGACAGAAGATACGTAAGAAGCATCAAATTGTAATTCACCATCAATCGCATATTCAGGTGCTAATTCTTGCGCAATTTTTGTAGCTTCAGCAACTTTTGTTACTTCTGGTGCTTTTGCAGAACCTTTTGTTGAAAAACTTAACAATGAAACTTTTGGTTCAATGTCAAATAATTCAGCTGTTTTGGCACTATCAACAGCAATTTCAGCTAATTCTTGTGCAGTTGGGTTCACGTTAATCGCGCAGTCTGAGAATAAATATCTTTCTTGGTCACGACCACGAATCATTAAGAAGGCACCACTTGTACGGCTCACACCTGGTTTTGTTTTAATGATTTGTAACGCAGGACGAACTGTATCACCTGTTGAGTGGATAGCACCACTAACCATACCATCAGCAATACCCATGTAAGTTAACATAGTACCGAAATAGTTGACATCTTTTAAGATTTTTTCAGCATCTTCTTTAGTAGCTTTTCCATTACGGCGTTCAACAAATGCTTCGACCATTTCATCCCATTTTTCATAATCATTTGGATTAATAATAATAAAGTTTGATGTGTTGATTCCACGAGCCATAGCAGCATTTGCGATATCTGTTGGATCACCAATTAAGATTGGTTCTACTAATTCATCAGATTTTAAGCGGGCAGCAGCACCTAAGATTCTAGGATCTGTTGCTTCAGGGAAAACAATTTTGATATTACGGCGTACGACTTTAAATTTTAAGCTATCGAATAATTCCACGATAAACCCTCCAGTTTTATATTTACAAAATCCATCATACACTATTCTCAATGAAAATAACAGTTTTTTCTAGCTGTATTAGTCAAAAAAACCAATAATCCGATAAACTTTTCACAAACTAACTCTTCTACACTATAACAGCATACACTGTTACACTACACTGTTTCAGGAAGTTGCCAATCAATCGACGTTTCCCCTAAACGTTCTAGAGCGGCATTCGCTTGAGAAAACGGACGTGAGCCAAAAAAACCACGATGTGCTGACAATGGACTTGGGTGTGGCGATTTGATAATCACATGACGAGTCGTATCAATCATTTTAATTTTTTCTTGAGCAGGACGTCCCCATAAAATGAAAACAACAGGTTTTTCACGCTCATTCAACTTTTCGATAATGACATCTGTCAGTTGCTCCCACCCTTTACCTCGATGGGAATAGGCTTGACCTGCCCGAACGGTCAACACAGTATTTAATAATAACACGCCTTGTTTGGCCCAGCTTTCTAAAAAGCCATGGTTGACGGGTTGGTACCCTAAATCAGCTTGTAATTCTTTGTAAATATTCGCAAGAGATGGCGGCACTTTCACACCCGGCTGGACAGAGAAACTTAGTCCGTGTGCTTGATTGGGTCCATGATATGGGTCTTGTCCCAAAATTACTACTTTTACTTTTTCAAAAGGGGTTAGTTCTAACGCTGAAAATAAATGATACATATCTGGATAAATCGTTTGTGTCTGATATTCTTTTTTCAAAAATTCCCGCAATTCTTGATAATACGGTTTTTCAAATTCAGCAGATAAAACGGTTTGCCAACTATTGTGAATAATTTCTTTCATAATGCTCACTCCTTCGCTCTCTAAGCATAACGAATTTCTCCAAACCTGACAAGAAATTTCTGGGTACTTTCTCTTGGAAAAACGTGGTAAACTATAGGTAAGCTTTAAATAGATAATGAGGTGTAGAGAATCGATGATTAAATTAATTGCTTCAGATATGGATGGAACACTTTTAGATGCAAAAATGAGCATCACAAATGATAACGCTTCAGCAATTCGCGAAGCGGAACGTTTAGGAATCGAATTTATGGTTGCTACTGGCCGCGCATATACCGAAGCGAAACCCGCGTTAGAAGAAGCTGGAATTGACTGCGCCATGATTACTTTAAACGGCGCCCAAGTGTTCGACAAAGATGGACACTCACTTTTCACGGCTGGGATCGAAAAAGAAACAGTAACAGAAGTACTAACTATTTTGAGTCAACACAATGTTTACTATGAAATCTCTACAAATAAAGGTATTTTTTCTGAACATCAAGAAAAAAGAATTGAAAACTTTGCCGCTCATATTGCAGAATCCATGCCCCATTTAACTTATAAAGTGGCGATCGCCATGGCTTCAGCACACCTATCTTTATTGCATATTACCTATGTTGATCGTTTAGACGACATTTTAAAAGATGATTCGATTGAAGTCCTTAAAATTATTGGCTTCAGTATGGATGGGCCGAAAGTATTAGGTCCTGCTGGGATGGAAGTAGAAGAACTAGATGATTTGGTTGTTACCTCTTCTGCGCTTAATAATATTGAAATTAACCACCGCCTAGCACAAAAAGGGATTGCGGTTGCGCGCGTCGCTAAAGAACGTGGGATTCCCGCTGAACAAGTCATGACTATTGGTGATAATTTAAATGACGTCAGCATGATTCAATGGGCTGGGGTAAGTTTTGCAATGGGCAATGCCGAACTGGAATTAAAAGAATACGCTAAATATGAAACAGCCACTAATTTAGAAAATGGTGTTGGCGAAGCCATCCTGCGTGCAATAAGAGAAGATTTGTAATAAGCACTACCAGTTACAGCACTCATTTATATATAGAAAGGAGATCGTGTCGTGTCTGAATTTTTTATTCAAGAACAACAGTTAGGAAAAGTTACGCGAACCATCGTGAAAGACCAAGCAGGCCGTTCACTTTTTCTATTGGTGGGGCGCTGGGGCACACGAGGAGATGCGCTTTCTTTATATGCAATGAACGGAGAAATTTTAGCCAGTATTAAACAAGTTTCTTGGACTTTCGGTACACGATTTGAGTTATATCAGCGTTTTGAAAAAGTGGGTACTCTACGAAAACTGTTCAATTTGAATGCTGATTTCTATTATGTTCAAGGCCTTCACTGGGCAGTTGTTGGGGATATCAAAGCGCATCAATATTCAATTTATCAAGTCCATAAAAAAATTATGTCAATGGATAAAACCATGCTTTGTACAGGCGACTATTTTGTTTTAACTGTTGCCAATGATAAGGACGCACCGTTGTGCATCTGCATAGCAGCTGTCCTTGACTACTGGTTATATAATAAGAAAAAACAAAAAACTTCCGATGATTTTGGATTAGATTTTGATCCTTTAACGGATTAATGAAAAATAACGAAGCTAAAGTGATTGACTTTAGCTTCGTTATTTTTACACTTCTTTTTGCATATGATTGTATAAGTGACCACTAATAGTCATTGTTGTGACATCTTTAAAGCCTTTGCTTGCGTATAACTTTCTCGCCCCGGGATTGTCAAAATCAACATTTAGACCCAAGGCTTGTTTCCCGCTAGCTTTGGCTACTTCAGGTAAAGCATCTAATAACTTAGAACCAATGCCCATTCCACGGAAACGTTCATCCACTGAAATCGTGTCTAAATACCATTCATTAGGCAAAGTTTCTTCTTCAATAAATAGCCGAACATCTTCTGCTAAGCCATGTTTTTTAAAGACTTCTCTTAAAGGTTCATCAATAATCTTTTCATCTTCTGCAGGATAGCCGACAGCAATCCCTGCAACTTCACCTGCATGTTCATAAACTAAAATTCGTTGATAGCCATAGCGATAGGTTGGATACGCCGTTGCCTCTGCTAACAGGTCAATCATTTGTTCTTCTGAGACTTCTTCTAAAATTGGTAACTCCATATCTTTTAAAATAACTAAGACCAGCCGAGCAATCGCTTGACCGTCTTCTTTTGTTGCCGAGCGAATCATTGTAATTCTCCTTTACATTTAACTAAAAAAGAACTGGCTACTATCATTACTGACTTAGCCAATTCCTTTTATCTTGTCTTTAGTATAACAAATTTATTATTGAATTTCTACTGTAACCTGACGTCGTCCCCAAACATGACATTGGTCTATTGAATCAAAATGAACATCAATAATATTTCCTTGAATAGCGCCACCTGTATCTCCAGCAATAGCAAATCCATAACCAGAGACTTTCACTAATGAGCCCAGAGGAATTACGCTTGGATCAACTGCAACTACATTGCTTTGTTTACTTAAGTCAATACCAGTAGCACTTAGATTACTTGCACCTGGCTCACGCCAAGAATAAGCGGTTGATTCCATCTGAAGCACACGACCAGAGCCAGTTCCTGGTGTTGATGATTCGCCTGTCGATGATTCTGTCGTTGATGACGATTCGGATGAACTAGCTGAACTTGAAGATTCAGTGCTACTGCTTTCCGTACTTGTAGAAGAGCTTGATGCTTGACTGCTTGACTCTTCAGCAGCTTCGGCTTCTAGTTTAGCCGCCGCATCTGCTTGCGCTTGTTTGTCAGCAGCTGCTTGTTTCTTCGCTGCTTCTGCTTTGGCGGTTTCTACCGCACGTTTTTTCTGTGCCTCAGCTGCTGCTTTTTCGCTGACTAAGCGTTGTTGCTCTTTCTGTTTGTCTGTCGAAATTTGAGCCAATAATTCTTCATTATTCGCCATTTTTTCTTTTAACTCAGAGACTTTATTATTCATTGAAGAAGCTTCAACTTGTAATTTCTCTTCATTTTGTTTTAAAGTTGTTTGCGTATTTTCAACTTTTTCCTGTAATGCAGCTAACTTTTCTTTTTCGCTAGTTAAGCTTTCAATCTTTTCCCGTTCAAAGTTTTGTAAAACGGTCATGGCGTAGGCCCGATTAAAGAAATCTGATAAATTTTCTGCATCTAATAAGGCTTGCCAAGTACGTTGGTCGCCATTTAATTGAATATCCTTCATACGATCGCCAACAGCTTCTTTACGACGAGAAATATTTTTTTCTGTTTTTTCTATTTCCTCTTTCGAAGTTTTCAACGTATCTTCCGCTTTTGAAATTTGCGTTTTTAAACGTTCGATTTCCGCATATTTAGCATTTACATCGTCTAAGGCTGAATTGATTTCTTTACTAATTAACTCCCCAGATTGTTTCGCTTGCGCTTCTTTTTCTTGCAACGAATCAAGTGATTCTGCTGCCGCAGCGACTGGAAGTCCAAAATTGATAAGCATCATTGTTGTTAAAAATGGTATCAACTTTTTAACCTTCACTAAATCCAACACCTTTCCTAACTTATCTAAAACACCTACTCATTATACTAGTCAGGAGGGCTTGTTTTATTTCAATCATGTTACAATTTGTTACAATTTAAATGCAACTCTTTTTTTATCCTGCGTTTATTCATTAGTCCATTTCTATCTCAATTCTTTAAGAATTTCTTAAGACGCCTTAAAAACTAGCTTTTGACGATTTTTCTTTTTTTCATCCCATTAGACCATTGATTGAAATATTTTGTAATATTTTTTGTTAATTATTGGCCCTTTTTCTTCAAATCTTCTAAGAGATGCCGAACTTCTTTGGAATTTTTAATGTTTTTTAAAGTTAGTTTTGGGTAATTGTTAATAAAACGACGTTGTTGGAAATTTAACCAATTTTGGAAATGCTCTTTTTTGGTTCGTTCTTTTAACTTCTGCCAATCAGCTGTAGCGATTTCCATTTTTGTGTTCAACCGTTGCTTAAATTCTTGTTGGTTCGTTTCCAACGTTTGGCCCATCTCGGTAATAAGTTTTTTGAAACCTTGCATGTTCAGCAACGTATAAATTAAGTCAAGCCCCATTACAATCACTATGCAAAGTGCTAAGTAGTTGCCAAAGGTTGCTTGTAAAAAGCTGACAACTTTGGCGATTTCTGGTTGAATAACTTTGACAATCAAGACACACCCCAATCCCCAAAAAAGAGAAACTGGTAAAGCCACGCGACCGTTTAAATTAAAAGGTACATCATGATAATCCCACCAAGAGGCATGGAACAGTTTTTCCAAGCCATAACTAGTGACATATTCTAAAATCGTCACTAAAACAGCCGATCCGACATACAATACCAAGAGATTGTTCTCAAAGGGTTCCACAAAATAGAGAACGCTTAAGACCCCAAATCCATAAATAGGACAATAGGGTCCTACCAAAAATCCTCGATAAACAAATTTTTTAGCTTTTAATGAACAATACACCGTTTCCCATAACCAACCGATAAAGGAATAAATAAAAAATAACAAAATAACCTGACTCATTTTTTCCACGTTTCTGTCACACTCCACTTCTTTGCGCTTTTCTTCTATTTTACCAGAAGTTGAGAAAATGTAGCGAACAACTTTCTTTCATTGAAAGATTAGGCTACAATGAGAGCAGCAAAGGGAGGAATCTTATGTTTGGTTTATTGAAATACGCAAAAAATTATCGAAAACAAATTATCCTCGGTCCAGTCTTCAAATTTTTAGAAGCTTGTTTCGAGTTAGTCTTGCCCTTATTCATGGCTCACTTAGTCGATGTCGGTATTCGTCAAAACGACCGACAGACTGTCATAGAAATGGCCCTCTGGATGCTTGTTATGTCGTTAGTTGGTTTATTTTTTGTCATGATTTGTCAATATTATGCTTCAGTCGCTTCGCAAGGTTTTGGGACGGAGCTAAGAAATCAATTAATGAAGAAAATTAATCAGCTTTCACACAAAGAATTGAATAGTTTTGGTACAGATACCCTCATCACCCGGATCACAAACGATATCAATCAACTTCAATTGGCTTTAGCGATGTTTATTCGGTTGGTCATTCGGACACCTTTTTTAAGTATCGGTTCTGTGGTCATGGCTTTTTACATTGACGTGCAGATGGGCTTTCTTTTCCTATTACTTTTACCAATTTTTAGCCTTATTCTCTTTATTATCATTAAAGTGACTGTGCCTTTATATCAAAAAGTCCAAGAATATTTGGATCGGTTAAACCGTCAAATTAGTCAAAATTTAAGCGGTGTCCGTGTAATCCGTGCGTTTGCTAGAAAGGAAACAGAGCAACGACATGTTGATAAGGCTTCCGATGATTTAGGCGATATTTACATTCGCGTATCGAATGTCTCTGCTTTATTAACACCTTTAACCACTTTGATTATGAATGTTGGAATTTTATTTTTACTTTATTTTAGTGGCTTAAAAGTTTCTTTCGGTTCCCTGCAACAAGGGGAAGTTTTAGCATTGATCAATTATATGAATCAAATGATGCTCGCTTTAATTGTTGCTTCTAATCTCGTGGTAATTTTTACGCGAGCCGCCGCTTCCGCAAACCGTGTCAATGAGGTTTTAACTGTAGAAAGCCAGTTAACAGATACACCAGAATCAGCAAAAACATCTCCACAATTTGGTGATATTACCTTTGACCATGTAGATTTTCGCTATGAACCAGAGGCCGGTTTGGCTTTGGAAAATATCAATTTCACGATTCCTAAAGGCTCAATTCTCGGCATCACAGGACCTACCGGCAGCGGGAAAAGTACCTTAACCCAACTCATTCCCAGATTTTATGATGTGAGTGCAGGAAACCTTTTTATTAATGGTATAAATGTGCGCGATTGGCCGCTCTTTACTTTACGCCAACAAGTGGCAAGTGTCCCACAAACTGCCGTCTTATTTACAGGGACTATTCGAGAAAACTTACAATGGGGCAAACCAAATGCAACTGATGAAGACTGTTGGGAAGCATTAGCTATCGCCCAATGTAAAGAATTTGTTGAACAATTAGACCAAGGGTTAGACACGCCTGTTAACGAAAGCGGAAAAAACTTTTCTGGTGGACAAAGACAACGGTTGACCATTGCCCGTGCCTTGATTAGGAAACCACATTTACTTATTTTAGATGATTCCTTGAGTGCCCTCGACTATCAAACAGATTTGAATCTGCGCCGTGCTTTACAAAAAGAACGAGCAGAGACAACCGTTATTTTAATTTCACAACGCGTGAGCTCGATTGCTACGGCGAATCAAATTTTAGTCCTAGATAGTGGAAAAGTCGCTGGCCTTGGCACCCACGAAGAATTACTTACTTCTTCTAAAGAGTATCAAGAAATCGTTGCGTCACAGGAGGAGGATACCCATGCAAACTAAAAAAATTCATTTTGGCGCCTTCTCACGTTTTAAGCCGTATTTACTACGCTATCCAAAAGAAATTATCGGCGCCTTAATCCTAGGAATTCTCAGTGGTTTTTCGACTGTCCTCATGACTTATTATATAGGTAAATCCGTTGATACAATGGTTGGTAAAGGACAAGTCAATGCTGCGCAACTCATCAAAATTTTAGGTTTATTAGCAGGGATTTTACTCGTAACCGTTCTAAGTCAATGGCTGATTCAACGTCTCGGTAATCGCGTGTCTTATTTATCGACCACACAGCTGAGAAAAGATGCCTTTGCCCATTTAAATCAATTACCGTTAAGTTATTATGACCAAACGTCACACGGAAATATCGTCAGTCGCTTTACCAACGATATTGACAATATTTCAATGGCTTGCTCGGCTGTCTTCAACCAATTATTTTCTGGCATGGCCACCGTCGTTGTTGCTTTGCTCTTTATGATTCGGCTAAGTCCCCTGCTCACATTAGTGGTTCTTATCAGTACGCCGATTATTTTTATTGTAAACTGGCTTGTTGCAAAAGCTTCACAAAAAAACTTTGCTGCACAACAAACGATTGTTGGTGAAATTTCCGGTTTCGTTTCAGAAATGGTTGGCAACCAAAAAATTGTTAAAGCCTTTCAACAAGAACAAGCTACGCAAGAAACATTTGAAGCATTGAATCAAACGTTGTATGAAAAAGGACAGAAGGCTCAGTTTTCTTCTTCCTTAACCAACCCACTTTCTCGATTTATCGATCATTTATCTTATTTATCAATTGGATTAGTCGGTGGCTTGTTAGTTTTAAGTGGCAATCCTTTAGTCACAGTTGGTGTTATTTCCAGTTTCACCATTTACTCTAGTCAATTTTCTAAACCTTTTATTGAACTCTCAGGAATCACCAACCAAATCCAAGCCGCCTTAGCTGGATTGGAACGTACCTTTGATATGATGGATCAACCAGTTGAACGTCCTGATGCCCCGAACGCAATTGTTTTGAAAGAAGCGCGAGGCCGTGTTGAATTTAAAGACGTTGATTTTTCTTACACGCCGACGCGACCTTTAATCGAAAACTTTAATTTAATTGCTGAACCAGGAGAAACAATTGCCATTGTTGGGCGAACTGGTGCGGGTAAATCAACATTAGTGAATTTGTTAATGCGCTTTTACGAGGTCGACCATGGTCAAATTACGGTTGATACTCACGACATTACTCAAATTACTCGGGATAGCTTGCGAAAAAGTTTTGGTATGGTTCTCCAAGATACTTGGCTATTCGATAGCTCCATTCGGGAAAATTTAACGTACGGAAATCCTGAAGCCTCTGACGAAGAAATTATAGAAGCCATAAAAAAAGCCCATATTTTTGATTTCGTCATGCGTTTACCTCAAGGACTAGATACCGAGATTGGTTCCCAAGGCGTTAAAATTTCTGAAGGACAACGACAATTAATGACTATTGCACGCACGATGATTAGTAATCCGCCGATGCTTATTTTAGATGAAGCGACCAGTTCAGTTGATACATTGACCGAGCAAAAAATTCAGGATGCTTTTTTACAAATGATGACTGGCCGGACCAGTTTTGTTATTGCCCATCGCTTAGCAACAATCAAAAGTGCTGAAAAAATTCTAGTTATGGATAATGGTCAAGTGGTTGAAATTGGCACCCATGACGAATTATTGCAAAAAGAACAGGGTTATTATCGTGACCTTTACGAAGCACAGTTTAATCAAAAAGCACAATAAAAAAGAGTCACTTTTCTGGGATGATGAAAAGTGACTCTTTTAATTTTAAATTTATTGATCTAATTCAGATAATGGCTTTCCAAATAAACGTTTAAAGGGAATTTTATTGCCTAAATAATAAGTGGCAATTACTTGAATAGGAAAGAAAATAACTGTTTTAATTAAGCGTGGCACCCACCAAGCAAAATTTGCTAGATTGACTCCATACATTAAACTTAACCACAAAGGCGTTAAAATGATATTAATTAAAACGGTGACCAACAATGTCGCCAAAATCACTCGTTGCCATGTCATTTCTTTCTTATAATAGAAATAACCATAAATAGCACCAGCCAAAAAGGCATTTAAAGTAAACCCAGGAAAATAGCCTGCTTTTGGAAAAAGCAGCATTCCTAATACATCAGCCACCGCCGTGCCGATTCCAGCCCAAAAAGGTCCGAAAATCATCCCAATCAATGATTCTGGGATAAATGTGAAACTGATTTTTAAAAACGTTGTTTCATACGCAAAAAAGCGTGAAAAGACAACGACCACCGCAATGAGTACGCCCATTAACGCAATGGATTTTGTGCCAAATTTTTTCTTTGTCATTTTTAGCATCTCCTCTAAGAGCTGCTACATGACGAACCATGCAGCGAATGCGAAAACAAAACCGCGAACATTAAAAAGCTGAACGTGTTGTTCTGATGATAAGCAAAGTAAGAACCTTTGCTTTCTAGCAACACACTGTTTATGTTCTTCGTCCAAAAGGCAACATCCCATCCTTTTAGCACTTAACGCTTTGTCTCCTACTCTGTTATTTTATTTGGACAAAAGTCCTCATAAAATATACCACAAAATAATCAAAATAACCATTAAGGTTCTCTAAAAAGCTAACGGTCGACGATCCCCTTCATGGATGACCTCACGGAAGTCCGCAAACCCCGCCTCGACACTTCTCAAAAGAATTTCAGCACTGCCGATATTGGTCGCTAAAGGAATTTCATAGACATCACTTAGACGAATCAAAGCCGTCACGTCTGGTTCATGCGGTTGTGCGGAAAGAGGATCTCTTAAAAAAATAACTAAATCAATGTTGTCTTCTGATATCATTGCGCCAATCTGTTGATCCCCACCTAATGGCCCCGATTTAAAGCAATGCACGGGTAAGCCAGTTGCTTCCATCACTTTCATGCCTGTCGTTCCCGTTGCATACAATTCATGTTTTTCTAAAATATGTTTATAAGCGGTTGCTAGTTTGATCATTAATGTTTTTTTACGATCATGAGCGATTAAAGCGATTTTCATGTTATCCAACTCCTGTCTTTGTTATATTATAACAAAAGTTTATCGATAAATCCGCTGAGAGTGTTTGTCCTTTGTCACCTTGACGAAAAAGTCTTCTTTTTCTTGTGCAACTCTCCCTTGCCGAAAGATAGCGTTTTCATTTAAACTATGAGTAACAAATCAAAAAGAAAAGAGTGACGTATCAAATGGTGGAAATGGCGCTTAGAAATGTGTATAAAAAATATGACAATGCAGAACATTATTCTGTTACAGATTTTAACTTAGAAATTACAGACCGTGAATTTATCGTCTTTGTCGGACCTTCTGGTTGCGGTAAATCAACAACATTGCGCATGATTGCTGGCTTAGAAGATATTACTGAAGGTGAATTATCAATTGGGGACAAAGTCATGAATGACGTTGCACCGAAAGATCGTGATATTGCCATGGTTTTCCAAAACTATGCGCTTTATCCGCATATGACTGTTTTTGATAACATGGCTTTTGGTTTAAAACTAAGAAAATATGATAAAGCTGAAATTAAAAAACGGGTGGAAAATGCTGCGGATATTTTGGGCTTAACAGAGTACCTACAGCGTAAACCTGCGGCGCTTTCTGGTGGACAACGCCAACGTGTTGCACTTGGGCGGGCAATCGTCCGTGATGCCAAAGTCTTTTTAATGGATGAACCTTTATCAAACTTGGATGCAAAATTACGTGTAGCCATGCGTGCTGAAATCGCTAAACTACACCAACGTTTAGAAACTACGACAATTTATGTGACACATGACCAAACCGAAGCGATGACCATGGCTGATCGAATCGTAATTATGAAAGATGGCTTTATTCAACAAATTGGTTCACCAAAAGAAGTTTACAATACACCTAAAAATATGTTCGTAGCTGGGTTCATCGGCTCACCTGCCATGAATTTCTTCAAAGTTACCTTAAACAATGGGGTTATTTCTAACCAACATGGCTTAAAACTAGCAATTCCTGAAGGAAGAAACAAAGAGCTTGTTGAACATGGTTATGAAGGCAAAGAATTAATTTTCGGTATTCGTCCAGAAGATATTCATAGCGAACAAGTGGCTTTAACAGCAATGAAAGATGCGGTGATTAAATCTGAAGTAGTTGTTTCTGAATTATTAGGGGCTGAATCCATGCTTTATACAAAAATTGGTGATACAGAGTTTATCTCAAAAGTAGATGCTCGTGACTTCCACCATCCTGGTGAAATGATTGACTTAGCTTTTGATATTAACAAAGGACATTTCTTCGACCCTCAAACAGAAGAAGTCATTAAATAAAAAATCTCGAGGCATCCGTCACAATGACGGATGCCTCAATTGTTTCTCTTTATGCTAATTTAACCTTCTTCTTTATCACTTTGGGTTGTTTCGCTTCTGTAAAAGTTGGAATATCTACATGTTTACTTAAGGTACTTGCTAAAAAGTAGGCAATACTGAAATCCACCAAACTATGAATTAATCCACCAACGCCCATCAAAAGAAAAATAGAATACATGAAGCCGGCTGTATAATAGGTTCCTGGCAAGTTGCCCATTGTGTAAAATACAGAAACAACCACTAGCTCGGCAGCGGAATGAATCACTCCAATTCCCACGTTAAACAACTGTAATTTCCCATTTAATAAAGTGAATTTCCCCTCTTTATTGATTAAAATTTCTGGATGCTTTTGTAAAATCACTGCGCCAATGACTGCAAAAATCAAATGAGATAAGGCCCGCAAAGCAATAATCGGTGTTGCGGATAAGAAAAAACCAAAACCTGTTCCTAGACTAACCGCAATTGCCACCACTGGAGAAATAAACATGGCAATAAAAACTGGGACGTGACTTGCTAATGTAAAACTGGCTGGACCAATGGTAATTCTTGGCATAACCATTGGAATGATAATCCCCATTGCAATTAAAAGTGCTGAAATTGTTAAACGTTTTACTGAGTTTGTTTTCATTAAAACTGCCTCCTAAAGGTGTCATGACACCTTTTTGTTTTTCTCAAGTGTAGCTGAACAGCCGCAATGTGTCAAGACACATAAAAGAACTTTCTGTTATTTCTCATAAATAACAGAAAGTTCTTTTTTATACTGGTTTATTTTTTTCTAAAGCATTACTTAAACGAGCGAATTCTTCTAAAGACAATGTTTCACCACGTCTAGAAGGATCAATTTCTGCTTCAGCTAGGCTCTCTTTTAGCCAAGCCACCGTTTGTTCATCTTTCCCATAAAAATGCGTTAAGTTATTCCACAATGTTTTACGTCTTAATTGGAAACTGGCTTTGGTTAATTTGAAAAATTCTTTTTCATTGGTCACTGTCACTGCTGGTGTAGCACGGCGCGTCAATTTAATAATCGCCGAGTCAACATTGGGCTGCGGCACAAAAACTGTTTTTGGCACAATAAAGGCGACACTTGCTTCCATAAAATATTGGACAGCAATTGATAATGAGCCATAAGCTTTCGTTCCTGGTTTAGCAGCAATTCGATCAGCGACCTCTTTTTGCATCATCACAACCATTTCAGCTACATCTAAAGAAGATTCTAAAAAATGCATCATAATTGGCGTAGTAATATAGTAAGGTAGGTTAGCCACCACTTTAATCGGATACTTCTCTTGAAAAACTTGGTTGGTTGTCTCGACCAAATCAGCTTTTAAAACATCTTGATGCACCACTGTTACATTATCATAGCGACTTAAGGTATCTGCTAAGACAGGAATCAAGCGATCATCAATCTCAAAAGCCACAACTTGTGCCGCGTTCATCGCTAATTGCTCTGTTAATGCACCAATTCCAGGCCCGACTTCGACAACATTTGTCTGCTGATTAATTCCCGCTGTTTCTACAATTTTTCTTAAAATATTAGGCTCTGTCAAAAAATTTTGACCTAAACTCTTTTTAAATGAAAATCCATGCTTTTTTAGTATTTCTTTGGTTCTGGATGGTGTGGCAATTTCTTTATAGTCCGTCACGCTTGTTCCTCCATGTAGTTATTCTTCGTTTGCAAGTTCTTTTAAAATACGCGTCATGCTTTCTTTCAATTCTGCTTCTGTAATCCGAAACATGCTTAACCGTTTGACTAACTGTTTGCTATTTGTATAGCCAATTCTTAGGTCATCTCCTAATAATTCACGGTATTTTTTGGCATTTGCTCCCGCTATTAAACCATATTCAACTAGTGTTTGTCTAGGAATTTCTTGATAGTCTTCACCAGCTTGAACAGGTGTTACGACTTTTTTTAAGGCTTCAATAATTGCTTCATCACTAGCATGTTCAACCCCTAGGCTACCACCATTTTTTTTAGGCACTGCAACTTTTCTTGATAAAAAAGCATGCTTTGCATCAGGGACAACTTCCATTATTGTTTTACGAATTTTTTCGCCCGAATAGTCTGGATCTGTAAAAATAATCACGCCTCTCGTTTCTTGTGCGTGTTCAATTTGTGTCAAAATTTCATCATTGATAGCAGAACCAATCGTTTCAATCGTATCCGCTTCAACTACCTCTTGAATGCGGCGTGTGTCGTCTTTCCCTTCAACGACAATGATTTCTGCAACTTTCATTTTTTCTTTCATTTATCTATCCGAAACAAGCGATGAGCGTTGACTCTCGTTTGTTCTGCCACTTCTTCAAAGGTTAGTTGTCGTAATTCAGCAATTTTTTCCACTACGTATCGTGTATAGCCTGGTTCATTCCGTTTACCACGATAAGGAACCGGGGCTAAATAGGGTGCATCTGTTTCCACCAACATTCGTTCAAGTGGTACCGCCATCGCCGCTTCTTGAACATCCAACGCTTTTTTAAACGTCACGACCCCACTAAAAGAAATATGCAGACCTAAATCTAAAAATTTCTTCATCCACTCGGCATCACCACTGAAACTATGCATGATTCCACCAATATCTGAAATTTTTTCATCTTTTAAAATTCGATAGGTATCTTCTAATGCCTCTCTCGTATGCACACTAAACGGTAAATTCATTTCCCGAGCAATCGCAATTTGACGGCGAAAGACTTTTTCTTGCACCTCTTTAGGATCCTCCATCCAGTAATAATCAAGACCGATTTCACCTAATGCGACAATTTTTGGCAACGTTAATTGTTCTTGTAATCGTCGTTCAACCTCTGGCGTATAGCTACCCGCTTCTGTTGGATGCCAACCAATGATACTATAAATATTGGCATATTCCTGACTAAGTAAAAGAGATTTTTCAATCGTTGGTTCATCAAAACCGACCACGGCCATCTCTGTAACACCCAATTCTTGGGCATGTGCAATCGTTTCTGGAATATCATCATTAAATTGTTCTGCATTCAAATGTGTATGTGTATCAAAAATCATTATGATTGCCTCCTTTATCTCCTCTCTACTTTATCATATTTCTTGAAAAATCTGAATGACTAGGCGACAAGATTCGCCATTTCCTCATAAACAGCGCTTGCATTTATGCTAAAAGTAACGTATACTATTCAGTCATGTTATTAAAAGGAGGAATCTCCATGACCGATGAAAAAATTTATGAACAACAGCATTTAACAACGGTTTATCATGAGCTGCAAGCGGCTAAAAAAGTTTACGAAGAGCAATTGGCGAACACAATGAAAGATGGCAAACATATGCTAGAGGAATTTGGTCGCGATTCTAAGCTGAATTTTGATAGTTATGCCGATAATCTAGAAACGTTTGCCATGTTGGAAATGAAGAACCGTGAAATTGATCAGTGGAACTTAAAAAATGAAGCAACGGCTAAAAATTTAGACAAAGTGAAACGCCTATTACAAGTTCCTTATTTTGGCAAAATTGGCGTGACTTTTGAAGACAGCCCTGAAGAGCCAGAAAACTTTTATATTGGCGTAAACGATTTTACTTCTTTAGAAGAAGAAACGCGCATTCACGATTGGCGCTCACCGATTGCTTCGTTATTTTATGATAATGTTTTAGGGAAAACAGCCTACACGGCACATCAACAAACCATTCCTGTACAACTTGATTTGAAAAGACAGTTAATTATTGAAAAAGATCAATTAATCAACTATTTTGACACAACCATTGCGATTCAAGATGATGTGTTATTGCATTCTTTAGAAGAAGATGCTTCTCCTTATATGAAGGACATTACGACAACCATTCAACAAGAACAAAATCAAATAATTCGTGACGAAACGCAGCCACTCCTACTAGTCAACGGGATTGCTGGTAGTGGGAAAACGTCTGCGATTATGCAACGGATTGCTTATTTACTTTATCAACATCGAGCAGAAATTACAGCGGATAATATTTTATTACTTTCACCAAATTCAACATTTATTGATTATATTTCTCAAGTTTTACCGAATTTAGGCGAACGAAATCCCTTGAATTTGACTCTTTTACAATTTTTACGCTTCACTACCAAAGAAGCATGGCCAATGGAAGAAGAAACGGACTATTTCGAACGCATTACTCGCTCTGAGGCAACGGAGCAAGAGCACGTTATTCGTTCAAAAGAATTTGCAACGTTTCTTTTAAGCAATCCTGAAAAAGCGGTTGTGCAGCCACATTTTTTCCGTCCTTTAACTTTTAAAAAGCAGACCTTATTTACTTCAGAAACAATTTTTAAACTTTATCAAGAAACACCAGCTGACTTGAGTATTCGCCAACGAATTTCAGCCACAAAAGAAAAATTAACCAGTCTTTGGACACGGTACTTATTAAAACAAGCCCATTCTAAAAAAATGTTGGATCAATTCCAAGATTTAACAGAAGCTGAACAAGTTCGTTATTTTGGCACAGTGATTACCGAAGATAATGAAAAACATCTGGCTGATTTTGCTTTAAAACGTTTGAAGAAAAAATATCGCTCTATCACTGCCGCTATTAAAAATGATGCTTGGCTAGATCAATGGGCCTTTTTTGAAACGTTTTATTCTTTATTCACTGAAAAATCGTATCAAAAAGAGACAGCTGTTTTCACAGCCGATGAAATTGTGGCCCTTATTTTGGTGAAACATGCATTTATTGAAAACCTCGCCAACCAGCAAATGGCTTTTATCCTAGTCGATGAAGTCCAAGATTATACAGAAGCCCAATTATTATTACTGCTGACACTTTTCCCTAAAGCTAGTTTTACTTTAGCTGGTGATGAAAATCAAGCCATTTTTAATACAGCCATTGAATTTTCTGAAGCCCATGATTTATTGGTTAACGAAACCAGCCGTTCTGTTGGAACCTATCAATTATTAAACAGCTATCGTTCAAGTAAAGAAATTACACGACTCTTCCAAACATTAGGCACTCAACCAGAGCAATTAACCATTGTGCCCATCCGGCATGATGGAGAAAAGCCGACATTTATTCCTTGTGACTCTGCGTCTGACTATCTTAAAGCAATCGTCACTTCCATTGCAACTTTTGATCCGAAAGAAAGCACCGCCATTATTACTAAAACTTTTGCAGAAAAAGAACAATTAACAAAAGAACTTAGTGCTTCTCTTTCATTGGAAGAACATCCGTCACTGCAAGTTTTATCAATTGATATGGCAAAAGGTCTAGAATTTGATAATGTAATTCTTCATAACCCAAATGTTAATCGTTATTCCGACAATAAACGAGATAAAAAAATCCTGTATACTGCTATTTCTCGTGGAATGAAACGGGTCGTTTTACCTTATACCGGCACACTTTCTGAATGGTTTACACCTTACTTGGCAGCCCAGTAACTGAGACTTAAGGCGGATTTTATTTTTAGAAAAACCACTTATAATAGACGAGTAGGCACTGCTTTTTAATTAGCAGACCTACTCGTTTGTTGTCTCTTAAGTTGAGAGGAGCGTGAGAAGGTGAAACAATCACCTGATTTAGAAAATTTTTTAAAAACCTCTATCCAAAAAAATGTAACTATTGAGCGAAAACAACAAAACCAAACCATTTGGCACTGGCTACTGCTTATTTTATTTGGCTTGCTAACCTTTGGCTCACTGACACAGCAGTTACTCCTAATTGGCTTGTTTACACTTATTGCCGCTATTGTTAAAGGTCCCTTAATGCTCGTCTGGGGAACCATCTATTCGGCGTTAGTGGCTTTGTTTCCACCTTTCGCTTTAGTCCTATCTTTACTTTTTTTTATAATTAATTTAGGCACCGTTATGAAAAGTTGGCGTATTACTTTAACAAGTGCTTACTTTTATCTAGTTCCTTTAGGTTTTAGTCTCTTGAAAACGACCAACTGGGTATCAACGCCTTATTTCCTGACAGGCTTGGCTTTGTTAAGTATTTTAGGGCTGCATTTTATATTAGAGTGGCTCTATAAAAATAATAGCTTAGGCCGTTTACTCACGTGGCAAATTATTAGTGTCCCTTTTTCACTCTTACTGATCATTTTACCAAGTCGCCTAACGAAAGGCCGTTTTGGTAAAAAACGAATACCTAAAAAAGTGAAACTCTAAAATAGAAAAGCCTAGGAAAAATCGCAAATGATTTTTTCTAGGCTTTTCTTCGATTCTTTTAATTTAAAAATTCGTTGATTTTCGATTTTAGGACGTCGATAAAACTGGAGAAAGAGAGTTCATTTGTTTGTGAATATGTCCAATGAGCCAATAACAGAAAAACTAAAATAACCAGTATCGCAACCACTAAAAAGGTTCTAATTCTTGCCCTTCTTTTTCTACGTTGTACTGTTAGCCGTGCTTGTTCCCTTACTCTCATAGCTTCTAAATAATACGGACGCCATTTAGGATCATTTTTTCGTTGCTCATAAAATTTAAATTTATGATAAGCCATCAAACTTCCCCCACATCAAATCACTTTTCTTCTAGTATACAAAAAAAGTAGTAAAGATAAAAGGTTACAATTCACCTTTTATCTTTACCACTTATGCTTTTATGCGATTCCTGCACCATTTGGCATTTCTTTTGGTGCTTCAACAATTTGAAGTTTCCCTTCTGGTGATTCAGCTGAAAGAATCATTCCTTGGCTAATTTGACCACGCATTTTTCTTGGTTTTAAGTTAGCCACAATGACTACTTTTTTGCCAATTAGCGCAGCTGGATCTGGATAAAATTCAGCAATACCTGAAAGAATTTGACGATGGTTTTCATCTCCAGCATCTAAACGGAATTGCAATAATTTATCTGCTCCTTTGACTTTTTTACAGTCAATAACTTCGGCAACTTTTAATTCCACTTTATCGAAATCATCGTACTTAATTTGTTTTTCTTTCGTTGAAACCAACGTTGTTTCTTCTGGATTCCATTTAATATCCTCTTCTGTAGCACTTTCGCTTTGGGACATTTTCTTTTGAATATACGTTACTTCTGTTTCAATTTCTAAACGTGGGAAAATAGGTGTTCCTTTACTTGTTACTGTTACGTCTGTTGGGAACTCACCAAAATGAATATTTTCCATGTTCATTGTTTCTGGATCTAAGCCTAATTGTTCGAAAATTTTCCCTGGTGTTTCTGTCATGACTGGTTGCAATAAGATTGCCACAATTCGTAAGCTTTCCGCTAAATGGATCATGACACTTTCTAATTCGTTGCGTCTCTCTTCTTCTTTAGCCAATACCCAAGGCGCTGTTTCATCAATATATTTATTGGCACGAGAAACTAGCGTCCAGATTTCTGCAATGGCCGTGTTAAATTCCATTTTTTCCATTGCTTCATGATATTTTCCAATAACATTAGCCGCAGTTGTCGATAGTTCACTATCAAATGGGGTAACTTTTGAAGCATAGGCTGGTACTTTGCCATCACAATATTTATTAATCATCGCAATTGTTCGATTCAACAAGTTTCCTAAGTCATTAGCTAAATCATAATTTAAGCGAGAAACGAAATCTTCTGGTGTAAAGACGCCGTCACTACCAAATGGAATTGCTCGTAATAAATAGTAACGTAACGCATCTAGACCGTAGCGTTCTACTAACATTTCAGGATAAACAACATTTCCTTTAGATTTAGACATTTTTCCGTCTTTCATCAATAACCAACCATGTCCAAAGACTTTTTTCGGTAATGGTAAATCCAAGGCCATTAACATAATTGGCCAATAAATCGTATGGAAACGCACGATTTCTTTCCCAACCATTTGCACGTTCGCAGGCCAATATTTTTGGAATAATGAATCATCTTCTGAGCCATAACCTAGTGCTGTAATATAGTTTGATAACGCATCAATCCATACGTAAACCACATGTTTTGGATCATTTTTTAATGGAATTCCCCAAGAGAAAGTCGTTCTTGAAACGGCTAAATCTTCCAATCCTGGTTTGATGAAGTTATTTAGCATCTCATTTTTACGAGATTCTGGTTGAATAAATTCTGGATGTTCTTCGTAATATTGTACCAAGCGATCCGCATATTTACTCATGCGGAAGAAATAGGATTCTTCTTTAACTAATTCAACTTCATGACCACTTGGTGCTTTCCCACCAATGACATTGCCTTCATCGTCACGATATACTTCAGCTAATTGTGTTTCAGTGAAAAATTCTTCATCAGAAACTGAATACCAACCTTCATATTCTCCAAGGTAGATATCTCCTTGTTCTACTAAACGATCAAAAATTTGTTGCACGGCTGCCATGTGATAATCATCCGTTGTCCGAATAAATTTATCATAGCTGATATCTAATGTTTTCCATAATTTTTGAACATCTGCTGCCATTTTATCAACGTACTCTTTTGGTGTCACATTCAACTCAGCAGCTTTTTTTTCAATTTTTTGGCCGTGTTCATCCACACCTGTTAAATAAAATACATCAAAACCCATTAAACGCTTGTAACGGGCCATTGCATCGCAGGCGATTGTTGTATATGAATTCCCAATATGTAACTTCCCACTTGGGTAATAAATTGGGGTGGTAATATAAAATGTTTCTTTCTGTGACATACAGAAAAAACCTCCTTTAGTCATTTTCCTAAACCCTCAGGATTTACTCCTAAACAGTATACCATAATTAGACATTATTAAACTATATTTCTTGTCGGTTTTCTCTTGAAAATGAAGAAAATGCCAGAAAGAAAAGAGAGAAACACCTGTCTATTTGACAAGTATTCCTCTCTTTTTTCGTTCATTTTTATTCTTTTGTCTCGAAACGAACGATACTATGGTGTCGTCCATAAAAGAAATAAATAGCCAAACCAATCACTACGGCTATGCCAAATACTTGCCAAGTAGCTAAAGACAATTGGAACATCAAAGCCGCGCAAACCACGATTGAAATTAATGGTAGAACCGGCACAAGTGGTACTTTAAATTCACCTGCTTGCGGTTCTCCTTTCATTGTCCGTAATTTGATAATTCCTAAAGCGAGAAACATCAGATAAAAGAGTGTCACGATATTTGTAAGTTCAGCCAACATCTCCATTGGAACAATCCCAGCAAAAACCATTGCTAAAAATCCAGCTACATAGGTTGCATTTTTAGGTGTGTGCCGCTTCTCATCGATTTTGCTCATAAACTGCGGCAATAATCCATCTTTACTAATCGCATAAATCACACGGGCTAAACTGTACATCATCGCAATCGTCACTGTTAATAAGGTTAAAATAGCACCAACTGAAATGATTGTCGCAATTGCGCCATGATTAATGAAGCGCATCGCAAAAGCCACCGGATCTTTGACCCCTAAATCCGTAAATGGAACAATCCCAGTTAAAACTAACGTAACAACAATATATAACAATGTTGAAATAATAATGGAACCAATAATCCCTTTTGGAATATCTTTTTTCGGATTCTTCACTTCCTCCGCGGCCATGCTGACCGCATCAAACCCTAGAAAGGCAAAGAAAACTAAGGCAGCACCACTGAAAACGCCTGAAAAACCATAAGGAATAAATGGTTGCCAGTTCGTTGGTTTCACATAAAAGATCCCAACGAGAACAAATAATAAAATAATCCCAAACTTCACGAAAACCATTAAGTTATTTAAACGTAACGCTGTTTTCGCTTCTAAAGATACCCAAAAAGTTACGGCTACAACGACCAACATGGCAATCAAATCAATATATGTACCATTTGTTGGATTATAAGCGCCACTTAACGCTTGCGGCAAAGAAAAACCTAAGCTATCCAAAAAGCCATGGACATAGCCTGACCAACCTGAAGCAACGGATGAAACCGCCAAGAAAAACTCACAAATAATCATCCAACCAGTCATCCAAGCCACAATTTCTCCAAAGACCACATACATGTAGGCATACGGCCCGCCAATGACCGGAATACGTGATGCAAATTCTGCATAGCATAAACCAGATAAAATAATCGCGGCTGCTGCTACCAGAAATGATAAGACGAGCCCTGGACCTGCATAGCGTTCCGCTGCGACACCTGTCACAACAAAAATCCCTGTTCCTACTACAGCCCCAATTCCTAGAAAAATTAAGTCCATCGTCTTAAGATTTTTTTTCATCCCACCACTGTCATTGACAGGCACAGTGATTTCTTTTTTTCTGAAAATAGACATGTGTTTACCCCCGTAAAAAAATAAGCGTAAATAAACTATTTACGCTTTCATATACCCTAAAAGAATACCACCTAGAATAACAAAAATGCAACCAAAAATAACATAAAACATTTCTTTTTTTGATTTTCTTTCGCCTAAAAGGAAGATGCCCCCAAGAGTCGAAATAATAATCCCCATTTGTGATAAAGAGAAGCTAATAGCTAAGCCAATTTCACGCATGGTTAATAACATACAAATATTTCCTAAGCCCCAAAGCAGACCCGTCGTCATATTCATCCAAACAAAACGATCAACTTTGACTTTTTTGAAGGCAAAGAAACTAGCCCCCACTAACATACCAATACTTTGTGGCAAAATAATTCCCCACGGATCTAAACCAGTGGCATTAATAATGATGGTATAGACACCATACCCAACTGTTGAGAAAATCAACGCCCGAATCCCTTTATTAAAATCTAACATACTGTTTGAGGTTTTCGGTTGACTATCATCATCTTGTCGAGCTGTTAAATACACCCCAAAAACTAAAAAGGCTAAAGCGATAAAGCCCACAACAAAGTCTTTTGTTTTTGTCCATTCATGGAAAAAAACAGCCCCTGCAACGGTATTAACAACTAACTGCATCCCAGTTGAAATTGGTAAGCCAACTGAAACGCCCATATATTTCATGCTATGAAATTGTTGATTCTGTCCCAAACTCCAGAATAAACCAGATATAAATCCAACAATTAATGTGGCTGTCGTCAACGTAGGCTGGATGACAAAAAAGACAACAATTGAAAATAGTAATGCGCCGATTGTCATACCTAACGTTTGTTGATTGGCGCTTCCACCAATTTTACCGCTGACTAAACCAATACTGCCCCACGCAATCATGGGCACTAAAGCGATAAGTAAACTCATAATATTCTCCTAACAAATTTATTTCATTTCATTCTAACAATAAAAACGTTTTCTAAACAACTAAGAAGAGTAAGAGAAGTTAGCAAGAAAGTTTTAATAAATAAAAAAAGGCCTATCACCTCTTTAGTTTGCTGATAGACCTACTTTTTATTTCACTTCATTATAATAACTGAGGGAAGGGAAAAACAATGTCATCGTCGTACCTTGCCCTTCTGTCGATTCGACTGTTAAATCATGACCTAACTTTTTCGCTAAGCTATGGGCCAAATACAGGCCAAGACCAGTCGAATGCTGTTCACTTTTCCGCCCGTTTTCACCAGTAAATCCTTTATCGAAAATGCGTCGTTGATCTTGCATCGGAATGCCAATCCCAGAATCTTTTAAAGATAAATAAATACCTTGTTTATTTTTGGAAATTAGAACCGTAATCGTGCCGCCTTCTGGCGTATACTTGACTGCATTACTTAATAATTGGCGGAAAATAAAAATGACCCATTTTCGGTCGGTTAAAACCGCTTCATCTTCTCCTTCAATTGAGAATTGCAATCTTTTTTGGATAAAATAATTTGCTTGCGTACGAACAACAGATTGCACAATTTCTTTTAAAGAATATTCTTGGAGTAAATAATCTCGAGAAAAGCTGTCCAGTCTAGCATAATATAGGACTTGCTCGACATATTCATCAATTTTACCTAACTCATTTTCCAATAGATAATATTTTTTCTCTGGAATATCATCTTCGACAGATTGTACCAGTAACGTGATAGCCGCTAGGGGGACTTTGATTTCATGAACCCAAGAGTCAATGTAATCTTTTTGGTCCTGTTGGTTGTTAATTGCTTGCTGCATGGTTTGTTGGTGCTCTTGCAATAAACCGTTAATATACGTTTGGACAAGTAGTTCTTCTTCTTTTTCTGCTGTATTCAAATATTCTTGTAAAGAAGGCGGCTCTTTTTCCGTTGCCAACGAAAGCCACCACTTACGTTTTAAATAATAATCAATTGTTAAAAATAGCGATAAAAAAACACTTTGCAGTAAAAAGATATAGCCAACCACTATCCAATCTAAGCGGACATTAGGAGCCAACCATAAAATAAAACAAGTTAAGAACAGAAAAAATAACCAACCAATTAGTAATAACCAGCGATCTTTTAAATACTTTAGAATGGTCATTGTCTACTCCTATCTAGGGCACCATATAACCGACGCCCACTTTGGTTTCAATATAGCCAGCAATCCCCGCTTGCTCAATTTTTTTTCGTAAACGATTGATATTTACCGTCAACGTATTGTCATCCACAAAACGTTCATCGTCCCATAAAGCGCGCAATAGTTTTTCACGTGTTAAAATTTTTCCGTGCTTTTTCATTAAAAGATATAGTAATCGGTATTCATTTTTACTTAAATCGATCATTTCGCCTTTGATTTCCATCCGTCCATTGTCCACATTTAAAGTAATGCCATTATGTGAAAGCACTTCACTATCCGTATCGGAATAGTTATAAGAGCGGCGCAACAAAGCATTGATTTTAGCAATTAAAACATCTATCTGGAACGGTTTTGTAACAAAATCATCCGCGCCCATGTTCATCGCCATAATCATATCCATATTGGTACTACGACTCGAAATAAAAATAATTGGTACTTTAGAAATTTCACGAATTTTTTGACACCAATAGTACCCATCGTACACAGGTAAATTAATATCCATTAAGACTAATTGGGGATTCTCCTCTTGAAAATCATCCAATACATCATTAAAATCGGTTGTTCCAATCGTTTCAAATTGCCATTTTTGTAATTCCTCGCTAATTAATTCTCGAATGGTTGTTTCATCTTCGACAATCATGATTTTAGCCATGCAATCCCACCTCTTTTATTTCTAAATTTTCATCTTTCTTATCCTAACAAACTTCATTCTTTTTGGATATAGGACTTTATGATGATTTTTACACTATTTCAAAAATAGGCGCTAATAATTCCCATTCTGATAACATGATGAATTTACCAACAAAAGCAAAAATACCATCTAATAATAACACAGACATATTAATTCCTAATATAATAGAAGCTTTTTCGACAATTGGCATGGACTTTTTATTTTTCAAAATAAGATATAAAACAAAGTTCGTTCCATAAGTAAAAACTGTTAACAACACAATTAACTCAATCATTTTACCACTTCCTATTTCGGACTTTTCATTTTTCCTTCAATAATTTACTACTCTTAATTATAGCATAATCTTATAAAAAAATCGGCAGAGTCCTAACCATTAAGTAAACAACAAAATAGAAGTAGCCTCTTTGGAACTCGCAAGAATCGAGCCTTTTTTAAGAGTTGAAGGTCTTGATCCTTAAAAGACAAGTCCTTCAACTCTAGTATGTTCCATGCATAGAAATTGATACCAACGTAACGAAGTGTAGTCGATCAGACAACCTCAGTTTTTCTAATGATTATATTTGTCATACACTTCTTTTAACTGGTTTAAATCTATTTTTTTCATTTGGTACAATTTTTTGGTCACTTCATTTGCTCTAGCTGGATTTGAGTCAGATAAATAACGTTTCAGTTCAGGATTGCCTGTTTGCCAACTGACCCCAAATTGATCTTCCATCCAGCCACACGGCCATTCTTTCCCTTTAGCAGTCACTTGTTGCCATAGCCGATCTATTTCCTCCTGATTTTCACAATCAATATAAATGGAGAAGGCCATGGTAAAATCAAAATCATGTTTATCTCGTGCATCCATTACTCGAAACGGTTGCTCCTGTAATGTGAAAAGTGCTTGCGCAATGTTCCCATCTTCATATTCAACTTTTTCAATTATTTCGCCTGGACCGAAAATCGCCAACCATTCTGATAGAGCTTTGGCTGCTTCGCCATATTTTTCATTAGCAAACATAAAGGTTGGTACAATTGTTTGTTCTTTTCCTGAAAAAGACACTTGCCAAGAGACACCAAATTTGTCCACTACCCAACCATATAAAGGACTAAAAGGATATTCCCCAAAAGGCATCAATATCTGTCCATCTGTTGTTAAATTTTTCCACAACGTTTCTGTTTGTGATAATGTTTTACATTCAACAAAAAATGAACTAGCTGGCGTAAAGGAAAATTCTGGTCCGCCATTTAAACCAATGATTGTTTGGTTCGCCAAGGTAAATTCAATGGTCATTAATGATGTTCCTTGAGGTTGGTGCTCCTCATTAACGTAGTTCGTTTTACTTAGAATCGCACCTTTTTCAAAGATTGTTGTATAGAAGTTAGCAGCTTCTTCCGCTTGTGTGTCAAACCATAAACAAGGTGAAAATTTAGGCATTGTGGTTCCCTCCTTCGTTTTCTTTAGTGTAGTCAAAGATTGATAAATAAACAAAGAGAACGTTTTAGTATTTATTCATTTCCGTCTGATAGAATCGATAAATTGCTTGTTTTACTTCTTGAAGCAAGGAGGATTTTAAATGTCCCCGTGTCAAAAAATAAAAGGAACGCCAGTACTTTTCACCTAACGTTTGGAAGGGGATTTTTTCAGTAATCGCCTTTCTTGAAAGCAACGATTGCCCCATGCCCAATTCCAACATTTTAACAATCATTTCATTATTTTTAACCGTCATGAGTGTTGGGCTTTGATTACTTTCTTCTAAATACTGTTGGGTATAATGAAAGACCCCAGAATCCTTTTCACGTACCAACCAATTCTGATTGGCAGGGTCCCCAGCTAAAACCAATTGATCCTGAATAATTTCTTCACGAGAGGCTCCTTTTGTAATTAATGGTTTTTCGATAAAGCCAAAATCAACTTGATGTTTTTCAACTTTTTCCACTACTTCTTCTGAATTGTTCATTTCTAAAACAAAATTGATCGTTGCATACTTTGTCTGTAAATGTTGCATCAGTTGCGGCAAATAATAAACTGCAAAAGTATTAGACGCAGCAATTCGGCAAGTTTCTTTAGGTAATCTCGTCTGATGAAGAGCTGTTAATGTTTCTTGCCAATCATCAGCTAAATTTAGCAAACGATTATACAAGACTTCCGCTTGCCTAGTAGGGACTACATCTTGTCGACCATTTCTTAAAAACAATGAACAGCCTAATTCTTCTTCTAATTGTTTGATTTGATTAGAAACGGCTGGTTGTGAGATATATAAGCAGGTAGCTGCTTTGGAAAAGTTCATTTGCTCATATACAATTTGAAACGTCTTTAATAATTTAAACATAGGTATCCTTTCGATAACTTTCTATTATAAATATTATTTTAACTATTTATTTCTCAAATGTAAAAAATTTAGTTATACTGGAAGTAATGAACAAGAAAGAGAGATTTTTTCAATGAAAAATTCAGAAAATGATTATATCCAATCTTTATTCCAAATTCTTCCCGGCTTGCTAACAGCTTTCCTTGTCGCCTGCCTTAGCAAGTTCCTTGCCATCTGGTTACCTAGCTTAGGCGCCGCAACGATAGCTATTTTACTAGGAATCTTTTTGGGAAATACCTTTGTTCGCGGTGCCAATTTAAATCGCGGAACCAAAGTAGCCGAAAGTAAATTACTAGAATTTTCTGTTGTTTTATTGGGAACCACCGTGACCTTTCAAACGATTGCCCAAATTGGCTTACAAGGTGTCGCATTTATTCTCATTCAAATGTCGCTGACCATTATTTTTGCCTATTTGATCGGTAAAAAACTGGCTTTTTCTGATAATATGTCTTTATTGATGGCTGGTGGTAATGCCGTTTGTGGGTCTTCTGCCATTGCTTCGATTGCTCCAGCAATTCAAGCAGATGAGGAAGAAAAAGGCCAAATCATTACTTTAGTAAACTTATTAGGTACCGTTTTAATGTTGACCTTACCCATTTTAAGTGGGATTCTCTATGGTACCAATTTGTTGGCTCGTAGCGCACTAATCGGAGGGACTTTACAATCAGTTGGTCAGGTTGTCGCCAGTGCCAATATGGTCAATGAGAACGCAGTTCAACTTGCGATGCTCTTTAAAATTATGCGGATTGTCCTACTCGTAGCAGTTGTCTATTTATTTGGACGTTTCAAGCAAAGTAAGACGGCAGAATCAGAGGCTGAGTTGGTAGAAGTCACCAAAAAAAGCAGTGCCCTACCTTGGTATGTAGTTGGCTTTTTCATTGCCTGTGTCTTTAATAGTTTGATTCATTTCCCCGTCGTAATCAGTGAGACTGCTCATTTCTTTAGTTCTTGGTTTGAAATTACTGCCTTGGCAGCAATCGGGTTACGACTCGATTTTAAAAAGTTTTTCCAAGAAGGCAAACGTTTCTTAATCTATGGTTTATCAGTAGGAACTGTTCAAGTCGTCCTAGCCATTTTGTTGTTGGCACTGTTACAGTTCTAATAAAAAAGCGAATGGTTAGGCAATGAACGAAATGATCTCTTTGCCGGTCTCGTTTCTTCTGTCGCCATTTTACCAGAAGTAATCGGGTTTGCGATTATTGCTGGTGTTCACCCGCTTTCTGCAGTGTTTGCTTCAGCTGTTACTTTACTTGTGATTACTTTTACGGGCGGCCGTCCGGCAATGGTTTCGGCGTCTGCTGGCTCAATGGCCTTAGTCCTTGCAGGCTTAATTCAAGCACATGGTTTGTCATACATGCTTGCTGCGACTATTTTAACAGGCTTTCTACAATTTATTTTAGGTTATTTAGGTATCCATAAATTAATGCGCTTTATTCCCAAGACAGTGATGTACGGATTCGTCAATGCGTTAGCCATTTTAATTTTCATGGCGCAAGTACAACAATTGCCCCATCAAACACTGTGGTCCTACGGTATGATTATCTGTAGTATCTTACTTATTTATCTATTACCTAAGTTTATTACAATTGTGCCTCCTGCTTTAATTGTTATTTTATTCATGACTATCCTGTCCTATTTTTTAAAAGGTCATTTGCAAACGGTAGGTGATCTTGGTGAAATGAGTCAGTTTCATCCAGCGATCCGTTGGCCTAATGTACCCGTCAACTTAGAAACGTTGTGGATTATTTTACCTAGCTCTGTTGCCTTAGCAATGGTCGGGTTAATTGAATCTTTATTGACGATCCCCATTGTGGACAAAATGACAGCGAGCCAAAGTGATAGCCAACGAGAAGTTAAGGCGCAAGGACTCGCTAATATAATTACCGGCTTTTTTGGTGGCCAAGCTGGCTGTGCGATGATCGGGCAAGCGGTCATTAATGTTAAATCTGGAGGACGAAAACGGCTTTCTACTTTGATTTCAGGTATTACCCTCCTTCTATTCATTTTTGTTTTTAAATCCGTGATGGTAGCCATTCCTACAGCTGCATTGATTGGGATCATGATGACAGTGGCAGTCGACACCTTTGATTGGGAAAGTTTGCAGCTTTTCCGAACTTTTGAAATTACTGAAATTGTTATTTTACTCGTGACAGTGGGTGTGATCGTCTATACGCATAATTTAGCGATTGGAATTATTCTAGGTGTTCTTTTAAGTGGTCTTCTTTATCATTTTTTCAAAAAAGAACCAAAAAAAAGTTGCTAGCTTTAGCAACTTTTTTTATTTTTCCCAATATTTCTTCAACGCTTCTTTTTCTATTTTCTTAATGAACGCATCTTTGCCATCCATATATTTATCAATGCTATCGGGGTGTGCTTGGGCCAATTGCTTTTTTAATGTACCATAGGTTGTAGCAATTGACGGATTTTCTCGTAAATAATTTCGAAAAGCAAGATGGCGCAAAATTTCTTGCGTATTGTCAAACTGATAAATATGCACATGATGTGTTCTTTTTATCGGGCCTTTTCGTAAATAACGACGTCCTGATAGTCCAAATTCCCCCATATATTCATAACCGATTCTTTCAAATTCCCCTTGTAACAGGTCTACTTTTTCAATTTCTTCAACAATGACCAAAAAATCAATAATTGGTTTGGCTGCTAAATTAGGCACAGATGTGCTACCGATATGTTCAACTTTAAGACAATTTTCCTTTAGAATCTGTTTCAACGCTTGGGCTTCTTCTTCAAACTGTTCCACCCAGGCTGGTTGGTATTCTGTAACGATTACTCGCATGGCTTCTCCCTTCTTTTCTATATCCGTTTCATATGTAAAATAGGAAATGGATTTCCTTGAGGATCTTCCTTTGATTCACCAATTACTTGAAACCCTTGAGATTGATAGAACTTCACTGCCCCTTCATTTTGTTTATTAGCATCAACAAAGATAATTGATTCTTGCTCTATTAACTTTTTGATAATTTCCCCACCATAGCCTTTACGAAAATAGACTGGGTCAATAAATAACATTTCCAAAGTTTGTTGATTTGTTCCACTAAAGCCCACACATTTCTGTTCTTCATTTAACCACATACTTAATTGAATTTGTTGAAAATAATCAGGTAAAACTACTTCGATTTTATTAATATCTGCCTGACTCAAAAACAAATGGGTAGCTTCTACTGAAGAACGCCATAGAGAAATTAATTGAGGATAATCGTTTTTTTTTACTTCTTTTTGGTTCAGCATTTTTAATTCCTCCCTATCTAATAAACAAAGTATACCACATTTTGTCTCTCTCAATTCCATAAAAAATAGTCAAATCAACCGTGTTTTTTCTGTCGATTTGACTGTCTCTCTATTAACTCTGATGGCTAAACGAGTAAACTAATCAAAGCCACGATAGCTAAACCGCCTTGTGTTAAAATAATTTTTTTATCACTACTTAAGCTACCGTACGCCGCCACTAAAATAATATAAATCAATAAAAATTTTGTTATCTCCATCGTTGCTTGCGCAAAATAGACACTATAAATAAGTCCTGCACCGATTAGTCCATTATAGATTCCTTGATTTTTAAACAATGTAGTCACTGATTTTCTTTGTAACTCTTGCTTATCCATTTTAAAAACACGGCTTGTTGTCTCAGATGTTGGTACAATCGTTTCTAAATACATAATGTAGAAAAATTCTACAGCCACCAAGGTTACTAAAATTGTTGAAATTAATGTCATCCGCTCCCTCCTCCCATTCGTTTGAACGAAGTAATTTTATGTAATTTTTGCTATGATGTAAATAGATATGCCTAGCCTTAACGAAAGGAAGAAACCTATGACTTTTCAAGAAACTATTAGCGCCTATATCCAAGAACGTTATCAGATAACGCCCGATTTTCCTTTTAAAAAACACCCAGACTATCTCGTCTTTCGTCATCCTAGAAATGCGAAATGGTTTGCTTTAATTATGCCACTGGATGCACAACTGCTCGGCGCTACCGAGAATAAGCAGCTCACTATTTTAACCGTTAAACTTGCGCCTGAATTGATTGCCTTATTAAAGAACCAACCTGGCTATTTTCCTGCCTATCATATGAATAAAGAGCATTGGTTAAGTCTTTCTGAAGAAATTCCGCTCTCACAAGTTTTTTCATTTATAGATGAAAGTTACCAACGGAGTTATTAAAGGAACGTACTAAGAGTAGATCCTGAGATAAAAATCACTTTGGCTTTTTGTCTCAGGCATAGAAAATAATAAATATTTGATATTTTGCCCCAACCTTGTTGATAGATAGCACTTTCCTCTGGATTTTTGATACTAACATTTGTTTAAGCATTCTCGCCAAAAACAAAATAGACAATCAGAAGCGTCAAAATGAAACCCACGACAATTAGTAGTACTCTTTTTCCATTTTTTTGAGCGGATTTATCTTCATGGAGTTCTAATACTGTGGCTAAACGTTTAAGTTCTTCCGTTGTAAAGAAACACTCTATTCGTAATAAATTAATTTTTTCAGGTTCAATATTTGTTCGTTCAGAGAGTTGCTCATTGGAGAAAGTTGAATTCTTGACTGCTTCTTTTATGTTTAGAAATTGTTTTTGTTTTGGAGCGACAAAAAAAGCGTGATACATATACGTGACTAGTGGAACGATTACAATAATTAAACTAGTTAACTCGAAAAAAACCGCGATGATTCCTAAAATTGCCATGATTAGTATAAAGCTAAACCCAATTATTTTATTCTTATTCATTTTTAACTCCTTTTTTTGCTAATTTGATTAATTTATTTGAAGTCTACTCAACCTATTTAATATAATTAATTCTACGACTAGTCTTGGAAAAATTTTCATTGATGTTCTTTCTGTTCAAGTCATTACAGGTCGCAGTAACTGCGGCCATCTCTGCCAATGCATAGCTGGTATTGCAGCTGCTGCTTGCGCTAAACCTGCTAGCTGTCCGATAAATACTCCTGTATTATAGGCTGGATTCTGCTTAATCCAGTCTTGTTCTAGCCATCTTGATAATCTCGAATTGATTGGTAGTATTATCCCATTATTGGATAATGACTGTTTAATAACGCCGGCACCAAAGGCGACCCCGGACTTCGCTTTCTCTACTACTTGTTTTCCTACTTTTTTCGCTGTCTGACAGAACTTCGTCAAAGTATTCTTCAAAGATTGGCCCCAGTTTCTCAGTAAGTTCTTGCCTTCTTTTGTCTTCGGTTTGCCTTTACTGCCTGTGGCTTTTTGGTAGTCTAAGGTTAAACGTTGTTGGCGTTGGGCTGTTTGAATTGCAATAAGTTGAGCATAGCTAATAAAAAGTTAACTATACTCAACTACACATTTAAGAATCTCATAGTTGAATATCTTTTTTATTTAAAATATATTGTTTTTATTTTTTACCATTTTAAAAATCCTCATAAGGAGAATGAATATTTTCTTCGATGTATATTCCTCTCTTGCAAAAGGATTCAACTACACTAGAAAGTTTTTTACTTGAAATAATATACATATAATAGTCATAACCAAAATGTACATTTAAATTTTTACTACTTAATTTCGCCCACAAAAGCTCTCTTAACTGCAATTTCATAAATACTGGTATCTCTTCTAAAGATAACTTGTCACCATCATGAATATTCTGATAGAAAGCCTGACAATCAGAATCCATTTCCGCCATATTTTCCTCAGCTATTTTTTCTAACGCTTTAACAGTTAAAAATTCCTGTTTCGTTTCTTTCATAGACAAAACCACAACTTCAATGTACAAATTTTCAATCGTGTTGTATTCTTCAACGGTCAATTTTCTACCTAAAAACACTTTTCCAATATCATAAAACGATGTCCAATCCTGTAACGTGTAATGCCCTGATTCATCTCTATATTTTGGATTGTATTTTGAAATTCTATAGTAAAACATTTAATCACCTATCCTATTTAAATTTCCATCATATGTTCCTGACCTAGTCCTCTTACTTTGTAATCCCTTAATAGTATCTGCACCTTTCCAAATACCTCCGTTATGAGAATCAACATCTGGAGTTATATACTTAGGTTTTCCTTTAGTATTTTTATAGACTGGTTGACCATGGGAACGTTCATTTGTCTTCTTGTATCCAAGTCGTTCAGCCGAATCCTTACTATTACCACTCGAACTACTATAATTCCTAGAATTAAAATTATTCTTCAGTACCTTACTGGCATGCGCTCCAATTGCTGCAGTAGCCGCAGTAACTGCGTCCATCTCCGCCACTGCCATAGCTGGTATTGCAGCAGCTGCTGTCCCTCCGCTGGCAACTCCTACAAAAGCATCGAGAACACCACTACCAGCAGTCCCTGCTGCAAAGGTTAATCCCGCTCCAACATATTCTGTTGCTGCTTGCGCTAAACCTGCTAGCTGTCCGATAAATACGCCTGTATTATAGGCTGGATTCTGCTTAATCCAATCTTGTTCTAGCCATCTTGACAATCTCGAATTGATTGGCAATATTGTGCCGTTATTGGACAACGACTGTTTAATAACGCTAGCACCAAAGGCTACGCCTGTCTTCGCTTTCTCTACTACTTGTTTTCCTACTTTTTTCGTCGTCTGACAGAACTTCGTCAAGGTATTCTTCAAAGATTGGCTCCAGTTTCTTAGTAAGTTCTGCCCTTCTTTTGTATTCGGTTTGCCTTTACTGCCTGTTGCTTTTTGGTAGTCTGCGGTAGGTATCCTTAGCTAAGCAAGGGGAACCTAGCGGTTCTTTTCCTTAATTTATAAACGGTATCAGTTTGTTACTTTACTGATACCGTTTTAATGAACATTTTAGCTATTAGTAGCACAAGATTATATTATTTTTCATCTACCGCATCTTTTAAGCCCAACTTCTATTGATTATTCTTTAGTACCTCTTCTAGTAAAAATAATTTATCAATGTTACATTGAATTAGTTTACTTTTTGTAACTTGCATTCTGTCATTTATTAACAAAATTATTTTATTCTCTCTAGCTAATATTGCACGAATTATCCAATTTGATTTTCTAGAAATATTAATTGTAACTTCAGCATCCTTTTCTTTGACAATAATCTCATCTTCATCGTACGCTACAATATAATCTTCAGCAAAACTATAATGTTTAGTTTCATCATACTCTTGTGATACTTTTCTTATTATATTATTCCTGGATAGATACAACTTATTATTTTTTTCAAATAAACAGGCTTCGTTATTATAAGATAAATTATTCTGCCAATGGTATTGCTTTCGAGAAAGCTCTTCACCGTTTTTAAAGCTAAACTGATATTCATTTCTTCTGTCTTTTAAAGCAAACCAATTTTTATCTGAAACGAACCAATTCAGAAAAACTTCTTCTCTATTTATTTGGATAACATTTGAATAGTTATTGAGATTAACTAGAAAAAGTTTTTCATTTTCTGCATCAAATACAATAATCTTATCATCTTTTGTTGAACTATATATATTGTAAATTAATAGACCTTCCAAAATATCTACAGTTTTCAAAAAATTTAATTCTAAATCATAGATAGCTAATCCACAATAATTATTATTTATAATAATATAATTTTCACTTTGTGCTAATACATATGCATCATTGTTTTCAATCATTGTTTTATTCATACTTTATTTTCTACTCCCATCTAAGTTAAGGGTATACTCCAAAATAGCTATTTTTCTATTTGGGTAATCTTTTCTTTGGATCTGCTGAATTCGGTTTTATTTTCCCAGTTAAGGGGTCAGCTTCCCCTAAATGTTTACCGAATTTATCATAAACTTCTAAATGCGCTCCTTTTCCCTTATGGAAAGTATCTCTATGGTACTGCTTCCCATCTTTCTCATATACATTTGCTCCTTTCATGCTTTTTGAAGTTTTCTTAAAAGATTTATCATTTAAAATAGTTTCTTTATCCTTAGGTACTCGTTCCTCAGTCTCCCAAGATCGTTGATTTGAACTACTATAATTTCTAGAATTAAAATTATTCTGCAGCACCTTACTGGCATGCGCTCCAATTGCTGCAGTAGCCGCAGTAACTGCGGCCATCTCTGCCACTGCCATAGCTGGTATTGCAGCAGCTGCTGTCCCTCCGCTGGCAACTCCTACAAAAGCATCGAGAACACCACTACCAGCAGTCCCTGCTACAAAGGTTAATCCCGCTCTAACATATTCTGTTGCTGCTTGCGCTAGACCTGCTAGCTGTCCGATAAATACTCCTGTATTATAGGCTGGATTCTGCTTAATCCAATCTTGTTCTAGCCATCTTGATAATCTCGAATTGATTGGTAGTATTATCCCATTATTGGATAATGACTGTTTAATAACGCCGGCACCAAAGGCGACCCCGGACTTCGCTTTCTCTACTACTTGTTTTCCTACTTTTTTCGCCGTCTGACAGAACTTCGTCAAAGTATTCTTCAAAGATTGGCCCCAGTTTCTCAGTAAGTTCTGGCCTTCTTTTGTCTTCGGTTTGCCTTTACTACCTGTTGCTTTTTGGTAGTCTGCGGTTAAACGTTGTTGGCGTTGGGCTGTTTGTATCGCTTGGATTTGTGCATAGCTTAGAGTACTTTGACTACTTGGTGCACCGCTTGCGACGGGATAGCCGCTATAGTAGCTGTAGCCACTATAATTGGCGGAAGCTGGTTGCCAATAGTTAGTTCCTCCTCCAGAGAAATAATTACTTACGGTATTATAGGCAGTTCTCGCAAAGTTGGTGACACCAGAATAAACCGAACTTGCGACTTGTTTGACACCGTTCCACACGCTACTCGCTACTTGCTTCACACCATTCCAAACAGTGCTGACAACTTTTTTTGCGGTATTATACACATTACTAACAACTTGTTTTGCTTTATTAACTACTTTACTGGCCGTTTTTTTGATGCCTGACCACACGTTTTGGAACCAATTTTTCTTATGTCCCGTTGGGTCGGTATAGTTGATTGGGTTGTTTTCGACATACGTGTAGCCGTTTTGGCTTAATGGATTATCTTCTTCTCCTTCGTAACTGTCTTGGGTCAGGAAGGTGCCACTGTGGCTGTCATAGTAACGAGCTCTAAGGTAATGATAACCTGTAATGTCCTGTGCTTCTCCAGTATACCTATAAGGATTGCCAGTGTCATCTTTTTCTGTTGGTCTGCCGAAAACGCTGTAGTGAGTCGTGTTGGTTATTTTTTCTCCTTGGACTAAACCTGTGACACTGCCACGGGCATCGGTCAAGTATTGATAATCTTCGTTCGTTTGATGATTGGTATAACTGAGTCGTTCATGGCCGTACGTGTACGTCTCTCGTGTTTTCTTTTCATCATCATACGTTTGCAGAACTTGGGTATTTTCTTGATTGACATCATTGACATAGTTGCGCACTTCGTAGTAATTGTACGTATCTTCCCTAGTTGTATAAGGGATTAACACGTCATTCACTTCGGAAGAATAAGTGACTTTCCCTTCACCAGACCGCTTGCCTAAGCTTGGTGGATTGACCACAATCCCTTCTTCGTTCGCTCGATCTTTCGCGATTTTTTGATGGTAGGCACGTGAAATAGTATCAAAAGCCTCCAACCAAAGATCGCCAACGGTTTCTGGTAAACTTGAAAGTGCTTGGAGAACGTTGCCTGTAAATCCGTACCAGAAAAGAGAATTCTCTTCGCCGTTGGGACTAGTCGCTGGGGATTTACGGCGATCGGCTGGCACGTGTTTCGCTGCGACTTTACTTTTTTTCTCTTGACGTTTAAAGAGTTGATAAGCGGTCGTTTTTTCTGTGCGACTCGCTGTGAAAACCCGATTATTTTCGCCGTCATAAAGTGCTGCTAATAGTAAGCCTTGATTATCTTTGACTGCTAGTAAGCGATTTTCTGTGTCATAAATATAGTCTAGTGTTTCATCGGTGCCACTTTGTTTCAGACGATTACCGTTCTCATCGTATTCATAAGTGATGGTCTCCTGATCGTTTTTCATACGCAACAGGCGATTGTTGTCGTCATAAGTGAACTCAGTTTTTACTTCTTGCCCAGCAATGGTTTCCGTACTGGTTAATTTATTGCCTGCTTGATCGTAAGTGTAGGTATACGTTGCAAGTTCCTGTTTTTTCTTCTTATCAAAAACGGTCATCTGAACGACTTGTCCTAAGCTATCGTATTCATAAGTTTGTACAACGGTTTTGCCAGCTTGTGTAATGACTTCTTCTGAAATAAAGGTATCGGCATTATATTCATAACGATAGGATGCCAGTTCTTTGCCTTTTTTGTTACGATGCACAATTTCTTCAACACGATTGTCCAAACGATAAGTTAGCGTTGAAGTCGTGCCATCTTTGCGCTTGATTTTGGTCATGTTTCCAGCATCGTCATATTCGTAAGTCGTCGTTTGGTTCTCTTTGTCAGTGACTTTGGTTAAACGGTCCAATTCATCATAGCTGTACTTGACTTCAGACTTGTCGGCGTAAGTCATTTTTTTGATGTTGCCATAATCATCATACGTGTACTTAATCAAGCTGCCGTCGCCTTGGCGGGCACCAGTTATTTCGTCTTCGTCGTTGTATTCGTATTGGGTTTGTCCCGTTAAGTCATTCATGGAAATTCGACGTCCTTCTGAATCATAAGTGTACATCACGGTACCATCTGCTTTTTCTGAATAATTGACTTGCAGCAGTTGATCCAGCTTGTTGTAATCATAGGAAATCGTTTTGCCATTGGCTTGTTTGACACTTTCTAAACGATCGTCCGCATCATAGGTGTATTTTGTGGTGTCATCTAAGCTATTGACTTTTTCCACGACATTCGATAGTTCATCGTATTTATATTTGGTGACTTTACCATTGCCATTGGTCATCTCGGTAATATTGCCGACAGAATCATACGCGTAGCTGGTTGTCGCCGCTTTTGCGCCAGTTCCGGTAGTGGCTTCAAGTAGTTGATCTGCTTTGTCATAGCTGTAGCTGGTCACTCGTTGTCCGCCAGAAGTGACTTTAGTTAAATTGTTATTGCCGTCGTATGAAAATTCATTGAAAGCCCCTTCACTTGAAATAATTTTCGTTAAGCGGTCATCTTGGTCATATTGATAAGCCGTGACTTGTCCAGCGGTATTGGTTTCGCTTGTTAAGCGATCGCCTGCATCATAGGTCTTAGAACTTTTTTGACCTAATGCGTTAATGGTTTCGGTTAGATTACCGTTTGGATCATAGTTATATGTTTCTTTCCGTTGACCGTTAATGGTTCGTGTCGTCAACTGACCGACTGGATCATACTCGTAAGAAGTCTTGCGTCCGGTTGGTGTAGCAACGGTTTTTAATTGATCTAAAACATCATAACTGTAGTTGGTTTTGATGCCACTTGGACTGACGGTTTGCGCTAAATTCCCTGCTTCGTCATAGGTAAACGTAGTCGTTAAGTCTGCTGGATTGGTCGTTTTCAGCAA
The DNA here is from genome assembly GCF_050558155.1 of Enterococcus sp. DIV0294. Classification (NCBI taxonomy): domain Bacteria; kingdom Bacillati; phylum Bacillota; class Bacilli; order Lactobacillales; family Enterococcaceae; genus Enterococcus; species Enterococcus sp. DIV0294. The sequence goes on along the minus strand of NZ_CP187889.1, from coordinate 742,635 downwards.
GCGCCCCGCTTTGTCATAATCATAAGTTGTAACCCGTTTTGATTGATCTTCTTGTTTGATTAAATTCCCAGCAACATCATAGGTATAGCTTTGCGATAAACCTTTCGGTGCCAATTGTTGGCTTAAACGTCCTAATTTATCATAAGTGTAACTGTATTTAGCTCCGTTTGGTAAAGTCCGTTTGATGGCTTGACCGTAAAGATTATTTTCATAAGTTGTTTTGTGGCCGTTTTCATCTGTTTCTGATAAAAGTCCGCCTGCTTGATCATAGGTATATTTACTGATACCACCAGTCGGTTTCGTGATACTAGCAACACGGTTCATTGAATCATAGGTATAGCTAGTACGATTTTCTTCACCACTTGTTTCAGTTAAAAGGTTGCCTAAATGATCATAAGAATACTTTTGGACAGCACCTGTGGGACTAACTTTTTCAGTTAGACGATTCAGAGGGTCGTATTTCAAGGCTGTTGTATTCTTTTTTGCATCGGTATAAAGGATCAAGTTTTGATTGGCATCGTAACCGTAACTGGTTTTTTCGCCCTTTTCATCTGTGATACTCGAGACATTCCCTAAAATATCATAGGTGTAAACCAGCTTCCCGCCAGCTGGATTTGTTTCTGTAACAATTTGGTTGATTGCATCATACGTATAAGCCATGCTACGTCCTTTTGCATCGATTGTTTCGGTTAAATTGCCATTTTCGTCATAGGTATAGGTTGACTTCTTCCCTTCGACATTCGTGGACGTCAGCAGATTGCCCATGACGTCATATGTGAATGTTTCGCTGGTTTTGTCTGCATAAACAATTTTTGTAACGTTGTTTTGTTCGTCATATTCATAGGTTGTGACTTCCCCTAAGCTGTTTGTTTCTGTCAGCCTTTCACCCGACGCATTATACGTATAGGCTTCATCTAATCCCTGGTTGTCTTTTAAATGGACCACACGATTACTTGCATCATATTCGTATTCAGTGATTAAACCGTTAGAGTGTGTTTCTTTGACTAACCGATCTAATTCATCATAGGTATTCGTTAATGTGGAACCATCAGGATTTTCAACTTTTTCTGTTTGAGCAGTCGGTGTATATGAAAGCTTGTAGACATTGCCATTTTCATCGGTAATAGCGGTCGGATAGCCTAGTTCATTATATGAATAGACCTTTTTATTACCTAAAGCATCAGTTGCGCTGGTTATCTGCTCAATTTGACTGTAGGAATACTTTGTTTGGTTGCCTAAGCCGTCTGTAACTGTTTCTGGTAAATTATGACCATTATAAGTGGTGCTGGTGGTATAGCCCGCTGCATCAGTTACACTAGCTTGGTTGCCATTGCCATCATAGGCAATTTTGGTTTGATTGCCTAGCGGATCCGTAATTGTCGTTAAGGCGCCACCTTTTGTATAGCTATAAATAGTTTCTTTGCCACGAGCGTCAATGAACGAAAGAACATTGCCCATTTTGTCATAGGTGTACGTACTTGTTTTTTGATTTGGATACGTGACTTTTGTTACATTTCCTAACGAATCATAGGTATAGTTTGTTGTTCTGTTATTAGTTGTTTCACTTAATTTGTTACCATTTTCATCGTAGGTATACGTGGTGACAATTCCAGCTTCATCTGTCCGTTTAATAATCCAGCCTAAATCATTGTATTCATTTGATACTTGGGTGCCATCAGGTTTCTCTGCTTTGACCAAATTACCCGTGTCATCATAAGTATTACTGGTCACTTGTTTCAGTGGATCGGTCATTGTGGCGATTTGATTCGTAATGTCATCATACGTGTAAGTCGTTGTTTTTCCCGCTTCATTCGTATCACTTAGCAAACGACCTAATGCATCTCTTTGGTAGGTTAATGTTTGGCCAGCCGCATTGGTTTCACTTAGTAAGCGTTGATGTTGATCATAGGTATAGGTTGTCGTCTGTCCTTCTGGATCGGTCATCTTAATTTGATTACCCACACCGTCATAAGCATACGTATAGCTACCACCAGTGGCATTCGTCATACTCAACTTGTTGCCAACTGCATCATAAGTGAATGTTGACGTAAAGCCGTTACCGTCTGTTTGGGCTATTACTTGACCAGCGCCATCGTAGGTATAGCTGGTCGTTTGTCCGTCTGGGGTCGTTTCGCTGGTTTTGCGTCCTTCAACATCATAGGTCATCGTTGTGATGCCGCCTAATGGGTTTGTCATGCTAACAGGAAGTCCGTGAGCATTATAGGTGATACTAGTCACACCCTCTAGAGGATTGATAATTTTGTCCAAAAAGGCACCCGAATAACTATAAGTCGTTTGGTTACCCTCAAAATCAGTGGTACTCGTTATACGCCCTTGTTTATCAACAGCAAAGGTCATTTTGGCTTGCTGATTGATTTGGCTAGAGAGTAAATTCCCTGCTTTGTCATACGTATATAATGTCTTGGTTCCATCAAAATCGACTTCACTAGTGATGTGATTTTTCTCATCATAAGTAGCTTTTTTTACAGCGCCGTCAAAACGCGTTTCCGTCAGCTGATTCCCCTTTTTATCATAGGTGTAGCTAGAAGTTTGTCCTAGTTCGTTCATCTCACTGATTAGACGATTCTCGGCATCATAAGCTTTGACAACACTTGTGTCATCAGGATAGCTGATTTGAGTCGTGCGGTATTGTTTGTCATAGTGATACGTTGTGACCGCACCATTTCCGTCTGTTGTAATTGTTTGTCCGTCGCTGTACGCCAACGTTGACACAGCGCCTGTTCCGTCAACTTGTTTGACAACACGAGCTTCTTTATCATAGGTATTTTCAATAATTTTATTGCCATTGCCGTCATACCAAGCAGTCATTAGACCTTCTTTGTTGTATTCATAACGTGTTTTGACCCCTATCGCGTCAGTAAAACCAATCAAATGTCCTTCGTTATCATATTCATAGGCTAATTTAGCGCCGTTGGGTACCGTAATATTGCTGATATAGCCCTCTTCGTTCATGGTAATGTTGTACATGGTGCCAGTTGGATCAGTAATAGCAGTTAATTGAGCATTTTTATTGTAATCAAATTTCGTTACGTTGCCTTTTTCATCTTTTTGGCTAGTTAGCAGACCAAAATAATTAAAGGTTTTCACTTGGTTATCATTGTCTGTGATTTGATACTCTTTCACCTTATATTTTTCTTTGCCATTGCCAAAATCGGCTTCTTTCGTTTCTTTTTCTTTGACTGTCATCGTTAAATCATAACCTGCTGGCGCAAGGTATTCGTTACCTTCTTTTTTAAATTTCAGAATACTGCCATCTGTTCGTGTATAATAAAGGTTTTCTTTTTCATCACTAGTGACTTGTTCATTGAAAGCAAAAGACCAACCACGTCCAAAAAGACTATTGATGTCCGCTCCTTTGGAATTGTACGTTCGCGTAATTTCAAAATTGCTAGTTAAGCTAGGAATCGTAACATCCGTCCGATCTAGATAAAAATTGCCTGTATTCAAATTAATCGGTTCAAAACCGAACTCGCAATGCTGACCACGTCCCATTAATAAGCTATCAATATCTTGTTTGGTTCCATCTGAAAGCTTCGGTGGATTATATGGCTTGTTCGCATTTTTCTTGGGATTGTGAATAAACAGTGTATTATTTTGTAAAAGCAACATGTCTTGTACTCGATTGTCATAAACAATTTGAGCTAATGGTACGCCATAATAAGCAGCGATTTTAGGTAACGTATCATATTGCGTCACTTTGTAAATGACAAATTTTTCACTACTCTTTTTCCCGCTAGAACGGCCATCTTTTTTACTTTCTGCATCAATCGTGTAAACCGTATTGTGGGTTGGCGCGGTAAACGGAATCCCTGTTTGCCAATTAGAAAGTTTATCTCGGTATTTCGTGGTTCCTTTTGGAAAATAAGAGTCAAATAGACTTGAATTAGGATACTTATAAGAATAACTAGCAAACGATTGTCCAGCAAAGTCTTTGCCTTTATCACTCAAGCTATAATCCAAAATCGCACCTGGTGTTGTTAATCCGTCTGCAAAAACACCTTGAAACTGCAATTTCCCTTTTTTATCCGCTGTCATCATGGATCGTAAAGCAACGGTCGGATCTTTAATTGGATAATGGATATCAACTGGATCAGGAATCGACCAATTAATCGTTAAACTTGGGCGTTTATCAGGTGTAAAATCAAATTGTCCTGGACCACCTGTTGAATAGGTCGTATAAAAAGCTCCACCATAATCATTTTCATTGGTTGCCTGAACGACTATCCCATAATTTTTGCTCGTTCCTTGTACCCAACTATTAACCGCATCACGAATATCAAATTGATGCAGCCCATATTTGGCACCACTAATTGCTTTTTCGCCTGTTGGCTCTTGTGATAAGCCGACTGAATTATCCCATGTCAATGTATCAATATTAAAGTCTTCTGTCAGTTTATAACTAGAAAACGTCGCATTGGTTTGCGGATACTGAATGTATTGATACAAATTATAGGTAGCACTATCAATCTTTGCCTCTTTAGGAATTTTCGAAAAGTCATAATTAATTTTTGAATAAATCCTTGTCCGTCCAACATCTTTTGCATTCCAGATTCCGGTCATTTCTTGCGTAATATAGCCAACATAGCCATAGCCGCGCCCTTGATAGGTTCCATGTACTGAACTAGTGACCGTATCAATTAAGTTTTCAGTAGGAACGGTTACTGTTGGATCAATTCGAACAGGATAAACACGTGCTTCATCTGCTAACCATTCTTGACTGGCGTCAACCGTTAATTCATAATGATCTTCTTATTTCTGAAGACTCATTGTAATGTCTTCACTTGTTTCACCAGCCTGATCCATCATTTGTGGCGCCGATAAAACAAACAGCACTTCTTTTTGACCTTTTTTCCGAATTAGGACTTGATTACTCTCTAAAAAAGCTGAATACTTTTCAGTAGAAAACTGATACACAAATTGATGTTTTTCCCGCCATTTTTCTAAAATAATTTCTTCTTTGACACCTTTATCCGTCACCGTGTACTGAACATCATCACCTTCGTCAACATTGTTATAAAGAAGCGCATTTTCTTTAACTGTCACATTTTTATAAACCTTATCCTTTGGCATTAACTCTAACGTATCCTCGCCTTTTGATACTTGAACCCCTTGATTTTGATCCATTTTATCTGGTAAAACGACTGCTACAGGACTGCTATTCGGTTTAAAAATAGTTTTATCCTCTTCGTTCACCGACACCAGACTTAAGTCGACAGGAACCTCAATTTCTTCTTCATTTTTATATGTTTTAACGTCACTGTTAATATAGGTGATAAAATGTGTGTCATCTACTTTATAAATCTGTTCCTGACCATTTTCTAAAATCGGCTCACCATATTTTGTTTTTAACGATTCTTCCTCTTTATTAAGCTTCTTCTCTTCGACCTCGGGCAAGTGCAGAGCATATTCTTTGTTTCCATCGTCAATTTTTTTCTTGCCATCTAATTCTGAAGGAGAAGTTTCTGTTTCTTTGAACGATGTGTCCTCTGTTTGGTTCTGGGTCTCTGGAACGACTGACTCTTGAACATTCTCTACCGTTTCTTTATAATAATTTTTTGCCTTATTTTGTTCAACAGTATCCTGAATCTCTTCCGCATAAGCGAAAGGCATACTCCCCATTAATAAATGCACCAACACAACATACTTAATAATTTTTTCTATCCTTTTTTTCAATTTTACCCCTACTCCCTTTTTTTTGATTGAAATAGCTCTTTATAAACAATTCCAATTGAAATAACTATATCTGTTAGAAACATGACTATCGGACTAATACTCGGTAAAAATATTCGTATCCCTATAGATATACTTAATAAAAAGAAAACCCCCAACAACAATTGTCTAAATAACCGATTTTTCCAACAAAATGATTCATTTAAAAAGTTTTCTAAGCAATAGTAAAGAAAAATAAACCGTGCACTTCCTTGTATATAAGTCGTTAATATCCAAATTAAACGCTTTGTCCCTTCATAGGAAATTTCTGTTGTACGGTAGAGCATTTCTCCCAATAGCCCTAGAAGAACTCCTGATAGAAGCATCACCAACAAATAATTTTTTAAAGCTCGTCGTACTTTTTTCTTTGAAGATACCTTACGATAAAATAGATAAAATAAATACAGGAAAAGACCTACGCCTAGGCTTACTAATGTTACACCAATCCCATAACTAATAATTCTATTAAATGAGTCTTCTAGTCTAGAAGTAACTAGTCCATTTAAAAATAAATAACTTCCCATTCCATAAAACATTACTCCTACAACATACAGAGTAAAATAAAATTTCTTTATTCCTTCCCCTAGACTACTCTTCACTTTTGTTCCGTTCCCATTCTCTTGCATGAACAACAAACCTTCTCTCCCCATCTTTTTCATCACAAGTCGACAATATCAAAAGTTTCCCGTGCGCTTGGGCAACAGATTTACGATAATGGCCTTGTGCTTGTTTTGAATATTCCTCAATCCTTTCCTGGTAATCATTCACAGCCTTTAAATCCCCTAAATGATACGTTTCAAACAAATGCTCATCTGTAAAACGATAGGCTGAAAAAACTTCATACTCAATCACTTCTTGCTGTGTTCGAATGGTAATTCCACGATTCGTCTCAAAAAAATTTGTATCTGCAAAATTCGATAGTGTTCCAAACATCGATCCATCTCTCGTAGAATGTCCATAAATAATCGTGACAGGGTCCTTAAAATCTTTCCTATTGACTCCCTCAGTAAAAACCGCACCATAAATGGTTTCATTATGATCAACATCATGCGTAAGATAATAACTATCCTCTGTTAAATGTTGTGCTACAGGATAATGAATACTTGTGCCCTCAACATCTAACTGAGCATACACATCTGAATTACTATGAAAAGCAGTTTGGCTTTTATTAACACTTAATTCTGACTTTATATTTTCTACATCTAGAAATTTCAGCCAACAGATTCCTAAAACAAAAATTAAAACAACAAGCGTTAGAAATTGTTTCAACAAATCCCTCCTAATTAGTTATAAACTTCATACATCTCCAATAAAACATTATCATCTAAAATTAAAAAAATAGAAATATAATCATTTAAAATATTATCACAATATTCAAAACAATGAAATAGTAATTAACCTTTAAAAAATCAGCTATAAAACCTTTTAAATAAATAAAAATATTAATTAATTAAAATTAACATCTCATAGTTGCTTTTATTTGATAAACAAAAACAATAAACATTAATTATTTATATAATTTTATTAAAATTATTTTTAAGTATGATAATATTTGGCTATTTAAATAAAGATAAAAAAACACCCTACTCAAGGAGTAGGGTGTGAAAGATTATTTAAGCTTATTTGCTTAAAGCGTCTTTTGCTTGGTCAGCTAATGCAGTAAATGCTGCTGCATCGTTTACAGCCAAGTCAGCTAACATTTTGCGGTTGATGTCGATTTCAGCTAATTTCAAGCCGTGCATCAATTTTGAGTAGCTTAAGCCATTCATACGAGCCGCTGCGTTGATACGCAAACCCTCATTTTTATCTACATTAAGAGGTATTCAACGGGGTATTCAATCAAAAATAAACAGGCATAGGATAAAGTTGATTTTTATTTAGAAAATAAACAAACAGAGATTAAATAACAAATATACTTAGTTTAATGAATGAAATGTCGTTTATTTTTAGGGATTAAATTTATTAATAAAACTGCTGAAGGATAATGCTTTTGCATATATTCCACAGCACCTAGCTCGTGTGAATCTTCAGAATCATACAATTCATCCTTTAATTGCCCCATATCAATATGCATACCTCCACTTAGAAAATCAATTGCATCTGGAAATTCTTTATCTTCATGATAAGAATCATAAAAATCGGAAAGCTGTTTACAAGTAACCACTTCATTTATCGTTAGCTCGATTAATGCTTTTTGGATATTCAAACTTATCTACTCCAGTCTGTTCTCAAGAATTCTTCTTTCAATTCCTCTAACGATTTTACTCTTTTAGATAAATCCGCATTCATTCCAGAATCAATAAACTTCTCTACTTCTTTATTTTTATTATTATTCAGATTCTTTCTCCCAGTCATTATATAAAAAATCACCTGAGTTAACGCATAAATTTCATGTTGAATAGTGTATTTATCCGCTCCCATAATTTTCAACTGTGGGTCATTTAAACTTCCTTGAAATTCAGTGTTTTGACGAGTTAATGTGCTATCTGATTCTTTTAGATAACCAAAGTCACAAACTTTTAAGATAACGGTTTTGTCATCGTATTCCTTTACTAATATATTGGATAAAGAAATGTCTCTATGAAAAATCCCTTTAGAATGAATGTATTTAAACGCATTAAAAAGTTGAGTAACTAACCTTTTTCTTTCAAATAATTCTAATTTGGCATTGTTAGAATCAATAAAGTCTTTTAGCGTTTGCTTCATGTATTCCATAATAAATTCATTCGCATCATCATTATAGCTATAAACTTTCAAAACATATAAGGAATCCATATTTTTCATATTTTCAAACTCTTTTTTAAATCGGATTAACTCAGCAGATGTTAGTTCTTTTCTTGCTCTTTTTAAAGCAAAAATTTGATTATAAAAAGTATCTTTAAACTTATAAACTGTAGCATAAGAACCTGAATTAACCAATTTTAAAGAAGAGTATAAACTGTTATTCTCCTTGACGATTTCAATTTGCTTTTCAAAATAAATGATTGGTTCATATTTAACAATATTCAGTAACTGATAGTCTTCTGGAATAGCTGACCCACCAGAATTACTAAGATGCGGTTGAATGAATCGAATCATATCTACATAATCATCAATCATTTTAAAAGCATAATCAGTTTTAGATAAAGTATGCTTAAATTCTTCATATTTATCAATTAATATAATTAAATCCCTACTGGGGTCTGCATTAAAATGATTATTATACTTTGCTTTTTCATTCAAGAAAGAAAATAGAGAATTAAACTGATTTTGAAATACTGCGAAACAAAATCTTAGGCGGTCATCTTCTACCTTTTCATATAACCGTTCTTCCGTTAATTGCCCCATGACTTTATTGGAAAAACCCATTAAAAAATCAACATTTTCATCAAGAATATAGTCCACATTCACTACTTGTCTCCTCCATAATAATTTCTATCAGACTTAGACAATCCCACAAGTTCTTGATTAATTAATTTGATGTCAAGTTCTAATTCCCTGATAAAATCACTATATAATTCATAAACATAAAAATCCGTAAATTCTGGTTGAAAAGTTAGCCCTAAACATGCTAAATAAAATTTTTCTTTATTCCATTCCATAGGATTTTCACCTAGGTATTTTGTCATCTTTGTAAAAACTACACCATCAATTTTAGTTCTGACATTACTAACATATATACTCAACAAGTATTCTTTGAACCTTTCGTGATTAACATAATCATTTTTTTCATAATATTCCTTCATACTCTTAAAAATGATATTTGTATACAAAATTTCATATATTTTTCTAGTTATTGTTTTATAATAACCTTCATCGAGTGCTACTGTTCTTAATAACTGCATTTCAAGTGAAGAATATCCCCTCAAATGCTGCGAGGCAAGAACATAGTTTTTAATCCTAATTCTGATTCCTTGTTTTCTATTTTGATTAGCATATTGTTTTAGCTTTACAAGAATGAACTCTTTAGTAAAAACATTATAACTATTTTCTCTTATGAAATATGTTTTATCTTCTATCCTCACTAATATATCTAAGTATTCTTCATAGATATCTAACTCACTATCGTTAATGGGTGGAATAAAAACTTCATTTAAAAGTCTCGTAAATGTTTTAATTTTAAATTTTTCTTTTGAAATTTCAAACACAGTAATAAAGAATAATAAAATTGCAAATAAATCCATAAAAGAGTTCACAAGCATTCTATCAAATTCTAAGTAGCCTACAACAAAATTTTGCACTCTTGTGCTTGTAAAAACTAGAGTCATAAAAAAGAGGAAAAACTTATATTGAGCCACCATTAAAAAGAGAAAATCTACAATTTTATATCTTAATTTTTTTACAAACTTTATTTTAACGGTGTCTTCTGTTAAAAATTCCAGATAGAAGAAAGAAACAATTGATAAATAAGAAATACTATTCATAATACTGATAACTTTCAAAATAGCTAACCCAAAGGTAAGCAAATAAAATAGAATTATTTTTTGATTTTCTGTCATTCTTGAATAGTTCATAATTGTTATACAGGCAAATAAAAATAAAAAAAATATATTATCACCGAACAATCCGTTCATAATACCCTCCTAGTTAATAATACTTTTAAGAAAACTCAAGTATGCTCCTACTTTAATACGAATAATTTCTCAAGTAATTATATCATGAATATTTCACAACAAAACCTATTAAATTTTTGACAAATACTCCTTATCGTAGCCAAACACCAGAATATTTTATCAGCACTGAAATTGTTGAAACCGAATTAAAAAAAATAATCTAAATTGGCTATTCAAAATTATGATTCTTTTTTATCTCAAATTTTATGATAAAAACCACTTAAAAAATGCCCCTCAAAAAGCCTTATTTATCAAGGGTTTTATACTTGTTGACAAAAATACAAAATTGCTGTAATATTAACGTTTTTTAATATATATTTTTCCAGAAATCATATTGAATGTTGATATATCAACGTTTTAAACTAATTACTAAAACCTAAAATTCCTACAAGTAAAATCCATAGGTAACTCAAAGTTGCCGGGATTTAAAATACTAGCCTCTGGAGCCCTTATAGAAATTTTTAATTCCCAATCATCTTCTTAAATACCAAAATCAATTTTAAGCTGCCTATAATGTGTTCTAAGCAATTTTATATTTTTGTGTATAATTTATCGAAAACACCTTCAAAAGCTATTAGGAGGAAAAACAGACTATTCAGGATTATAAATACGTTATTCAAACATCCAGAAATTTCATATAGAATAAAATATATAACTATTGATATGATGATGTTTCTATGTAATTCACTCAAAACAATAAACAATACTGAATTATAACTATTTCGTTATATTTAAAATTCCAGACAGCAAATTTTAGCTATTTTACTAAACCTATAATTCTCTTATTAAGAGTACTAAAAATAGAAATATTGATAAATCAACATTTTATAGCTACTTTAATCACACAATTATCAAATGTAAATAGGTTTTTGCGTAAAAATATGTGTGAAAAAAGGTACTTTACGCCTAGTTTTATTGACTTTTATAGACCTAAACGTTTTGAAGAATAAGTATAATAAAATTTTTTACACGATTTTTAGAAAAAACATTCAAATTCATCAGGAAAAAAGGGGCAAAATTAAGTGTAGCGTTTTATAATAATAGAATAGAATATCTATATATATTATTATAAAACGTTTTAATCAATAAAGGTTAGATTTTATGGGGACTATCTTTATGTATCATATTAGTTTTCATGTAAATAATCTATTGACAATAAGTAATTATCTGATAATTACTATTTAAAATATAAAAAAACAGGTACGAATTCCTACCTGTTTCATTAATACCTATTCTCTTCTAAATAATATTACTTTAGGTGAATACTTCTCAACAATACCTAAATCTCTGTATAAATTCTTGGTTAATCGTTCTCTACTAATATCATATTTATTATAAACATCAGCTCTAATCTTCTCGAATCTTTTTTTAGTATCCATCAGTTTCATTCTCCTATTTTTAGCTAATTTGGAAATAAGTTCTGATTCAAAAATGTATCCTTTAGTTTCTAATTCTGTTACAAGAATTTTTACAGCTGCTTTTTCTAACGCAACACTTGATTTAGGTAAATTCTTATTCTGTTTGCTCATAGTTATTAGCCCTTTTTCTTCTAATGGGGTATATGCTTGGGGGAAATCACGCTTTGCTTTTTCTTCCCCAAACAGTCTGTAAACCAATTCATAACCTAATCCAGAAATTGTTACTCTATTTTGAACCATTTTTTCAGCTATTGCTTGGGCATTTTGAATATCAATAGTTGGAATATAAACATTACTAGTTCTAATTTGTTCTGAATCCTTTTTTTGTTTATCTATCAAATCATCAAATATACCTTTAGGAATCTTATTAGTTTCAACTTTATGGATTAGTTCTGTAACAGTGACAACATTTAAAATATTCCACATTTTCCCCTCTGAAATATTATATCCTAAATTATCTTTCACTAGTTTTGTATATGACTTTATCGAAAGAAAATTCATATATTTTACTTCCCCTGTTTGTTTATCAACATAAGTATAATCAAATATTAAATCTAATAGAATACTAATTTCTTTTCTATATCTACTTAGATACGTATTCAGTTCTGGAAAGTTTAAATTTAATGTATTTTTTTCTAATGCTTTCTGAAGTTCCAGAGCATTAAGCCTCGCTTCACCTATTTCACTATTCCAAGATATGTTACTATTGGTAATATTTATTAAAACTTCCACAATTTTTGTATATGAATTAAGTCCTAATAGTTTCCCAACAACTCTAATAATATCCCCTTGGAAAGGTGAAGTTTTACTGAAACATTTATATAAGTAAATATCATACTCCTTATTTAAGAATACACTTGCACTAGGATTTTCCTCTTCATGAAAAATATCCATAAATGGATTTCCTTCTGGTAATTCCAATAATTCTCGCATATCTAAAGATTTAAAATAATTTCCTGCTACAATACCATCAGGAAAATCTCCTGCAAAATTGTCCCCTAACTTCTCTTTTACAATATCAAATCTACCTATTTTTAATAATTCATAATTCGGTATAGAATCATCAATCATTTCACCGCTTATAGCTTTGTCCTCTTTAGAAATATCTGTATTTCTTACCTCTACTAATTTTGTAGTATCTAACCGATTATCCCAATCAATAACTTCATAGCCACTATTACTTCCAAAAAATAGCCTACTGGTTTGTCCTACGCTACTGTCTGCTTGTGGGTATTTTTTAAATAAAGCTTGGTAAATCTGTTCTATTTCATGGTTCTCAGTCGCTAATTTGTTCAAACGGAACACTACTCTAAATTTATCAACTTCAGAAAACAAGTCACTAAATGTCCGATAAACAAAGCAAGCATTTTCTTGCATAAACGTATCAGCTTCTAAATCTTCAATAGTAAATAAATTATTCGCATCCTTATTATCAAAATCTAACATGACTAGTTCTTGTCCTATTATTGGGGTCATTTTTGATAACTTATTCTCTGATAATTCAGCTAAAACCACTGTTTTTCCATTTACAGCTATTTCTTCTGCAAAATCTTGGATGGTAATTTCCATTAGATTATTCATAATTGTATTAGAAATCTTTTTCACCATATATCCATTTGGTTTTTCTTTATTTGGAATATTACTTAGATACACTTTCATAGTCTTTTTCCACCTCTAGCAACAACTTCCCATATTTTCCAATCAGAAATCTTTCTAAGATAAAAATTTTCTCAACACTTATGGTCTGTTTTCCTTTTTTGAAATTATGTAAGTTCTGGACTTGAATATCTAATTCTCTTGCAATAACCGTCATTTTGACACCAAAATCTTCATCTAAAATATTCAACCATTTTCTTAGCTTCTCTCTTTTTTCTCCTAATTTCACTTCAATTATTTCCTCTTGTATCATATACAGTCCTCCAATATCATTATTATTTTATTAATACAATGCGGACCTTACCATCATAGAATGCAGAAGTAAAGTAAATATATCGGATTCGGACAATAAAAAATAGTTGGTGTATTTTCATAAAAATCCGTCTTTTAAAACACTAATTTTTCTATGACTTTCTTAAATAGAAAAAACACCTTAAAAACCTTAATATATCAATGGTTTTTAACAATTCCAGAATTAAAAGATACAAAAAAATACCTCTCAGATTCATTTAAGTGGTTAATTCCCCACAAAAAATTTTTATTGGCATCTGAGAGGTATTTTTTGGAAAACATTACTTTAAAATGTTGATATAACAACAATCTGTTAATTTTGTCAACAAAGAGAAAACCCTTGATTTTATTGAGTTTTGAAGGGGTCATTTTTTAAGTGGTTTTTGACAAAAATTTTGAAAAAAAAAACATAGTTCAAGTCATTAAAAATAACAATTTTATTATGAATTAGACAAAAAATATACCAGATTGGATAGACAATCTGGTATATTTTGACCAACCTAATTACAAGCCTACATAAGCAACTTACCGTCCATTGCCGCTCCTAGTCATGACATCTAGGTCTCAATTGCTATTGACGTGACCGGAGTTGAATCGGCCTCATTTCCAACTTTAACAGTCAGACGCATCACCCACAATGCTAAACGCCGATAATATAAGTCATTTGTAAAGAATTCAATCAACTTGGAACGCCCCTTGATTAATTGTCCTCCGACAGTGACTTATATATAATTTAAATAATCATAATGAACTGTAATACTTGAAGTGAGAGTTCCCTAGCAATAGAGAAACTTGTTCTTGCATATCTTTATTAATAACGGTGTCTCGTCTTAAATAAGCTATATCAATAGTCCCAACTTTCTTAATAATTTATAGCATCTACTATCATTAATTTCAAGTTTATGCGTCATATCGTTTTTAATATATACTTTTTCAAAATTATCAAATAGTTGATAATTAGCATTTTTAATAAAAGAGTAAACATATGAATAACAGTTCATTTTTTCTAATTATTTACTTCCCATAAATTTTTTATAAATTATAACTATACCTAGTACCAATACCAATCCACTACTAGTCAGGAATGCACTACTCATTAAGTCTGAACCAGTATCTGGTAATTTGCTTACTCTATCTTTTGTTTCTTTTTCTTTAGAATCTTCTTTAGTAGTTTCTTTAGTCGTTTCTTTATTTGTATCTGTTGTTGTAGTAGTATCAGTAGTTCCTTCAGTATCTGTTACAACATTACCATTTCCATTTTCAGTAGGTTTTTCAGGGTCTGTTGGTGTTGTTGGTTCAGTAGGATTTACGGGTTGTTCTGGTTCTGGAACAACAGGATTTGTAGGGTCTGTTGGGTCAACAGGTTGTTCCGGTTCCGGAACAATGGGTGGGTTTACATCTTCAGGACGTGTAATTTCTAACGTTTCTGATTTTTCCCCTTCAGCATTTTCTGTGTAATACTGAACAGTATCTCCTTTTGCTACTTCTTTTGTTAGATTTAATGTTGTCGGTTCTAATGTTGGGTCAAAATCTGCAAACATTGCACGATTGAAGAATGATTTTTGGTTTTCTGCTTTACCAATTACTTCTCCTTTATATACTACATACATTGTTAATCCTTTTGGAATTACTGCTGTCATTTGTTTACCATTTAAGAACTCTACATTTTCAGCATTAGCTACAACTTCTTTTACTTGTTTATAAGTAAATGTCATTGTGTTTTCGCCTTTTTTAATAACCATTTCTTTTTCTTCTGTATCTGAACCTACTAATTCGTATCCTTTAATTGCTAAAGCTACTTCTGTATGTGATTTACCAACTTCTAAGTCTTTTACCACTTTAGGTGTTGCTAATTCTTTACCAGATTCATCAACATATTTAACTGTTAAATTACCTTTTTCTACTACTGGTGGATTTACTTCTTTCACTTTATAAGTAAATGCAATTTCAGAACCACCACTTTGAACATCTACTGTTTTTTCAGCTTCACTTGTTAATTCATAGCCATCAATTGTAATTGCTTTTTCAGTATGTTTAGTTCCAACTTCTAAATCTTTCACTACTTTATCATCAGCAATTGATTTACCATTTTCATCAACATATTTTACTGTTACATTTGCTTTTTCTACGACAGGAGCATCTTTTGTATAACGGAAGCTAATAACATTACTATTTGCATCTTCTACAACATTAATTGTTTTTGATGCATCATCTGATAGTGTATAACCATCGATTGCAATAGCATTTCCTACATAATCAGTTCCTACTTTTACATCACTAATAGTTGTTTGTGGTGCAATACTTTGTCCTGTTTCACTATCTACATATTGAATAGTTACAGTAGAGAATTTATCTTCTGGAACAACTGCTTTTTTCACATAATAGAATACATGTGTCATAGAATCTCCAGTTACATAAACATCTTCACTTGCAGGTGATACTAAATCATAACCTTCAACTGCTTGAGAAGTTAGAGTATGTGTCATATCAGAATCCAATTCTTGAACAGTAGACCATAGTGTTTCTCCACTATCTCTATCCATACCCATTACAGTTACTGCAGTTTTAGCAGTTACAGGCATAAATGTAGCCCAAGTTTTATCTGATTCAACTTGTGTATCAGGGTTAATAGATACAACATAAATTTGTTCACCTTTAGTTAATGGACGAACTAGGTCTAATTGAGCTTGACCTTCTGTTTGCATATACATTGAACCATCATCAATTTTATTACCACTTGCATCATAGACAGAAGTTGAAGTATTTGCTCCTACCCAAGCAGTAACAAAATCACCTGCATCATTAAATGTAATATTACTTGGTGCTTGTGGTTTATCAGGTGTTGGTGTTTCACCTTTAGCAAAAGTAACTGCTACTGTTACAGTTCCTGTTAATTCAGAACCAGTATCAGCTAAATTAATTGTAGCATACTGAGTAGTTCCTTCAACGACAGGAATAGTTGCCATTGGAGATGCCATGTAGCTATTATCATATTGAGCATCACCTGCTGCGACTGTTAAAACACCCTCTTGTTGAGAATAAATACCAATTTTAGCATTACCAATAGTTACAGTTTTAGCACTTCCTAAATCACCATGAGTCCATTTATCTGCATCGTCATTCCATGTAAAGCTTGCCGTTTGTTCAGCTACTTTGACACTGCTGTTAGGTTCATAGCTGTTTGTTCCATTAGTAGCCGCCAAAACTGTGGGAGCAATCAACATAGTAGACAATGTGGCAATTACAGCAGTTTTCCGAAGTTGCTTCCCTCTTATTTTTCTTTTTGTTTTTTCTAAGCGATTCATTTTTTTCCTCCTAAATTTTTATAAAATAAACTCTTGCTCCATTCGTTCTACATGTTTTTGAACCAACAGAGGCAATAATTCATCACTAAATAATAGTCTTTCTTGCTCTTCAATAGATAAATTTATAAATTCTTTATATAGAGCAGTAGCCATCCCATTGATTACTATTTTAGGAATCGTTACATTTGCTTTGATAAATGCTTTCCTGACCTTATTTTTGACATATTTCTTTTGTGCCAATTCCATTGAATACATTTTCTAATTCCTACCAAATTTTGTTGCAACAATAATAAATCCTACTAACAAAATAAAAAACAAGAATAAATGATTCATAAAGAATTTAAAAAGTAAAACTAATAGAGTAATAATAATTGCCATTACAACTAAAAAACTTCCTATTTTTGTTAGACAACCTTCTTTCTCTGGCTCTGGTTCTACTACATCTTGGATAATTATTTTTACACCATCTTTTAAAGACATAAAACTCAATCCTTTCTCTTCTTTTGTGAGATGAACGAAACGTTCGTTTGAAACAAATAAAAAAAGCTGATAAATCTAAAGAGTAGAACTCAGATTTATCAACTATTGTATGTATTTATATTTTTTTATATCTAATAGGTAACAAACGAACGTTTGTTACCGTCAATAATTATATCAAATTATATATAATAGTGAAACCCATCATCTAGATAAACGATACTTCCTTTTCACATTATATACTGTTTTAATACAAACGTCACATTTTTCTGCAATCTCCCTTTGAGTTAAAGTCGTTTCAGTATAAAGTTTTTTTATTTTGTTGACAGTTTTGACATCCAATCCTTTGTTTCCTAGTTTCACTCCATTTTCCTTTAAAACTGCTAATGCTTCTTTTGTTCGTTCAGATATATAATCGGCTTCCAGCTCTGCAATCGCTGATAATATAGTAAAAATAACCTTTCCCATCGGTGTCGATGTATCAATATTTTCTTTAATACTAATTAAATTGATACCTTTTTCTTGCAGTTCACTCATGATGTTTACTAACTGCTTAGTAGAACGACCTAGCCTATCAATTTTATAAACCACTAGGGTATCACCTTTTTCAAGAGATTCTAACGCTTTATTCAATTCTTTTCGATTTTCTTTCCGACCACTGATTTGTTCTATAAAATAAGAATCAATATTATAGCGAATAAGTGCTTCTTTTTGAACTTTTACTCCTAGATTTTGATTATTTTTGCTTGTCCTAATGTATCCAATTGTTTTATTTGGCATATTAATAAACCTCCTTACTTCTTTAGTTTAACCGTTTATTTTCCACACAAAAATACCCTAGTATCACATAAAAAATGGATACTAGAGCAAATTAGGGATTTTCTATCATATAGAGGGAATACAATTATCCAATATTGTATCTATTTATATGACAATGGTGTATTTCATCAAGGTATACATTTATTATTGCATCAAAAATAACAAATGTCCAGCAAATCAATCCTCCTTTACTTTTCTATTATTTCCCTTTAAACACTTTATTATTCTAACAAAAATGCTTTTTTACAGAAATTATCTTGTTCTATAAAATTGATTTCTGATAGGTACTTGCTATAATTTATACTACAATAAAATAACAAAAAGGAGGTCATTTTTTATGACAAATGGAACAAGTCAAGGACTATTTATAGTTGTTGCAATAATTATATTTGGTATTTTTATAGCTATTAGTTATTTATTATTTAGAAATACTTTAAAACCCAGCTTATCGACAATATATTGTGATTCTTTTGAACAAATAGATGAGAACACCAATCTATTAGATACTAATAATAGTAAATGTATGAGAAAATTTAACAATTCTTTTGAAGTTAAAGGTTATTTTAATATTTGGTTTAAAGGAGCGAATTGGGGACCTATCATTTGGACACCAGATAATACAGAAATAAGAACAATTAAACTAAGCCAAGCATCAAATGGAATACCTACAATAGAGAATGGATATGTTCTTGTTGATAGTATTTCCGACATTAATGTTGCTGTAAAACAAGATGCTATTGATAAAGGATTTGGAACAAACAAGACACGTGAAGCATATATAAGTATTAACGGAGAAAAAGAAATATACTTAGGTAAAGCGAATTCTTCAAATGTAAGCTGGGGAACAAATAAAGGATTAAAACTAAAAATCGGTGAAGTAAATACAATTAAGATGAAATACATCAATGTTCATGGTGGAAAAACAGTATATACTTTACAGGTAATAATACTCAATTAATACTTGATTTCTCTCTAATAATTTTATTAGAGAGTTTTTTTGTCAACAATTTTAAAGACAAGATTCAAATTTCCATCATCTGTTTTAGGATGATATAATGAAGGGGTCAAGTAGGGTTAGGATACTTATAAATTGGGGATACTCTTGTGGGATACTTTTAGGAATTGAACGCTCTTTTTTATTAACTTACCTCCCTTCATAAACCCTACATTCATAAAAATGATAGGCTTCATAAACCCTTCACTGACCCTACATAAGGCATTTTTTAAGAAAAGGAGATGAGAACTTTTTGAGAACTTTCGTGAGAACTTTTTTAAAACTACAGGAAATTTGAAAGGATTTTGAAAAAATTGAATGGAAACCTCCGTGAATTTTTTCTAACTGGCTGCTCCTTACAATTATCCTAATTTTCTACTAACTTACAATCAGCAAATTGAATGGATAGTTTTAAGGGATAGTTTAGAGAATGAACAATTAAGTTTACTAAATATAATATATTATCAATTATACAAAATTACTATTGGAGGGAGTGAACATGACAGCACAATTTGTAAACAAACGAGCAATTGACACAGAAGAATTATTTCAGATAATAAATAACTCAGATGGCATCTATGAATCCACCCTACTGAAAATGCTTCAGTGCAATCGAATCAGTTTAGAAAGTCGATTAAAAACCCTTGAAAAAAACAAAATGATTACGAAACAAAAATTGGGAAAATATTTCTTTTATACGAACCATTTTGATTCTAAGAATTTAAGCCTATTAGATAGTCAAGCCAACATTATTCAAAAGCTTGTTGACTATGCTATGTTTACTGAAACTATTCAAATTATCACAAAAGATAACAACTATAAGGAAGTTTATCTTTCAGCTTATGCCACAGGCAAAATTAACTTCAAAACGAACGAACAATTAAAACAAATTGCAAATGTGCGATACAATCAATTAATTTCCAAAGAAGACATGAATTGGTATTTAGAATTCCTAAAAAATATACTAACTAAATTTCCAGTCAAAATTTCAAGTATTACTAAATAAACTTGACTCTCATTATCATACAAATTCTTTAGATGCGGTTGAAATTCTATCTATTCCCAATATCGAATATATTCCTATACTGGAAGCAAAACTCGATGATTTTTCTTATAAAAAAATCGCTGGAAATACTGACTATATTCGCGATGATATCTTACTCTACATTGAATCTGAAAATAGAATTTGTTATTTTGATAAAATTCAAAATAGGCAATATGAACTAAAACGAATTAGCTCAATAATGGACTTCTTTTATGTTCTAGCTAAGAATTCAAAATCTAAGGATACGTTTTACTTTTCTTCAAATACAAATGAATTAGATACTGCACATCAACTTTATAATAAAAGCCAACAGAATAAAAAGAAATTTAATACTGTTCAGCTAAAAAATAACAAACAAAAAGCACAATCTTAAAGATTGTGCTTTTTACTGTTTAAACTAAAGGATTAAACTTATCTAAACTTGCTCGAATTTCTTCCTCTTCTAATCCAATATACCGAATCGTGATTGCTTGACTACTATGATTTAGTATTTTCATCAGCGTAGGAATATCCCTGAACTATCGGTAGTATTTATATGCGAATGTTTTCCGCATCGTGTGCGTGCCAATATAATCTAATTCAAGGGTGTCTGCGACTCTTTGCAAGACTTTATAGTATTGATGGGTTCCTAACGGTTTAGAATGGTCAGAAGGTCTATAAAATAACCAATTAGATTGTCCATCATGATAAGAATTTAAATAATCAATTATTAAACTAGTCAAATTGGATAGATTTAATTCTCTTTGTTTATTTGTCTTTTTCTCGACAATGACTGTAGTAGTCTTATTTTGAACATCAGACACTTTTAAATTCAAAATATCAGAAATTCGTAAACCTGTATAAATACCAATGACAAAAATCAGATGGTCTCTTTTTCCATGTTTTCCTTTTTTCAATTCCGTTAAAAAATCTAACATCACTTGTTTATCTTTTATAGGTTTTACATTAATAATATTTCGTGTCATTTTACCTCCTCCTATGCTGTTTTAAAGGGATACTTTTACATTGAATAATAGTTAAAGTATCCTTATCATCTTTGTGGTCTGTTTCGATGCTGATTTATCAGCATCGACAAGGGATACTAATTACAAAAGTATCCATCACATGGACCTTTATAGCATCGTTGTTAGGAGGTTGCAAATTTGTAGAACAAGAAAAGAGTAGCTATTAGAGCTAAGCTACTCTATATAAATATTCCCCAGTATATAGTCAATCATAAACTTATATTGGTCTTTAATATCAAAACCAGCTGATTTTATATTAATAAATCTTACGTTTGTTGTCTTTAATAGTTCATCTTTTTTCTTTCTATCTCCATTAATCATTACATAATAATTTGTGCAATACCCTTTATTAGACTCACAGATTTTCCCAAATTCATCACTAAAGTATGTGTCATCCATAGAAAAACCTAAAAACAACATAGAATGTTTGTTTATCAGACCAGAAAGTATCTTTTTCTTCTCATCAGAATCATATAAACTATCATAATCTTCGTTAGTAACCACCATTGAATCATAATTTTTTATAGTACCATGTATATGGAATATATATTGTGTTTCATCCAAGGATTCAAATCCTTGGAATGAAAAAATGTCCCTTGATTCTTCATATCCTAAACCTAGCAATGAATTTGTTTTTTCTAACAAATCATCATAATTTGTTGTAATAATATATTCTGTATCCAATTTTAATATATCAGGTATTATTGAATTCAATAATACTTCATTAGAAATTTGTTTTTTTATTTCAGGAGCTATAATTTCTTTTTTCAAATCTTTATCATCATGTATCAAAGGATGTACTTTTTTAATCACATCTATAATTCTATCGATATTTTTTGATTCATATTCTAAATCAAAGTAAGGTTTATAATCATCAGATATCTTATCTCTAGCTTTTTTAAAAAGTTCCAACCATAATGGCAGCCCTACACTTTTACTTACACCAGAACCAATAAATGGAATTACTCTATTAATATTACTTCGTAAATCCTCCATTACAATTTTAGAATCCGAATCAAAATATTCCTGTAATTTATTTTTGTTATACTCTGATAATTTAACAAGAAAATTTGGTTTATACATATCGTTATATTCATGACAACCAATTTCTTTACCACAATTATCACATTTTTTTTCTAAAATACTTGCATCATAATTTTCTTCTTCACATTCATAAACTATTTTTCTATCAAATAATCTCATGCTATTTAATAAATCAAAGAGTACATTTTCTTTTTCCTTAGGTATACATTTCTCAATTATTCTCAAGTAATATGTCGCTTTTCTATAGTCTACTCTGTCACAAGAAAAAATATTTAGTATTTTGAACATTTTTGGTTCTTCACGAAATAGCTGTTCTAATTGTTCGCTCAATAAATTCCACCATCTCTCTATTTTTGTACTTTTTATTCAATATTACTATCGAAAAATATCCTTTATTTATCTTAATAGTTGTCTGACTTACAGATAGGTCTTTTTTTTCTGGAAAAAAGGGCTTATCAAACCATGCCAAAGTAAACTCATCCAATTCACCAGAAATTTCTATATCAGTGTTCAAACTATAAAAAACTGATTCAAAAGTTAACGGAAAGTTTTTGTTTCTTGCACTAGCTCTTCCCCTAGATAATTCTTGACCCTTAAAGCTTATTTTAGTAGGATAACAAGTACATCCTTCTTCTATAGAATTTTTCTTTAAAGTGTCCTCTGGAAAGCCTTGGGTTATGTATTCTCCTAAATAAGTAGAAAATATTTTCCCTTGAATACGCTCTATAATATCTTCGTTTAATTTGACATTATTGTTTAATGTGTTCATTTTCTTAGAAATTGTTTTTATTTGTCTTTTTAATGTAGAAAAAAGATATTCTTTTAAAGCATTGGACTCCTGTCCAATCATCAAATTATTCATTTTCTTACAGAATATAAACATTTTTTCACGTTCTTTTTTATAAACACTTTTTTTGGATTCATACACGATAGATAAATATTTTCCAATAAGTAATTTTATTTCCTGAAAAAAAGATAAAGGTGAATTTATTGTTATTGAGTCTAAATTTTTCAATTTAAACTTCCCTATTTTACCGTTAACATAAAAGCTCATCTGTCCATTTTCTCTATTAATTTTGACGATACATACCCTCTTCGAGCGAATTCCATCTGAGTCGAGAAAAGAGACAACCGACATAATACGAATATATGATTTACTAAATTCTAGCACAGGAAAATAAAGCTCATTCTCTACACTAGCAGTAATTCTATCTAAGAGATTATAGCCTGAACTCTTTAACTCTTCATGGTAATTAGATGCAACATTTTTTAAACTAAAGTTTTTAGTTATTCTTTCAAACGCTTTAATTATGTCGTTATCATCAAGACGTGTATTTATTTTTTCAAAGAAAATATTACTACAATTAAACTGAATATTATCTAATATTAGGCTGTTTAAAGAATTTAGCGATATATGCTGATTACTTAATACATAGTTAAATTTCAATGTCGGCGTAGATAAGTTATTAAACTCTTCCACGTTAGCCTCTTCTCTTATTTTTTTGATTATTTCCTTATACAATTCAGATTCATTAATAAGTGAAATGTAAGAATCAACATAAGTTAGCTTACTATCTAATAAAGGCTTAATAACTTCTTCCAAGAAAAACATCCTTTCTTAATTAAAAATATACGTATATAAATTAATTATATCACTAATCTCATGGTAAAAAAACACTCCACATTTCAGTCGAAAAGATAATTAGTCAGAGTTCTTTTGTTGTAACTATTCAAAGTGAAAACATTTAATTAGAATAATAACCTATTAAATGTCGAATTTTCTTATTCGATATCATATAATATTCTTAACTTTATCCTATGCCATGAAAAGGAGAATTTTTATGGCATTAATTAAATCGTACCAAAAGCAAGATGGCACAATCAATTACATGTTTGACTACTACGTGGGTATTAATCCTAAAAATGGAAAAAAACAAAAAACGACCAGAAGGGGGTTTAAAACAGAGGAAGAAGCTAGTTTAGCATTAGCGGAATTAAGTCTTTTGGTTGCAACTGAACAGTATGTACCTAAGAAACACCATACCTTTAATGAAATTTTCACACTATGGTATAAGCAGTATTGCAACTTAGTAAAGGAAAGCACTGCAGTTACAGCTAAATGTGAATTCAAGTATGCTATATTGCCAAAATTTCAAGAAATGAGAATCCAAGACATTACTCCAATTTATTGTCAGCAAATAGTAAATGAATGGTATAAAGATAAACCAAAAAGAGCTAGTAGGTTTATTTACTATTTTAATAGAGTAATGGAACATGCTATGTTCTTAGAATTAATCTATCAAAACCCAATGGCTAATGTTAAAAAACCAGTAACCAATCTTAATTTAAATCAGTATGAAGAGTTTTCAAATTTTTTTACTAA
Source organism: Enterococcus sp. DIV0294 (assembly GCF_050558155.1). Taxonomy (NCBI): domain Bacteria; kingdom Bacillati; phylum Bacillota; class Bacilli; order Lactobacillales; family Enterococcaceae; genus Enterococcus; species Enterococcus sp. DIV0294. The sequence continues at coordinate 717,877 of NZ_CP187889.1, read as the reverse complement.
AGAAGAATTAATCGAGTTTCTGAGATTTACAAAAGAAAATTTTGATTCTGAAAGATATGCCTTTTTTAGAACATTGGCATTTACTGGATTACGCAAAGGAGAAGCATTTGCTTTAACTTGGGAGGATATTAATTTTGACGAGAAGTATTTAGAAGTAACTAAAACTGTTGCTAAAGGAGACAGAAACAAAACCCTAATTCACCCACCGAAAACAAAGGCTGGTTTTAGAAGAATAAGCTTGGACGATACCACATTAGTAGCTTTAAAAACATGGCAGGAAAAACAAGCAATAAAATTTGATTTACCTAAGCTAAATCCTAAACAGATTATTTTTTCTAATTACAAAAATACTTATCTCGAATCAGGTATAACTATAGAGTGGTTTTTAACGATTCAGAGATTGTATAGGAAAAAGACTGGTAAAGAAATCAAAACAATTACAATGCACGGTTTTAGGCACACACATGCAAGTCTATTATACAAAGCAAATATCCCCATTAAAGAAGCTCAAGAAAGACTTGGACATTCTAATGTGAAAACGACACTGAACATTTACACTCACTTATCCAAAGACCAAAGAGATAAAACAGCTAATCGTTTTGCTGAATTCATGAATGAAATATAACAAAATGCAAAATAAAAAACCCACTGATTATAGTGGGTTTGGGGTATTCAAAAGTTGCCTATTACTTGTTTTCTAGGGCTTTTGAGGCTTGTTCAGCTAACGCTGTAAATGCTGCTGCATCGTTAACGGCTAAGTCAGCTAACATTTTGCGGTTGATATCAATCTCTGCCAATTTCAAACCGTGCATTAATTTAGAATAGCTTAAGCCATTCATGCGAGCTGCCGCGTTGATACGTGCAATCCATAATTTACGGAAGTCACGTTTCTTTTGACGACGGTCTCTGAATGCATAGTAATAAGAGTTCATTACTTGTTCTTTTGCTGATTTAAATAAAGTATGTTTTGATCCGTAGTAGCCTTTCGCTAACTTAAGGACTTTTTTACGACGTTTACGGGTTACTGTTCCACCTTTAACACGTGCCATGTTGAATTCCTCCTAATATCTTGTTTCTCTTGACGGTAATCTAAAAGTCACCGAGTTGTTTTATTTCATTCTTGCTAATTGTTGGCGGATACGTTTGTAATCGCCTTTTGCAACCATGCTTGCTTTACGCAATTGACGGCGTTGTTTTTTAGTTTTACCGTGGAAACGGTGAGATGTAAAGGCACGGCCACGTTTTAAGCCGCCTCCACCAGTACGTTTTACACGTTTTGCTAATCCGCGGTGTGTTTTTTGTTTTGGCATGACTAATTTTCCTCCTCAAAATCTTTGCTTCAAGTGAAAGACTCTAACAGTCACAACTGTCGAATATCCTTCTTGTAGAAATTACCAAAAGTCCGAATGCTCGGTCTCTTCGTTTACTTGTCGTTTTTCGGTGCCAGCGTTAGAAACATGCTGCGTCCGTCCATTTTCGCTTTTTGTTCCACTGTGGCGATGTCCGCAGTTTCTTCAGCTAAGCGATCAAGAACTTTCTGACCAATCTCTTTATGGGTAATGGCACGGCCTTTGAAACGGATAGAAGCTTTCACTTTGTCTCCTTTTTCTAAGAACTTACGCGCATTACGAAGTTTTGTATTGAAGTCATTTACGTCAATTGTTGGACTTAAACGAACTTCTTTGACGTTGATCACTTTTTGTTTCTTGCGAGCTTCACGCTCTTTCTTTTGTTGTTCGAAACGGAATTTTCCATAATCCATAATTCGCGCAACTGGTGGTTTCGCTCCTGGCGCTACAAGTACTAAATCCAAGTTTGCAGATTCAGCGATTTGTAATGCTTCTGCTTTGGTTTTTACACCTAATTGTTCACCATCTTGTCCGATCAAACGTAACTCGCGTGCACGAATGCCGTCGTTAACCATCATATCCTTTGCTATGGTCATTCACCTCCAAAATTTTTAAGAGAAAATCCTAACGGAAGTCTGCTTTGTTTGCTAAATGCAATAAAAAAACAGGTTCCTATCCAGAACCCGCCAACAGTCTGCCTTACTTAAAAAAATAAGGAATACTTTATCTAGCCCAGCGATATACTCAACTAAGGCGAGAAGCGGGTGCTTCTGCTTTCATTTCTCAACTTCACTAGTTTACCTTAGTTTATCCTAGTTGTCAATATATTTCCTCAAAAAAAACGAATCTAGCACTAGATTCGTTTGAACTCGTATTTTGATTATTAATAATTAGTGGACTGTCCCAATGTGACTTCCTAGAAACAAATGGTTCAACACATGGTGTACATTTTCTATCCCCTAGGCGATCCCTGTAGTCCCTACAGTTCTTCTATTTATAAGGTTTCTCGTTTAGACAAGCCACGTTCTAAGATTTTTTGACTTCTAAGATACTCTGAATTTTCTGTACTTTCAGAAAAAGACAACTCTGTTTCGATCTCCTCTGACTCAATACAAATGAGTTCTTTGCCATACCATTGTGCTTTATACAACAGTTTAGCTAAAAATAAAGACCAAGCCAGTTCAGAACGATCATATTTTGGCAGCCGCTCATTACTGTGATGGGCTTTTTCAATACAAATAACATCGTAACTTGAAACCAATTCCGTTGTAATTTTGTTTAAAATATCCGTTCGTTGGTTGGCTATTTTTTCGCGAATTTTTGCGACTTTTATTTTTTGTTTTTGATAATTTTTTGCTTGCGAAAGATCGACACCTTTTTCTAAAGCAATCATTTTACGCTTGTTTAATTTTCGTTCTTCTTGACGTAGTTTTTGCTTTAAATGCTTTGAACAATAGCTTTTTTCGAAGCTTTCACCATTCGAAAGCAGCGCAAATTTTTCCCTACTGCTACAAATTCCCACCATTTTTTGTTGCTTTGTTTTCGTTTCAATCGGCGCTTCACACAAAATGGAAACATAATAATTGTGACTCGCACTCATAGAAATAGTTACAGATTTTATCTCCCCCAGCGGTTGGCGGTGTACCTTCATTTTAATTAAAGATTTCAATTTAGGTACTTTCAAATAACGATTATCCAAAATTTTGACCGTGCCATGTTGATTGTTCGTAGTGTAGGAATGCACCGTTTCTTTCTTTTTCTTTTTTGGAAAGCCCATCCCTTTTTCCCGATAAAAATTTTTAAAGGCTCGATCCAAATAAACTTGTGCATTTGCCAAGGCTAAACTATCAACTTCTCTGAGGATAGGGTATTGTTTCTTATATTTAGCTGGCGTTGGCATTTTAAACGTTTGTTGAGGATTTTTTCGCATCTCTTTGTAGATATCAATCCGGTCTTGTAACATTAAATTATACACCAATCGAACACAAGAAAATGTTTTTTGAATAAACTCTTCTTGTTTTGAGGTTGGATAAAGTCTGTATTTATAAGCTTTCAGAGCCTTCATCTCATAACCACCCTACCAAGATAGTTAGAAAAGAAGCTGGTTATAAACCAGCTTTTCTTTTCTTCTCTTCAATTTTTTCACGGTACATTGCAACTTCGTCTTCAGCACAATAAACATAGTGTCCATTGAGAATTTCACGGAGCTCACGATCTTTCCCATCTGCCGCTGCAGGCTGGTAAACGATCCGTTTACGTGTGCGTTCATAGTCTGGATCTGGTAATGGAATCGCAGAAAGTAAACTTTCTGTATAAGGATGAACGCCGAAATTATAGACATCATCACTTGTGCCCATTTCCAATAATTTCCCACTGTGCATTACGCCAATTCGGTCACTGATATGTTTTACCATCGATAAGTCATGTGCAATAAACAAGTAAGTTAAGCCTTGTTCTTTTTGTAAATCTTGTAATAAGTTTACTACTTGAGCTTGAATCGACACATCCAAAGCCGAAATCGGCTCATCACAGATAATGAAACGTGGATTAACCGCTAAAGCACGAGCAATCCCAATCCGTTGACGTTGCCCACCAGAAAACTCATGAGGATAACGCGTACTGTGACTTGGATTTAATCCCACCGTTTTTAAAAGTTCATTGACTTTTTCTTCCCGCTCTTTTGGTGTTTTAGCTAATCCATTGACATCGATTCCTTCAGCAATAATATCATTGACTTTCATTCTTGGATTCAATGAAGCATATGGATCTTGGAAGATCATTTGAACATCGCGGCGGAATGCTTGCATGTCCGCTTTTGATTTAATTTTGCTAATGTCTTTTCCATCGAAAAGAATTTCACCAGCAGTTGGATCATATAAACGAATGACACTGCGACCAGTTGTTGATTTTCCACTTCCTGATTCGCCAACTAATCCAAAGGTTTCGCCTTCAAAAATATAAAAACTAATGTCATCAATGGCTTTTACTTCGTCTTTACGACCAACATTGAAATACTGTTTCAAACCAGTGACTTCTAATAGGACTTTTTTCTCTTCTGCCATTAATTACTACCTCCTGGATTTTTTTGACGCTCTGCATAAATTGCCCAACGACGAACAATCTCTGCTGGAGGCGTAACTTTTGGTGCTTGTGGTGCTAATAACCACGTTGCTGCTTTGTGTGTCGGTGATACTTCAAAATAAGGTGGTTCTTTTTCTGTATCAATTTTTAAAGCAAACTCATTCCGTGGATAGAAGGCATCTCCAGTTGGTGGATCTAATAAATCTGGAGGTGAACCTGGAATCGCATAAAGTTTGTCTTCTGTTCCTTCCATCGTTGGCATTGACCCTAAAAGTCCCCAAGTATATGGATGTTGTGGATTATAGAAAATTTCTTCTGCTGTTCCCACTTCAACCAGACGTCCACCGTACATGACAGCGACACGGTCAGCCACGTTCGCTACTACCCCTAAATCATGGGTAATGAAAATAATCGAAGTGCTAATTTTTTCTTGTAAGTCTTTTAATAACTCTAAAATTTGTGCTTGGATGGTTACATCCAACGCTGTAGTTGGTTCATCTGCAATTAGAACTTCTGGATAACAAATTAAAGCAATTGCAATGACAATCCGTTGACGTTGTCCACCAGAAAATTGGTGCGGATAGTTTTTCAAACGTTTTTCAGCATTAGGAATGCCGACTAATTTTAGTAATTCTAATGCTTGCGCTAAGCCTTCTTTTTTTGAGACTTTATTATGTTTGATTAATGATTCCGCCACTTGTTTGCCAATTGGCATCGTTGGGTCTAATGAAGTCATCGGATCTTGGAAAATCATTGCGATTTCTTTACCACGAATGGCTTGCATTTGTTTTTCTGTTTTATGAACAATATCTTGCCCTTTAAACAAAATTTCCCCGTTATCAATATTGGCATTACTGCTCAACAAACGCATAATACTGCGAGTTGTAACAGATTTACCACTCCCTGATTCACCTACGATGGCTAACGTTTCACCTTTATAAAGATCAAAACTCACACCACGAATGGCGTTGACTTTACCTGCAAACGTATCAAAGGAGATTCTTAAGTCTTTAACTTCTAATACTTTTTCCATAGTCATTCACCACTCTTACTCTTTCATCTTAGGATCAAATGCGTCACGTAAACCATCAGCTAACAAGTTGAAACAAATCATGATAACTGAAAGTGTTGCCGCTGGAATCCACATTAAATATGGAAGGAAACGGAAAGTTTTGTATCCTTCGTTTAACAAGGTTCCTAAAGATGCGGTTGGTGGACGTAAGCCTAACCCAATAAAACTTAGGAACGCTTCAAAGAAAATTGCCGATGGGATACTGAACATCATTTGGACAATAATGACACTTGAGATATTCGGTAAAATATGTTTAATAGCAATTTTCCAACGAGATTCGCCCAATGTTTCTGCTGCCATGACAAACTCTTGGTCTTTTAGTTTCATGGTCTGGGCTCGCACAATCCTGGCCATTGATATCCAGTTTGTAATAACCATGGCTAAAACAATCGAAACAATCCCTGGATCAAAGACTGTTAGCATCAAGATCATAACAACTAAGTTAGGAATACCAGAAAGAACTTCTAAAATACGTTGCATCACTGTATCGACACGACCGCCGACTAACCCGGAAATCAGTCCATACGTTACCCCAATCGTAATATCTAGAATCGCCGCGATAAACGCAATTAATAAGGAAATACGTGTTCCCATAAATAAACGACTTAGGACATCACGACCTAAACCATCTGTTCCTAGATAAAAGTTTACGTTATCTGGAACGTTTGCTTGTGCATATTTATCAACTAATTGACCAGCAACTGTTGTTTTACCATTTAAACCATTCACGCTTTCCAAGCCAGGAATTCGTGGTGGTAAGTTAATGTAAGAAACATTTTGTTTCGTTGGGTTATGTGGTGAAACCCAAATGGTAATAATAGAGATAAAGATAATAACTGCTAAGAAACTCATTGAGATAACTGCAGCTTTATTCTTTTTCAAACGACGCCATGAGTCTTGTAAGAAACTTAAAGACGGTGTGGCAATACGCTCTCTTTCTTTTAGAGTTGAAGTGTTTAGAGGCTGAAACTCATCTGCCGGAATATCTTTAATCGCTTGTGGTAGATTATTTTTATTGACTGTTTCCATTAGCCTTTTGCACCTCCTGATACGCGAATTCTTGGATCAATTAAACCATAAAGTAAGTCAACAATCAGAATTACAACAACTAACATTGTTGAATACAAAATAGTTACTGCCATAATTGTTGGATAGTCGTTTGTCATAATTGATTTTACAAACTGTTCCCCAATTCCAGGGATGGCAAAAATATTTTCTACTACTAAAGAACCTGTCATTAAACCAACGGCTAAAGGTCCTAATAAGGTAATCAATGGAATTAAACTGTTTCTTAATCCGTGGCGGAATGCAACTTGCCAGCGACTCAAGCCTTTTGCTTTGGCTAATTCGACATAATCACTATGCAAGACCTCTACCATCTCGGTTCGAATAAACCTAGCCGAATCGGCCATTGGACTCATTGCCAAGGCAATAGTTGGCAAGATTGTGTATGCAAAACCATTCCACATAGCAATTGGTAAGATTCTTAATTTCATTGCAAAAATGTATTGTAATAATACCGCGAAAACAAAATTTGGAATAGAACGACCTAAAATGGCTAACAATGTTGCCAACGTATCTACCCAAGTATTTTGACGCATCGCTGCGATAATCCCCAATAAAATACCGACTAACGTACCAAAGATAATCGCTTGTCCTCCCAGTTGAAGGGATGGCCCAATTCGACCAGCTAATAACTTAGCAACAGGTTGGTTTTTAAATTGGAATGAAATACCAAAGTCTCCTGTTACCAGGTTCTTTAAGTAAATTCCGTATTGAACAATCACTGGTTTATCTAAGCCAGATTGTTTATTCAACATAGCGATTGTTTCTGGACTAAGTTTTTCTTGGTTGGTATAAGGCGTACCTGGTAATAATTGCATTAAGAAAAACGTAATCGTTGCGATTAACCACAAAGTGATAATCATGAAAAAGATCCGTTTAAGAAAATATTTTCCAAAACTATTCAATAATGACACCTCCGAGATTTTTTTGACTTCCTCAGTTATTTTCGTTAAAGTAATGACTAGATAGACCACAATAATAGATAGGGTGAACACATGAAAACTTTTAAATGGCCAATTATTACAGCCGTTATTTCCAGTATCGGCATTTTTCTTTACTTATTAATAAGTAAAGAACCTATCACTACCTCCTCATTATCAGATACCTTCTTTATCGTTTCGCTTTTCTTTTTAATTATCGGCATTGCTTTATGGATTATGTCCTCTGGCTTTTTCGATAACTTTCAGCGCTCAATGAAAAACGCGTTTCGTTTTAAAAAGAAAAATGAACCGAAAGAGTTTATCCCGCTTTCAGTCATTGGCGATGCACATCGCTCTTTCTGGCTAAAAACTGGGGGCATCTTACTGATTCTGTCTTTAGGCTTTCTACTATTTTACTTGGTCTAAGACAAGATAGCAAGAGGACCGTTGCCTTTTATTCCATGGCAAAGGTCCTTTTTTGTTTGCTATCGATCTTTTGTCAGGTTATTCTGAAATGTATGCCCATTTGTAGTCATACGTTGCGCCAGCAGGATGAACTGCGACATCTTTGACTTTTTCAGCACGTAAATGCGCTTCTGATTTTTGGAATAATGGTACCACACCCATGTCTCCCATAATCGTTTTCTCTGCATTTAACATATCATCCCAACGTTTTTCAGGATTTGTCGCATCTGCGCTACTTGCTGCTTTCACTAACTTGTCAAACTCTGGATTGTTATAACGTCCACGGTTATATGAGTTATCGGAAGCAAATAAGTCTAAGAAACTACTTGGATCAGCATAGTCAGCACTCCAACCACCGATTACTGCATCAAAGTCGCCTTTGTTTGAACGATCTAAACGAACAGAGAATGGAACCGGACTAACCGTTACCTTCACACCATCTAAAGCATCTTGAATTGACCCTTGAACAAATTCAACTGTTTTCTTAGAAGAATCTGCATCTGAAGAAAGAATATCCATTGTTAAGGTTGAAATCCCCAATTCTTTTTTCGCTTTTTCCCAATATTCTTTAGCTTTTTTCGTATCATATTCAATTTGACTACCTGCTTCTTTAGCAAAGTCTTTGCCGCCACTTGGGTCTTTTGCCATATCTGCTGGTACTAAACCGTTTGGCTCGATAGAACCATCCCCTAAGATTGATTCAACTAACGCTTTACGGTCGATTGAGTAAGAAATTGCTTTACGTAAGTTTGCATTTCTAAATGGTGATTTTTCATCACGTTGATTTAGTTCCATATATTGTGTTGATGCTTCTTTTTGACTAACAAAAGCTGGGTCATTGGCCATTTGTTGGGCTAATTCACCAGAAAGAACAACATCGTCTGTTTGTCCATCTTGGAACAAGTTCAACGCGGTTGGTGATTCTTTCACGACATTCACATCTACTGAGTCCAGTTTCACTGTGTCTTTATCCCAATATTGATCGTTTTTCTTGAATGACCATTTTGTATCTGTACCAGGACCATCAAAGCCGTCTAAGACGAATGGACCATTGTAGACAGCACTTTCGCTGTTTGAAGCATAATTTTTACCATATTTTTCCACAATATCTTGACGTTGTGGGAAGAACGATGGGAAAGCTAATAAGTAATCAAAGTATGGTGTTGCTTTTTCTAAAGTGATTTCTAATTCTGTATCACTGACTGCTTTAATTCCTAATTCTGATTTATCTTTTTCCCCTTTAGCAATGGCATCACCATTTTTTACAGAGGCATACAGATAAGCATATTCAGAAGCTGTCGCTGGATCAACTGTTCGTTGCCATCCGTAAACATAGTCATTCGCAGTCACTGGTTTACCGTCTGACCATTTTGCATCTTTGTTTAATTTAATTTTGTATGTTAGTCCATCTTCAGAAACTTCTGCTTTTTCCGCTGCACCTGCAGGTTGGACTTTGTTATCTTTGTCTAAACGATAAATTCCTTCATATACATTATTTAATGCAATAAAACTAATTCTGTCTGTTGCTAGTGATAAATCAGCTGTTGGCATTTCTTGTTGTTCTGTGACACGTAAAACTTGTTCGCCACTTGCCTTACCGCCACCAGACGCGCTTGAGCTATCTGACGTTCCGCCGCCTCCACAAGCCGCTAAAGTTGTTACGCTAAATAATGTAATCACACCGAATGTTAATGACTTTTTCAATTTCATAGTGTTGCCTCCTAAAATAATACAATCTGTATTTTCTGAAAAATCAGAATTTAATAATTATTTATTGCTATGGAATATATCTTACATTTTTCATATTAAAATTGCAAGTCAAAATGTTAACTTTTTTTAATTTTTCTTCTCTTCCTATCAGAAACCACTCTTTTTCTTCCTGTCTTTTATTGCAATTCTTTTGTCAGTTTTCTAAACATTATGGTAAATTAGGAAGTAAAGGAGTGACAAAATATGAAAAATTCTACGTTTTTAAAGGATTTGTTTGCTATTGATAAAGCAAATGACGAATTATTTCGGTTAGTTGGTGTCGCAATTTGTATGGCAATTCCATTATTAATTGGTTATTTTTCCAATAATTTACTCATTGGGACCTTTGGCTCGATGGGCATTTATACGTTTATTTATTATCAGCCGCTTCCTTTGCCCCAATTATTGCGCAGACTGAATATTGTTGGCTTTTTTATTGTTCTGGGCAACAGCTTAGGAATGCTAAGTCACCATGTACCTTGGTTGATTCCCATTACAATTGCCATCGTCGCTTTTCTTGCACGCTTACTTTTTAGATTGTATGGCATTGAGAAGCCTGGTGCTTTGTTAGTTATCATGTCAACCGCAATGGGAACAAGCAACAATTTTCCTTTACATAAGATTCCCATCATGGCCAGTTTTGTTCTTTTAGGAGTAGTGACCGGCATTATCATGGGCATTGTGCTTCATTTCATCGACAAGCGCCCCTACGTTTTTCAAAAACGGATGTCTCTTCAAGAACGACTTTATATTGATCCCGCTTCTTTATTAGATGCTTTGCATTATGCGGCCATTTTATTTTTAGCGGCTTATTTAAGTCAATCGCTTCATTTAGTCAACGCTTATTGGATGACGTTTACTTGCGCAGCCATTTTACAAGGGGAAAATTTACATTCTGTGATGCAGCGAAATGTTCAACGGATTCTAGGTACGAGTCTTGGTTTGTTGCTTTCTGCAATTTTATTAATGATTCCCTTTACACCTTTACAAACAATCGGTATCATTAGTATTCTATATGCAGCTTTTGAAGGATTCATTAACAGAAACTATGCGATTGCCAGCTTTTTTATTACCCCGATGTCCTTATTACTATCAAATCTTGCACGACAGCAAGTCATTAGTAATCTTTTAAACTATCGATTAGTCGGGATTGTGTTAGGTAGTTTACTTGGTTTTGCCGGCGCTTATGTTTTCACAACTGCGCTACGTTTCTATAATCGGGCCTACTCAATTGATGAAACCTTTGAAAATCAACAAGAAGAAAGAGGCGTTTTATGAAAATAACTTATCCCTTGCCACCAAATCTGCCAGAACAACTTCCTCTATTAACGAACTGTCAATTAGAAGATGAGGCAATCTTAGAAAATCATTTGTATCAGCAGATTGATTTATCGAATCAAGAAGTTCGTAACTTAGTCTTTCGGGATGCTGTTTTCGATCATCTTTCATTAGCAAATGGCCAGTTTGCTTCTTTTGATTGTAGTAATGTGCGTTTTGAAGCTTGCGATTTTTCTAACGTCGAATGGCTGTCTGGTAGTTTTCATCGAGTGACTTTCCTTCGTTGCAATTTGACAGGAACGAATTTTGCAGATAGCTATTTAAAAGATTGTCTATTTGAAGATTGCAAAGCCGATTATGCTTCTTTTCGTTTTGCAAATTTTAATCTTGTTCACTTTAATCAGACACGTTTAGTCGAAAGTGAATTTTTCGAGGTCACCTGGAAGAAACTCCTGCTAGAAGCTTGCGATTTAACCGAAAGTAATTGGCTAAATACTTCTTTAAAAGGATTGGATTTTTCCCAAAACACCTTTGAACGCTTGACTTTCTCACCAAACTATTTATCAGGTCTTAAAGTCACCCCTGAACAAGCCATTTATTTGTCAAGTGCCCTTGGTTTGGTGATTACCTAAGAAAATTTTAAAAAAATAGCCGAATAACTGGTTCTGTCGGTTCTTTCTTATTAAATTGTTATTAATTTTTTGGAAAAACCAACGGAACCATTTTACTTGTGCCTTATTTTTAGGTAAACTATCTTAGGTTAAGCAATCTCTTTTTTTGGAACAAGAGAAACTTTTGGAATCATTTCCTATAAATCATGAAGAGATTATGACAAACGTTCTTCTAATCCAAGAACGTCTTTTGTCCTATACTCGATTCTACTCAAAAGGAATGTCAGTGAATGAATATAAAAAAACAAGGCCTCGGTCAAGCGACGGGAAAAATCATTTTAATGGGGGAACACGCCGTTGTTTACGGCGAACCAGCAATCGCCTTTCCTTTTCAAGCGACAGAAATCACAGCCGTCTTTACCCCGGCAAAAACTATGCAGATTGATTGTGCATATTTTACAGGATTGCTTGAAGACGTGCCCCAAGAGCTAGCAAATATCAAGGAAGTTGTTCAGCAAACCTTACATTTTTTAAAGGAAGATACGTTTAAAGGCACTTTGACCTTAACAAGTACGATTCCCGCTGAACGAGGAATGGGCTCAAGCGCAGCAACCGCTGTGGCCATCGTTCGAAGCCTTTTTGATTATTTTGATTACGCTTATACATATCAAGAATTGTTTGAGCTTGTTTCCTTAAGTGAGAAAATTGCTCATGGCAATCCTAGTGGTATCGATGCCGCAGCAACAAGCGGCGCTGATCCCTTATTTTTTACTAGAGGATTTCCGCCCACACATTTCTCGATGAATTTATCTAATGCCTACTTAGTAGTAGCTGATACGGGAATTAAAGGTCAAACACGTGAAGCAGTGAAAGACATTGCGCAGCTAGCTCAAAATAATCCCACAGCAATCGCTGAAACAATGAAACAATTAGGTTCTTTTACTAAAGAAGCGAAGCAGGCAATTTTACAAGATGATAAACAAAAATTAGGTCAGCTAATGACGTTAGCGCAAGAGCAACTCCAGCAATTAACCGTCAGCAACGATATGCTGGATCGACTAGTGGCTCTCTCTCTAGAACATGGCGCTCTAGGAGCAAAATTAACCGGCGGCGGTCGCGGTGGCTGTATGATTGCCTTAACAGATAATAAAAAGACCGCACAAACCATTGCACAGACTTTAGAAGAAAATGGAGCTGTTGCTACATGGATTCAATCATTAGAGGTGAAAAAGTAATGCTTTCAGGAAAAGCACGAGCGCATACAAATATTGCTCTGATTAAATATTGGGGAAAAGCCAATGAAGAATACATTTTACCAATGAATAGTAGTTTATCATTAACATTAGATGCCTTTTACACAGAAACAACTGTGACATTTGATGCCCATTATTCAGAAGATGTATTTATTTTAGATGGTATCTTGCAAAACGAAAAACAAACAAAAAAAGTCAAAGAATTTTTGAACCTTGTTCGTCAACAAGCCGATTGTACTTGGTTTGCAAAAGTAGAAAGTCAAAATTTTGTGCCTACTGCAGCTGGTTTGGCTTCTTCAGCGAGTGGTCTAGCTGCTTTAGCAGGGGCCTGTAACGTAGCCTTAGGATTAAATCTTTCAGCAAAAGACTTATCACGTTTAGCGCGACGTGGTTCAGGTTCTGCTTGTCGTAGTATTTTTGGTGGTTTTGCTCAATGGAACAAAGGCCACTCTGATGAAACGTCGTTTGCTGAAAATATTCCAGCCAATAATTGGGAAAACGAATTGGCCATGCTCTTTATCTTAATTAATGATGGCGAAAAAGATGTTTCCAGCCGTGATGGAATGAAACGAACAGTAGAAACTTCTAGCTTTTATCAAGGTTGGTTGGACAATGTGGAAAAAGATTTATCCCAAGTTCATGAAGCAATTAAAACAAAAGACTTCCCTCGTTTAGGAGAAATCATTGAAGCCAATGGGTTAAGGATGCATGGAACAACCTTAGGCGCTGTCCCTCCATTTACTTACTGGTCCCCAGGCAGTTTACAAGCGATGGCTTTAGTTCGCCAAGCACGGGCCAAAGGAATTCCTTGTTACTTTACAATGGATGCAGGTCCGAATGTCAAGGTCTTAGTCGAAAAGAAAAACTTAGAAGCATTAAAAACATTTTTAAGTGAACATTTTTCAAAAGAGCAGTTAGTCCCAGCTTTTGCTGGTCCCGGAATTGAATTGTTTGAAACGAAAGGAATGGATAAATAAGCATGATTGAAGTTACTACGCCAGGAAAGTTATTTATTGCAGGAGAATATGCCGTTGTTGAACCTGGCCACCCTGCCATTATCGTTGCTGTGGATCAATTCGTAACTGTAACTGTCGAAGAAACAACAGATGAAGGCAGTATTCAATCTGCACAATACAGCTCGTTACCTATTCGCTGGACACGCCGAAATGGTGAGCTTGTATTAGATATTCGCGAAAATCCTTTTCATTATGTTTTAGCGGCGATTCATCTAACTGAAAAATATGCGCAAGAGCAAAACAAAGAATTGTCATTTTATCATTTAAAAGTGACGAGTGAATTAGATAGTTCAAATGGACGAAAATATGGTCTTGGTTCAAGCGGTGCAGTAACCGTTGGAACTGTCAAAGCCTTGAATATTTTTTATGATTTAGGTTTGGAAAATGAGGAAATTTTCAAATTATCAGCATTAGCTCACTTAGCCGTTCAAGGAAATGGTTCTTGCGGAGATATCGCCGCCAGCTGTTACGGGGGCTGGATTGCCTTTTCAACCTTCGATCATGATTGGGTCAATCAAAAAGTAGCCACTGAAACATTAACTGATTTGTTAGCAATGGACTGGCCTGAATTAATGATTTTTCCGTTAAAAGTACCGAAACAACTACGTTTACTAATTGGTTGGACAGGTAGCCCTGCGTCCACTTCAGACTTAGTTGATCGAGTCCATCAATCAAAAGAAGAAAAACAAGCGGCTTATGAGCAGTTCTTAATGAAAAGTCGGCTTTGTGTCGAAACAATGATTAATGGCTTTAACACAGGAAAAATTTCTGTTATTCAAAAACAAATTACTAAAAATCGCCAATTACTCGCCGAATTATCTTCACTGACTGGTGTGGTAATCGAAACAGAAGCCTTGAAAAATCTTTGTGATTTGGCTGAATCTTATACAGGAGCTGCGAAATCTTCTGGCGCTGGCGGGGGCGATTGTGGGATTGTAATTTTCCGCCAAAAATCTGGGATTTTACCATTAATGACTGCTTGGGAAAAAGACGGAATTACCCCACTGCCACTTCACGTCTATACCTATGGTCAAAAGGAGTGTAAGGAGAAGCATGAATCGAAAAGATGAACATCTATCATTAGCTAAAGCGTTCCACAAAGAAAAAAGTAATGACTTTGATCGTGTGCGTTTTGTTCACCAATCGTTTGCTGAATCCGCTGTTAACGAAGTGGATATTTCCACTTCGTTTCTTTCTTTTCAGCTTCCCCAACCTTTTTATGTCAATGCAATGACAGGTGGTAGTCAGCGTGCAAAAGAAATTAATCAGCAATTAGGCATTATTGCCAAAGAAACTGGCCTTTTAGTTGCGACAGGATCTGTCTCGGCAGCGTTAAAAGATGCTAGTTTAGCGGATACGTATCAAATTATGCGAAAAGAAAACCCAGATGGACTCATTTTTGCCAATATTGGTGCAGGTTTGGGTGTGGAAGAAGCAAAGCGAGCGCTTGATTTATTTCAAGCGAATGCCTTACAAATCCATGTAAATGTGCCCCAAGAATTGGTCATGCCTGAAGGAGATCGTGATTTCACTAATTGGCTAACCAAGATTGAAGCTATCGTACAGGCCGTAGAAGTGCCTGTCATTGTCAAAGAGGTTGGCTTTGGCATGAGCCAAGAAACCTTAGAAAAACTTACCTCTATCGGCGTTCAAGCAGCGGATGTGAGCGGCCAAGGCGGAACGAGTTTTACACAAATTGAAAATGCCCGACGGAAGAAACGAGAACTTTCTTTCTTAGATGATTGGGGGCAATCAACGGTCATCTCTCTTCTGGAATCACAAAATTGGCAAAAGAAACTAACTATTCTCGGCTCTGGCGGTGTGCGTAACTCTCTTGATATTGTCAAAGGACTCGCTTTAGGTGCCAAAAGCATGGGAGTTGCTGGGACTATCTTAGCTTCCCTTATGAGTAAAAATGGTTTAGAAAATACCTTAGCCCTTGTACAGCAATGGCAAGAAGAAGTGAAAATGCTTTATACTCTTTTAGGAAAAAAGACGACAGAAGAATTGACGAGTACTGCACTTGTCCTCGATCCAGTTTTAGTTAATTGGTGTCATAACCGTGGCATCGACAGCACTGTTTTCGCAAAACGTTAAAGAGACCAGAACATTAATGTTCTGGTCTCTTTATTTGAGTTCTTTTATCCTACATAAGCATCTAAGATAATTTGTTTTAGTTCACTAATTAATGGTTCTTTCGGATTTGCAGTTGTACATTGGTCTTCATATGCAAGTTCTGCCATACGATCAACCGTTGTGTCTAATGTTTCTTGTGAGACACCTTGGGCTTTCAAGTTCATGTCAATTCCGACTGATTTACCTAAGTCTGCTACTGCTGTTGCTAAAGCTTCTACTAATTCTGCGGTAGTATTTCCTTTTAAGCCTAAGAATTTTGCAATGTCTGCATAATCAGTATCGGCGCGGAAGTAATCATATTTAGGGAACATTGCGTGTTTTGATGGATCTTTCGCATTGTAACGAATAATATGTGGTAATAAAATCGCATTTGTACGACCATGTGGAATGCCATATTCCCCACCAATTTTATGAGCGATAGAGTGACAAATACCTAAGAATGCATTAGCAAATGCCATCCCTGCCATGGTTGATGCATTATGCATTTTTTCACGAGATTCCATATCTGGACGTTTCACTGAATTTTCTAAATGATCGAAAACTAACTTGATTGCTTGTAAACTTAAACCACGTGTGTAATCTGAAGCCATCACGGAAACATAAGATTCAATAGCATGTGTTAAAACATCCATACCTGTATCTGCAGTGACTGAAGCTGGCACAGACATTACGAACTGTGGATCAACAATCGCTACATCTGGTGTTAACGCATAGTCTGCTAACGGATATTTCACGTGTGTTTCACTATCAGTGATAACGGCAAATGGTGTAACTTCTGAACCAGTTCCTGAAGTAGTTGGGATACAAACAAATTGTGTTTTTTCTGGTTTGGCAATTTTATATGTCCGTTTGCGGATATCTAAGAATTTTTGTTTTGCACCAAAGAACTCTGTATCTGGGTGTTCATAGAACATCCACATGCCTTTCGCCGCGTCCATTGCAGAACCGCCACCCAAAGCAATCACTGTATCTGGTTGGAAATCAACCATCATTTTGGTACCTGCATAAACAGTATTTGTTGATGGGTTTGGTTCAACATCAGAAAATACTTCGATTTTCACATCATTTTTACGTTTTTGTAGCTCTTTACGTACGATATCTGCATAGCCAAATTGAACCATACCTGGGTCACAAACTAACATGACACGTTCAACATTTTCCATTTTTTGTAGATATTGTAAAGAATTTTTTTCAAAGAAAATTTTTGGAGGTAATTTAAACCATTGCATATTATTTCTCCGTTTCGCTACCGTTTTAATATTAATTAAGTTAATGGCTGATACGTTTTTAGAAACAGAGTTTTTCCCGTATGAACCACAACCAAGTGTTAAGGATGGAATCATTTCGTTATAAATGTTACCGATACCGCCTTCTGCTGATGGAGTATTCACTAAAATACGACAAGCTTTCATACGTAAACCAAAAGCAACTTGTAACTCTTCATCTTCTGTATGAATTACTGCTGTATGTCCTAAACCACCTAAGTTTAACATCGCTTCACATAGTTCAAAAGCATGCTCTGCATTGTTTGATTTCATCATTGCTAAAACTGGCGATAATTTTTCTCTTGATAATGGATATTCTGGACCTGCACCTTCTAATTCAGCGACTAAAATTTTTGTGCCTTTTGGTACGCTAATTCCTGCTAATTCAGCAATTTTTTCTGCAGAGTTACCGACAATCGCTGGATTTACTGCGTATTTGCCTTCATTCATCACTGCATCTTCTAGTTTTTGTAATTCATTCGGTTTCACGAAGTAAACATTGTGTGCTTCAAACTCAGCTTTGACAGAAGCATAAATTTCTTTATCCACAATGACCGCTTGCTCAGAAGCACAAATCATTCCATTATCAAATGATTTTGAAACAATTAAATCATTAACCGCACGTTTTACTTTAGCCGTTTTTTCAATATAAGCTGGTACGTTCCCAGGACCAACGCCTAGTGCTGGTTTACCTGTTGAGTACGCAGATTTTACCATGCCTGCGCCACCAGTTGCTAAAACAATGGCAATCCCTGGATGATTCATCAAAGCAGATGTTGCATCAATCGATGGTTGTTCAATCCATTGAATACAATTTTCTGGTGCACCTGCTGCAATCGCCGCATCCCGTACAATACGTGCCGCTTCTGCCGAACATTTTTGTGCGCTAGGATGGAAAGCAAAAACAATTGGATTTCTTGTTTTTAAGGCAATTAGTGATTTAAAAATAGTTGTTGACGTTGGGTTCGTTGTTGGTGTGACCCCACATACCACGCCAACTGGCTCAGCAATTTCCATTAAGCCGGTTTGTTCGTCTTTGTTAATTACACCCACTGTTTTATCATGTTTAATATTATTCCAAATGTATTCAGATGCATACATATTTTTGATTGCTTTATCTTCATAGATTCCACGGCCAGTTTCTTCGACAGCCATTTTTGCTAAAGGCATATGTTGGTCTAACGCCGCCATCGCCATTTGATGGACAATGTGATCTACTTGTTCTTGTGTAAAATCTTCCATTGCTTTTAAAGCGACATTCGCTTTTGTTGCTAATTCATCAATCATTGATGAAACATCAACTGTTTCTGTCTTTTCTTTTTTTACTGTTTTAACCATGTTCATCCTCCTAAGAGTTTCATTTTAAAAAAACTTTGTTAACTATTTCACATTCACATCATACAACATAAAACGAATCTTGTAAATAGTTTTTGTGATATTTTTCACAACTATTTATAATTTTTTTTATCTCAAAAAAAAGACCTATTCTTTTTTCTAGAATAAGTCTTCAATATCATGCCAGTCCCTTAAAGGATTTTTTGATGTCTGTGCCAATAATTGTTGATAGTCAAAAAATTCATTCGGCTTAACCTTCTGAATGTCTTTGCGACAGTCTTTGACAGATAAATGGGTTTGTTTTTTCCAACGATAGGTGAGTAAATAAGTCAATAAATCTTCTTCGTTGATGGAAGAATAACCTAGTTCACGAAAATTTTGGCACTTCTTTTTAATACTTTTATTGAGCATTTTTTGTTGTAACCAACTTAATTTTTCCTTTGTCATGGGCTCTTCTCCTTCCAACCAAGCGAAAGATTGCTCAATTTTTAACTATATTCCAACACTATAAAAAGGAACCTTTTTTGTAAACTTAATAGTTAAAAAGGACTTAGGGCGTAAGTCCAAATGACCTACCTTCCTAGTCCTACATTTTAAGATAAACGACACGAGCGGAATAGGAATTGTCTCTTCTTATTGGCTTTCTCGCGTGACTACTGGTCACAGTTTCGCCTTTGAAAAGCCTGTTCCGCTCTCTCTAACCATTAAATGAATTAGTTGAATCGTTTAGTCTTTCTTTTCTTTTGAAGGATCTGATGTTTCAGGAACTTCAGTTACTTCTTCTGTGACTGTCTCTTCGACTTCTGTGACTGGTACACTAGTTACTGCTGAATCATTTGTAACAGCAGTTCCAGGTGTTACAGTTCGAATTGCTGCACGGTCAAATTCTAAGATAATACCTTCGCAATCGATTAAAACTGTTTTTTCGTTGATTTCACTTAAAACACCATGTAAACCACCAATTGTGACAACACTATCGCCAGTTTTCATTGCGTTTAGTTGTTTTTGACGTTCTTGTTGTTGTTTCTTTTGAGAACGTGTCATGAAAAACATCATTCCTCCTAAAAGGACTAATGTAAAAATCATTGTAAATCCGCCACCCATTTGTTTCACCTCACTCTGCATTATTCACACTACTAACTGTATCAAAAAAATGCTTGAAGAACTAGTTTTTTCCTCTAATTTTTAGAAACTTTTTGCATTCGCTTTATTAAAGCCATATTCTTCAAAAAACGCTTGTCGGAATTCTAATAAATTGTCGTCCATAATTGCTTGACGGACATTTTTCATTAAGTCTAACAAGAAGTATAAATTATGATACGATGTTAAACGGATTCCGAATGTTTCATCACATTTAATCAAATGACGAATATAGGCCCGCGTATAATTACGACAAACATAACAATCACATTTTTCATCAAGCGGACGAAAATCTCTTGCATATTGGGCATTTTTAACAACCAAGCGACCTTGTGAAGTCATACAAGTACCATTGCGCGCAATACGTGTTGGTAACACACAATCAAACATGTCAATCCCACGAATCACTCCATCAATTAATGAATCAGGGGCACCCACACCCATTAAGTAACGTGGTTTATTTTCAGGAATTAACGGTGTCGTAAAGTCTAAGACTCGGTTCATTTCTTCCTTAGACTCACCAACAGATAAGCCACCAATCGAATAGCCAGGAAAATCCATACTCACTAAATCTTTGGCACTTTGACGACGTAAATCTTCAAATCCTGCACCTTGAACAATACCGAATAATCCCTGTCTATCAGGATTCGCATGGGATTTTAAGCCACGCTCAGCCCAACGAGAAGTCCGTTCAATCGAACGTTTGACATACTCATAGCTTTCATCAAATGGTGGACATTCATCAAAGCTCATCATAATATCTGATCCTAATTTATTTTGAATATTGATCGCTTTTTCTGGAGAAAGGAACATTTTTGAACCATTTAAATGATTTCTAAAATGCACACCTTCTTCTTCGATTTTCCGCATATCACTTAATGAAAAGACTTGGAAGCCACCTGAATCAGTTAAAATAGGTTGATCCCAGTTCATAAATTTGTGTAAACCGCCTGCTTCTTCGACTAAATCTTCACCTGGGCGTAACCATAAATGGTAAGTATTACTTAAAATAACACCGGCACCCATTTCTTTTAATTCTTCTGGTGACATTGTTTTAACTGTCGCAAGTGTACCTACCGGCATAAACATTGGTGTTGGAAATGTGCCGTGAGGAGTAATTAATTCACCTAAACGCGCACCTGTGTGTTTATCTTTTTTGATTAAACGATAACGAATGGCTGGTTCCGTCATTCATTTCCCTACTTTCTACTATAATTTGTCCTCCCATCATCATACTTTTTTTTTATTGAATTTGCAAGGATTTCTCAAGGTTTCTTTTTTCAAAAAAGGATCCTTAAAAAAACAGCAACTAGTTCAAATAATTCAAATGAACTAGTTGCTGTTTGGCACTTATTTTGTCGCTGTATATTTTTCTAAATCTTGCATCGCTGTTTTCACAATTTCAGGGGTAATTTTTTGTTTCATATAATGAATCGTTTCGCCTTCTATACAAGCACGTTCTGCCACTTCTTGATACTCGGCTTCAGTTAAGTCCATGTCCATTTCTTTTAAAGAAATAGGCAAACCTAGTTGGTGATAGAAAGGAATCAATTCATCGATTTCTTGCCATTTCTCTTCAATGGCTAATTGAACAAACACACCATACGCCACTTTGTTTCCATGCAATTGTTGATGGCTAGCTGGCAGCAAAGTTAGTGCATCATGAATGGAATGGGCACCCGCTGTCCGACCATAATCATCGCCAAAGCCACCCACCATTCCACCAATAATTAAATTCGTTTCGATGACATCAATAAACGATTGATTTAATTGTTGCTCTTCCATCGCTTTTAAAGCATTGATACTTTCATTTAACAAAATATCGCGGCATTTTTCCGCGGCAAAATGAGAAACTTGAATAGGTAACACTTGGACGTCTAACTGCGAAATAATCGCATCTGCTTCGTACCATTTAGCTAATGTATCCCCAATACCTGCCACCATTAAGGACCGAGGCGAATGCAATAACACTCTTGGTTCTACCAACACCAAAGCGTTTGCTTGCGGAAAAACGTCATACCGTTCCATTGCTCCATCTTCTCGATACATTACACTCAATGGTGTGCACGGTGCACAAGTAGCTGCTAAAGTGGGCAAAATAATTACCGGTAACGCCATTTTGTGTGCTAAGGCTTTGCCCAAGTCGGCCACTTTTCCCCCACCAACAGCGACGATGGCCTCTAAATGATTGTCCAGCACTTGCGCTTCTAACTCTTGCACACGTTGATCTGTACAAACACCTCCATAGTTTTCAAAAACAGCTGTTACTTTTTGAAACGTCGGAAAATACGGTTTTGCCGCTTGCCATGACTCGGTCCCGTGTAAAATGAATACACGATGAATATTTCTGCATAATAGTTGTCCTTCTAATAATTCCCACGAACCAATTTCGCAAAGATACTCTTGTGGTGTCCCTCTCACA
Organism: Enterococcus sp. DIV0294; assembly: GCF_050558155.1. Taxonomy (NCBI): domain Bacteria; kingdom Bacillati; phylum Bacillota; class Bacilli; order Lactobacillales; family Enterococcaceae; genus Enterococcus; species Enterococcus sp. DIV0294. Next base: position 695,720 of record NZ_CP187889.1, on the reverse strand, counting down.
ATTAATGATTGTTCCATCTTAAAAATCCCCTTCATTTTTGACTTTTGAAAATTTTTTTGAAAAAGTTGTTTTTTTTCAACTCTACTACTTTTCCTTTTACATATTCTATGATATGATAAACCACATCATAACACAATAAATTTTTATACATTTATTCGCTTTTTTTGAATATTTATAAAAATAATACAAAAAGGAGTTTACGCAAATGACCAAATGTAAAAAATGGCTACAGACGATTTTACCAATTTTATTCTTGTTGCTCTCATTATTACCTATTAAAGAAACTTTTGCAGCCGAAAACGATCCAGTCTATGACAAAATCATCCAAAAGGGAGAACTAGTTGTCGGCTTATCCGCAGACTATGCCCCTTATGAATTTCATGCAAAAGTAGATGGTGAAGATAAAATTGTCGGTTTTGATATTTCTATTGCTCAAAAAATTGCCGACGATTTAGGCGTTAAATTAAAAATCGAAGAACTAGGCTTCGATGCTCTGTTAGGGGCCTTAAAAACTGGCAAGATTGACATGGTCATCTCAGGCATGTCGCCAACGCCTGAACGATTAAAAGAAGTAGCTTTTTCTCAACCATATATGAACGTTCAACAAAGAGTCATTGTTCGGAAAGAAGACAAAGATAAATTTCATTCCACTAAAGATTTCGAAGGTGTTCGTGCAGGTGCCCAAAAGCAAACGACACAAGAAGAATTAATTAAAACCGAATTAACCGGTGCTGTCCCTACTTCTCTTCAAAAAATTCCAGATTTAATTATGAATCTAAAAAATAATAAATTAGATGCAGTCGTTATGGAAGAACCGGTTGGCGAAGCCTATGTTTCTCAAAATGAGGATTTAGCTTTTGCTGATGTTACCTTTGAAAAAGGCTCAAAAGATACTGCCGTTGCTTTTCCTAAAGATGCGCCCGTTTTGACGGAGAAAGTAAATGCCTCTATTAAACAAATTAATGATCAAAAATTAATGGACGGTTATAAAAAAGAAGCCAATCAATTAATGTTCCAAAAAGATCAAAGCTTTTTACAAAAGTATGGAAAGTTCTACCTTAACGGTGCAGGCTATACCATTTTCCTAGCTTTCATTGGTGTTTTGTTTGGTGCCATTTTAGGGGCATTACTTGCCTTAATGAAGTTAGCCAATTCCAAAATTTTACGTGGCATTGCCATTGCTTATATTGAATATGTTCGTGGCACTCCTTTGCTTGTTCAAATTTTTATTGTCTATTTCGGGACAGGCGTTCTTGGTTTAGACTTATCAAAAGTAGCAGCTGGTTGTATTGCCCTTTCTCTAAACAGTGGTGCATATGTAGCAGAAATTATTCGTGCTGGTATTCAGGCAGTTAATAAAGGACAATTGGAAGCTGCTCGTTCCTTGGGAATGAATCAAAACCAAGCAATGCGATACATCATTTTCCCACAAGCTATTAAAAATATTTTACCAGCGTTAGGCAATGAATTTGTTACAGTAATTAAAGAATCTTCCGTTGTTTCAGTCATTGGTGTTTCAGAACTAATTTTCCAAGCTGGCAACGTTCAAGGAGCAAGTTTTAAACCCTTCTTACCTTACTTAATTGTATCGTTAATTTATTTCGTCCTAACCTTTACTATCTCACGTCTATTAGGTGTTGCTGAAAGGAGAATGAGTACTAGTGATTAACATTAAAAACTTACAGAAAACATTCGGAAAAAATGAAGTACTTAAAGGAATTGACTTAGAAATTGAAGCTGGTGAAGTTGTCGTAATTATTGGCCCTTCTGGCAGTGGTAAAAGTACTTTTTTACGTTGCTTGAACTTATTAGAAACACCAACTGGTGGCAGCGTTGAATTTGAAGGAAAAAATTTATTAGATAAAAATACCAACATTGATCAACTTCGTCAAAAAATGGGAATGGTATTCCAAAATTTCAATCTTTTCCCGCATAAAAATGTCTTGGAAAACTTAACGATTAGTCCTGTTAAAGTAAAAAAAGAAGCCGCTGCCGAAGCCACAGAACATGCTCTTTCCTTACTGGAACAAGTTGGTTTATCAGATAAAAAAGAAAATTATCCCGCTCAACTTTCTGGTGGGCAACAACAACGGGTAGCGATTGCTCGTGCTTTAGCCATGCGCCCTGACGTAATGCTGTTCGATGAACCAACTTCTGCCTTAGACCCTGAAATGGTGGGTGAAGTGCTATCCGTTATGAAAAATTTAGCTATTGAAGGGATGACAATGGTGGTGGTTACCCACGAAATGGGCTTCGCAAAAGAAGTTGCGGACCGTGTCATTTTTATGGATGCAGGAATTATTCAAGAAGAAGGCACACCTGAAGAAATTTTTGATGCGCCACAAAACCCAAGAACACAAGATTTTCTAAGAAAAGTTTTATAAAAAGGAGCACCTGGTATGGATCGCAAGAATATCGCAACACGTTACCAACAACCTACTGAAAATTTACTCATGGATATTGCAACATTGGCGAAAAAGACCCCAAATTTAATCGATTTATCGATTGGTGACCCTGACTTAATTACCGATGAGCGGATTATCGAACAAGCAGCTAACGATGCCAAAAATGGGCATACAAAATATACCGCTTCTGATGGTAGCGAGACATTCATTGAGGCGGTCATTCAGTTTTATCAGTCACATTATCAATTATCTTTTCAACCGAATCAAGTCCGGGCCACAGTTGGCGCTCTGCACGGAATGTACCTTGCCTTACAAGTGATTCTAAATCCTGGAGATGAAGTGATTATTCATGAACCTTATTTCTCTCCTTATAAAGACCAAGTTCTTTTAGCAGATGGCGTTCCGGTCTTTTTGCCAACCTATGAAGAAGATGGTTTCCAAATTGATGTAGCTCTTTTGAAAGAAAAAATCACGCCTAAAACCAAAGCGATTATTCTAAATTCACCGAATAACCCGACAGGCGCTGTTTTCTCTGAAGAAACTTTCAGAGAAATCGCACAGGTAGCGATTGAACACAATTTATACATTCTTTCAGATGAAGTTTATGAAGCCTTTTGTTTCCAAGAAACGTTTACTCCCATGGCTACGTTTGCTCCAGAAAATACTATCACTTTTGGTAGCTTTTCAAAAGCCTTTGCAATGACTGGTTGGCGTATTGGTTATATGATTGCCCCAGACTATATTAATGAAGTAGCCAAATTAATTAATGAAGGCGTTACGTATTCTGCGCCTACGTTGTCACAGCAAGCAGGAATCTATGCGTTACAACATTTTGACGAATTTGTAGACCCGATCGTTGAAGTGTTCCAAACACGTTTAGAGTATGTGGCCCAACGAGTAGCAAAGATTCCTTTCCTTTCGCTTCATCCAGTCAAAGGAAGTATTTACGCCTTCATTAACATTCAAAAAACCGGACTAACTTCCGTTCCTTTTGTGGAAAAGCTTTTAAAAGAGACACAAGTATTAGTGATTCCTGGAAAAGCATTTGGTGAAACAACAGGCGATGAGTACATTCGTTTAGCCGCAACACAAAATTTAGATTTATTAAAGGAAGCGTTCGATCGAATTGAAAGAATGACCTTTGAATAAAAAAAGCTTCTGCATTAGCTAATAATCATAGCTAATGCAGAAGCTTTTTAGATTTCTTCTATCAATTCAATCGCTTGCCCACCAACATGCGGTGGAATCGACATAGTCATCGGCGGCAAGCCCACGACTGTGAAACGGACTTTGGTCCCTTTTTTCAAGTGAGACAGCGGGATACTTTCCTCTAACTGTTCAACAAGTATGTTTAAAATTACCCCATGAGAAAATAAGGGCACAATGGATTCTGGATCACTTTCTGCTTGGATATTTTCTAAATGTAATCGCATTGACAATGGCTGCGTCTCATTTAACACACCAGCCTCTGCTAATTTCCTTGTAAAAACAGCAAGTTTTTCAGTCATTTGTTTGCCTCCTTTTTAAACATCATATTGAAGAGAATTAATTCCATCCCCTAAAAATTCTGAAGCGTTGTTAAATTCGGCAGGATCATATTTGGTATAGGAAACTTGTAATGTCAAAGTAATATTCCTTAAGGTTTCAGAATGGGCAAATTTCTCTTGAGCTTGTTGTTTGAATTCTTTTCTAGTAGTGTATCCGTCATCCCCATCGCGGAAAATTAATAACGCCCAAGTCGGCGGTGTGCCGTCGATAAAGTATGGTAAGAAGCGATCATCTGTTGTCTCTTTAATCGCCGCTGTCACGATTTGTAGCAATTCATTTTTTTGTTCAGGACTTAATAAGTTACGAATACTTTCCCAATAGGCCACTCGGATCACGACTAAATATAACGGCGCTTCATAACGTGTAGAAATGTCAGAAAATAAATCGAATCCTTCCTCGTACATTTTTGCTGTTCTTAAATTAGTTACTGCATCTAACGCATTTAACCGTGAAGTTTCTTTACGTAAGCGAATATTTTCTTCTTCAATCGTACGAATTTGATAAGTCACTGCATAGATTGTTAAACAGTAGAGCGGCGGCATGATTAGCCAAAATAATGAGCCATAGCTAAACAAATCATGATAGACATACTGATATACAACATAAGTCAATTGTAGAAAAATAAATATAAGCGAAAATGTTAACCCCGCTGTAATTCCTACAAAATAGGTAACGATAATTAAGATAACTGAAATTAATAGACAACTTAAGTCCACAAAGAAATCATTCGTTCCTAAGGCCATAAAGATGGTTGTGCCGACAACCAAAACAATTCCTACTAACAAAGTTAAATCCAAAAGTAAGGTCACTCGTTTTTGATTCACTCTATTCCCCACCTTTCAAATTCTTCTTCACGATGAAGAACGCACTTAATCCAATAATAGTCATACCAATTAAGAAGACAAATAGATAAATCATTAATTTATGATTATTGACAATTCGTTTACCTAATGATTCGTTGCTAACGTTGCTTACACGTTTTTTGAAACGATAATCATAGCGACGATAGTTCGGATCGACCACAATGGCATCTCCTTTGTACATAGAAGTATTCTTCTCTGTATTCACTTGTGTAGAGGCTAAAAAGACACCTTGTGATTTAGCTCCTGTTAAGATTAACGCCGCGGCTTTCGCATTATATGGAGAAAACATTAACTGCGCCGTACCGATTTGTTTACCATAATCTTTTTCAATGCTCAGTTTCTCGTTTGAAACAAATCGTGTGAAGTCCTTATCATAATGGAAATATAACTGATCGTTTAACTTACGAATCATCGGATTATCCTTAGGCGTACCAAAAATAATCAAGTTATGATTTTCTAATGCCGCATTTTTAGGCGCTTTTTTATAATACGTAATCTCACCGACATTACTTTCGGCATAATTACCAATTAAGTTAAATAAATTGGTCAACACTTTAAAATAGTTATCGTCCATTTTTTCTGGTAATAAAATCGCTAAATCAGCAAAAGAACGGCTTCTGATAAAAATGTTCGGATAGTTGTTAAATAATATGTCATTCAGTTCTTCTGTTTGAATAAACGCATTCGAATTATTTTCAATAAAGGCCCATGGAGTCTGACCATTTCGTAAAACTTCTGGTGATTTAACATTCAAATCAAAAGCGACTTTTAAAACAAAACTATCAGCAATTTCTAAGTTCTTTGGAAATTCGAGATTTAATTCATCACCGTTCGCACGAGTAGCGGTTAATTTCTTGCTGCCAATTGGTTTATCATTGGCATAGACCGTCACTAAAGAAGAATCAAAATCTAAGTTTTCAGCGTATTTAAAATGTAAATGCACGCGACTTCCATTGGCATTGTTTCGATCCACTGGTAAATTGACAAAGTACGTTTGTTCTTGGTGATAGGCCCCTTCTAGCTTGTCCCCCGTTGAGGTTAATGGATAATTTCCATCAAATTCTAAAGTTGAACTAAACGTATCGGTATTCTCATCAACTGTTGTCTCTTCTTTATCTGTTTGGGTCATTAATTCATAGTTGGCTAAATAACGTCCCGCACGAACAAGTAAGTCCTCATCTTTAGAAGTAGCTACTAAAACATGCTTATCTGGTTGATTGAAAAATTTTAAGACAGCCTGGTCCTCCACACGTTTGCTATCAATTTGACTTTTATACTGATCTGGTAATTTATCATAGCTGGCAATAATCAACTGATAGGGTGCTGACTGTTCTTTGTTCAAAGAAGCCATTGGCAACAATTCTTCTGAGGTAGTAATCAAACGAGCAGCACCAGCTAACGCATGGGTCGCTGCAGCTAATTCTTTTTCCGATGCATTTTCTGGTGTCAAAATAACACTGTGTTTATTCGCAATCGTGTCTGCTCCCACAAAATGATTATAAAAAGAATGAATCGTATTCTCTGGTAATTGTAAATCGTATTGGAAGTTTACGTTAGATCCTTCATACATCGTTAACCAATTTGCTGGAGTTTCAATTAAATTATACATGTCGTTTCCTGCCTGATTAATAATTTGGCCTTCAACAGTCAATGTATTTGTCTCTTTAATCAGTTCCAAAGGGATTTCAATCGTCTTTTGTTGAATACCAGTCGTATTTTCAGGACGCCAAGAATAAAACTTCACACCATTCACTGCCACAGTTAAATCTGAGGTCTGATTATTTTTTAATTGTGTGATTTGGTAGGTCATATTGAATGATGCTTTTTTAACGTTCCAATAATCAATTTTTGTAAAATACATGGTGCTACGGACAGAAGTACCTGTTAAAGAGATTGTTTTATTTTGAAAAGATTGTGTAAAGGTATGGTTGTCTTGTTCTTTGTTTTCGGCGTATACGGTCGGACTTGCGACACCAATCAGAATTGCCAGAAAGAACAACCCTATTAAAGTGACTGTTTTTTGTTTCATTGCACGTTTCCTCCTTATTTAAATCGTTCAGTTTTGTACCATTTTGTTTGTGTTTGTTTATGAAAAACATTTTCTTTAATATACATCACCATGCCATAAGCGGCGACTACTAGCCACATCTGACTGTATGTAATATACATCAAGGCAATAATTAAGATATTCTCTAAAGTCATTTCGCCTTTTTCGGTCGTAATACTGACAAAAGTACTGAAAATAAATAACAAAATCGCTAACAACCACAAGGAATTGCTAAATCCTTGCAGGGTCGTTGTTAAGTAACCAGACATTGATAAAACTAACATGATGTCTGACAAAACGAGCGATGTCATTAAGAGAAAATAAATGGACAAGAAATATAAAATATCAAAACGGATCCGACTCGCTTTAGGATTAAACAATAATTTAGCATTTTTAACAATGACATAAATATTGCCTTTGACCCATCGCGTCCGTTGTCGGAACCAAACTGACAAAGTTTGTGGCTCTTGCTCCCACGTCACTGCTTTTGGTTGAAACTTAATTTTATAGCCCATCATATAGATGCGAAAACTGATTTCTGTATCTTCGGCTAACGCTTTGTCATCCCAGCCGCCAATGGCTTCAATAATACTGCGACGAACAATGAAATTTGTGCCAGGAATCGTGCATAACTTAAATAATTGAAAACGACCGGCTTGTGCCATCCATTGAAAGGCAAGTGTTTCGATATTAATAAAGCGTGTCAACAGGCTTGCATTGCGATTTCTCGTTCTAAATTTACCAATAACCGCGCCGTATTCCTCACTAGCGATTAACTCCCCGACTAAATAACGAAGTGCATTCGGTTCAGGCGTATTGTCCGCATCATAAATGGCAATCACGTCCCCCTTGGCTTGCTTGAAACCAATGTTTAAGGCATTAGACTTACCTTTCCCACCTGTTATATTGTCTGTATTAATAATCTGCAAATTTCGATTAACCGCCTTTTTTTGGACGTTCGCTAAAAGCTCGGCACTATTATCACTTGAGTTGTCATTAATCACAATAATTTCATAGCGATCTTGCGGATAATTAAAATTCAATAACGCTTCAACTGTCCGCACAATGACAATTCCTTCATTATGGGCCGGTACCATAATTGAAACAAACGGCGCGTCTTCGTCCTCTACAGGTGGCGGTGCGACAGGATCTGTTTTTAAATAATAAACATAGCCAAAAATAACTAAGAGAATATTTACAATTAGTAGACTCCAAATAATGATAGTTGCTGTTAACATTACAATGTCAGCAATGGTCATTTGTCTTCCTCCTTATTAATATATTTCGACCGATAATTCTTTCGTCCAATCATAAACAAAATAATCAGGATGATTAAAGTCAGTGTAACAACGCCAACTAAAATATTATTTGTGATGCTGAAAAAGAATGAAAATAACCCTGTAAATCGTTGTTTTTCAACTGTTGAGGCCCCTGTATCAGCCAAACCATTGACAATTTGATTGTTTAAGAAGAACCGATTATTCCGAAATTCGATTTTCTGCGTTTGTGTTTGAACAGTGAAATGTTGATCCGCTTCTGAAACGCTAAACACTATTGGTGCTTCCTTGACTTCTTGAATTAGATGATCCACTTCTTTTTTAGAATTTGGAAATGAAAAACTAATGGTGGTCGGCATTGGAAATCGATAGTCATTCGGATTATCTTTATCCGTCCATTCAATCCCCGATAAATAATCATATGGTAAATCAAACAAAGCATTCTTATAAGTGATTGATTCTCCCGTTTGATTCCGATAAAAAACGCGTTCAATCGGCGGATTTTCTCTTAGAATCACTGTATCACTAATTGCTAGCCCATCCTCTTGGTATTGAAGGTCTTGATTCCAGTATCCTGGAGCAGAAATGCCTACTGGATAGACATGTCTGTCGACCAATAAACTAATCTGCTGCTCCATCAATTGTTTCAAGGCACGTTGGTCATTTAAATCAACATTGTTAACGACCGGTGTTTCTAAGAAAATAACCCCTGTCGAAGCAAACGCACGTAACGCATTCGTAAATAGTTTATAAGGTAAAATCGTATTGTTTTGTGAAACGCTCGTACTGGATAAAATATAAGGATATGTGGTTTTAACTAATTCTTCTTGCAAATAGGTTGCCACAGACATATCTCTTAACGGGTTAAAATCAGAAATCGTCAAAAACGGCCGTGACATTTTTTCACTTTCCAGCCATTGACTAATTACGTCCAAGCTTTCTAAAAAAACAGCGCCTTTGCGTTCAAACATTGGTAGAAAAGCATGCCCATTCTCAATTACACCAAATGGATATTCTTCTGGTGCTAATTCTTGTGTTTTTAATCGACCAACTGTCTGACCTTGCGTATTTTCCAGCACAACTGATTGATCTTGAAAAGGCAATACTTGAGAAAAACGGTTTTTTTCATCTTCTAACCGATATTGACGATGACTTAATTCTTTCCACGTACCGCTAAAATATTGTTTTTCATCGTCACGCATGTTTCGACCAATGTGTAATTGTTTGCCTTTAAAATGAACTCGATCTGCTAGAAAATCGGAGGCAATAACGCCGGCTTGTTCAGGCCAATTCACCATAGAAATCAAACTGTCATAGCCATCATTTAGCAATTCTCCAGGCACATAGTCTGACACCGCCACACTCTGAACTTCTACTCCAAAACTCGTCAACACTCGTTGTAAAGCATCCACATCATTTTCTTTTTTCCCAGCAATATTCAAGCTGTCATAGACAAGTAAGACATGTTTACTTGGTGCAGCCAGCGCCGGTTTGGCAAAGCCACAAAAAACGAAAAAGAGTAAGAAACACACCCAGCCAATAAGATATTGTTTATTTTTCAATTCCCTCTACCTCCCCAATGACTTGTGGTGTTGTATCTTGCCACATTCGTTTACCAATAACATCAGAAACAATTTGTAACAAGAGAAAATCTAAAAATACTGAGACTAAAAACAAATGACGTACTAAGTCACTATCCCCATCAATAATAATTGTTGAAATGAAAACAACTAATAAATTTAGATAAATTCCTGTCATTAAAAAGAAGCGAAAAACTAATCTGGGTTCGTTTCTCTTGAGTCCTCTGTATAAACCAACGCCATATAAACCAAACAGAATCACGCCTAATAATAGATAGAAAGCAAAGTTTTTAGGGAAAAAACTGGCTTTAATACGGTTATACACCATAAAAAATTTAGATTGTTCCAGCGGTGCACGCCCCGTCGTTTTCTCAAAATTCCCCACATTATTAGGCTTTACTAAGTAAACATTTGGGACCGCTGAATTCAGTCCTTGCCATAATTCAGATGGATAATTTAAATAATTCAATAACACCCATCCAAAACTCGTTTTATCAAAAAAATCTTTTTTCATTTGTTCAGAAGTTGGTGATACAGGACTGTATTCTTCAAAGTAGGAACGTCCCTTTTGCAACCCATATTGCGGGTTGATTCCGCCCTCTGACATCCGTTTATCCGGAACCTTACTATCCTTCATTACACCGCGCGTCATACTGTGGTAGACATCACGTTCATAGATATCGTTAGGAACGATAAAAGCTGCTAACGTTGTAAAACCAATCAACGCAATTAAAAAGGCCGTCATTGACAATCGTTGGTAACGTTGTGACAAGTAGACAAAAAATCCTAATCCAGCAATAATTACGCCAATAATCAGCAAATATTCTTGGCGTGTTGTCCCTATTAAAAGTACTACTGCTTGTGCCAAGATAACCAAAACTATTCTTCTAAGCCAAGTTCGTGGTTTCGTCACCCGATAAAAATAGACTGAAAATGCTAAGACACTCACAGAAAGTAAAAAACTCGTCGCTTCTGTATAAAAGGAATTAAAATAAATCGTATAGGAGGTATCCCCCAAGATGAAAATAACCAACAAGGAGATAAAATAACTTTTTTTCAAAGATACGCCTTCGGTTAAGCCTCGTACCAGAATATAAATTGACACTAAAAAACAACTAAGATAAACGAAACCTAAGAAACGAATATCGAAAAGTGTTTGACTATAAAAAAGTTTATTAAGCCAAATGGCAACGGTAATGAAAAATTGTTGAGTGGAAACAAAGTGCGTCGTTGTTTCATTAAAATAACGCATAATTGAAAAGTCCTTAACAAAATAGGCCACATTGTCGTAGCTATCACCATTGACACGATAAAGACTATTTGAATTTAACACACGAAAATACTCGCCATTATCTCCCAAGCCATTAATCGGATAAACAAATAACAAAATGCTTGTCAGTAACCCAATCCCTAAAACGGCCAAAAAACTTGGAGAAATATAACGACTCAACCATTCAAAAGCCGAGTTCATGTATCTTTTGATCTTTTCCATGCTTTCACCTCATCTAGAAATCATAGGCCAAAAGAGCCATTAAGTTATTATAGGAATAGACTTGTTTCGTAACTTTATCACCAAATCCTCCATAAATCGGACTGCTTGAATCCATAATTTGAAAATTATTAAGTACTGTAATTGCCGCACGATACAACTCTTTGTCATTTTCGGCAACACCAATTAAAGCCGCTATCGCATAACTGGCTGCAGATTGATTTTTATCCACAGGTGATCCATTTAAATCATACGAGTTAAAAAGCGTTCCTTGCTGAACTTGTTTTCGTACAAAATCAATACTAGTCTGTTTCGCCATACCCACTTCACTTAAATGAACAATTGTTAATAAAGATTCAATAATATTAAGTGTTCCGTTGTTTTCGTATTTATTTGTTTGATGATTAAACTTCGTTTGATAAAGAGGTAAATCATCAGAAATATAGCCATCGTCTATTAATTGGTAATGATATTGCAAATAGTCTGCTGAAATTCCAAATTCTTTGTATAAATAACCCAGCGTAATTAAGTCAATATAAAACAAAGAAGTTTCTGAAGACTGTTGTTTTGATTTACTATCGTAAAAATCAATTAGAATATTATCTTTCATAGAGGTTTTCATAAAACTCTTGCCTAATTTTTTAATTTCTTGATCGTACTGATCTGTTTTAAAATGCCCCCCTGCTTCAATTAATGAACGAATGATCCGTAAATCATCAATCGAGGCATTGACATTGTACTTATTGCCTTGCTCGTCAATTCGGTAACTAAATTGGACGCCGTCGTAAAAGGTGTCTTTCGTCTGCTTGTAAAAATTATCAAAACGTCCCTGCGTATCAAAAGCTAAATTACGCAAATATAGACCAGAAGACTCACTTAGCAACTCATGTCCTGTGGCGACATCTTTGCGTTCAGCATCTGGTAAATAATTGGTTAAAAAGCCGCCGTCTGTTTTGAGCCGGGTTTCAATAAAAAACTTCAACAAATCTTTGCGTTCAGCGGTTTCTTTTGTGTGAAATTCATGTTTTGTTAAAAAATGTTGTTTGTCTGTCGACATTAAGCGTTGAATTTTTGGATTCACTTTTTCCACCTCTACTTTATAGGATTTTTCTCTAAACAAAAGAAAATATCCTCCCAGAAGCACCACGAATACCCCAATAAAAATCCAAAGTTTTCTCTTCATTGTTACGCCTCTTTTCCTCACTTCTTTATTGTCAGTGTACACAAAAGTACTTGTTTTTGCGAAACTTACGCTACCTCTTCAAACGCAAGAAAAAAAGCAATCCATAAAAATAAAAGGATTGCTTTAACCGTTTCGTCGATCATTTCCTGTCATCGTAATCTCTTTTGACAGATAACGCACACGTTCCATAATTCGTCTGGCTTTTAGCGGCTCTTGTTCTCCTCGTTGCGTCACGGTTAAATGCTCTTCTAAAGCTTTTAAATCTAGATTGGAAGAGAAAAAAGTAACTAATTGTTCTTGCATTCGGTATTGCAAGATTACGCTTAAAACGTCGTCACGAATCCAACTAGTCATGGATTCCGCACCAATGTCATCAATCATTAATATAGGGGATTTTTTTACTGCATCGAGCTTTTCACCAACTTGATCGCGACCAATGGCTTGCTTCATTTCTACTGTAAATGTTGGAAAATGAACAATTGTCGTAGTAAATCCACGTTCTGCTAAAGCATTAGCCATCGCACCTAATAAGAAAGATTTTCCTACACCGAAGGGGCCTTGTAAATAGAGCCCTTTATGAAATTCTTTTGGTGTCGCAGGATATTCTCTTAAAAATTGCATTGCTTCTGCTAACGCTTTGGCTCGACCTTGAGAAGATGGATCGAAATCTCGTAAATTTGCTTCTCGGACATCTTTTGGCATGTCCATTGCCCTTACTCGATTACGAATTTCTTCTTCCTTCTGACGGGCGATTAAATCAGCCGTTGGGACATACGTTACATCAATGTAATGAAAGTTCAACATTAATCTTGGCTCATAGCCGGGGGCAATCATTGCCGGATCGTTTAATTGAAATTTCTTTTTTTCTTGAACAAATTCATACAGCTTAGCATAACTTTTACGAATATCTTCATCGCTTAAACGCTCTCGGTTTGCTTGTATAAAGGCTTGAACATCTTGATCTTTCAATACTTCGTTAACCAGCTCTTCATATCGTTCATTGATGTCACGCTTCTGGATAATTTTTGACATTTCTTTTCCTACGTCTTCCATCATTGGTCACCTCCTTGGTTTAAAAATTCTTGAATTTGTCGATCTAACTCGGCTTGTTCTTCTGGGGAAAGTTTTGTTTCATCGTTTGGCTGATCTGCCCATTCTGGCAATCGCTCTTGTCGAACAGTTTGGCGTTTCCCTGAATAATTTTGTTGTCGCTGTTTTTGTTTGGTTTGGCTTTGTTTTGCCAATTCTCTGACATGTTCAATGGCTTTTTCTGGTGAATGAATGCCACTTTGTCCCCATTCATTCGCAATTCGATTCACATACTCCGCTTTTAAAGTCGGTTGTTGTTGAATATTGTAAACATAGTTAATCAAAATATTAATCACACTAGTCGGTAAGCCTGATTTAGCAACCAAATATTTCACTAATGAACGTTCTTGTGGTGTCGTATAGCCGCCTCGACTATTTTTTAAAGCTTCTAAATATTGAATAGGCGGATTCTTTTCACTATCCATAATCATTTGAATATCCAGTTCAGAAAAACCATTCATTTTTAATGCGTTATATCGATACGTTTGTTGCTCTTCCACCGTCAATTGTGCTTGCTTGTTTGTCACTACGTTTGTTGATTGTGGTTTTTTATCAGGATCAAACGCTTGATGAATCGTTCGCACTAATTCCTTAGGCAAAATTCGACTTGTATAATAGTCAAATGATTTCGAAGCAAAGTCTACCATATCTAACTCATTGATGCCATATAATTGATGAAAAACATAGACTTCTTCTTGAAAACTAGCCTCATCTTCAGGCAGTTGTAAACCTAAGCGGTGCAAACCTTCCACAAAATAGAGCCAATCAAAAGAATCCGTTGATACAGAAATTTTCTTCGATTTTTCTTGTTGAGAAAAAGTTTCTTGAATCGTTGTCAATCGGTTCGCTTCGGAAACAATTTGTTCTTCTTTAAAGGCATAAACCTCTTGAAAGCTAGCGGAAACATTTTGATAGCCCTCTGTTTTAGTAGGATGCGGTTGGAACTTTTGCACTAATTGATCAAATTTCCGTTGTCCAACCCGATTAAATAACACTAAAGCTAACACTTCATCTTTAAAAAAACGAGCGGCTGTTTCAGGTGCTTTTAAATAATATAAATAACAATCTCCTAATTCCCGATCTGTTTTTTTATACGTTTCTAGCAACCCAATGCCTTCTAATTTGTAGCAAGCTTCTTCTAATTGTTGGCAACTCAAGTCCAGCAAACTAATTAAATCTGCATGAAACAGCGAGCCATTCTCCTCTGAGTCTGTTGTTTCAGATAACAAAAGCCAATATAAACTAAACGCATTGGCGCCGACAATTGGTTGATATAAAAAGGTTAAAACCTCTTTCTCTTGATCAGAAAGCGGTGAATCAATAACCGCTTGAAAAATATTTTTTGGTTGGATTCTTTGCCGATTTCCTTTCAAAGAAAGACCTCCTTTTTAATTTTCTGAGTCAGGAGAAGAAGATTTTGCTTTGTCGACAATGTCCTGTAACTCTTTCAAAAACACGCTCATATCTTTGAATTGTCGATAAACACTCGCAAAGCGGATGTAGGCAATTTCATCTAGATTGACTAAATCTTCCATCACATATTCACCGATAAGCGTTGTAGAGACTTCATTTTCCCCTAAACTACGCACTCGATTTTCAACATTATCGACAATTTGAACCATTTGTTCCATAGCAACGGGTCTTTTTTCCGCAGAGCGAATGAGCCCACGCAAAATTTTATCACGATTAAATTCTTCACGATCCCCATTTTTCTTGATTACAAGTAATGGCGCCGCTTCAATTCTTTCAAATGTAGTGAACCGATAACTGCAATTTTCACATTCACGACGACGGCGAATTGCACGTCCATCATCTGCTTGACGGCTATCAATAACACGGGAATTATTATGATGACATCTTGGACAACGCATAACGTTCACCTCTTCTATTCTGTATAATTTTTGTTGCCTATATTATAACATGAAATTGCGCTATTACTAGGTCTTTAGAACTGGTTCTTAGTTGAATCTTTGCCATTCTTTAATAAAAACAAAGACTTTCACTGTTTTTTTCTGAAATTTTCAAAACATTTTACGCCATTTAAAAAATATTCACTTCTTTCCAGTTTGTTCCTCTAGCCACTTCTTCACTTGTTGTTCCGTTTCTTCTCTAGTTCCTTGATTATCAAAAACGATATCTGCTCGTTCTTTTTTCATTTCAATCGGCCATTGGCTAGCAATTCGTTGTTGCGCTTCTTCTTCTGTTAATTGGTTTCGGGCCATCAGACGCTCTTTTTGAATCTTTTCTGGTACATATACCACAGCAACTTGATCCATGATCGCCTCATAATGAGCTTCATAAAGCAGAGGAATATCAACAATAACCAGGGAGGCTTTCTTTTTAGCTTCTTCAATTTGACGTAAAATTTCTTTTCTTAAAAAAGGTTTCAGCGTTTCATTTAACAGCTCTCTTTTTTGAGGACTAGCGAAAATTAATTGTCCTAATTTTTTCCGATCCAATTCACCAGTTGTTAATACTATTTCTGGTCCGAAAGTTTCAACGATTGCGGCTAAGGCTGGTTGCCCTTTTGCAACAATTTCGCGGGCGATAATGTCGCCGTCAACAATTGGATAACCCGGTTTTTTAAAAAGAGCAACAACCGTACTTTTACCTGTCGCAATCCCTCCTGTAATGCCTAAAACTTTTGTCATTTCAATCGACGACCTTTCAATTGTTGGCATTGTGGACAATAATGCGTACCACGTTGTGCCACTTTTGTTTTAACAATTGGCGTACCACAACGATTGCAAGGTAAGCCTGTTTGCCCGTAGACATTCAACGCTACTTGAAAAGTCCCTGCTTCTCCTAACGCGTTTAGATAGGTGCGGATGGTGGTTCCACCTGCTTCAACAGCGCGTGCCAAGACGTCAATGATTGCTTGATACAACGTAGCAACTTCCGCAGGTTTTAAGGAATCTGCTGGTTGTTCTGGATGGATTTGCGCTTGCCAAAGTGCTTCATCTACATAAATATTCCCCAAGCCCGTCACTAGCTTTTGATCTAACAGCAATGGCTTAATTGCTTTATGATGCTTTTTCAAGCCTTGTTGAAAAGTAGCTAATTGGAAAACATCTGGTGTTGGCTCTGGGCCCAAAGCTAAAATCCCTTTATATTGATGACCTTGATTCTTAGGAACCAATGTCATACGCCCAAATTTCCGTACATCTAAATAACGTAATTGCGTGCCATCTGTAAAAGTAAACATTACATGGGTATGTTTGGCAATTTCATCATCAGCCTGATGAAACTCATATTTTCCTTCCATCCGTAAGTGAGAAATCATATCATTATCAGACAATTTAAAAATCAGAAATTTTCCTCTTCGCTCAATCCCTTCAATCGTTTGACCAGCTAATTGACCTTGAAATACATCAACTTCTGGTGATTCAATAATTCTTGGCCAAAAAACAATGACTTCTTGAATGGTTTTTCCTACAACAAGTTTTTCAAGTCCTTTTCGCACTGTTTCTACTTCTGGTAATTCTGGCATTATTTTTGCTCCTTTATATAAAGAGGTCTGAACGCTTAGATATCAACGTCCAGATCCTACTTATCCTTATTTTATTCATCGTTCTTAATGGGTAAGCTATTATTTTGCTTCATACCATGTTTTTCCCCAACTGCTATCGGTGATAAGTGGCACATGTAAGGAAACTGCGTGCTCCATCACTTCTTTGACGAGTTGATTTAATTGTTCTAATTCTGATTCTGGTACTTCAAAAACTAATTCATCGTGCACTTGTAATAACATTGTCGCTTGTAATTTTTCTTCTTTTAAACGACGCGCCATTTCAATCATCGCAATTTTTAAAATATCTGCGGCACTTCCCTGAATCGGTGTATTAATCGCTGTACGTTCAGCGAACGAACGTAGATTAAAGTTTCTTGAATTAATATCACTTAAATAACGACGGCGATGATACAATGTTTCCACATAGCCTTTGTCTTTGGCATCGCGGACAATCTCTTCCATGTACTGTTTCACGCCTGGATATTTTTCAAAATAGGTGTCAATATATTGTTGCGCTTGCTTTCTAGTAATGCCTAAGTTTTGGGACAAGCCATAATCACTGATACCATAGACAATTCCAAAATTCACCGCTTTAGCTTGACGACGCATGTTAGGTGTGACATCTTCTGCTTTTTCAACACCGAAAACTCGCATTGCAGTGCTGGCATGGATATCTTGCCCTTCCACAAACGCTTCTTTTAAATGCTCATCATTAGAAATATGCGCGAGCACACGTAACTCAATTTGAGAGTAATCAGAAGAGAAAATCAACCAATTATCCTCTCTTGGTACGAAGGCTTCTCTAATTTTTCGGCCTTCTTCTAAACGGATAGGAATGTTTTGTAAATTAGGATCTACTGAGCTTAACCGTCCTGTTTGGGTCAGTGTTTGTACATACCGAGTATGAATTTTATTATCTGGCTGAATTACTTTTAAGAGTCCTTCAACATAGGTCGATTGAATTTTGGCAATTTGACGATAAGTTAAAATATCGGCCACAATTGGTGCTTGTTCTTTTAGTTGTTCTAAAACATCTACCGCTGTTGAATAGCCAGTTTTCGTCTTTTTGATCACAGGTAAGCCCATTTTTTCAAATAAAATAACGCCTAATTGTTTAGGTGAATTCAAATTAAATTCTTCGCCAGCTTCTGCATAGATTTTTTCTTCGATTTCTTTCAAGCGTTCTGAAAATTCTACTTGCATTTCTTTTAAGCGCGTGGCATCAACACGGATCCCAGTTATTTCCATATCGCCTAAAATACGAGAAAGTGGTAATTCCATTTTATAGAATAAATCAGCTTGATTCTTTTCTGTTAATTCGCTATCTAATTTGCTTGTTAAAAATTGAATTGCTTTAATCTTACGTGCTAAATGACCAAAGAAAACTTCTTCGTCCTCTGGCAAGCCTTTTTTGGCCCCTTTTCCATAAATAGCTTCATCAGATTGAATCGCATCATATCCGTAATGTTGTGCTACACCTTCAATATCAGCGTTATTGTCATTGGTATCAAGTAAATAAGCAGCCAATAAAACATCAAAGGCAATCCCTGTCATTTTTCCTACATAGCGATTTAGTGCAACGTACGTCCGTTTTGCATCGTAGACATTTTTTTTACGTGTCTCATCCATCAACCAGTCGATAAATGGCTGACTTTCAAAAACAGCTAAATTATTCGTGGTATAAATCTTCTTGTTGTTGCCCCAAGCAAGGCCGACAATCGGTGACGTATGATAGTTATCTTCCATCATCTCAACATAAAGAGCCATATCGTCTGTAAACATTTCATTGGTTAACTGATCTTCGACTACTTCAAATAAAATATCTTCCATTTCAACAGGTTCTTCTGTAATGTCCAACTTAGCTAAAAATTGTTTAAAATCCATTTCTTTATAAAAAGGAACCAATTTTTCTAAGTTTTTCCCTTCATATGCCAAGTCTTCCACATTGACTTCGACTGGTGCATTGACTTCAATTGTCGCTAAACGTTTAGAAAGAAAGGCTTGCTCTTTATCATTAATCAAGTTTTCTTTCATTTTGCTTTTTTTCATTTCATCGATATTCTCATAAACCCCTTCAACTGAGCCATATTGTTTTAACAGCTTAATCGCGGTTTTCTCACCGATTTTCGTTACACCTGGAATGTTATCCGACGTGTCGCCAGCCAACCCTTTCATATCAATAATTTGCTTAGGCGTTAACCCATCATATTTTTCAGCAATATGCTCAGGTGTATATGATTCAATATCGCTAACTCCTTTAACAGTGATATCTACTTTGACAGTGTCCGTCGCTAATTGTGTCAAATCTCGGTCCCCTGATAACACGACAACATCAAATTCATCTTTATCAACTTTGTTGGCTAATGTACCAATAATATCATCTGCTTCATAGTTAGGTAGTTCATAATATTTTACACCTAAACCTTCTAAAAGTTCACGAATATACGGCATTTGTTCTTTAAATTCCCCCGGTGTTTTTGAACGTCCGGCTTTATATTCTGAATAAAATTCTGTTCTGAATGTGGTTTTCCCTGCATCAAAAGCGACTAAAACATGAGTAGGCATTTCTTTTTGCATTACATTTTCAAACATATTGTTAAACGCATAAATAGCATTTGTATGCAAGCCGTTCTTATTTTTGAATCGTTCTAATGAGTTATGTAGCGCAAAAAATGCACGAAAGGCTACACTGTTTCCATCAACGAGTAATAATTTTTTTTTGGTCATTTTTTTCCCCTCATCTTTAGCAAACTAGTTTCCTTTCTATTTTAACAAAAAACTACAGAATTTGCAGTAGACGGTGATTGCAGAATGAAAGAAAAAGGTATTTGACATAGTTCCTTAGTGACAACTATATCAAATACCAAAATCAATCAGCTATACACGCTGGATCTTCACAAGTATGAGAATCTTTTTACGGCAAAACATTTCCCGCTGCACGATAAATATCGTACCAATCTTCGCGACTAATCACAATGTCTGCTGCTTTAGCAATTTCTTCAATTCTACCAAGATTCATACTTCCTGCGATGACTTGCATATTAGCAGGGTGGCGCAGAATCCAGCTGCTGGCTAAACCAGTTGGCGTTGTTTGATATTTTTCAGCCAATTCGCTTAATTTTTGATTTAACTCAGGGAATTTTTCATTTCCAATAAAGACACCTTCAAAATAACCATATTGGTACGGCGACCATGCTTGAATAGTCATTTGTTTCAACCGTGAATAATCTAAAATACCATGATCATAATCAATGCTTCCTGATATTTCCATATTTGTTTGTAAGCCTTGATCCACCATGCCAGTATGCTTGATGCCAAATTGTAATTGATTGGCTAATAACGGTTGTTTAACAGCTGTTTTTAAAAGTTCAATTTGTCCTGGCGTTTGGTTACTTACACCAAAATAGCGAACTTTTCCTTGTTTTTCTAATAAATGAAAAGCTTCAGCTACTTCTTCTGGTTCCACTAAAGTATCTGGACGATGCAACAATAATGCATCGACTGAATCTACACCTAAACGCTGTAAACTCCCTTCGACCGCTTCTAAAATATGTGCTTTTGAAAAGTCAAAAAAGCCTTGACGAATCCCACATTTCGTTTGTATAAAAATATCTTCACGACGAATGGTACTTTCTTTTAAAGACTTACCAAAAATGGTTTCGCAGTCGCCGCCACCATAAATGTCGGCGTGATCAAAAAATGTAATGCCATGATCATAAGCAG
This sequence comes from Enterococcus sp. DIV0294, assembly GCF_050558155.1. Taxonomy (NCBI): domain Bacteria; kingdom Bacillati; phylum Bacillota; class Bacilli; order Lactobacillales; family Enterococcaceae; genus Enterococcus; species Enterococcus sp. DIV0294. The sequence goes on along the minus strand of NZ_CP187889.1, from coordinate 675,005 downwards.
TTTCAATTACCTGTTGAGGATTTTCAGCACTATTTAAGCGCATACATCCTAAGATAACCGAAGAAACTGTTTCGTCACTTGTACCAAATTGTAGTTGTTTCATTTTAATATCCTCCTCATCCATTCCTCTTACTTCTTCATTTTAACACTATTTAGACAAAATTGGACTTCTTACGATAGATTCGCTTCGACTTTTTCAAAAAAAGCAGGAGATAATTCCTCTGGCAAATAAACAACTGTCTCAGAAGAAAGCGCTACGTTCATCTGAAACAAATGATTGACAATTAAGAGGTGTGCTTGGTGAAGTTGATACGTTGGTTTTCCATAAATAATTGTAATATTCTTTTTTTCACTGAAATAGCTTTTTATAGATTGCCCCAGCGCTTGTTCCTTTTCTGGAGGAAAGTCCGTCAACAGGCAAATAATATATTTTTTTTCATATAAAATCGGGTTAAATAAATCTAGGATGTGATAAAAATAGCAACTCGTCAATTCCCGTTCTTTTACTGAAGTAAAGACTGGATATAGGCGTTTTAAAAGCCTAATAAGTTTTTGTAATCTGTGCCAGGTTTGTTGATAACGAGCAGCGAGTGTTTGTTCCTGTTTATGAGCTGGCAACCATGCTTGTCCGTCTAATAAACTATTCATATGCGTACTTAAAAATCGACATAAATGAATTTCTTGATAATTAAAATGATGTTGTGTAAAATTTCTCCTAATTTCTTTCATAATAAAAATAGCTGTTTTTAAGCATAAACTTTCTATTTTCATTTGCTCATGAATAAAATACTTTCGCGCTCTCTTGCCAAAGCAACCACCAAAATGTGCTTCAAGAATCACAAATAACGCTTTTTGTTCTTTAAGAGACATAAAAGAAGTGCTCAACACTTCCACACGAAATAAATAAAAAAAAGCACTTGTTTGTTGAAATAAATTAGCCTTTGGCACTGAAATTTCATGCCCGCCTCTATATCGTTTCTCCCAAATATAAATTAGCCAACTAAGATGATTCTGTTGTGCTACATTTAAATCCAACTCAAAAAAGGTAATGATTTTCCGAGTCATGTCTCTGTTTTCTTCCAGACAGTTTTCTTGAAAAAACAAATAAAAACAAAGGATTAACTGTCGAATTTGCCATTCATTGCCAGTTAAATCGTAATGTTTTTGACGTACAATAATATCAAAATTAACTAGCCAACGTCGAATATTAGACAGCTTCTTCCGAAGAGTTGATTCCTGTAATCCCAATACCTGGGTCAATTGCGCATAATTGATTCGCTCTTCAATTAGACAACGTAAAATATAAAATTCGGGAATAAAATAACAAAATTTTTGTCTAAATCGAGCCAAGCCACAAACGCATAATTCACGATATTTTACAATTCCTTTGGTCGTTGTATAAATCTTACAAAGCCCTTCTATCTTAAACGTTTCCTGCTTTTTTTCAAAACGTTGAATGTAACAATGGATGGTTTTGTCGCTCACCTTTAGTTTTTCTGCAGCCATCAAAACAGAAAATGTCTGCTCTTGTTGCAGTAAATCCAACAATTCCAACATATTTTTATGTTCAAAAGACAATAATTCCTTGAAATCCATATATCGTCCCCTTTCACTCCCTTGTTATAAGAATACGTCAAATAAGGCAAAAATTTTTTTAAGAAGAAAAAAATAGAGAACAAAAAGTATTGATTACTTTCCGCTCTCTACAATTATATCGAATTATTTTTTTGAAATATGCAGTGTCATAGCATTTGCTGCTACAATAATTGTACTTAATGACATCAAGACAGCACCTACAGCTGGATTTAAAACAATCCCAATTGGTGCAAGAACCCCAGCCGCTAAAGGAATGGCGACAATATTGTACCCAGCTCCCCACCAAAGATTTTGGATCATTTTACGTCGTGTTTGTTTGGCTAAATCTAAGAACCTTAAAATATCTTTAGGATCACTATCCGTCAGTACAACATCTGCCGAATCAATTGCTACATCTGTACCAGCGCCTATCGCAATGCCGATTGAAGCACGGGCTAAACTTGGTGCATCGTTAATACCGTCTCCTACCATCATGACCTGATGCCCCTCAGTAAGATACTGTTGCACAATTTTTTCTTTATCTTCTGGTAAGAGCTCTGCGTAGTATTCCTTCATTCCTAAATAATTAGCAACTGCACTGGCGGCTGTTTGATTATCCCCTGTTAACATGACTGGCGTAATTCCTTGAGCTTGTAACTCTGCAATAAATGTTTTAGCTTCTGGTTTGACTTTATCTCCTAAAGCAAGCAGTGCGACTAATTGACCAGCGATGATTAAATAGCTCAAGGTATTTCCTTGCTCTTGATAGTTTGTTTTAATTGTTTCATCGAAGGTTAACTGTAACCGTGCAACTTCTTTTTCATTGACTATTTTGACTTCTTGGTTTTGAACAGTAGCAACTAGACCTACGCCTGATAAAGCTTGCAGATTATGGGCTTCATAAGGTTGAACGGCTTGTTTATTTAAATAGTTCATGATCCCAATTGCCAACGGATGGTTTGCATTTTTTTCCAATGCCCCAATATATTTAAGTGCTTCTTCTCTAGTAAACTGCTTACTCATTAATTCTAAGCCAGTAACTGTAAATTGTCCTTCTGTTAAAGTTCCAGTTTTATCCAGCAACACATATTCAACCTTATTGGCTTGTTCTAATGCATTCCGATTTTTTAAAAGTAAGCCATTTTTAGCAGCAATGGAGGTACTTCTAGCAATCACTAAAGGAATTGCTAAGCCTAACGCATGGGGACAGGCAATAATAAAAACTGTAACCATTCGTTCAAATGCTAGAGACAAATCTTTCGTTACGAGTAACCAACCGATAAATGCTAACACACCTACGAATAAGGCAATATAGAATAACCACTTGGCTACACGGTCTGAAATGGATTCTAGTTTTGATTTTTCCGATTGCGCTTGTTTAACCATCTCCATAACTTTTGACAGGTAACTATTTTCACCCGTGCCAGTTACTGAAATTTCAATCATTCCGTTGCCATTGACAGCTCCACCAATCACGGAGTCGCCAATGTTTTTTTCTACTGTTTTTGATTCCCCTGTAACCATCGATTCGTCGACTGTTGTGCTTCCTTTCAAAATTTTACCATCTGTCGGAATTTTATCTCCCGAACGAACAATCAAGCGATCGCCTTCTTGGACATCTTGCAAAGGAATTTCTTCTTCCCCATGTTCAGTCATTCGCTTGACTGTGTCAGGTAACAGTTCAGCCATTTTTTTCAAGGCATCACCAGCATTAGAAATAGCATTCATTTCAATCCAATGGCCTAAAAGCATAATAACAATCAGAGTGGCTAATTCCCAGAAAAAGTCCATCACGTGGTCCTGATTCGTAAAATGATTCATGTAAAACGCATATAAGCTGTAAAAATATGATACCGAAATCCCCATCGCAATTAACGTCATCATTGCTGGACTCTTTTGCTGTAATTCCATTTTAGCGCCACTTAAAAATGGTTGTCCACCATAAAAAAATAGCACAGTTGCTAAAATTAAGACCAACCAATCAGAACCTGGAAAAGTAAATTGAAAAGGTAATTGAAAACCCATCATTGGTGAAAGAACAATAATCGGAATAGCTAAAATCAATGACAGCCAGAATTTTTGTTTAAAATTCCCCATATGCATTGAATGGTCCATTCCCTTCATTCCTTCATGTTGGTGTGACATAGCCATTTGTTCATGCGCCATATCATGATTCATGTGATTCATTTTATCGTGGGACATTGTTGGCTGTTTTTCCTGGTGTTGTTCATGATTATGTTTTGCTGACATATGATCCCTTCTCTTCTTAAGTATTTTCATCTTAAGCATAGCACAAGATGAAAATTGTTAGAAATAATTACTTTTTTTAGTTTAGAAAAAAAAAGAGCCGAATTTTGCGTATGTATATTTTAAGAACACCTTATCCTCATATTTATTACAAAAGGAGTGTTTCAATGAAAATTACTACAAAGCAAGTCGGGGCGCGCATGCGTGAAGCTCGAAAAAAGAAGAAGTACACTTTACGTTATTTAGCCAATAAAATTGGTTTATCTAGTGGAAGTACAATTAGTAACTGGGAACTAGGTTTGAATTTACCCAATAAACGATACTTAAAAAAAATCGCTAAAGCCTGTGACACAACAGTAGATTGGCTACTTTATGGTGATTTCGATCGATTTGTGCGCCAGCTATTAAAAGAAAATTTTCAAAATAAACAACTGCTAAAACCACCTTTTTTTACTCAGTTGATGGGACGTTTATCTGAAGAACAGCTATCCTATCACGATTCCTTAAAAATTATGATTCAAGCGCAAAAGTTACAGCAGTCCTTTTATGCTTTTCCTTTAACAGTAGAAGCCCCCTCTCATTCCCAAGAGAGTATTTCTATTTATGAACCAACAACTGCAGAAGAACAGTCTGACCAATCTTATTATCATCCGTTTATTTTGTCAGAACTCCATGAATTATTTACACATTCTCAAAATCCAGAATTGGATTATTCTCTGATTATCGCTTTTCTTCCTTTGTTAAAAGTAGATCAATTAACTGAACCTCAAAAAGAAGTCTTACTGGCCATCTTTAAGCGGATGAATTCCTTTAAAGACCAAACGCTTTTAAATGAATTATTTGTGGAATTACAGTATTTACTCTGATTCTACAAAAAAGATTGAGCCATGTATCTCAAGGACTTAGGCTCAATCTTTTAGTTAAATTTCTTCTATTTATGAACGATTCTTTCGTTCGACTAAGTGCGTTTTCCGTTGTGGGCCAATGATTAAAGGAACGGATTCATATTTGACTTCACTGTATTCCAAGCCAAACCAACTTTCAGGAGAGGTAGTTAAGTTTTTGATAGCTAATTTTGCCTGCATAATTTGTCGATCCCATTTTTTCAGTTCAGAAACGTTAGATAATTCTTCTTGAATTAATACAAATTGGAAATCGCCAACTTCTCTCCCTGGCGTTAATGAATAACGTTGTGGCTGTTTTGGCAAGCGGCCTGTTTTCATCAAGTCATGAACAATTTGTCTTAAATATACATTCACTTCTTGAGAAATATGGAAGCCTAAATATAGCTGAACTTGCACAATAAAATCAGTTCCTAGCATGTCAACAGAATATTCTTGAGTAAAGGGTTCATCTGTTACCTGAACATTAACAAACCAATAAACATTCGCTCGTTTTGGTTGTTTGTCCAAAATCGAATAAATAATATTACGATTAATTTCGCCATCCACTCGATCGGAGGTTAAAAAGACCACGTTGGTTTGATACATAGGTACAGATGTATCTTCTTTCAAAGCTTTAAGTTGTGGTACATATTTTTCCAACGACACTTGTTCCGCCGTCGCTTCCTTAATCTCGTTGCCGCGTTCCCAAATAATCATGATGCATAACAAGAAGACTGCCATTCCCACAGCAACATATCCACCATGGAAAAACTTCGCAGCACTTGAAAAGAAAAAGACAACTTCAATGGCAGCAAAGAACAAGGAAATTAGATACGCAGACCAAGCTGGAATTTTATCCAAAAGATAAAACAACAATAAAATGGTTGTCATTAACATCGTAATCGTAATCGATAGACCATACGCAGCTTCCATGTGTGTCGATGTTCTAAAAGCCAGCACGATTGCTGAACAAGCTAACCACAAAATTAAATTTACCGCTGGAATATACATTTGACCGATATTGCTCCCAGGATAAATAATTTTAAGTCTTGGTAATAACTTCAATTTAATCGCTTCAGAAACTAAGGTATACGAACCTGATATTAACGCTTGTGAAGCAATCACTGCGGCGATTGTTGCAAAAACAACGCCAAATACGAGAATACCTCGTGGAATCATTTGGAAAAATGGGTTAATTTCAGCTAATGCTTGCATTTCAGGGTTTTCTTTGACCGTTAACAACCACGCAGCTTGACCTAAATAATTAAGAATCAAACAAATCTTAATATACGGCCAGCTAATGCGGATATTCATTTTTCCTACATGCCCTAAATCAGAATATAAAGCTTCAGCACCAGTTGTAGCCAAGAAAATATTCCCTAAAATAAATAGACCTAATTTATTTTCTGGACTGACTAGTAATTGCAAAGCATAATATGGATTTAATGCACGAATAACCGTCCAATCTTGGCTAAAATTCATTAAACCAATGATGCCTAAAAAAGTAAACCACAAGAACATAATCGGCCCAAAAGCTTTCCCGACCAATTCTGTTCCAAATCGTTGAACAGAAAAAAGAATTAAAATAATCGTCAACGTAATAACCACTATAATCGTTTGGTCATTGCCAAAACGTTCAAAAAATGCCGGAATCCCCCGTAAGCCTTCAATCGCTGTCGTCACTGTCACAGCTGGGGTCAAAACGCCATCAGCCAGTAAAGCGGCGCCGCCAATCATTGCGGGAATAATCAAATACTTACTTTTTTTACGAACCAATGTATAAAGAGAGAAAATCCCACCTTCTCCATGGTTATCAGCATTTAAAGCAATAACAACATATTTAATCGTGGTTAAGATAGTCAATGTCCAAAAAATTAATGAGACCGAACCTAAAATAAACGATTCAGAAACCCGTGCCAAGCCACCATTATCTCCTACAATGGCTTTCATTACATATAAAGGGCTCGTTCCAATATCTCCATAGACAACGCCCATGGCAACTAAGATCCCTGCCATCGTAAATTTCCGACGATCAAACCCCTCTGCTTTGTGTAACACAATACTTTCCTCCTACAAAAGAAATGACTTCGTTTAGTTTAACCAACAGCTCCATAAAAACTTTTAAAACTCTTTATTATATAACGTTTTATATATCTTTTTCATTAGTCAAAAAGCGCTTTTTGACTAACGATGCTACTCACTATAATACGTTTTAAATCGTTTAGCAAGTCTTTTTATTAGAGAATGTTCATCTTAGATAAGAAACCCACCTATTTTGAAAAAAGGAAAATCAAAAATAAGTGGGGCAGCAGTCGTTTCGACTGCTGCCCCACTTGCTAACTATTAAGATAATTTTCTGAACAAAGGTAGCTCCTTTTATTCCTGTTAAATTTAAATTACTTCTTCTTCCTCTTCGACTTCAGAGAAATGGAACTTAATCATTTCATTGACGAAAATTGGCACAAAGGATAGGAAAATTGCTAACATCCAATGATTTAAACTAATATGCACTAATCCAAATAGTTCTTGTGTGAATGGTAATAAAGCAATGGTTGTGGTAATTAGTAATGCTAAAACGACCATTTCAAAGAGGGACTTGTTGCTTGATAATTTTACACGGAAAACAGAGTTCGCACTACGAACATTAAAGACATGTAAGATAGAGGAATAAGCTAAGATTAAAAATGCCACTGTTTGTCCAACTTCATAGCTGTTTGAAACATAGGCTGAAACACCTGGTACAAAGGCACCTAGGTAAAAACCAAACAAAGTAATGACTGTGAACACTGCTGCATTAATCCCAATCTTTTGCCATAAGCCTCGTGCAAAAATCCCTTCGTTTTTAGGGATTGGTGCCTCATCCATAATTCCTTTTTCCGCTGGTTCTTTTCCTAATGCAAAACCAGGTAACCCATCTGCGACCACGTTAACAAACAACAGTTGAACTGCAGTAAATGGCGCACCCCAACCAAGTAACATGGCAATTAAAACAATAAAAATCTCAGAAATATTACAGCTTAATAAGAAGTTAATGGCTTTACGAATATTTCGGTACACGGCACGTCCTTGCGCCACTGCATCAACAATAGTTGCAAAGTTATCGTCCGTCAAAATCATATCTGAAGCGCCTTGGGCCACATCTGTTCCAGTAATCCCCATTGCGCAACCGACATCACTAGCTTTCAAGGCTGGCGCATCATTCACGCCATCTCCGGTCATTGCTACAACAGCGCCAGAACGTTGCCATGATTGAACAATTCGAATTTTATCTTCAGGGGTTACACGTGCATAAACGGATAAATCTTTAACCCGTTTATCTAATTCTTCATCACTCATTTTTTTCAGTTCTGAACCAGATAAGGCTTCACTTTTATCTTTTAAAATTCCTAATTCTTTAGCAATTGCACTGGCTGTTACCACGTGATCACCAGTAATCATGACTGTTTTAATTCCAGCTTTTTTCGCACGAGCAATGGCGCCCTTACTTTCTGGACGTGGTGGATCAATCATGCCAATTAAGCCTAACAAGCGAAGATTTTTTTCTAAAGCCTCCGATGTAATTTCCTTGGGTGGTTCATCATATACGGCATAACCGACAGCAATAACTCGTAACGCTCGTTTTCCGAAACGATCATTAACAATAGCCGCTTGATCGACATCTCCGAAACCAAAACGAGGTAGTAACACATCAAAGGCTCCTTTAGTAATTGAGATGTACTTTTTCCCCCATTGATGGACCGTAGTCATCATTTTTCGTTCTGAATCAAAGGGAATTTCACCAATACGAGGATATTTTTCTTCAAGTTCTTCTTTCGTATGATAATTTTCTTCGACAGCACGAACAATTGCCGCTTCTGTCGGATTTCCTGTAACAGTTAATTCATCGCCTTCTTTTTCCACAATGACATCTGTACATAAAGCAGCCATTTTCAGTACTTCCATGGCTTCATCGGTCATGGCATCTTCCGTATCCGTTACTTCATCACCACGATGCCATACTCGGCGGACGCGCATTTTATTTTGTGTCAGTGTTCCTGTCTTATCAGAACAGATAACATTCGCAGTTCCTAGCGTTTCTACTGCTGGCAATCGACGAATAATCGCATGTTTCTTAGCCATTTTTTGAACACCATATGCTAAGGTTAACGTTACAATCACGGTTAGTGTTTCTGGTACAGCTGCCACCGCTAAGGAAACGGCTGTCATAAACATTTCAAGAAGCGGTTCTCCTTGCAGTTCACCAATAATGAAAACAATTGCTGCAGCCCCTAAGGCTAACAAACTAATACGTTTGCCTAATTGATTCAAGCGTTTTTGTAATGGTGTTTTTTGCTGATCGCTGTTATTCAGTAACCCAGCAATTTTACCCATTTCCGTATTCATTCCTGTTGCAGTTACTACTGCTCGTCCGCGGCCATTCACAACGGTACAGCCTTTGAAAATCATATTTATTTGATCTCCTAAGCCATCATCGTCATGCCCCACGTATGTAGGATCTTTTTCAACAGGTTCACTTTCACCTGTTAGTGCTGACTCTTCTACGCGCATTTGAGAAGCTTGAATAAGTCGTGCATCGGCTGTAATCATTGAACCAGCTTCAAGAACTAGAACATCTCCTACTACTAGTTCTTCAGCATCGACTTCGATTACCTTGCCATCTCGTAAGACTGCACTACTTTGCTTGTTCATGTCTTGTAAAGCCGCCAGAGATTTTTCAGCATTTCCTTCTTGAACAATGGCTAAAACAGCATTGATAATCACAATTGCAATAATTAAGATTCCTTCAAAATATTCGCCATGTTCTGTTACGATTGCTGTATAAAACGAAATTGCCGCAGCAACTAATAAAATAATCGTCGTAAAATCAGATAAACTGTGAATAAATTTCTTTAACACAGAATCCTTCTTAGCCTCTTCAAATTGATTGCGGCCATTTTCTTTCAGCCGTTGTTGGGCCTCTTGTTGTGTTAAACCAGTTTCAGTATTGACTGAAACTTCTTTTGTGACAGTATCGACAGATTGCTTGTAAGCTTCCATCCTATTCCCCCTCTAATTTTTTCTTCCTATATAATAGTGTCTCTATTAAATATAACATGATTTTTTTTGAACACGCAACTTTTTTCATCTTTGGCTTAGCGTTCTCTCATATGTCCAGAAAAAACTGGTATTTTCGTTGTTGCTACAGCAATGTTTCTATTTAATTATGGGAATTTTATGAAAAAGGAAACGAATTCAGCCAAAAAGCAATGGACATTTTTTTCATTTTGTCTGATAAAAAATAGTTTATTTCTATATATTCAACACAAAAACAACAAAAAATACAATGTTATTTAGTTCGCACAATTATTTATTTTACATGTTATAAAATAACCAGAAAAATATTATATTTAATCTTATTAATAAGTGTTATAACTTGCAAACGCTTCCAAAAGGTGCTATTCTTTAAGTGTAAGGAGGACATGCAAATCAATTGGTTGAAGATTTTCTCAGTAGATAAAAATCGGTAAACTCAAAGTTGTTAGAATTGCAAGATTCACCTGTAAACAATACGTGTAGAGTAATTGTTAGTGATAACTCGTATCGGAAAATAGGGAAAGGTTATAGAAGGATGGAGTTTCTATAAAGCATTTACCCTATCTGTTATCACCTAACGCAAGTTATCCACCATCCAAGCGTCGAAACTGTATGAAAACAAGGTTTTAGTTTCACCACATCACGTTCACCTTTTGCTTTACATGTATCGCGAAATGTAAACACTTATTCAACCAATTGATGTCCTCCCGTTAACAAGGCCGAGCTTAAATTTAAGCTCGGTTTTTTCTTTTAGGCAATAAAATATATTTGTATCAAATAATCATATGTGTTATATTCAAGGTGCACATTCTATTTTATCTTCTTTTAAAGGAGGGAATGCTATGCGAAAAAAGAAAAAATCTTCGTTTGAAAGTTCAATTCATGTTTATCGTGCTATGGCTCGTATGACCCAGCAAGATTTGGCCAATCGAGTCGGTGTCTCTCGACAAACAATTATTCAGCTGGAACGAAACAAGTACAATCCTTCATTACTTCTTGCGCATGACATCGCGAACGTCTTTGGCGTAACCATTGATGATGTGTTCACCTTCAAAGAAACACTGAATGACGATGTAGAACAAGAAGCCTAAACAGTATAAGCTGTACTTAACAAGACAATTTTTCTGATTGTACTTGGAGTTGCCGAGGTACAACTTAGTACCGGCAATACGAAGAAAGCATTTCTTCGTATTGTTGTTTCAATAATTAATCTTTTCTTACATAAAAAAAGAACGGCGCAACCGTGGTTGCGTCGTTCTTTTTATTCTAAGATTGTCTACTAAGCATTTTTGCTCTAGTAGCGTTTTGGTTTCTAACTTTATTATTTACAGGGGAAGAAAAAATAAAGCACACCTTTACTGTGATTCCAAAAATCACGTGTTTATCATAATATATTTTTGTTTCAATCCCAAGTATTCTGCTCACAAAGTGTCGCTTATTTAATAAACATTGCATCGCCAAAACTAAAGAAACGATATTTTTCCTCAATAGCATGTTGATAAGCAGCCAATGTTAAGTCTTTTCCTGCAAAAGCACTCACAAGCATCACTAACGTAGACTTTGGTAAATGGAAGTTCGTTGAAAAAGCCTCTACGACTTTAAATTGATACCCTGGTGTGATAAAAATATCGGTCCAGCCACTGTCAGCCTGGATTTCACCATTAAATTTTGTGCCAATTGTTTCCAACGTACGAATAGAAGTTGTTCCAACGGCAACAATCCGACCGCCTGCTTGGCGCACTTCATTTAATTGCTTAGCCGCTTCTTCAGTTAAACGATAGAATTCGCTATGCATATGATGTTCTTCTATATTATCAACGCTCACGGGACGGAATGTTCCTAAACCGACATGTAACGTTAAATAAACGAGATGAACACCTTTTGCTTTGATCTCTTCTAATAGTTCTTTTGTAAAATGCAAACCCGCTGTTGGTGCTGCAGCTGAACCATTTTCTTCAGCATAAACCGTTTGATAACGATCTGGGTCATCTAGACGTTCTTTGATATATGGCGGCAATGGCATTTCTCCTAACGATTCTAAAATTTCTAAGAAAATACCATCATATTTAAATTCAATGATTCGACCACCATGTTCCAACTCTTCTTTAACCACCGCTTTTAGGCGACCATCGCCAAATTGAATTTCCGTGCCGACTTTTGCACGTTTCGCGGGTTTAATCAAGGTTTCCCATGTATCGCCTTCTGTATTTGTTAAAAGTAAAACTTCCAAATGACCGCCTGTTTCAGGTTTTTCTCCATATAAACGGGCCGGCAGTACCCGGGTATTATTCATGACTAATGCATCCCCAGGCTGTAATTCATCAAGAATATCATGGAAATGTTTATCCTCCATGTCCCCTGTTTCTTTATTTACAACTAATAATCGTGAACTAGCGCGATCTTTTAGTGGGGTTTGAGCAATTAATTCTTCTGGTAAATCAAAATCAAAATCTTCTGTACTTAGCATTTCCGTCACTCTTTCTACTAGTTTTTATCTTGGTTATTCTAACACTTTTTCTTGTTTCTGGCTATGTCAGCCTTCTGAATCAAACTAAATAGTTGTCAAAAAATGTCAGAAGCACTATACTTACTTTAAGTAAGTATACATAGTTATTTAGAGGAGGAACTCAAAATGCATGCTCAATTTCATCATGTTTCACTATTAGCGCGTCATGGTCAAGAAAACCAATCATTCTATACAAAATTGTTAGGCTTACGCTTTGTCAAAAATACCGTAAATCAAGACAACAATCGCATGCCTCATTATTTTTATGGCGATTATCAAGGCACACCGGGAAGCTTAGTAACTTTTTTTATCGTGCCCTTATTAGGCAACCGCTATGAAGAAAAAAATTATTTAGCCACGATTGGCTTAAAAATTCCCCAAAACAGCCTTTCCTTTTGGGAACAACGTTTAACAGAAAACAAAATTCCATTTAATAAAAAGGCTATGTTAAAGTTTATTGTTGCTATAAGGTAAAAAATTAGAACTTCCATTTTTCTGGAAGTTCTATTAAATAATAATGTTTTATTCAACTAAAGCACCCTTTTGCGGAAGATCATATGATCATATTTGCCTTTAACCAATCCAACTAACGTTCTCCGTTAGTTTAACGAATTCTCTCATATATATGAAAATAATAATCGTAAGGATTCTTTTCATCTTTTATTCCTTTTTCAACAGATACTTCTTTCCAATCGTCAAAATTAACTACTGGAAAAAATGTATCTCCTTCGAATTCATGATGAATTTTTGTAACGTACATTTTCTCGACATAAGGCAAGAACATAACATATATCTGTTCTCCCCCGAAAATGAAAACCTCTTCTTCATTTTCGCATAACTTAAATGCAGCTTCTATTGAATGGGCAATTTCACAATCCTTAAAGTTAAAGTTTTTATCTCTAGTCAAAATAATATTTCTTCTGTCAGGTAAAGCCCTTCCGATTGATTGAAGGTTCTTTCTACCTAATATGATTGCATGTCCTTTTGTAGTGTTTTTTACATATTCCCAATCACTAGAAATTCTCCATGGAATGTCGTTATCCTTGCCGATTACTCTTTTCTTATCCATCGCAACAATTAAAGAAATTTTCAAGAATGACCACATCCTTTTTAACCTATTTTACCATGCATTTCTATTTCCATATTGAAATCCTTACTAAACAAATCTGCCCGTTAGTTGAATAAGAAACACTGTTTAAACAGCAAATTTAGTTAACCTAATTGTATCATAAGTTTCTGAATTCTGTACTAAATTCCCTCTGATTATCAAATCATTCATTGTTACTTCATTTCTTTGATGTTGGATACTTTCTAAGACCTGAAACCAAGCAAGGTAATTGTTTAAATACTTGGTCGCAACACCATTAAATCGTTGTATCCAACCTTTTAGTCTTCTATGATAATTATTCACGTTCTGGATGTGGTAAAGCCCCTTTGTACGAATTTTACCATCGGACTTGAATTGGTAAATATCCATTCCCTTTTCAGCAGCATATGTTTTAAATGCACGCCAAGAATCCGTGCATAGTATATTTTCATTTGAAAGCTTATGCCCGATGGCTTTATCTAACTGTACTTTCGTTAATCTACCCATACCTAATATCTGCGAAATAGTGGTCTTGTCACGGTCTCTTGCAACTAATACACACACTTGTTCATTACTTATGCCACGTTTCTTTGCTGAACCACCACGTTTGCGAGGTTTTCTACCTTTAATTTTTCTTTGTCCTTTTTCTGAGTACAAGAAATAGGTCTCGTCCATTTCAACGATACCTTCAAAATTTGGTATTTCCATTTGCTTTAACGATGATAATAGTTTGTGCCTCCAATAAAATAAAGTGACGTGAGTAATGTTGCCGATTAAGTTAGCAGACTTCCGAAGAGAATAACCTTCAATCATACACTCAATAAATTTAATCCACTGGTTAAGGTGACGAGTTCGATAGAGAACTGTATTTGTGAGGTCGGTAAATGTCTTTTTACAAGCCTTACAGCGATAGCGTTGCTTTTTAACTTCTTCACCATCAACGATTGTTGTATATTTACCGAAGCGAACAATATGTTCTGATGTACAATCAGGACATTCATACCCATTCTTATTCTTACGTTCAGATATTTCGTGAAGAACGGTTCCAGTCGAACTTGATGCTCTTAGTGCATCAATTAAATATTCACGCAATCTGTGCTTCTCTGCGGGATTTAATTTTTGAATGGCTTTAAGGATTTCAGTCGCTCTCACAATCATCACCAACCCTAATGTAGTTAGTTCGATTATAGAACATTCGTTCTTTAAAATCAATTATCAACAACTAACTTTAACAGAGCCAATAAAAAAGAAAAGAGCCTACATTTCAGTGATCCAGATGATACGCATATTATCCTGACAGAAGTTCCTGAAAATCCATTAAAAGAAACACTCGTTGTTTCTAACGACATTCCAGCAGCGGTTCAAATTATCGGTTTAGCCTCTACTGAATTTCATGTGCCAGATTCTGAAAAAACCTTGGCCTTTTTTGAAACATTTCTTGGTTGGCAAACAGTTGGCAATACGATTATTTTAAGTGAGACGGAAAGCTTTTCTGTTCATCAAACAACGTCGGATAAAACAAGCCGAATGGGGCGTGGCAGTATGGATCATATTGCTTTTTCTGTGGCTGATGATGAAGCATTACAAGAACTACACACGCGCGCTTTAGCACAAGGCTGGGAAATTGAAATGTATGTAAGTCGTGGATATTTTAAAAGTTTATACATTCGTGAACCAGGCGGGAATCGGGTTGAATTTGCTACTTTGACTCCTGGTTTTACATTGGATGAGCCTCTGGAACATTTAGGGGAAACGTTGGCTTTACCGCCTTTTTTAGAACCAAAACGGACTGCAATTGAAGCCAACCTCTACAAAGACATGTAACCAACGCTTTAGAAAACAACGGAAGACGGACGTAATAATCGGTGACAAAATTACGTCCGTCTCTCTTCCCCTATGTTTGAATGTTTGAACAAGAGAATAAAAAATGACCTTCAGATTTTTCTGAACGTCATTGCACATTCCATAAAAAGCATCCTTCGTTCTTCCACTTCTTACTTCTTAAAAAAACTGGTAATTTTTTCAAAAATTCAGTAAAATAAAAGTGATCAATGGTTTCCATTGATTGAACGGGCAACTTGATGGTCCACTTGCACAGGTGACTATTCAAGGCTTCGTGATTTAGTTGCCGCTAAATCATGAAGCGCCTTTTTTTATTTTATTCCCTTGTTCTCTTTCCATTCTAATGAAAAACTCAGCTCCCGTCAACTTGCTATAAAGGACACTTTTCTTTGTTATAGCGGCTTTTCCCCCTTCTCAGAATACTCTTTTTAACATCTTGTTTCGTTCAGACAACTTTTACTAAACAATAGTTATCTTTTCTTTTTTTTAGAACGAATTAAAAAAATTTTACCGCCTTCTTGTTCCCATTAAAAATAGATTACATTTGTCGAAATCGCATTTTTATAGCATACTAGTAATAAGATACATTTTCAAAATATTTAGTTGAGGTGAGTAAGTTGATAGAATTTCAGCATGTATCAAAATTTTATAAAGGCGGAAAAGTCGCCGTTGATGACATTAATTTGTCTTTCGATAAAGGTGAATTTATCTGCTTCATCGGAACAAGTGGTAGTGGAAAAACAACATCAATGCGGATGCTTAACCGCATGACCGACCCTTCAAAAGGAAAAATTTTAATTGATGGCCAAGATATTCAAAAAATCAATCCTGTAGAGCTACGTCGCCAAATTGGCTATGTCATTCAAAATATCGGCTTGATGCCTCACATGACCATTCGTGAAAATATCGTTTTAGTGCCTAAATTATTAAAAGTACCTGTGGAAGAACGCAATAAGATAGCCGAAAAAATGATTGATTTGGTTGAGTTACCACGAGAAATGTTGGACCGCTATCCCAATGAACTTTCTGGGGGACAACAACAAAGAATCGGCGTTGTGCGGGCTTTAGCTGCCAATCAAGATATTATTCTAATGGATGAACCTTTTGGTGCTTTAGATCCTATCACCCGTGATTCATTACAAGATTTAGTGAAAGATTTGCAAGAACGTTTAGGAAAAACTATTGTCTTTGTTACCCATGATATGGATGAAGCGTTGAAATTAGCAAATAAAATTGCCATTATGAGCGAAGGCAAAGTGATTCAATTTGACACACCAGATAATATTTTACGTCATCCAGCCAATGAATTTGTAGAAGAACTCATCGGAGAAGATCGCCTATTACAAGCCAAACCTGATTTCACCACTGTTGATGAAGTCATGTTAAATTCAGCTATTACTATCACGCCGGAAAAATCTTTACAAGAAGCGATTAAATTGATGCGTGAAAAACGGGTTGATACCTTATTAGTTGTTGATAATTCCCATGTGCTTAAAGGCTTTATCGATGTTGAAACATTAGATCAGCAACGTGGCAAAGCTTCTAGTGTTGGTGATATCTTGAATAAAGATGTCTTCTTTGTTCAAAAAACCGCTCTTTTACGTGATGCTTTACAAAGAATCTTAAAACGTGGCTTAAAATATGTGCCAGTCGTTGATGAACAAAAACGAGTGGTGGGCATCTTAACACGTGCTTCCCTTGTTGACATTGTTTATGATGTTATCTGGGGCGATGAAACAACGATTAGTGAAGCTGTAGAAGCAAAACAAAGCGAGTCCGAAACTGATAAAGAGGAGGCGTAAGCAATGAGTAGCTTCTTTCAAGAATATGGATCAGAAATGATTTCAAAAAGTATTGAACATATTTATATTTCATTCTTTGCACTTTTATTAGGGGTCGCTATCGCTGTGCCCGTTGGCGTTTGGTTAACACGTTTGCCCAAAGTAGCCAATATTGTCATTGGTTTAACAAGTGCCTTACAAACGGTTCCTTCGTTGGCTTTATTAGCTTTGATGATTCCAATTTTTGGTGTCGGCAAAACACCCGCTATTATCGCGCTATTCATCTATTCCCTTCTACCTATTTTAAGAAACACGTATATCGGAATGAAAAATGTCGATGAAAATTACCGAGATGTTGCTAAAGGCATGGGCATGACCAATTTACAGTCTATTTTTAGTGTTGAATTACCCATTGCCATGCCAACAATTATGGCCGGCATTCGTTTAGCTGCTGTCTATGTCATTGCTTGGGCTACACTGGCTTCTTATATTGGTGCAGGTGGTCTTGGTGATATGATTTTCAGTGGATTAAATAACTATCAGCCAGAATTAATCTTTGGTGGGACTATTCCAGTAACTATTTTAGCGCTTTTAGCAGATGTTCTTCTTGGATTATTAGAAAATCGTTTAACGCCAAAAGCTTTAAGGGAGGGCGAATAATGATGAAAAAGAAACTCAAGTTAAGTTTACTCTTCTTAAGCAGTTTACTTTTATTGGCAGGTTGTTCTTTACCTGGTCTCGCTTCAACTTCTGATGATAACACTGTCGCCATTACAGGTGGGATTACTTCAGAAGCGCAGATTTTAGGAAGCATTGTAGCGGATATGGTTGAGCATTACACAGATAAAAAAACAAATGTGATTAACAACTTAGCCACTACTACCATCAATCACCAAGCAATGTTAAACGGAGATGCCTCAATTTCTGCAGCTCGTTATACTGGTACTGACGTGACCACTACGCTGGGCTTACCAGCGGAAAAAGACCCTAAAAAAGCGTTTAACCTAGTTCAATCAGAATTTGAAAAACGTTATCAACAAACTTGGTTCCCTTCATATGGGTTTGAAAATACTTATGTATTCTTAGTTACAAAAGAAACGGCTGAGAAATACAATTTAAAAACAGTCAGTGATTTAGGGAAAGTCGCAGACAAATTAGTTGCTGGTGTCGATACTGCGTGGATCACACGTGAAGGCGACGGTTATGAAGGCTTTAAAAAGGAATACAACTTCCAATTTAAATCTATTTTACCAATGCAAATTGGCTTGGTGTACGATGCAGTCAACGCTGGAAAAATGGACGTTATCTTAGGTTACTCAACAGATGGCCGGATTGGTAGTTACGATTTAGTCATGTTAAAAGATGACAAGCGCTTCTTCCCGCCTTATGATGCCGCTCCTGTGGTTAGTGACAAATTATTAAAAGAAACGCCGGAAATTAAAGATGTCTTAAATCGCTTAGATGGTAAAATTTCTACCAAAAAAATGCAAGAATTGAACTATCAAGCAGATAATGATTTAATTGAACCTGCGGTCGTAGCCGAACGTTTCTTAAAAGAAAATAACTATTTTGAGGGGGAGTAACAGATGAATAATATGAATTTATTCCAACAATTTATCTACTATTTCCAACAAAATGGCGGCTACGTCTTTCAACAATTTTTACGTCACTTTTTAATTTCGATTTATGGCGTAATCTTTGCTGCAATTGTCGGGATTCCTATTGGGATTATGATTTCACGTAAACGTAGCTTAGCCAACTGGATTATCCGTTTAGCGAACATTATCCAAACAGTACCAGCTTTGGCAATGCTTTCGATTTTAATGTTGGGAATGGGCTTAGGCGTCAACACGGTGGTTGTAACGGTCTTCCTTTATTCTCTCCTACCAATCATCAAAAATACGTACACTGGCATGATTCAAGTAGATCGCAATATTTTAGATGTTGGTAAAGGAATGGGTATGACAAAAGTACAACTTCTTTATATGGTCGAGTTACCTTTATCTGTTTCAGTAATCATGGCAGGTATTCGAAATGCGTTAGTCGTCGCAATCGGGATTACTGCGATTGGTGCTTTCGTTGGTGCTGGTGGTTTAGGGGATATTATTATTCGTGGAACCAATGCCACAGATGGTGCTTCTATCATTTTAGTCGGTGCCTTACCAACGGCCTTTATGGCGATTATCACAGATTGGGTTCTAGGGATTATTGAACGTCGTTTAGACCCAGCTAGCAAACATTCCAATTAATAAAAAATACAGAGCAGATCCAACATTGTTTCTTTTCAATGGGATCTGTTCTTTTATCTAGGAGATCAATAATGTCTAACTATACTATTATCGATTTAAACCAACAACCACACTTAATTCCGTCAGCTGCTCAATGGTTTAGCCAAAAGTGGCAAATCCCCGCTGAAGCGTATCAAGCAAGTATGCAGGAAATGCTAACTAGCGAAAACCACGTACCTCATTGGTGGGTCTGCTTGAATAAACAGCAGGACATCGTTGCAGGCGTGGGCGTAATTGATAATGACTTCCACAATCGTGCAGACCTTACGCCAAACCTTTGTGCATTGTATGTCGAACCAACATTTCGTCACCAAGGCTTAGCAGGAATTCTTTTAACAACAGTTGGTGATTTTCTTGCTAATTCTGGATTTAAAAAGCTTTATCTGCTTACAGACCATACTACTTTTTATGAAAGATATGACTGGGAATTTTTGACAATGGTAACCACCGAAGAGCAGTCTTGCGCTAGAATTTATCAAAAACAATTACGTCAATAAAAAAATCTGCCATCAAAAGATGGCAGACTTTTTTTTATTTTTTCAAGTGATAACTATAGGTAGCCACAATAATATTTTCCCGCCACGCTAAACGAATCCGCAAGCGTAAACTTGTTTGGTTATGCAAAATATTTTGCCAACGTTTATTTGGTACAAATTGTGGTACTAAAACTGTTGTACTGTAGTTATGCTTCGTGGCATTTTTACTAACCAAATCAACATAACGTAAGATAGGGTTTTGCAGTGAACGATACGAAGAATGGACAATTGATAGACGAACGTCCGGGAAGTGTTTTTTAAACTCTTCCTGAATTTCTTTTTCCTTCTCAACGTTTTCATCCATTGAGACATGCATGGCAACAACATAATCACCAATGGAACGCGCATAGTTCAAGGCGCCGACATTTGCTTTGGTTACGTTCCCTACTAAAACAATAACTGTATTCCCGTCAAACTCATGCAACTGTGCCCCATCTTCTAAACGTAGCTGTTCCGCCACATTTTTATAGTGAGTATTGACCCGATAAAATGCATAAATCAACACCGGCATAATAATAAAGAACGGCCAGATATCCCCTAATCGATAAATAAACAAAATGGCGATAATCGCGAAAGAGATAAAGGCGCCGACAATGTTAGCAATTGATTTTGGCAACCAATTTTTAGTTTCTTTTCGCCATTTTACAACCATGCCCGATTGAGACAAAGCAAACGGAATAAATACACCAATTGAATACAATGGGATTAAACGTTCTGTGGAACCTTGGAAAATCAATAATAAAACAATCGAACCAGCAGCTAAAGTTAAAATACCATTTGAATAGCCTAAACGGTCGCCACGATCCATATACATATGCGGCATAAACTTATCTTTGGCTAAGTTATAAGCCAAAACTGGAAAGGCTGAGAATCCTGTGTTAGCGGCAACCGCTAAAATTAAGGCTGTCGCAAACTGTAATAAATAATATAAAATATTTTGGCCAAAGACCGCTTTCCCAATTTGTGAAAGAACTGTCACTTCTTCTTTTGGCACAATCCCATACCAATAGTTAATAAACGTAATCCCCACGAAGAAGAACCCTAAAATCGTTGCCATTAACGCTAACGTCCCAGCAGCATTTTTTGCTCGTGGTTTCTTAAAGAATGGCACTGCATTACTGATTGCTTCAACCCCTGTTAAGGAAGAAGAACCAGATGAAAAAGCCCGTAGAACTAAGGCAATAGAAATTCCTGGAACCACGGCTCCTGGTAAAGCTGTCGCATTCAATGGCTGTGCGCCAGTCACAATTTTAAATAGCCCAACAACAATCAGTAAGGTAATAATTGCGATAAAACTATACACTGGCAACATTAAGAACGAGGCAGATTCTCGCAGGCCTCTCAAGTTCATTAAGGTGATCAATATCACAATCCCAATAGAAATTGCTACTTGATGCCCATATAACGCCGGAATCGCCGATATAATCGCCTCTGCGCCCGCTGAAACTGAAACGGCTACTGTTAGCATATAATCGACTAACAACGAACCACCAGCCAATAAACCTGCATTTCTGCCAAGGTTTTCACTACTAACAACGTATGCGCCGCCGCCATGCGGATACGCATGAATAATTTGTCGGTACGACAATGTTAAAGAAATAAGTAAAATAATAACAAATGCAGCAATTGGCAATGAATACCAAATCGCAGCCGCCGACAAAGTAACCAGAACCACCACTATTTGTTCTGTACCATACGCAATGGATGAAAGTGCATCAGAAGATAACAACGCAAGCGCTGCAAATCTGCTTAATTTATGTTCATCATTTTCGGCTGATTTCAATGGTTTCCCAATGAACAGTCGTTTTAAATCCGCCATTTTTTTCTACTCCTTTTCTCTAGAGTGACCCGCTCACTTTTTTCATTATTTTTTATCAAACAAATCCATATGCTACGCTTCTCACAATGAAAAGTCAATTGATTTTTGTTACTGAAAAAGATAAAAAAATCACCATCTTTTTTTAATCAGACACTCATTTACAGTCCCCCGCTTCTTTTATCTTATCAAGAGAATCCAGATAACAAAAGGATTTGCATTCTCTAAACAAAAAAGCGAGAGCTAAAAGTCTATTTGACCTTTTGGCTCACGCTTAAAAACTTAGTTAATTATTCCCTTTTATTGTAACAAGTACGTATGATCGAAGGTAATTTCCACTTTATAACGACCAATTTTTTCATAAACTTGCCGTTGAATTTCCACACCCAGTTCAAATTCAGATAATTTTGATTCTGTAGGCAAAACCAAGTCGAACAAAATCTTCGGCTCTTCGCCATGGGTAACTAAGCGGATATCATGAACTTTTAAAGACGCGTCAAAAGAACGAATAATCTTTTTGATTGTTTGATGAACAAATTGTTGTGTTGGGTCATATAAATTCACTGGATCAATATGACAAACAAGGTTAACATCCAATTCTTCTTTAAACTTCGCTTCAATCGCATCAATTGTCTGATGGGCTTTATTTAAATCCCAGCGATCATCAATTTCAATGTGAACAGACGCAAACGTTTGGCTGGGACCATAATTATGAATCAGTAAATCGTGATATCCTACAATTGTTTCCATTTTTGATAAGACATTTTTCATTTCATCAATTTCTGTTTGGCTCGGACGCATGCCCATCAACTCATTAATAAATTCGCTAATTAACTGCAAGCCACTATAAATAATATATGCAGCAATTAAAAAACCAATATATCCATCAATTCGCAAACCAGTGACGCCTTCAATAAATGCAGAAATCAAAACAGCTAATGTAGTATAAACATCATTAAAGCTATCCTTAGCAGAAGCAACTAATGCTTGAGAATCAATTTTTGCTGATACTTTTTTGTAAAACAGCCCTTGCCAAATTTTAATCCCAATTGATAAAGCTAAAACAGCAAATAAAATAGGTGTCACCTTGATTGATTCTGGATGCAGGATGCGATCCACGGAGGTCGTTAGAAACTCAAACCCAATAAACGTAATCACTAATGATACAAGCATTCCACTAATATATTCAAAACGTTCATGGCCATAGGGATGTTCTTTATCCGCTGGCTTACCAGCAATATAAAAACCGACTAATGTTAAAACTGAAGAAATAGTATCGGACAAGCTATTAATGGCATCTGCCATGATTGAAACACTACCTGAAAGCAAGCCAATCATAAATTTACTAACGAATAAAAATAAATTAGAAACAAGCCCAATCCGCCCGGCAAAAGCACCGAATGCTGTTCGTTTTTCCAATTTACGACGTTCAATTTTTTTCTCATATCGTTGAAGCAATGCTTGAATCATTTTACAACCCCTACCCACTTTTTATTTCTTAAAAAAATACTATAAAACCTTTTTATACATTTGTACACAAAAAACCTCACTTTCTGAGGGAGATTTTATTATTTAGCATTGCCAAAAAGTCAAAAGCAAGAGCCCCCAAAACTTCTTTGTTAGGGTTGCCTTGAAAATAAAGAAAAACAAAAAGCCGAAAACGCTAAAGACGTTTTCAGCTTTTTGTTTTTTAATGGAATAAATGGCTCTTTTGTGCTAAAGCCGCAAATTTTTTCGATCTGTGTTCTAGATGTGGATAAAGAATTGCACCGCCAATACTAAAGACGACTGAAATCCCCACCATAATCCAAATGGCAAACCAAGCATTTGGCCAGTAAATGCCTCCTGCTGATTCCCTTAGCAAGTTCACGGCATGCGTAAACGGCAAGAACGGATTAATCATTTGGAAGAATTTACCTGAGACTTGAATTGGGTAGTTCCCACCCCCACCAGAGATGGACAGTACCAAGATTATTATCGCAATTCCTTTCCCTACATTGCCAAAGAGAGCAACAAGCACATAAACCATTATCATAAACGTAATGGCAATCAATACCGCAAACCAGACGCTATACGCTGGATTACGAACATCTACGCCTAACGCAAAATAATTACCTAAGGTTACAATCAGTGCTTGACCAATCCCCATGACAATGAAGGTAAACATCCGTGCTGAAAATTGTTCCCGTTTAGAGAAGCGTTTTTTATCTTTTCCTTCAAGATAAACATCCGTTGTCGCAACACTTGAGAATAATACAGCACCAACCCATAAACACAAAGCTGTATAGAATGGCGTACTTGCCGAACCATTATTAGCAATCGGATAAACAGCATGTTCTTTGACTTCAACTGGTTGTGTAAAGAAGTCACTTTCTTTATTGGCATCTAATTTTAGTAATTTAAGAATTTCGCCTAAATCAACTTCTTTTTCACCTTTACGGATTGCATTCGCTGCTTTGTGTAATCCTGTTTTGATATTTGGCCAATCATTAATAATTAGCTCGTTGGCTTTGTCCAAGGCCGCTTCAACATCTGGCATTTTCTCATTGACTGTTTTCAAGGTATTCGTTAAATCTTTTCGGATACCTGGATAGTCATTTTGCATAAAGGCTGCCGCTTTGCTGACTTTATCTTGAATGACTGGTAAATCGTTTTTATACAAATCAGCACCACGATTAATGCCATTGACAATGGTTTCCATATTGCCATTCAACATCGTATTCGCATCATGAATTTCTTGTTTAATTGCCGGCATTTCGGCTTGATATTTTTCTAATAAAGAAATCGCATTAGTGACCGTTTGACTTGTTGAGCTCAATAAACCTTCAAAGTCAATTTGTTGCGCTTTGTTTAGTTGGCCTTGAGCGTTTTGGATGGTAGCAATTAATTTACTTGTAATGTTGCTAACAGTGTTGCTTACGTTATTGGCAGTTACACCTGAAAGAGACTTTGAAACTTCCTTAGAAACGATTTGGATTTCTTTAACTACGTTTTTTATATCCTCTACAGTTGTTGAATTTACATCAATTTCATCGATACGTTTTTGTAGCCCTGTAAGAACACTAATTAAATCTTTTAACCCTTGAATAGGTATTGCTAAATCATTATTTCCAGCAGCTTCTTGTAATTTTGTTAATGTATCAATTAATTGATTGGCCGCTACAATTTGATTGGTCAAACTTTCAGAAAAGCGATTTAAAATTTCACCTAATTGTTGTCTTTCTTCTGGTGTTAATTCACCGTCTGCGATTAATTGGTTAATTTGGCCAGCAATTGAATTTATATTTGAACTAATCGTTTGTAATGATTCAATTGTTACATTCACGCTATTCGTAATGCTTGGTAACGCCTCTTGCAATTTATTGGCGCCATCTAATGTGACATTCCCTAAATCATTGGCTTGATCACCTAGTTTACGAATATCTGGTAACGCCGTTTGGACTTGTTGAATGATTTCTAATCCTTGTTTTGCTTCTTGGATTCCTTCGCTCATTGTTTGTTCCACAGAGGCAAAGTCTTCATCAATCATAGCAATTTGTCGGCCAGCGTTTTGAATTTCTGGAATTTTTTCTTGTAACGTCAAAATAACACTAGCTTGTTCTTTGATGCTTGGCATTTTACCATTTAGCTCAACAATCTTCTCTCCTAAAGCATCAACTTCAGGTAAATATTTCATCGCATCGTTGGCTTTCGCTAATTTTTCTTTTAGCTCTGGCATCTTACCATGTAAGTCTGTGACTTGTTTTGCATACGTATCAATGGTTCCAATGTTGGCATCTGTATCTAAAATCATGCTCTTAACTTTTTGAATGCTGACCATGTTTTTATCAATATCATAGCCAATATCATTGAATGTTTTGATTAACGTACTACTTGCCGTTTTGATGAATTCTTCCGAAATTTGTGACTGAATGGAAGAAGCGCCTTTTGACGTAATTTTCGGCGCAATTGCATTAATTTTTTCGTTAATTGAGTATTCAATTTTAGGTTTATTGATATCACCAGAAGTAAAACTTAGCAAATCTTTGGAAAAATCTTTAGGTAAATAAATCCCGGCAAAATATTTTCCTGATTGGACCCCTTTGTCTAATTCCTTTTTCGAATCAACAAAACGCCAACCCAATTGCTTGTTTTTCTTCAAGTTTTTCAAGACTTCATCACCAATATTGACCGATTTATCTTGAAAAGTTGCTGTTTGGTCATCACTATAGACCGCTATTGGTAACTCTCCTGTATTTGAATACGGATCCCATAGTGCTTTAATGTTAAACCATGCATATAATGATGGAATAATCATTAAGGCAACAATCAAAAATGTTGCTACTGGGTTTTTAAAAATTCTTTTCCAATCTAAAATAAATAGTTCCCATGTATTTTTTATATGTTTCATAAAATCACCTGCTTTTTTTTGTGCCTGAATAACTTTAGCATAAAATACAAGAGAATAACAAACAAAAGCTTGAATGTTACGACACATTTTTAAAATGTCGTAAGTTCAAGCTAAGATTGTTTATTTCATATTTTTAGAAAATTCCGAAACGACTTGTTTAACTTCATCAATGGCTTCTGGTTTTAAATAAGCCAAAAGTTTTGGTGCTTTTGTCATCAAGTACATTTTATCTAATTTGCCTGTTTGTTGGCGTTCAAACATTTCTGCAAGTAGCGCTTGCATTTTTTCTTTTTTATCTTCTTTTGTTCGATCTAGTATGAACGTTAAGAATTGTTCTTGTCCTTCTTTCATTCCCTATCCCTCCTTACAAACAGATTCTTTTCTATTATAAAACTTCTTTTTTAGAAAGAATAGTCCTTTTTTTAGGATCTATGATTTTGTGTACAGACTTAGCATGTCTTTTTTGGCGGATAAAGGTAAGCCGAGTCCCTCTTTTAAATAGCCCTCTACCGAACCAAATTCTTTTTCAATCGCCTGTAAAGCGGTCGCTAAGTACTCTTTTTTCACATAAAGTAGCGTTTCTAATTGTTGAATTTCTGCTGGAGGCGTTCCATTTGCTTGATATTGCGCAATAATTTGCTCGTTAGCGGTTTTTCTTTGCTCATTCGTCTTTAAATAATCTTCTAAAATATAAGAATGTTCCACACCTAAAGCACTTAATATCAAGGCTGCGCCGATTCCTGTTCGATCTTTTCCTGCGAAACAATGAAATAAAATAGCTTCCTGTGGATAACTTAAAAAGTTTTCAAAAAATGTTTGGTAACCTTTGCGCCCCGAATTGGAAAGAACCATTTCTTTATAAGCCATGTCCATTGCTTCATCGGGTGAACCAACCGTTTTAAGCATTCCTTCTAATGAAGCAGTCTGCGCCTGAATATCGGCCAAAATATCTATATGTAGATAGTTGGTTCCTTGAATTGAATCATCTGGTCGTTCTTGCGTTTCCGCTGCACTTCTAAAATCATAGATTCGTTTAATTTGATAGTCCTCTACCAGTTTCTGTTGATCCGCTTGTGCAACATTGACGAGTTCACCACTCCGAAAAAAATGCCCTGTCTTGACAACTGTGCCTTGTTGCGTTGGAAATCCTCCAATATCTCTAAAGTTCACCACGCTGTTCATGTTCTATCGCTCCTTCATTTTAATTATTTTGTTATCATTTAAATACTTTGTTTTTTCTTTTTATTTCTTTTTCTCAACGATAATAAAAAACACCTCAAAAAACAATCTTTTTATCAGTTGTTTATTGCCATTTTATCATAGATACAGTATTCTTAAAAGAGAGGTGAGTAACGATGCTAAAACGAGATTTTTTAGAAAAGCCTTATGATTATATGAATGATATTTTATTGTTCCTATATAATAATAAAGGTCAAGCGACACGAAATGAATTAGTAGATTTTTTCAATATTAGTTTACCAACATTGAATGAGTATCTTTCTTTTTTAGAGCAATTTTTGAAAGAAGAGCAACTTCAAGAAAACCTCACCTTAACAGTATTAGGTGACACTCTATATCTAAATAAAGCGCCTACCTTTTCCATGAAAGCAATGATCATGTTGTTCTTAGATAAATCTATTAAGTTTCACATGGTCCAGCAACTCTTCCATAAAAATGAAATAAATGGCGGGTATTTCCAACAGAATTATGCCATTAGCTCTGCTACCTATTATCGAAAAATTGTTGAATTAAATGACTTACTTAATGAGTTTAATTTACGTATCAAACGAGGAAAACTTGTCGGCGAAGAAAAACAAATTCGCTTTTTCTTTTTTAATTTTTTCTGGTTTATCTTTGAAGAAAAAACAGATTTAGAAAAAGAACTGGCCAATCAATACCTAGGATTAATCGAGATATTACAAGAAATCCCCAGAATTACCTTTGACCATACAGAAATTCTCCAAATTAAACTTTGGATGAAAATTTCTTTTCGTCGCATGGTTTTAGAACCCCTGCCAACGATTAGTCCACATGATGTCCAACTCGATCGACCTTTATTTGAAGAAATTAATTTATCTATACATACATATATGAAAAGAATCGACCGTCCATATACAATCAACGAAGCCTATATGTTTTATGACTTTTTTTGTTCCATGCATAATTATTCTGCGAATGCTGCTTTCGCCTTTCGTTTAGCAAAACAACAACGAATTGAAAAAACGTATCTTAACGAAATGAACCGGGTCATTTTAACGTACCTTAAAGCACGTGGTTATTTATCCCATTACGTACTGCCTATTCGGCTACTTTATATTGAAAATTTACTTTTCCAATTACATGCGCAACTCTATTATTTTTCAGGATTTATTTTACCCTTTGATTATTGGACGATTCAGTCACTTTTGAAAGTCTTACGTCATCCTTTTAGTGAAAGTGAAGTTTACGAATTAGTGGAAATCGCTACAACGAACTTTGCCACAAAAGCCACTACTTCTAAGTACCAAAATCAATTTACTGAAATTAATTATACGCTTATTTTGAATCACATTGCTGAATTAAATGAAAAAAAAATAACCATTGGCGTTTATCACTCACTGAGCAGTGCTTATAGCGAGTTGGTAGCACAAAAAATACAACAGAGTATCGCTGGAAAATATCCGCTGAAAATTGAGCCTTACAACGCAGAAAACCATTATGATTTGCTTTTAATGAATACCAATAATGAACAGCTCGTTGCCCAGTATGACCATTACTATATTTTTTCAGATATTAGTAATCGTTACGATCTACAATCAATTGAAAAAATCATTCAATTGTTATTGGGCAAATAATCTCTAATAAAAAAGCTTAAGTGCCCTACTCTCAGATGGCTGACTTAAGCTTTTTATTTTACTTTCCCTATTTCCTTAAACGGCGCCATTTTAAATACCACGATTCCTTCAATCGCTTGTATCTCGACAAAGCCGAACGTACGACTATCACTTGAATGCGTACGATTGTCCCCTAAGACAAAGTAATGACCAGCTGGAATCTTCTGAAACAGGCGAAGTTGGGCTGCCGCTTCTTCTGATAAGTCAAAACGACTGGCATTCTCAGGTAATGCCTCATTATCACTTGCTATAGGTTCTTCCGAAAGATAAAGTTTTGTCTCGTTTACCCAAATTCGATCACCAGGAACCCCGATAATTCGCTTGACGTACGTACCTTTGCTAGCTAGCGGTGCTTTAAATGCAATCACATCGTACCTTGTTACTTGCTTCGTCCGTTGTACTAAGACTCGTTCCCCAGCGTTAAGTGTCGGCTTCATGGATTGCCCAGCAATTGGGTAGCTAGATGTCTTTAACACAAAAAAGAACACAAAAATAGCGAAAAGAATAGCTGGCATAAAAAATTTAACGACTTGGATGCGTTGTTTCTTTTGGTAGGCTTGCCGCTTTTTTTAATCTCTTCAGCGGTCATTTTTCTTTGCGGTCCTCTTATTGATTGATGGTTACCTGTTTGCTCAAGCAAATATTCCGTTGCTTTGTTAGTCTTTTGCTTTTTTAGCTGATATGTCTCAGGCAACTTTTGCTTCAAGAAGGCGCGCTTAATGTGGCGAATTGTTCGCATAACTGGCTTTATCCATTCTTCCATCGTTTTCTTAAAAGGAAAAGCTCCTTAAATAAACTTTTCCTTTCTTTACTCCTTTTTTCTATTTGACTAATTGCGTTCCTTTTTTAATATAGCTACTACGTAACTGGTTTTCCTTCATAAACTGATTCAATGGTTTCTGCGCATCTTGTGCCAGCTCCCAAATACTTTGATTTGCTTCTACAAGATATTCGCTCTTCTCTGTTACTATGTTTTTCCTGATAAGCGGTTGCCTTAGCGACTGCTCTTCCTTTGAGACAGCAGCAGCCTGTAATCTTTCTGCGGAGCTACTTAATGTAACAGCTAAAAAAAGGACCCCAAGACAATGTAGTTTCCTTGCTCCCATTAACTTTTTACTGACCATTTTATTAATAATTATCTTGTTCAAGACGTGTCAGTTTAGTTAAACGTTCCTCTAATTCGCGATAAATCTCAAGTACTTCTACTTTTGATGCTTCGACTTCATTCGAAATACTTTTCGCTCGGTTACCAATATTTAACATTTCTAATTCTGCGGAATTGATTAGGTGTTTTGCTTCTACTTTCGCTTCATTAACAATACGATTAGCTTCTTTTTTGGCAGAAACCATCACTTCGCCAATTTCTTGTTGCGATTTTAAAGCCTCTTCTTGTAATTGCTGATTTTTCATTAATAAATCGTTAATTTGCTGTTTTGCGCGTAGCAGTTCTGTTAACTGCTCACTACTCGGTTCAATATTTTTTGAAACGGCTTGTAGTGTCTTCAATTCTTTTTGAACTTGTTCTAAATTGTCTTCTTTGGCCTCTACTTCTTTTCTTAGAGCAGCTAATTCCCCTTCGTAAACTTGCTTTTCAGCAAGATGTTTGTCATTAACACCTTGTAGTCGACCTAGTTTTACTTCTGCTTCATTTTTTTGTTGTAAACTATTTTGAAGCTCATTCTTTAACTCCTCCATGCGTTGTTGCACAATCACTTCTTGTTGGGCAGCCTCTTGTAAGGTTTGTTTTTCGGCTTCTACTTTTTGTAATTGTACAGTTAGTTTTTCAATTTGTTCCTGCAATGCTTGTTGAGTCATTGTGCTTTCTTCTAATTCTGTCGTTAACGTTTCTACTTGCTTTTCCATTCCTGTAATATCCCCTTTTTTCTCCAACTTTCCTTTTTCTTCTGCTAACTGGTTGTGTAATGTCTGGATATGTTGTTGCTGTTCAGCCGATTCTTTTTCTAATTCTGCCACTTGCTGCGTTAATTCACTTTCTAAACGTTCCATTTGATTATGTACAGTGGTTAATTGTTTTTCTGCATTTTGCAGATTTGTTTGAAGAGTAGTAGCCTCTGTCGTGGTTTCACTGTTTGTTTCCAGTTGCTCTTCCAATTCAAAAATTTCATGTTCTTTTTGATTTAGTGTTTCAAGTAATGCCTGATTTTTTTCTTCTAATGCTTGTTTTTCCGTTTCTTGTTGGTTCTTTAATTGCTCATTTTCTTCTTGAAGTTTTTTAAAGGCTGTTTCTTTTTTCTGATAGTAGGCGAGCCTTTCTCTTAACGTCGCCATTTCTTTTTCCTGTTGTTCTGGTTTGATTCCGCTAATTATTTTTTCTGGTTCGAATCCTGGCTGAAAAAAGACTTCTTTTTCAAGCGTATCATCCGAAATATCTTTAATTTTTTTGATTAAACGTCTTTTTGTCATATATATGTCCTTTCTCTCGTCCTTTTAACTAATCACGACAGGCTCCAAATTTGTTTCAAGCGTCTCACGAGCATACGTATCAATGGATTTGACAAGGGTTTGCTCTTGATCTCGATAAGTAAAATTAAAATCAATCATGGTGATTTCTTTGACTGAATTCAACGCTGCAATAAGTGCTACAATATTGTCTTGGCCTGTTTGAAATTCATGGTAACTTAAGCCAACTGAAAAAACAGACAGTGTCAAGGTTTGTGTTTTTTCACTTCTAATCATTGTGATACTCGTCTCTCCGAGGTAAGGACGCCATTCACGCGCTAATTGTAATTCATAATTAGTCAAGACAGCGGCCGATTCTGCCGAAACAGCTTGCTTCCAGGAAAACTGATTTAAGGCTGTTTTTTTAATCGCTTGTTTTTTTATTTTGTCACCTTGAGTAGCTTGGCCTTGTGCCAAACGCTCGATCCGTTGTTCCATGCGGATATCTCGTTGATTTAATTGATAATATGTATAAACAATTCCTAACAATAATACGCTAAGTAGACAAACACTAAACAATAAATAAATCATTAAACGACTATTTTTCTGATACTTATAGAAATTTATTTTCCTCTTTAATGTCCGGTCCTCTGAATCCAGTTTTTCGACAAGTAATCGCAAATACAATTGATAACTTACAAATAAAAATAAGCAACTACTCATTAAAAGTACAACAATCATCATACAAATATAATCTCCTTTATGTCATCGCTCGACAATCAAAACTTGTAAAATCACCTGTTACGCTCTTTAAAAACTCTATATAGTATTGATTGTAACATTCCGTTTGAGCCTTGCCAACAACTTTATTTAAAATACAATGATAAAATTTTATATTTTATATTTATATTTTAATTTTTTAAATATAAAACAAAAAAACAAGAGAGATGCCACTTGGCTATCCCTCTCGCTTTTACTCAAACTATGTTTAGCAAACCAAATTCAATCAGTTGCTTTTTCAAAAATCCAATTCGTCTTTGTTGATTTCATAGTAGCTATCGTTCTTTATGTAGCTGAATTTGCTTTTGCTGGGGCTGAATCGCTACTAAGTCCAACACTGATGCCTAAGGCACGATCAACTTCTTCCATAATATCAAGTCTCAAATGACAAACTTTTTCTTTCAAGCGGCCCTTATCAATTGTTCGAATCTGCTCTAAAAGAATCACTGAATCTTTTTCAATGCCTGTTTCATCAGAATTAATCCCGATATGTGTTGGCAATTTTGGCTTTGCCATTTTGGCTGTGATCGCCGCAACGATAATCGTTGGGCTAAAATGATTACCTAAGTTATTTTGGACAACAAGGACAGGTCTGACGCCACCTTGTTCCGAGCCCACTACTGGGGAAAGGTCTGCAAAATAAATATCTCCGCGTTTGACCATAGTGGAACCTCCTATCTAGTTATATTCTCTGGGGATTCTTTGTGAGAAAGTACATGCAACTTCATAATGAATGGTTTCTAATTTTTCGGCTACCATTTGTAACGTATTTTCTTCATTGCCATCTTTTCCAACTAATGTAACGACTGAGCCGACAGGAACTTCTTCTGCTAAACGAATCATACATTGATCCATACACACTCGTCCGACGATTTCGCAACGCTTACCATTCACGAGCACTGTAAATCCTTGGAGATGACGCAACCAGCCATCTGCATAGCCGATTGGCACTGTCCCAATCCATTCTTCAGCTTCAGTTACGTAGGTTTCGCCATAGCCAATCCCTTCACCAGCCGCTAAGCGTTTTACATGGATAAGTTCACTGGTCAAACGTAAGGCCGGCTTTAACCCATAGCTTGGGGCAAGCTTATTACCTGAAGGGTTCAATCCATACATGGCTACCCCATAGCGAATCATGTTTCCTGGCACATCAGGATGCCATAACGCTGTCGCACTATTGCTAACATGGACATACCGAGGTAACTCTTCTAAAACTGCTAGAACAGCCTTAAAACGCCCTGATTGTTTTTCAAAATAGCTTGTATCGATTTCATCAGCTGTTGAAAAATGAGTAAAAATCCCTTCCCATAAAAATTCTTTGTGGGATTGAACAAACCGCACTGCTTGCTTAGTCTCTTCCGGGGTTAAAAAGCCAATCCGTCCCATGCCAGTATCGACTTTTAAGTGAACACGTAATGGCGTGTTACTCTCAGGCGTTAGTTGTTGAAGAGCAGCTTCTAACCATTCTTGTGTAGCTACCGTTACAGACAAATCATATTGAATCAATAAAGGCACATAAGCTAAGTCTACCACACTCAAAATTAAAATGGGGTCCTGAACACCTGCTTCTCTCAATTCAATTGCTTCATCCAATAAGGCGACACAAAAACCTGTCGCGCCACCTTTTTTCGCCGCTTTGGCGGATTCTACGGCGCCATGCCCATAGCCGTTCGCTTTTACAACCGCAAATAAAGCGGTTCCTTCTGGCAAACGTTGACATTCCTTTTGGACATTTTCAGTAATTGCTTGCGTATCGATATGTAACCGTGTAGGACGATGCCATCCAACGACCATTGTACATCCTTCTTTCTTCGTTGCTTCTATTATTCGCTTTCTAAAACAATTTGTGCAATCGCCATAGTTTCTGTGTGCGTAATCGAGACAAACACTTTACCATTATGGGGCGAGTTTGCTACGTATGGTGCACCTGTTTTTTCAGTCAGCACCTCAATATCTTGTAAACCAACCTTGCCAATCCCTGTGCCCCATGCTTTAGAAAACGCTTCTTTACAAGCAAAACGACCAGCTAAAAATTCTATTTGACGTTTTGTAGATAACTTTTCAAAAAGGGTCAATTCGTTAGGTGTTAAAACCCGTTGAATAAACGATCCTTGTTTTTCAACAATCGGTTTTATCCGACTTAATTCTACTGCGTCAATACCAATTCCCTTTATCATTTTCCGCCTTACTTCCTATTTAATATAGTTACTCCGAATTACCTTTCATTTTAACAAAATTTCAAAATTTTTCCACTGATTCGCTAAAAAAATAAATAATGTTTTACAAGATCCTCACACAAATTGAAGTACCATACGTTTTCTTCCTATTTACATTTTTATAAAATTTTTCTGAATTTTTATAAAAGTAAGACAACAACTAAGAAGTATCGGAAAAAAATCAGGAAACTAAGCGGATGTTCTGATATTTTATAGCAAATTTTGGCTACTTATGGGAGAATAAAAAGAAAAAGGAGAAAAATGTATGACTTTAACTTCTCGGCAAAAAAAGTTACTTCGTTGCGCCCTGTTTATTTTTACTTTGTTGCTCTACATATTTCCAATCTTCTTTAAAAATCCCAGCCTATTTTTTCTCTTGCAACTGGTTTGGATTCTAACCATTCATTTGCTACAACAAAAACTGAAGCTTTTCAATCTAACTTCCCCGTTGAAAACTTGGATAATTTTGGCGTTTTTCTTTTTCTATATCATTTTGATGCCTTTTTTACTTTTTTTAAGTTTTTCTATTTAACGATTATCTACCAAAAAAGAGCGAGTGTTCCGTTCATAGACGGAACACTCGCTCTTTTGATTATTTGGCGTTTTCGCGAATGACGAAACCACGTTTTTTATCGTTATGACGTTTGCCGCCACGTTGATCTTTATTTTTGCGGTCGCTATTTTTGTAATTACGGTCGCCATCTTTATGGTTTTTGTTGCCACGATAGCTGCCACCTTTACCATTGCCACCACGGTTGCGATTACGGTTGTTCCCACCGCCACCACCACGGCCATTTTTGTTAAAGCCTTTTTTATTTGAAGGCAATGGTCGTTCTGGGGTAATTTTTACAGGAACCGCATCTGCTGGATCTTTCGCTACTGTTTTTAATAATAACGCAGCTAAGTCTGTCGCTGAATATTTTTCTAATAACGCTTCAGCAGATTCTAGATATTTGTCTAAACCATTTTCTTCTAGATCACTTTCGATGGTTTCAACAGCTGCACTTAATTGTCCTTTAAATGCTTCTTTTTCGGTTGGTGGACGTAATGGTGTCATCCGTTTTTTCGTTAAGTTTTCGATGACATGTAAGTAACCCATTTCGTTTGGTGTTACAAACGTCACAGACATACCGCCTTTACCAGCACGACCTGTCCGACCAATACGGTGAACATAACTTTCTGGATCTTGTGGAATATCGTAGTTATAGACATGAGTGACACCTGAAATATCTAACCCACGTGCTGCTACATCTGTTGCCACTAAGATATCTAAGTTACCATTTTTGAATGAACGTAAAACGCTCATCCGTTTTTGTTGTGATAGGTCGCCATGGATGCCTTCTGCTTTGTAACCACGCGCTTCTAACCCGCGGGCAAGTTCATCAACACGGCGTTTTGTCCGACCAAAGACAATGGTCAATTCTGGGGTTTGCACGTCTAGTAAACGTGTCATAATGTCAAATTTTTCAAAGTCTTTTGAACGTACATAATATTGATCAATTAAATCAGCCGTCATTTCTTTGGCTTTAATCTTCACATGTTCTGGTTGTTTCATGAATTTCACGCCAATATTCTTGATTGCTGGCGGCATAGTTGCTGAAAATAGAAGTGTTTGACGTTGTTCTGGCACTTGTGAGATGATTTTTTCAATGTCTTCCAAGAAGCCCATGTTTAACATTTCATCTGCTTCGTCTAAAACTAATGTTTCAACAGTTTCTAATTTCAAGGTACGACGGTTAATATGGTCTAGTAAACGTCCTGGTGTACCTACAACGATATGTGGACGATCTTTTAGTCCACGGATTTGGCGACCGATATCAGCCCCACCGTAAACGGCTTGGACGCGAATCTTTTTATCGCGGCCTAAACGGAATAACTCTTCTTGTGTTTGGATAGCCAACTCACGGGTTGGTGCAATGACTAATCCTTGAATAACGCGGTTGTCTGCGTCAATTTTGTTAAGCATTGGTAAGCCAAAAGCAGCGGTTTTCCCTGTTCCTGTTTGTGCTTGTCCGATTACGTCTTTTCCTGCTAACGCTAACGGAATTGTTTCTGATTGAATAGGGGTTGCTTCCTCGAAGCCTGCGCGTTCTACCGCTGATAATAATTCTGGCGCTAAACCAAGTTCTTTAAATTTCAAATGATATCCTCCTAGATTTTGTTTCGGAAAGAACGATTTCTTCCTAGTTTCAGGTGTCTTCACTTTCAGTTGTTAAAAAGAAATCCATTATAGTGTGCCAACTATTTCTTCTTTCCTGATTTCACCGAAAAATTCACCTTATGGCATTAGAAAAGCCAAACGTGGTCGTTCAGCTTCACATTTATTATTAAACATAGAAATAGATCTATTTTATTTACTACGATTCAATTTTTCTCGTCATCTTCCGGCAATAGGTCATTCTATCATAGAATCCTATTTTCAGCAAGTTTTATGAAACTTATTTACTTTTCCAAAAGTGCATCGATGACTTCACGAAGTCCCATCCCGTTACTTCCCTTTAAAACCACCATATCTTCTGGCTGTAAGACTTTTTTGACAGCTTCAATCAACTCATTTTTTTCTTCTTTTTTAAAAGAATGAATGTTAGCTGGTGCATAGGTTTCTTGCAATTTATCAGCTAAATAAGCCATTTCAGAACCATATAAAAAGACTTCTTCAATCGCATCTGGGGCTAAATGCTGCGCCATTTCTTGATGCATGGCAGCAGAATCAGGACCTAATTCCAGCATGTCTCCTAAAACAGCAATTCGTTTTCCTACTTTGGACATTTTGCTAAAACTGTCCAGAACAAGACCCATAGCTGTCGGATTGGCATTGTACACATCACTTAAAATTTCGGCACCATTCGCTGCTTTCAGCCATTCTGTCCGATTCTTTGTTAGTTCCGCTGTAGCCAACCCTTTTTGAATCTCACTATCCGTTAATTGGAAATACCGACCAATGCCAATTGCGATTAATGCATTGGTGACATTATAGGTTCCTGGCACTGGAATCGTAAACGTCATTTGTGTATCACTGATTTTGAATGAGGTTTGCTCTTTGGCTTCATTTGTGACGATTCCTTGAAGTTGACTTTCCTGGCTAAAACCAAAAGTAATCACTTGTTGCGTGACTTTTTCCACCAATGGTTCTAGCAAAGGTTCATCGCTTGGCACAAATAAACTACCGTCTTTGGCTAAACCATCTACGATTTCCATTTTTGCTTGTGCAATGCCCGCTCGTGAGCCTAAATTTTCCACATGGGCTTCGCCAATCATTGTGATGGCGGCAACTTCTGGCTGAGCCAGATTGGAAAGGAAAGAAATTTCCTGAGCATGATCCATGCCCATTTCTAAAATCAGTTTTTCTGTTTCATCAGGCATGTGTAAAATAGTATAGGGTAAGCCAATTTGATTATTGTAATTGCCTTGCGTTTTGTAAGTCACAAACTTTTCAGATAACACAGCAGCAATTAAATCTTTAGTGGTGGTTTTTCCATTACTGCCAGTCACAGCGATGACATTCGGTTGCATTTTATTTAAATAATAGGTAGCTAATTTTTGCATAGCAACCAGTGGATCAGTAACATGCAAAACAGGCAATTGTTGCGGCGCATCGACTAAATCCTGTCCCCAAAAAGCGGCCTGACAGCCATTAGCCATGGCACTCTCAATAAAACGATGACCATCATTTTCACCTTGTAAAGGAACAAAGAGGTTTCCTTTCACAATTTTACGACTATCAAATTCAATGCCTGTTAAAGGAAAATCAGGCCATTGTTGCCAATCATTACTGGCTTCAACCGCTTGCGCTACTTCCCAGAAGGTTAATTTCATTATTTTTTGCTCCTCTGACACAGGGACTGGGACATGCCAAAGTCTTGTCATGTCCCAGTCTTGTGTGATTTTTTCTTCTTAGTTATTATAAAATTCTTGGCGTTGTTTAAAACGATTCAAAGCTAACTGAATCAGTTCCTCAATTAAATCACTGTATTTCAAGCCCATATTTTCCCACAGTAAAGGATACATACTAAAGTCAGTAAAACCAGGCATGGTGTTCAATTCATTCAGGAATAATTCGTTTTTGCTTGTTAAGAAGAAATCACAGCGACTTAAGCCACTTCCATCTAACATAATATACGCTTTTTTAGCGTATTCTTGCGCTTGATGAGCTACTTCTTCTGGAACATGCGCTGGGATTTGCATTTCAATCGTGTTATTGATGTATTTTGCATCATAATCATAGAAAGCGACATCTTTCACCACTTCACCAGGTAAAGTCGTACGGACATCTTCATTTCCTAAAATGGCTACTTCAATTTCACGTGCTTCAATCCCTTGTTCAACAATTGCTCGGGCATCATAACGGAAAGCTTCTTCCAATGCTTCTTGCAATTCTTCACGATTTTCCGCTTTGCTAATTCCGACACTAGAACCCATATTGGCAGGTTTAACAAAGACCGGATAGATTAAAGAACCTTCACATTTTTCAAAGACTTCTTTTGGATTTCCTTTCCAGTCACTTCTTAAAACTGGCACGAATGGTACTTGTGGAATGCCAACAGTTTGTAAAAGATATTTCGTCATGATTTTGTCCATTGCGTTAGCACTAGCTAAGACACCTGCGCCCACATAAGGCATATTAATGGTTTCCATGAATCCTTGAATTGTTCCATCTTCACCATTTGGTCCATGTAAAACAGGGAAAACAATCGCTTCTTCTTCATAAATTTCCGAAGGACTGATTCGTTTTCCTGAAAATTCGCCTGTTTCTTCAGGTGTTTGTGCCCAAGTTAAATGTAAAACTTCTTTATTTTGTGGTCGTTCAGATAAGAGAGGGCCTTTTACCCATTGACCGTCTTTACTAATAAAGACTAACTGTACTTGATAATATTTATAATAGATTGCATTTAAAACGGAATATGCAGACAAAACAGACACATCGTGCTCTTCACTTCTGCCGCCATACAACAAAATAATCTTCAAATGCTTGTCCTCCTAGTTTCTTTCCTGTCTTTTAGAAAAAATTATTTTTCAAATTATCCTTACTTATTTTAGCATAAAACCCAGTTTCATAATAGAAGCAAATTTAGTGAAGGAAAAATTTTTTGCTTGCCTTTTTCTTACTAAAGACTCCGTTCCACCAGCTCAATAAGGGCTTGTTTAAACGTTATTCTATCTTTGTCTGTAAAAGGTTTAGGTCCTTTCGTTCGGCCACCTTTTCGCCGAATTTGGCCACTAAAATAGCGTTGTTCTAACAATCTATCAATATTTTCTTTCGTATATTGATAACCCAGTTGATGTAAAACCGACACTCCTTTTGGCAAAACCAAGGAAGCTAAGCCATAATCTTGTGTAATTAAAAGATCCCCTTTTTTTATTAACTGCACAATTTTAAAATCAGCAGCATCCGCTCCTTTATCAACATACACAAAAGAGACATTTTCTGGATAATCTTTTAAGGAATAATGATCTACACTAGTAACAATCACCACATCCAAAGCTTTCTCTACAGCGACTTCAATAACCGTCTCTTTCACAGGTGAACCATCGCCATCGACAAAAATTTTCATTCATTTCCCTCGATTCTTCCTTGCTCTAACCATTTGGGATGACGTTGAAAGTAGTGTTGTAATTCGTCAAAAACGACTTCTTTAACCACTTCATATAACTCTGTATTTCTTAAAATGGTTTTCGTTGCATCAGTGTAGCGGGGCTTTGGTATCGTAATGGCTAAAACAAAATCAAATTCTGCTAAAAAACTATCTGCTGTCACAGATAATGAATAATGTTGCTCCTCTAAAAATTGATTAAAGGCGGCCACTACACCATCAAGAAAGCCCTCATAGTGGGTTCCACCAAGACTGGGATAATGCCCATTAACAAATGTTTTTTGCACTTGCGGCGCATGATTTTTACTCAAAATAAATTGAACAAGGGCCAATTCTGTTTGCTTGGCTTGAATAATCGGTGCAGCTTTTCTAGTTAATGGGTTATCTTTTTCAAATAAATAATTACTTAAACCTTTAGGGTAATAACAAAGATTTTTTTGTTCCTCTTCTTGTGTTAAGAGAATCTTTAAGCCTGGATTCAACATGGCAATCTGTTGACATTGTTGTAAAACACGCATATAAGAAAGTGATTCTGTACCAAAAATTTGCGTATCTGGCCAAAACAAGACTTCAATTCGTTCCTGGGTTTCTTCAATAGGTAATAATAATCGTTTTTTCAATTGCCCTTGATGATAAATAAAAATAGTCCGCTGTTTTTCTTGATCGATACTGATTCCTACTTGTTTTGAGAAGGCTTGTAAAACAGATAAATACAGAAAAGGTGGTTCTAAATCGACTTGCTTTTGTTCAAAAACAAGCGGTCGTGTGGAAGATACCTGAAAAGAGATTTGTTGACGCGATAACTGTATAGCAATTTTCCCTTGATTCTTTTCAATGAAAAACTCTAATAAACCGTTAATTGTCTGAACAAGTAAATTTTCTAAGCCGACTAAGCCAGTCGTTCCAATGAACGCTTCTGGTCGTTTTTGAATCCGTTCAATAAATTCATCATTTTCTAAAACTGTTAAAAGATGTGCAACACTCATCCTGCTGCCTCCTTTGCAATCTGTTTCTTTTAATTATAATGAAAAAAAGACCAGAAGAAAAGCCACACACGACTTTTCTTCTGGTTTTCTTCTTTAACGAATTAAATCAATATTCGGATGCTCAAGAACGTGATTCACTTGTTTGACCGTTGTCAAAGGAATATCTCCTTGAATCGTATGTGCAAGGACCCCATTGACTGTGGCAAAGGTAACTGCCTTTTCTAACGACCAATTTTGGCTATAGCCATATAAAA
Organism: Enterococcus sp. DIV0294; assembly: GCF_050558155.1. Taxonomy (NCBI): domain Bacteria; kingdom Bacillati; phylum Bacillota; class Bacilli; order Lactobacillales; family Enterococcaceae; genus Enterococcus; species Enterococcus sp. DIV0294. The sequence goes on along the minus strand of NZ_CP187889.1, from coordinate 633,880 downwards.
TTCCCGCCGCATAAGCATCGCCAGCGCCAATTCGATCAAGATTAAGAAGCGGTCTTTTTTCACTCTGTTGGTACTCATTTTGGGTATATAAATACCCACTTAAGTAGTTTTGATTTTGGGAATGACTTCTCGTTGTCCCAGCAAACCATTCCAAATTGTATTGAGACATGAAACGCTGAATCAGTTCAGTTTCTTGTGCCTCACCTTCTAAATCTTCTCGCGGAATGAAACCTAATAGCTCGACCAAATCACGACGACTGCCAAAAACAATATCACAATAAGGTAAAATGCGTTCGTACTGTTGACGCATAAAGAGTGCGCTATTTGCTGTATTCAAACTAGGTCGATAATTAAAGTCAAAACAAACTTTCTTTTGACAGGCATGCGCCTTTTGAGCAAGTATCAAAGCAGCATCACGAGTTTTTTCAGTTAAACTTAACGAAATACCACAAATATGCACCATATCTACTTCCGCTAAAAAGGCCTCAAAATCGTAGTCCTTCGCCTCGCTGATGCCAAAAGCACTCTGATGGCGATTTTGATAAGTTACTTGTGTGGGTCGGATTCCATAACCCATTTCTGCAAAAAAACTACCAATATGATCGCCCTTTTCTCCTACCCATTGATCTGAAATTCCTAACTTCCTTAGCGCTGCTTTGCCAGCTTCACCAAGACGATTGGCAGGTAATTTCGTAATCAATGCTGTTTCTAGTTGAAAATGAGCCAAATTTGCTAAGAGATTTACGCCAGTCCCTACAAAGTTCATTCTTAACTGCTCTGTTTGTTCTAACATTAGATACTCTGGCGGAGTGAAACGAAGCATGACTTCACCAAACGCAGCAATTTTCATCTTTGCCACCTACTTATTCAATGTGTTTTTCATCATGGTTAGTAACGTTTTCACGTCTTCTGTTCTAGTGTCCCCTGTTTCTTGATCGATAATTGAGCTGTAGACATGAGGAATGATTTTTTTAACGCCGGCATCCACCGCAATTTGAACAATTTCTTCAAAGTTTTCTAAATCAATGCCCCCTGTTGGCTCTAAGTAAAAGTCATACTTGGCACAAGCTGCTGCTACTGCTTGATATTCTTCTTTGTGAGCCAAGCCTTTCATCGGGAAATATTTAATGGAACTGCCCCCCATGTCTTTCAACAATTTGATGGCGGTTTCGATAGGTACTTCCGCCGCTGGCGCACCAGAGCTTAACGGACCTGTCGCAATGTTGACATAGCCAACTTTGCCTGTGGGTGAAACCAAGCCATTAATCACTGTTTCGTCTTGACGAAGTAAGGCCCGCGAAGCGCCGACACCTGTGAAGACTTGGTTCACGTGTTGCGGTTGTAGAACTTCTGATAAGCGAGCCACCATTTGACTTTGATTAGGATCGCCAGCCCCTAAGCCGACAGATAAAGCGTTGTTGGTTGCTGCTTGGTATTTTTTCATATCGTCAATGGCTGCTTCATCGGTTTCATAGTTTTTTGAAAGGACGCCTAACACAACATGCCCTTCTGCTGCTTCATAACAGGCTTGGGCATTTTCTACTGAATTGGCTAAAACGTTTAAACAAATGCGTTCTTCTAAATAATTAGGTTTTAATGACATGACTTATTTCTCCTTTGTGTCCATAATTTCTTGTAATCGTTGCACGATTTTGTTCATTTCTTCTTGATTAACAGAACGAATGTCAAATTCAATGATGCCATTGTTTGCTTGATATTCTCGCGTATAAATGGCTGGACTTTCTGCTTTTAATGCTTGGATGACTTCCTTAGCGGTTTTTCTGCCGTCCACTTTGACACTGGCGCGATAAATGTCTCGGCCAGCGCCATCTTGGACGATTTTGGCGGTTAAATCTGATAAGTTGTTGATAGCTTCAACAAACGGTTTTAAGCGTTCTTGCATCGAAGCCCCTGATTCACTGCCATGCGCCAAATATTCTTCCACTGCTTGCGTAAAGCCTAGAATATTGTCTTTGCCAATTTTCATTGCTCGACCAATGCCTTTGCCTTGTAGGCGCACCCAGTCAATGTATTCTTTTTTCCCGACCACTAAACCGGCACTTGGCCCTTCGATGGCTTTGGCGCCGCTGTAAATCACCAAATCAGCGCCTGCTTCAGTGTATTTGAAAAGATCTTCTTCTGCTGCCGCGTCAACAATTAGCGGCACCTTGTGGCGTTGCGCCACTTTGGCCGCTTCGGCCACCGTCAGCATACTTTTTTGCACGGTATGATGGCTTTTGATGTATAGAATGGCCGCTGTTTTTTCGGAAATCATCATTTCCACGTGTTCTGGACTGCACATGTTGGCGTAGCCAGCTTCCACCACTTGGCCGCCGCCTTGCGCTACCATGACTTCTACAGGCGTGCCGTAGTCCACGTTGTGCCCTTTAGGTAAAACAATCTCCCGTTGTTCGATTTTTTCTGTATAGGGATGGTACGCGTGGTACAAGCTGCCTTTTCCAATCAAGGCAGCCACCGATTGGGCAATCCCCGCCGAAGCCGAGGAAACGATTTGGGCATCTTCTACCTTCAACAAGTTGGCTAAAAAGGCCCCTGTTTGTACACTAAGTTCACTCATTTCAAAGAAATGTTCGCCGCCGAATCGTTGAGCTGCGAGGACTGCCTCCGAAACTTTGGAGACACCTAGAATGGTCATTTTCCCAGAAGCATTGATGACTTCTTTTAAGTGAAATTTTTCGTAACTAATTGTCATAGATTTGTCCTCCAATAATTGTTTTGATTGGGCGAATTTGCTCTTTGGCTACTCGTGTCAATCCATTAGAATCAGTCAATGTTTTTTCTTCTGCTTGAATCGTGAAAATCGTTAAATCAGCATCTTTACCTATTTCCAACGTGCCTTTTTGCGTTAAATGGAAATTCTCAGCAGGAGCCTTGGTTACCTTTTCAATAATTTCTGGCCAATCATAGCCGACCACACGGAGTTTTTCCATCGTTGTGGCTAAATCATAAACAGGACCATTTTCTCGGTTACGAATGTAAATATCTGTGCTAATTGATGCAGCTTTCATTCCCTCGCGCAACGCTGTTTCAGCTACGTGAAAATTGAAACTATCCGTACCATGCCCGATATCAAATACGACCCCTTTGTTGTACGCTTGCCAAGCGAAATCTTTTATTTTATCCGTTGCTTGGTCTAAAATGCCATTTTCTTTCCCATTAAAACAATGAGTTAGGACATCCCCTTTTTCCATCAAGGCTAAAATTTCATCTAGATGAGGCGGTGCTGATCCAATGTGAACCATTAAGGGAATTTCTTGGTTCTCTTGCTGAATCTGTTTGGCCAATTCTAAAGGCGTAATGCCGTTATCGCCAATAACGGTCCTACTCATACGGGCTTTAATCCCTACAACAAAATCTGGTAATTCTTGAATCGCTTTTTTGACTAAACTCGCTTGTACTTTACTTAAATCTGCGAGTTCGTCCTGAGCAACGATGCCCCATTTAGAAATATTGACTAATCCAAAAACATTTGTTTTTGCTTGTTGCGCTAAGTCATAAAATTCATGAATGTTTTCAGCACCTGTTGTCCCAGCATCAATCACTGTCGTAACACCCTTTTTGACCCCAATTTCATCTGGATAATCATAATAAAGAGCCATTTTTTCAAAACAATGAACGTGATCATCTATCCAGCCTGCGGATACATAAGTACCTGGTTCTAAGTGGATAGTTTCTTTTGCAGAACCTGAAATAGTTGCTGCAACAGCAGCTATTTTTTCCTCTTTAATTGCAATTTCAACAGGCATACCATCTACTGTCTGTCCATTTTTTATAAGTAAATCGTAGTCCATATTCTTCCCTACTTTTCTATAAATCTAAATTTTGTCCAAGGATTAATGAATTCTAATAATACAAGTTCTTCTTCTATAATACGCCCTACTCGGTTTTTGCGTGAGTCTTGATGTGGTTCTAAAACGACTTGTAATTCATTTTTGTATTTTCCAAATGTATCATTTCCCACAACAACATCTCCAGGTTGTAGCATTGCTTGATTATCATGCGGGGGATTAGCTTCATTTTTATATTTTTTACGCACTTCTGTGGAACGAATCATCTGCTGAGTGATATCTCCACGGCGAAAATGTTGATTTTTTGTTACGATTTCTTTTTCAATTTCAGAAGTCGCTTCTGCAAAAACAATGGTCAATTCTGTTTGATAACGATTCAACTGACCCAATGCTTCTAATTCTTCGTTGGAAGCATAAGCATTTCCAATAACAACATCATCAATTAAATTTGTTGCAAATAAATGTTTAGCTTGAACAGTGACTGGCAACTGTCTATGCATTTCTAAAGTAGGTAGCCCATCATTTACATCCCAAGGACCAATTTCACCTACCTGTGATGAAATAAAAGCAGCTGTCCGAATACCTTCCTTTTTAAAACGGATGCTACATTTTTCAAAGAAATCATACGGCAATGCAGTTCCCGCTTGTGGATAAAAGTTATGACAACCATATAAAAAAGGTCGATTCGCTTCATACGTCAAAATGTTATCAAGATAAGCAACATCATTACTCATATTCAGCTCAATAGCCACGCCGAATGGATTAAACGTCAACATGGCTTCTTTATTTCCATCAAACCCTGTATCCAATCGAATCCCATCAGCTCCTAATTCGCTGAAAAAAGTCAAATCATCATATGAAATTTCCAATTCATCAAAGATACTTGGAACGACATCTAAAATTGTTTCAAATCCTAAATTTTTCGCATAACTAATTAATTCTTTAAATTTTTTCTGAACCGCTTCTTTGCCATCGGTCACTTCTAACATACTCATAAAAATTCGAGTAAACCCACATTCGCTGGCTTTTTTTAAATACGCTTTATCTTGATTGATATCACTATGATCTGGATAAACTGATACACCTAATGCTCTTTTCATCTTCGTTCTCACACTCCGTTATTTTCAAATTTATTTCGAAATTTCCAAGCAATCACCGAGCTACACAGGATTGTTGTAGAGCCAACGAGCAATACTGATTGATTTAGAAATCCGCCAATTATCATGGAAAGAGTAATACAAACTGCCGTAAAAACCAACGTCTTTACCAAACCAAATTGATAAACAACAGTAGGCAACTGCCTTTTTTCTATAATAATTTGACTAACGATAAAAAAGAAAATGAACCAAATAATCATCTTATACGCTCCTGACTTTCTTCTCTGACTTAGAAGGGGCAGGAAATTCATATCAGAACACCCGCCCTAACATTTTTTAATTTTTTGCTGCTTGTTCAGCTGCTAATTCTTCTGCTTCTTTATCCAATTGTTGTTTTTCATAAACTTTGAAAAATGGATAGTAGATAGCCATTGTAATTAAGAAGTTAACAATCACTAATACTGCGGCCGAGAAACTCCAATTGGTACTCATCCAAGCAGCAATTGGTGCTGGAATTGCAAACGCTAAGCGTGCAGCCATCATCGGAATTATATTAGCGACTGTTAAGAAATAAGATAACGTTGTGGTAATTAACGGTGCCACGATAAACGGAATACCTAAAATAGGATTCATTACGATCGGCGTTCCGAAAATAACTGGTTCATTAATATTAAACAAGCCTGGTAAGAACGATAAACGGCCAAGACTTTTCAGATACGTTGATTTAGAAAACATCATTAAAACAACTAAAGAAAGCGTAGTTCCAGCGCCACCAATCCAGATAAACCATTGTAAAAACTGTTCTGTAAAAATATTAGGTAACTGATGAACGTTTGCACCATTGGTAAAAGCTTCAAGGTTTTCTGCAATCGACATATCCCAGAAAGGACGAATAACTGGGCCCATAATCGCTGGACCATGAATCCCTAAAACCCAGAAGAAACAGATTAAGAAGACTGTTAGTAAGCCGCCAAATAAACTGTTACCAGCAAGGATACCTTTAAGTGGCATTAATAACGTACTCAAGAAACCATTCAAATCAAAACCAATTACGTGGCGAATAACCCAGAATAATAAAAGAATAACTGCTCCTGGAATTAACGCAATAAATGAATTTGACACTTCAGGCGGTACGCCATCTGGCATCTTAATCATAATATCTTTTTCAATAAAGAAGCGATAAATTTCAACAGATAACAGCGCTGTTACAATCGCACCAAATAAAGAAGCTGAACCTAAATTTGCTAAATTAATATAGCGCCCCGCTGTAATGACGTTGTCAACATCTTCAAAGACACGTGTTGGTGGTGCCGCTGTTACTAAAAAGGCCATTAATGCTAAAATTCCACACGTCAAAGAGTCAAGCTTATAACTTTTGGCCAATGATGAAGCAATCCCAAATGTTGCATAAAGTGCAAGTAATCCCATCGTATAGCGGGAAGGAATATCTAAAATTGCTTGATAAGGTTCAATCAATTTTGTGTATGCCTCAATTGGAATATTTTGAAAAATTGTAAAGAATGAGCCCACAATTGTTAAAGGCATAGTTGCAATTAATCCTTTTCTAATCGCTGTCATATGGCGTTGCGAACCAAATTTATTCGCAATCGGCATTAACTTAACTTCCATCCACTGTACAAAACCATTCATTTGTTAATTCCTCCGTTCAACTAATAAAAATAATAATTATTTCGCATTTATAATAACATAGTAACATTATAATGTAAACGCTTATCCTTATTTATGACAGAGAAAGTGCAAAACAAAAGGCTTTTTCTTATTATAAAGAAACCGGGAATATTGCACCAAAAATCATTGCGCCTAAAATTGCGCCCCCAGCGATTGGTTTTTTCCAAATGTAAAAACCTAAAGCTCCTAATGTAGCACCAATCCCAATAGGAATCGAAGCACCCGCCGCACTCAAAATAATTAACGGGCCTAAGAAACGTCCTGAGGCATTACCAGCCCCCATCATCACATCCGCACCAAAAGTGGAATTTCCTTGATTGATAGTAAATTTCCGAATCAACACAATTACGCCACCAACTGCTAACCCTAGTAGCGCACCTGTTAAAAGGGCTAAGCCAAAGTTTTCTACAGGTGCTTTAATACCCATGCTGAGGAAAATTGCAGGTACGCCAATCCCGATCCCCGTTAAAATTGAGCCACCTAAATCTAAAATCCCGACTAAAGAACCTTCTAAAATTCGTGCAAACAGGAAACTTGCACCAAATGCTGCGGCAGCGCCATAAGAACCACCATCTAAACCAGCTTTTAGCATCGCAACAATTGAAACTTCATTAAAGGCGCCCACACCATAAACTACATACATATGTGTTCCTGCAAAAATTGCCGCTGACATAATCCCGACTAAAATCGGAAAGCCCCAATCAGCATACCAAAAACTTTTGCCTTTTAAACCTTCTTGAATTTCTTGTTCTTGTTGTGCCCATTCATTTTTTTCTTGCTGTTCCATCTATGAGACCTCCTTTTTTCTATTTAACGGTGAAGACATTGTGTAAATTATTTAACCATTGAGGAATAGACAAGCGGAAACTTTCGATCATTTCTAAGTCGAACCCTCGGAAGAAGCCACTTAAAATAAATAATAAGATAATGGCACCAAGCATGCCGCGTGTCATTCGGGTCCACCCTAAATCATCGACACCTTTACCGATTAAGATCCCTAATACAACTCCTGGGACAGCATTGCCCATGACTAATTGAGATAATCCGCCAAATAATGTTCCCCAGAAACCTGTCCGTTTTCCTGCATCTAAAGCCGCTAGCCAGAATAAAACAGGCATCACAGTATTGATTAAAATCGTTGCTGCAGGTACCAACACCGCAACTGCTGTTACTTGTAGCGATTCTGGAATTGCTGCAGCTGTACTATTTAAGAAAGCCACAGTCGCCATTCCTACAAAGGCCCCGACAATCCCCATTTTTTTGGGATTATGCATCGTTTTAGTGACATCTTTATCCTTTACCAATAAAATTGCTGCAGCCCAGTTAGGCACAATCCGGTGGGTCACATCTTGTGTAAAGGCCCCTGCTCCGACGGCCGAAGCCCAAGCATTAAAGAAAAAACCTAAACCAAAAGAAAAGTGTGATGCTGGATCTCCTTGTGCCGCGTTCATTTCTCCTAATGTTCTAAATGCCCCTAACCCTTGCGTTTGTGGTGCATGAAACATCCGAGCAGCGCCTGCGCCAGCTGCAAAACCTAGTAAACCACCAATAAGCAATGACTTCAGCAAAATGATTACAAATTCCATTCCTTCTTCCTCCCTTTATACGCCTCTTTTTGAAAGAAACGGAACTACTACTGCGTTCGGTTCTTTAATTGTTTCCGTTAAAAAATCAACTTCTTCGACTGCAATGGCTTGGATTTCCACTTCTACAGCTAGTTCGACATGATAAATCACTCTCTTTCTAGGAAAGAAGAAGAACAGAAATTTTTCTGTATAAACTTGTTCTTTTGCCTGACGAATAGTTACTTCTTTCGGTTCAATCCGGATGAGGACCTCTGTTGTTTCTTTTAATACTTTTTTTGAAACATCATTCAACGCACTTGCAAAAGCTTCATTCTTCTTATTACCTTTTCCAGAAACAATCACGGTTTGTGTTGACCGTTTTGTGGCATCCATAATTACCGCTCCTTTCTAAGTTACTACTTTCTATGCTCCGTGTTTCTTAATAAATGCTTCAGTTACTCGTTTACCAAGTTCTTCCTGATCCATAAAACCAAATCCAAGAACAGTTTTCCCATCGTTAATTGCTGTTACCCCTTCTTCGATTGATCGCATGCCATGTCTTTCGGGATACCCGTATTTAGTAGCAGCCGTTAACGCCCCTGCACCACCACTGCCACAGAAAGAAATGCCTAAATCAGCCTTTTCTTGTTGCATCACATCTCCTAAACGCATATCAGCGCCCATTCCTGGAACAACAACCGCGCGACCACCGGCTTGCTCCACTCCTTTTGCAACATTTTGTCCTTTTCCTAAACGATCTGCGATAACTACTGTAATCATAACTTTTCCTCCTATTAATTGTTTTGTTTAGCAACTTCAAAATGAACAGCTAAAACATACCACTCATCTTCTGATAACTGACCAATTGCTTCTGTTGTTTCTTGTGCAATTTTCAACGTTTCTGGTGTTAGTTCCGTAAATAACGTCCGATCAACACCAGCTAATGTCGTTCCTTCTCTTGAACGATTCAGCATCTCATTGAGATGGTTAATCAAAATCGTCCACTGTAATTCCGTTGGTTCAATTTGTGCTTCTGCTAATCGCGCACTGGTTTGTTTGATAATCGATTGTAGCTTTTCTGGTTCAGCACTTTGTCGAATGATCTCCTGTGCTTCCATTGCTAGTTCCATCCTCTTCCTCCTTTGGTTGTTCTAAATAATTAAGTAATGCTGAAATTTCAGCATGATTGACAGGTAACTCATTTTTAGCAAATAAACATTCAATTTGCCGAATTTCTTCTTGCCGTTCATGAGATACTTCTCTATTACAAGGAATCTCTTCGTATTGTTTATTAAACGTAATCCGATGTGTCATTAATAAAACGTGAAGTAAAAAGGCTTCTTGATATTCGCTCAGTAACTTTGTTTGAAACATTCGTTTTAACTCTTCATAAATAATATACGCTTTTACTAATAAATCTTGGCTTTGTATCCGTTCATTTTTTTCAATTACATCAGATTTCGTGGAGCGAGCGGCACCCTTCCCTTGACGTTTCCCTAATAAAATTTTATCGACCTCTTCCCGAATTAAACTTAAGTCTGTGTCCGTCAACAATGGACTAACTTTAATAAATGGGTATGTCATTTCTTCAATTGGGAAAATACTCAATACCAAATCGGGCTTTTCTGCTTGAATCACTTCAGTTGCATTTAAAACAGAAGCAAATCCTGCGAGTTCAACGTTTGGTACTTCCTCTAAAATTTTTTGTTCAATTAAACTGGTCACACCTAAGCCCGTCGAGCAAACATACACAATCCTAACAACTTTAGCTTCCTGCTGTTGTCGTTCCTGAGCTGCCAAAAAATGCAACGCAATATATGCGCAGAAAGAATCGTTGACTAACAAAACAGAACGTTGAATTAATTGTTTACAGGCACTTTGAATAGCTAAAAATAACGCTGGGTGTTTTCCTTTGATTTCTTCAGAAAACGGATTGTATTCATTAATAAATAAATGTTTTTTTGTAAAACGTAAGGACAGGTGTGCAAACAAGTTCGTAAATAATTGGCGATCATTTACAAAATGATAATTCAGCTCTTTTGAAACGCTTTCAATCACTTGCTTTGTTAATTGAACCATATCTTGCCGTTGATGGGTTCCGAATAAATCACTATAAATATAAAAATATTCATCCGCTAATAAAGGCAAGTCATACCGTTCAAACACCTCTTGTAAAAGTAAAAGTGGTACTTCGTTCCGTTGTTCAAAGCGTGTTTTTTGCGATAACACTCGGTAAGTCCCAATTGTATGTGCCATCTGCATACGTGCTGCGGCAATTGCCACTCTCAACGTAATAGATAATATTTCGGCATAATCAAATTGATTTTGATCGAGTGGATTAATTAAATTTCGCATTTTTTTCAATGCACTACGATAACAACCTTGAAACAATGTCCCTGACCCAAATTTAATTTTAGGGATCTTTTCAGCCCCTTTTGTCTTTGTCACATAGTTCATAATTTGGTAAATATCGTATTCTGTAAGTTCTTTTTGAGTGATAAATTCCATCAGTAAGCGTACATTGCTTTCTTCACCACTAATTGTAAACCCTTGCCGTGCTTGGCGAATTAAGGTTAAATCATATGCTTGCAGCAATCGTTCGACCTGTTCCAAATCACTGACAATTGTGTTTCGACTCACTAATAATTCATCTGCTAGCTGCTGTGCCGTTAAGTACCCTTTGACTGACAATAACTGAAAAATCAATACATTGACTCGTCTTTTTTGATCAGGATAGGTTTCAAATCGATCGACATCGATAATTTCATTTTTTAACAGTAAGCGTTTAGAGTCAGGTAAATCTAGCCAGATTCCCTTATTTCGTTTTGAATAAAGTGTCTCATCGTGCTGTTCAAACCAAGCACGAATATCTTCTAAATCATACTTAATTGTTCGAACGCTGACAGTAAAGTTCTCAGCTAATTCTTGCGTGGTAATACTCCCTTCCAAATCCAAAAGCATCAATAAAATATTTATCGCTCTTTTGGACAACAACACGGTCATGCCTTGTCACCTCTTTTCTTTTCCCTTTACACTTAAAACTATAGCGTTATTTTATCTGTTCCACAACACAAAAAAGTTGCACTTATAAAAGTGCAACACTTCTCTTTTCATACAAAAAAAATCCCTTAACAGTAGTAACTGTTAAGGGATACCACACTATTTATTTGCATAAATAGACAGAAACCTTCTCCACAAAAGTATTCTGTCCGACACGTTACAAATCCGGTAACTGATAGCCGTACTATCTGGTGTCGTTGTGTTTGACAATCACTAGCCGTCAAAACGGAATAGCCGAAGCTATCTGATTGAGTCAACTCGTCGCATAAAACACACTTTAACACAGAATAGTTTGGATAGCAAGTGGTGGTAATTATTCGTTATCAAACCATTCTTGATAAAAACCTTCAACAATTTTAACGGTTGCTATCGTTAATTCTTTCGTCATTACTGGGCTAGTTAACTTTTTGTCTTGTAAACATTGATTCACATGATTGATTTCATACGTAAATTCACTAGTGAATTGTTCAGACCATTTGACAGTGTTGCCTTGAGCATCTGTATAATAAGCACAATCTGTTTTCCAGAAATTAGGAATAACGATTTGCCCTTTTGTACCACAAATGGTCATTTCACTAGGTATCTTTAAACCAACATTAATAAAAATATTGCCCAGCGTCCCTTCAGCAAATTTCAAAGCTAAATTACATTGACTATCCGTCGCCCCTTGCTGATATGTTGCGGTTCCCGTAACCGCTTGAATCTCTTTCCCTAATACGTATTGTAAGTATTGTAATGGATAACTTCCTGAGCCATGAAGCGCTCCACCACCCGCTTCTCTCGAGTAAAACCAGGGAATATGATCCACATTGGGATAGGCAGTAACTGACTGAACCCATAAAATCTCTCCCAATCTCCCTTCTTGAATTGTCGCCTTTACTTTTTGGGTAATTGGTAAAAAGACAGACTTCTGAGCTTCCATTAGAAAAACCCCTTGCTCCTGTGCGATTGCGAAGAGTTCTTCTGCTTCAGCAGTATTTAATGTAAATGGTTTTTCCAGTAGGACGGGTTTTCCTTGTGATAACGCAAGCTTAGCTGCTGAGTAATGTCCTTGATTGTAGGTGGGAATATAAATAATATCAATTGTTTCATCCTTACATAACTCTTCATAACTGCCATAAGCCACCGGAATCGCTAATTCTTTAGCCATTTTTTGAGCATTCTCTAAACGCCTTGATGCAATCCCGCGCACTTCAGCTTGCGCGCTTTCTCGAAGCCCTGATACAAATCTTGGGACAATTTGGGCAGTACTCATAATTCCATAACGAATTTTATCCATGTGATCGCCTCCTCTTTCTTTTTCTGATGCTTCTATAAAGATAAAGCATCTCATTGAAAAATTAAAGAGCTATGTAATCAAATAAATTTCTTTTAGGAGACAATCCTTCCTACTTCACTATTTTTAGAGATTATTTTCACTTCTTTACTTAAACAAGCCAATCTAATTTTTTTGTCACTTTCTCAGTAGCTTGTTTTGCGGCAGTTACCCATTTCCCTTGTGCTGCTTTGCTTAAATCAGTTGAATACGTAGTCGTTGCTCCGTTTATTGTTTTCTTTATTTGTTGAAGCGTTTGTTGAGTCATCTTTTTTCTATTTTGAGTCGTTGCCTGACTTTGACTAGCAACAAAATTTCTAATAAGTTGTTTTTCTAATGATTTTTGTAATTCTTCTAACATCCCTATCTCCTCGCTCGTCTTTTCATTTCTTCATAATGCTGTCGTTCTTGATAAAATACTCGTCTTATCTCTTCTAATTGATGATCAATCGCTACTTGCTCTTTTTTGACACGTTGCTCTGCTTCTTCTCGGCTATTCATTAATAGCCGATATACGATTTGTCGATTTGGCTCAACATCATAATAAGGTGTCAGTCGTTGCACTTGCAGAGAGAGCTGCTCTAAATATCGTAAAAAAAATCTTTTCTCCTCCATTACTTGTGCTAACTGATTCTCTAATAGTCTCTTTTCTGAAAAATAATGGTCCTCTTTTAGCATAAATTGATTATCCAATTCTCTTTCCATCCTAAGTCCCTCCCATAGTTAAGAAAAATAATTTGCTAACTCGCTATCTGTTGCAACTTGTTGATCAATCGTTGCCTTAATTTGAGCCAATAATTGATCTAATTCTGCTTGGATATTTCGTAACATTGTTAATATAGTTTCATATTCATTCACTGGCTGATGAACAGTTGAAAATTCGGTCACATTTCCTTCCACGAGTGCAGTTATTTTTTCTGTTTCGCTTAGATGTTGCCCCCAACGCTGAGCATCTGCTTTTGTATGTTGTCAAAGTTCATGGGCATTCTCTATCTCTTTTTTTAACCATTTTATAAGGCCATCAATTTCTGTCTGAATTGTATGCTTATAACCTGTAGTAATTGCTTTTGCTTGCATCGCATCAATAAAAATTTCTTGTGCCGAAGATAATCCACCATTTCCTTGTATCATTTTTTTACGAAGTGTAGTAAGTCGCTCAATCTCTTTGTTGGCCTCATGTTGTGCTAACTGAGCATTTCCTTTAGAACGAGAAATAATATTCCCCGCTTTATCGAACTGATAGCCTCCCCACATATGTTGCGTGACCATATCAACTTTTTTTGATTCCACCTCAATCAAGGTTCCCACTTGTTTTTTTGAAGAAGAATAACCAATTGGTATCAAATCTTTTGTGTCGATAAAATTAAAAATTTTACCAGCATCCGTTAACTTATCAGCAGTGATTTGTTGTTGTTCATTTAAAATACTATAAATGTTAGGGCCTTGATAAATATAGACACCAGAAATACGTGTATGAAAAACTTCAGGCAAATCCGAAACTGCATATTGACCATTCATCGAACCTAACGAATGTCCATAAATATCTACTAAAGCATTCGGATACGCTTTCATTGTTTCTTGTAACGTAGTTGAGGCTGATTTTAATTGAGGAATTGCGCTTTCACCGCCATTCATAATTTGCATCGCGGCAGGGATATCATTTTCCAACCAATCTGAACGAACATCTTGATACGTCGGATTAGACGAATCAAATAAATTCCCTTTATCAGGAGCTGTTGAACCCCGGTACAAAACAGTAACTTCTGTAACCGCTTGTCGTTCGCTTAAAGATGCTGTCGGTGGAACGTATTGATCGGTTATGACAAAAGATTGTTCACCAGCGGATTTATCGTTTACTTGGGAGACATAACCAATTGTTTTTCCATTATCAAGTACTACTACTTTTTTTAAACCCCAATTTTGATATTCTTTTTTTGCGATTTCAACTCTTTCATTACCTGTAAAAGTCATTCTCTCTCTCCTTTTTTAATTCCTCTTTCAAATCATTTGAATATCCTGAAATTACATATTTGCTGGAAAATCCATTATCCTTATTTTTATCTAAATTAAATAATATATCTAAATTTTTATCCGAATTGATAAATATTACACCATCGATCCCTCCCATTGGGTTATGCTTCACACTCTCCTCATCAATTTCATAGGACTTAATAATTCCTTCACTAGTTAAAGCATCTGGATCTAAATTTCGCAGTCCTTCTTCAATAACTTTTTTCGCTTCATCACTTTTAACAATCGTCAACATTTCTTCATGAAATCTTTTACTATCCATGTATTTTTTTCCTCCTATTCCTAAAATAAAAATGAGCAATAAACAACTAATTAGAATCATGAATTTCTTTTTTTTAGTCAATGGTTACCCTCCTCAAATACTTTGATTGCTAAATTAAAGTATTTTACATCATCTGAATATCATTCAGATATGTTCGAAATTCTTTTGCTATACGAGAAAAGCGAATAGTTAGAAACTATTTCAAAAAAAAGAAACCGTTTCCCCAAAACGATTTCTTTATATGTAAATTAACGGATACCAACGCTAACTTTTAAAGCTTGATTGACCTGTTCCATCTCTTCACGAGAAAGTTGACAAACCTTGTGTAGCATTCGTTCTTTATCCAATGTTCGAATTTGTTCTAACAAAATAAGTGATGGCGTCCTGCACTCGTTATGGGGAATTTCGATGAGGACTTGCGTTGGTTGCAGCCGCTTGCTTACGTTACGGGTAATCGGTGCAACAATCAACGTTGGACTAAATAAGTTACCTTTGTTATTTTGAATAATCAGGACAGGCCGAATCCCACCTTGTTCAGAACCAACAACTGGTGAGAGATTCGCATAAAAAACCTCACCTCTTTTTATCATTCAGATTCCCTTCCCTCCTTTTCCTTTAAAAAATTATAGCATATTGTTTCTTGCAATATTTTCAACTTTTTAGCTATCCCTTAAAATATTTGATAAAACCACCCTTTAAAAGTCAAAAAAAGCTTAAACAGTCGACTCTGATATAGAGACGGCTATTTAAGCTGACTATTACATTTTTGTTAAAATACTATCCACTTTTGTATTAATTAAATCAATAGCGACGTGGTTTTCGCCACCTTCTGGCACAATGATATCTGCATAACGTTTTGTAGGTTCAATAAATTGGTGATACATGGGCTTGACGACTGTCAAATATTGTTCAATCACAGAATCCAAAGTACGGCCACGTTCTTCCATATCACGCTTGATTCGACGAATAATACGGATGTCATCATCTGTATCCACATACACTTTAATATCCATTAAATCCCTTAAGCGGCGATCTTCTAAAATTAAAATCCCTTCAAGAATAATTACTTCTTTCGGTTCTTGGATCACCGTTTCTGTACTTCTTGTATGCGCAACGTAGTCATAAACTGGCTTTTCAATGGCTTGATAATTTAACAGTTGTTCAACATGTTGAATCAATAAATCTGTATCAAACGCAAAAGGATGATCATAATTGGTATTTAAACGTTCTTCAAAACTCAAATGGCTCTGATCTTTATAATAAGAATCCTGTTCTAACATCATAATTGAATGATCGGGAAAATTATTAAAAATCGCACGGCTAACACTGGTTTTTCCGCTTCCTGATCCGCCAGTAACACCAATGATAATTGGCTGACTATCTTTCATGTATAAACCTCTTTCTTTTCAAAAACTTCATTGTCTTTTACTATTATAATGAAAACTCTGAAGAATGCCAGACCTTTTCCAAGACTTTTCATGTGATTTTTATCTTCTTATGAAAAATCTGCCCACACTTCTTTCAATTACAGTATACTTATCAATAAAAGGAGAATCCTACCTATGATTAAAAAAGTCAAAAAAGAAGCACTTACAACTGCGCATTACGCTCTTCTTTATGAGGCAGATCCCTCAAAAAAAATGGTGGCAGATTACATTACCCGCGGCATTTGCTTTGACTATCAGACTGAAGAACTTCAAGGAATTTTAGTCCTGTTGCCGACTCACCCACGGACATTGGAAATCGTAAACATCGCTGTCTCAGAAGAAAGCCGCGGGCGGGGCATCGGACAAGAGTTATTACATTTTGCCATTGATTTTGCCAAAAAAGAAAAGTATGATTACTTGGAGATTGGGACTGGGAGCACAGGCTTTCAACAGCTATATCTCTACCAAAAAGTCGGTTTTCGAATGACACATATTGAACCAGATTTTTTTATCCATCATTATGATGAGCCCATTATGGAAAACGGCTTGCCTTTAAAAGATATGGTTCGCTTACGGTTACATTTAAGTTAAAAAACAACATTTCCTGTACAGGAAATGTTGTTTTTTAATGCCCAAGAATTGGTAACAACTCATCTAGCTGTTGAATCGTATAATTGGGTTGAATGGTTGGTGTTGCTGGAGCGGAGGTCGGATTGAGCCAAACAGTTTGAATTTTCGCTTGTTGGCCTCCTTGAATATCTGAATGCAAAGAATCGCCAATAATCATTGTTTTTTCTCGACTAAAATTAGGAATCCGCTCAAAAACAAAATCAAAATACTCTTTCATCGGTTTTTGATAACCCACTTCTTCTGAAACAAAAATATCTTTAAAATAAGGCATTAATTTCGACTCTTCCAACCGACGATACTGTGTTTTTGCCACTCCGTTT
Organism: Enterococcus sp. DIV0294; assembly: GCF_050558155.1. Lineage (NCBI taxonomy): Bacteria > Bacillati > Bacillota > Bacilli > Lactobacillales > Enterococcaceae > Enterococcus > Enterococcus sp. DIV0294. Next base: position 616,675 of record NZ_CP187889.1, on the reverse strand, counting down.
GTCACAATATATAAATCATAATGGGGTGCTAATTTTTCCAAAATACGTTGACTATTGCCAAGCAAGTCATGTCCTTGGCTTAAATATTCTCGGTAGTTTTCTCCCATTTTAACGCTATCAACTTCTCGATTAAACGCGTCAAACAATAAACCAAACCGTGTATCAAGGAGAACATCTTTTGTTATTTTCCCTTCTTCAAATGAACGCCATAATCCTTGATTAATTCGGTGGTATGTTGACTCGACTTCAGATGTAAATGGTACATTTTCTTCTTCAAACAAGGCATGAAGCGCCTTCTTTTCAGCCAATTTAAAATCTAACAATGTATCATCAACATCAAAAAGCAATGTTTTCATTTCCGTTCCTCTTCTCTTTTCAAATTACTCGGTAACGCTTTGCTTGTTTGTTGTTTTTCAATAAAAAAATAAGGCAATAGCAATTGTAACTCTTCTCTTGTTAATGAACGATAAGCACCTAAAGGTAATTGCGGATCTAGCCGCAACGGCCCCATAGTTTGGCGTTTTAAAGCAGTCACTTTTTTCCCCACAGATAAAAACATTTTTTTCACTTGGTGAAATTTTCCTTCTTGAATAGTCAGGAAAACATGACTCTCCGTTTCAGTCGCTGCAAGAACAGTTATTTTTGCTGGCTTACATTGAATGCCTCCTTGCAAAACAATCCCATCTTTAAATTTAGCACAATCTTCTGCAGAGACCAAACCATTGACTTTCACTTCATAACATTTCGCTACTTCTTTATTTGGCCGAATTAATTGATACCCTAATTGTCCATTATCTGTTAATAGAAGTAACCCTTCCGTATCGCCATCGAGTCTGCCCACTGGATAAAGACCAGGGCGTCTGTCTTGCGGCGCAATCAAATCAATGACTGTTTTTTTAGATGCATCTGAGACAGCGCTAACCACACCTTTTGGCTTATTCAACATATAGTACACATGTGTCTTATGCGAAATTAATTGTCCTTTTACTTTAATCATTTGTAATTGCGCATCGACGTTTTGGCTTTCATTTAAAGTCACGATGCCATCCACAGTGACCTGCTTGCCTTTGATTAATCGTTTCACCGTTTTGCGTGATCCAAACTGAAGTTCTTCTAGTAATTTATCTAATCGCATTGTTCCGCTCCATTCTGGTATTAGTATAGTGGAATCCGTTAAAGATGAAAAGTAGAAAAAGGTAATTCCTTGACGTATAAAAATATAAGTGTTACGGTTAATAAGTAAAGTAAATAAAGGTTTCTCAAAAACAGCGTAATGACCTGGGAGAGAACAACGATAACAATGAACCATTCCCATGAGTGTTGCCTGGCAATATTTGTGGGGATTTTTTGATTATTGTTAGCATTTTTCTAGACAAGAACAACTGAAAAAAGAGTTTCTTTTTTCCATTATGTTTTGTTTCTGAGTTTAACCAAATCACTCATTATTTCAAGGAGGAATTAGGTTATGTCAGTACAATTAGAAGTTAAAGAAAGAGCTATCCGTCCACGTTCACTAAGAAATCAGCTACGTCACGAAGGGAAAGTACCTGCCATTGTTTACGGTTACCAAATTGAAAGTACACCAATCTATTTTGAAGAAAAAGACTTATCAAAAATTTTACGCGAACATGGTGCTAACACCGTTATTAAAATGACAGTTGATGGCAAAAACATCAACACATTAATGTCGAAAGCACAATTAGATACCTTTACTGGTCAAATGCTTCATGTTGAATTCTTATCTGTAAATATGAAAGAAACAACAGAAGTCGAAGCAGAAGTTCAATTAATTGGTGAATCTGCAGGTGTGAAAGCTGGGGGTACCTTAGCACAAAACTTGTACACTGTTTTAGTGGCAGCCACACCAGATAAATTGCCAGAATCAATTGAAGTAGATATTACAAACTTAGAAATTGGTGATGCTCTTACAATCGCTGATTTACCTGAACACAAAGACTATGAAATTTTAACTGATCCAGAAGAACAACTAGTTGCTATTGTTGAAGCACAAACTGCTCCTGAAGAAGAAGAAGGAACAGCTGCTGAAACGACTGAACCAGAATTAGCCGAATAAAGAGTACACTTTTGTTCAGCTGATTCTCTTAAGTTTTAGAAATGGGATGTACGTTGAAACAACGTACGTCCCATTTTCTTTTTACTGCATGTCTTGATTTCTTCACATAAATGATGACACCTGCAAAGCTAGGAAGCTACAGAGGAATATTAAATTTTTGCTAATCTACGCAATATTTTCAAACGAAACAATTTCTTTTTTTTAAATTTGCAGTATACTAAAAGTAAGTAAACAAAAAGGAGGTCATCCATATGTTTGAACGTTTTGATAGTGACCGTAGCCGCTATGCTTCATTAGGTGTTGTTTCTAGCTTACCTAGTGGCTTAATTGATAGTATTTGGTTGATTATTGACTTAAATCTAAAAGGGGTTATCCCTTTAAACGACTTACTTCACTTTGATTTGTTGAACAATAATGGCAAAGTGACTGTCCATTTTTCTCAAGAAAATAGTTCAGTAGAAATGGCCATCGACTTACCATTTAGTTATTCTACGGCATATCCGTCGCGAATTTTTGCTTTTGATGATGGCCATCGTGAAACGATTTTATTACCTGCAGAAATGTTAGAATCTTAAATAATTTCAACAAAGTAGCCTCAAATTCCGATTAAACTGGAATTTGAGGCTACTTTGATTTCTTTTAGTTATTCTACAATAATTTGTTTACTATTTCCTGCAGCATTTTCAAAATTAATAGTAAAGGTTTCTGTTGCATCATCATAAGTGATTCCGTCACTTTGACTAATTACTGTGCTGTAATCTTTTGGTATTTTTAAAGTCAGTGTCTTAGTTGTTTGTGTGGGATCAGAGAAAGTATACGTTTTTTGGTGTTGTTGTGTCTTTCTCATTAAAGAAATAGCTTTATTTGAGGTAATCCCTGCTATTGTACCGCCAGTTTCTGACCAAATGTTAACCCCAAGATAGCCTTCTTCTTCTTGCTTAACTGCTTGAATTTCTTCTGTATTTGAGAGAACTTCTACTGTTTTTTTGGCAGCATATGTTTTTAAATCAGTTTCATCGATTCCTGGTAAAACTACATAAGCATAATGCTCGTTCGTTGGGTGTTGACCCTGTTGAATCGTAAATGTTCGATAATCACCTACATATTCTTTATCACTTGGAAATGCTTCATTAATTGCTTTATAGGTTCCTTTTCTAGTTTCACTTTTAACATTTACCGTTGTTTCTTCTGGAAAATAATAACCCATATTAGCATTGGAATGATCCGACTTTAGTAATAACCATTGTTTTTTACTCGTTTCATTTTTCTCATGAATCTCCCCAATATTTGATAGCACTTGATACTGATACGCATCATTTAACAAACGATTATCAACAACTGTCTCAATCGAAGCTTCTGTATCCCCTTTAATTCCTGCGCCTAATGCGATAATTTGCCCATTTAATACAAACCAAGATTTTTTAGCTTGTAGGTTCATAGGTAAAAGTTTCCCATTATTTTTGGTCCCGTCTTTATTAAGAGCCATCCCTACTACTGCCTGATTGTCTGACGTTACTCCACCAACCCATTGCTCTTTCGATGTGATTGTTGTAAATGCTGAAACTTCATCTGCCAAAGAAATGGTATCTACCGTTGTTCCTGGTAGTCGATAGGGATCTACAGTTGGCCAATAGCTGGAATTAAATTGAACCCCGTCATCATTATATACGTACATCATTCCGTCACCAGTGTGCCAGCCACGTTTATTTTCTTTGTTCCCTGCTTCAAAAGATGCAGTGCGCTTTGAATACAAGCCTAGCCCAAACATATAACTAGGTGTGCGTTGGACAAATCGATCCATCGAAGCATAAAGTTTCGTGCCTGTAAAAGGAAGTTGCCCTCCCGTAATTTCTGGATTAGTTAAAAGTTGCATAGTCATCTGTAAATCATTAAAATCACGAGCATTTGTCAAATAATAATCTGGGTTCTCCTTCATCCAATATTTAACGGCTTCTTGAAATTTCTTTTGATAATTATTAGGAGCAAATTTAGCCACAATTAATAAATTATACATGGTAGTTGAGCCATAACCTGTTTTTCCAACTGCTGGGGCTCTTGAGATGGAACGGCCATTCACAGTTGGTAGCATTTCACCTTTATAAATCAAAGGAAGAAAGGCACGATCAACATTTTCAACAAATTCTGTCACAAGAGTTGCATCCATTTGAAAAGATGAATCTGCTGTAATGGCCAAAATTTGTCCAACCCCTTTCACCAAAACATTGCCATACGAACCTGTATAAGGAATGTTATTGTGCTGGATAAAAGAACCATCTTGGTAAAAACCATCACCTTTTGTGACTAATTTAAATACATCGACGATACTACTGGATGCTTGGTTAATTTTCCCGCTATCCTTTTGTAAAATTCCTAACCCCAAAACAGTTAAAGCTAAGTCCGTTCGGTTCGCTCCTGATGTCACAAAATTTGGGATAAAAGCTAAATCCACAAACGTTCCTTGTGGTTTTGTATACAACTGTTTAAACGGATCTGGGACATAACTGCTCAGCGCATTTGTATAGATTTGTTGCTTTTCCGGAGAAACTTTATCCTCTAAAATCATTAGAATATTAAGAAACTTCTGTGGCACACCAATTTGCCAGTCCCACCAATTTCCGTGGTACTTTTTCCCATCATATCCTTTTTGCGTTACCATAAAATCTAAGCCATCAATAATGGTTGCTGCCAATTTGTCATCTTGGTAAAGCGTACTCCCCTTCGTTCCATAGGCTAACGCTAATTTTTGCAATTTGGTAAATTGAGTCGTTAAATCAGCCGATGGCGTATTGCCAGGCTCTAGTGGCCATAAATAGTTGCGGTTCGGCTCTTTATTCATCGTTTGATCGAGTTCTGTTGCTTCATTGGAGATTTTTTGGACGTAGTCTACAAGCGCTTGGTTAGTTGAATCATATTCTTTTGAAACAAGCTGATTTCGCCATTTTTCTTTTAATCCTCGGTATTCTGCAGATGAATCGACAACAGGAATGCTACCAACGGAGCCACTTTTCATAGAAATGATATTCAGCTTTGATAGATTACCAAATAGTCTAATTCCTACAGCGCCCGTCCAGTCATCATTAATGGACGTACCATCAGGATAATGAACCTCTTCATTTTCATAAAATACTTGATCATTCAGGAATGTCTGAATTTTTTTCCGTCATAGCGAACCAGCAGTTTATATTGTTGGCCACTTAGTAATGTTGGCCCCGGAATATTAGTTAGCCATTTACCGCCTGGTTGTCCTAATTGCCAGCGGCCGTCACGATTATAAGCAAAAGATTGCCATTGACTCGTCTTTTGTTTATCTCCGCGAAAAACCAATCCGAAGTTACTTTGTCCTTCATATAAAAAGGTTAGTTCAAGATCTCCTGAAGATTGTTCGCGTGCATCAAGATTGATAGAGACAGATTCGAGGTTTGTCCCTTGCTTCGTGTTTGCGATCCATAAACCAGCAGAATCATTCTTTTTTTCTGCTGTTCCCACCAAATCTTGCCAATGCCCAACTTGATTGGGGAAATCTGAAATGTAAGAGGGTTGCTCAATCGTTTGGCTCGCTTCGTTTTCTTCTGCAAAAGTAAGAGTGGTTCCCATAAATCCACTCGTCAAAGCAGTAAACAGTCCGACCAGCATTAACCATATTTTCCTGTTTTTCATTCTTTCTCCTCCTAAAAATTATTGTAAAACGCTTACATACAAATCAGAGAAAAAGAGTGAAGAAAAATACTTTCTACACTCTCCGACTCTCTGAAAATCACTTAATATACTTTTTACGCCAAAATACCAAAGGCACTCAAAACAATCGATAAAATTAAAATAATCCAAATCACTCGTGTGGAATTTAATTTCTTTTGACCTAACATCCAATAAGTTAAAAGAACAAGTAAGATTGGAACTAAGGAAGGCAAAATCGCATCTAACGTATCTTGAATAACTAATTCGACCCCGTTCTTTTTATAAACAAAAGGAACTGTCGCCTTGATAACTGAAGGAATTAAGGCACCAATCACAGTCACACCAAGAACAGTTGCTGCATTCGTAAAGGCAGATAACTTGTCTTTTAAGGTCGTCACTAGTTTGACCCCTTGCTTATAACCAAGTGGTAAGAGCGCGGCACGACCAAACAATAGTGCAATATTTGCAATAATCCAAATAACACAGCCAACCACCGAACCATTTTGAGCCAGTGTCCCTGCAACAGAGCCGAAAATCGTCCCCCAAATAACGTGGAATAAAGAGTCTCCAACACCTGCCAAAGAACCCATCAGAGCTGTTTTTAGCGCAATAATTGTTTCTTTCGCTTTATAGCCATCTTGCTCTTCAATCGCAACATCAATCCCCATAATTAAATTCCCAAAAATAGCATTGGTGTTAAAAAATTGATTGTGTGTGCGCATCATATCTTGAAATTGTGCTTCATCATGATCATAGAATTTTTTTAAAACGGGTAAGATGCCGTATAAATATCCTGAACTCATCATACGTTCATAGTTCCAGTTTAATTGGCTTCCTAAAATATAACGCCAGCTAATTGCATTTAATTCTTTTTTTGTCAGTTTATGCTTACTCATCGCCGTCATATCCTCCTTCAAAATCACCATTTCCTGTTGTTGCTTGTGTCGTGCTTTTTGCCCCATCACGTTTAAATACAAGCATCGCTGCTACCATCCCAACTATCGAAACACCTAACATTGGAACTTTTAAATAAGCCGCTAAGAAAAAGCCTAATAGTAAATAGGGGATATATTGCTTCGTTGGCAAGTAACGTAATAAAATCCCTACACCGACAACAGGTAATACTCCTCCAGCTGTTTTTAAGCCCGTCATTAGCCATTCTGGCATGTTATCGGTAATCGTTGTTACTACAGCATCCCCCGCTAATAACATTAATAAAATCGGAATGGCACGAGACAGTCCCCATAGAACAGAACCAGATAAAACTAAACGTGGAATCCGTTTTACTTGCATCTTATCAATCGCTTTATCGACACTATGAAGTAAAAAGACATTACAAAAACGGGCCACTACATCTAGTTGCAACATCAACAGAGAAACAGGAACAGCTAAACCAATGCCATACTCCGCTCCTTTTCCAGAGATTACAGCGAAAGCTGTTCCTAAAACAGCCCCTGTGAAATAATCAGGTACCGATGCTCCACCAAAAGCAGCAATTCCTAAACGCATTAATTGAAGAGTGCCGCCAACCATTAAACCAGTTTTTAAATCTCCCATAATCATTCCAGAAATCATTCCAGCAATAGCTGGTTGCGTCAACGTATTTGAAATAAGTGAGTCATTAATAGCAATAAACGCATAAATAGTAATTAAAATAATTTGATACGCTGCTAAATGCATTGAAATTTCCTCCTAAATTTAAAAATATTCTTTCTTAGTCTGACAGTTTTAGCCGCGTAATTTTTTCATAAAATCAACGACTGGATCGTTTGGAACTAATTGGGCTGTCACAGTGACGCCTTTTGAAGCGATTGTTTCAAAAATTTGTTCTTCTTCTGGTAAAACTTGAATACTTTTTGTTACTTCGCGTGCTCCTTCTTTGTAACTCATATTCCCAACATTTACAGTCTTGATAGGTCCTTGCGCTTCGATAAAGCGGAGCACATCTTTCGGATTTTTAAATAATAAAAATAAACGCTGTTTACCATATTTTCCTGATTGAATATTTTTAGCGGCAGCCTCTACTCCAAGAACAGATAAACGCATCGAAGAAGGCGCTGCCATTCTCAAAGATGATTTTTGTAAAGGATCTGTAGCCGCCTCATCATTGGCTACAATTATTCGCTGTGTACTAAGACTTGTCGACCAAATTCCCGCTACTTGTCCATGAATTAACCGTTCATCAATCCGTGTGTTTACAATATTTTCTTTTCCAGCATATTGACTATAGTTACTTAACTCTTTTTCTTTGCTGGCTTCTGAAATCTCTTGTTCTGCTTGATTCATCCCAGCTTTTACATCAACAATATTTTCTTGTGCTAAACAAACTAATTCTTTAATCGAAGCCTGTTGATTAACCACTGCTTCAATCACAACAGAGAGCGTCATCCCTGCAATAATTTCCACTCCGTCAACGTTCAAATAATTCTTAGTTGCCACGTTACATGGCGTTCCTCCTAGTAAATCAGCAATAATCAGTGTCGTACCGTTAAGGGCTTTCATTTTTTCATTTAGCTCTTTCTCAAATTGAAGATTGTCGCTATCTGGTCGTAATGAGACTGTATGCACGTGTTCTTGCCGACCAACGATCATTTCTAAGCTAACTTTGACGCCTTCAGCCATGCTACCATGACTAATTAGTACAATGTTTTCCACGAATTTCCCTCCCTAGATGTAGGTGACCCTACTTAACATGTTATGTTCTCTACGAACTTACTATAACATATACTAAGTTATCCGTAAACCTAATATCTTAATATATTGAATTTATTTTTTTGAATTCTTTAAATAAAAATTGTCTTTCCTCTTTTTCAAAGTGTTTGCTAAAGGCTAGTTAACATGTTATGCTTAATTCATTCGATTACTAGAATGGAGGCAATCGCATGTTACCTAAATATGAACAAATTAAACAAGACCTTTTACGTGAAATAAAAAATCATACCTTTATTCCTGGTGATAAATTTTATTCTGAAGCCGATATTAAACGAAAATATGCTGTTAGTTCTATCACAGCTGTCAAAGCACTGAATGAGCTGACCAGTGCAGGTTACTTGTATCGTATCCAAGGAAAAGGGACCTTTGTTTCGAAATCAAAAGTTTCTCAAAATGTAAAATTTTCTGATATCGAGTTGCATTCTTTAGACTCTGAAAAAGTTAAAGTCCTTTCAATTGAAGAAGATAATCAAGCCGAAATTTTAAAGGAATTAGGCTTACCAGCTAACGCTTCTTATTATAGAATCAAGCGTGTACGCTATTCTGAAGATACACCCTTTCTCGTACATATCACACATCTTCCCAAAAAGCTTGTTAAAGAGCCGCTCTCAAAGGACCTCACAGCTTATGCAAGTGTGTATGAACGAGTCCGTAAAGATTTTTCAGTAGACCTCTTCTCGTTGGCTTCTGTAGAAACAAATGAAATTGTCTTTCCCGAAGATGCTGAGTTATTGAATTTACTTCAATTAAGTTTTCGTGAACCCGCTGTTAAACAAGTTAAACATTCCTATCTCGCAGATGGTAGTGTTGCTGAATATATTATTAGTTATAAACATTGGAAATATTTCAAAACCAAAATAGAAGTAGAAGCCGAATAAATTTCAGCTTCTACTTCTATTTTTTTAATCTATGATTACTTGATTCGTAAATTTCAAGTACTCAATTTCAATTCCCTCTGTTTCAAAAATTACTACTTCATTTTGTCCTTGCTGTAAAAATTCTTTGGGACAATACAGCGAATGAATGGGTCCTATTTCCCAATAACGACCTAGATGATGACCATTGACCACAACGAATCCTTTGCCGTAGCCTCGACAGTCAATATACGTGTCTGCTAGCTGTTCTAATTCAAATGTTACTTGATAAAATGAAGGCTGCAATGGATTTTTTCCAGCTGTGTAATCAATCTTGGCTAATTGCTCTTGTGAAAAAGTTAAGGGATAGTGTTGATAGCCTTGGTGAAAATGAATGTCTTGCATCACTCCACCTCGAATTCCTTTACTTTGTGTCGGATTATTTAATTTAAAGCCATAATTAACGCGACCTAAGTTTTCCACTAAGATATCTAACGCAAGTGTGTCTTTTTCAGTTTGCCCTGAAATCAGTAGCTCTTCTCCAACTGTCTCTTGATATTGGGTAGCAGCTAAATCTCCATCTACATAAATGTGTAAACGATCACTGGCCTCGACCACTTTTAGTTTATTTTCATGATGATAATTTTTTAAATCAAACGAATAAAGCAAGTAGCCATAGCCTGAGCCAGCTTCTTCCATACTTAATGGATACGCGGTGGTCTTCGGTGTCATCATTTGATCTTTTACTGCGAATAAGGATACGCTAGCAGTTACTGGAAAGCTTCCTAAATTCCCCAGTTTTTTCGTGCGTGGTTGTGCTTGCCAAACTTCTGGACATACTTCTTTAATTGCTTTTTGAACGGCATAATATTTTTCTGTTGGTTCTCCTGCTTCTGTTAATAAAGCATCATAATCATAGCTAGTGACTTGAGGTAAATCTTTTGCACCTCGCGCCGAACACCCGTTATAAAAGCCGAAATTTGTTCCTCCATGAAACATATAGAGATTTAAAGAACCCACTGCCAGCATATCTTTTACTTCTTTCGCCAAGTCGGTACCTTCTCGCTGAATCACTGGTTCACCCCAACGATTGAACCACCCATCCCAGTATTCCATGCACATCAATGGCCATTTTTTACCATGACGAGTCATAAATTTTCTCAAAACGGCAGCATTTTCTTTCGAATGACTGCCAAAATTTCCTGTCACAAAAACATCCTCTTCAATTAACGTACCCGCATCCAAAACCTCTTCCCAAGCGCCATCAGATGTAAAAAGAGGAACCTCAATCCCCAGTTCTTCCATTATCTGCTTGGTTTGTCGCAAGTACGCTTTCTCCATGCCATAGGACCCATATTCATTTTCAACCTGCATCATGATCACTGGTCCACCTTGTGTTATCTGCAGCGGTGCTAGTTTAGGCAATAATACTTGAAAATAGTTACGAACTTTAGTCATAAAAATAGGATCTGTCGAACGTAATCGTACACCTTTTTCTTTCAAAAGCCATGCTGGTAAGCCACCAAACTCCCATTCTGCACAAATATAAGCCGAAGGACGCAGAATAACTAGTAAATTCAGTTTTTCTGCCAAGCGGACAAATGCTTCAATGTTTTTCATTCCTTCAAAATCGTATACGCCTTCTTCTGGTTCATGAATATTCCAAGGAATGTAGGTTTCTACTGTATTAGCTCCTAAAGCTTTCAGATTATAGAGGCTATCTTCCCATTGGCTAGGTGTCATTCGAAAGTAATGAATCGCCCCGCTAATAATTTTTATTGGTTGTCCATTTAATAAAAAGTCTTCTTTAATCTCAAACGTTTGCATCATTTTTCCCCTTTACCAGTATCTTTGCCATGATGGTTTTGCTAAACGCATTAAGGTTTCCATGTAAAAATAATCGCCCCATAAGTTGGGTTCATCAATCCCTTTTCCTTCTGCATGTGCGTAAACACCATGGAGTAGCAGTCCTTCATTTTCGGAATCATTTTTCGTACGATAATATTCTCCTAATTGATAACTCATTCCTTTGGCAAGCTCTTTTGCTTGAGGAAAAGCCTGTAGTTTGTCTGCTTCCAATAAACCACATGCCGCAATTGCCAGCGCCGAGCTATCTTTGTCAGATGGCATTTGGTCATTAAAATCAAAATCCCAATAGGGAATTAAATCTGCTGGCAAATGAGCTAGAAAAACCTCCACTATTTGTGGATACATTTCTGGAAATGGTTGGGAATGGAGAAATGTTTCGTTTAGGGGAATCCCTAAAATTGCCCAACTTTGGCCTCGTGCCCAAATGGAAGTATCACTATGTCCTTGATGCGTAGCTCCATGTTTTGGTTTGCCTGTTTCTGGATCAAAATAATAGGTATGATAAGTTGTCGCATCGGATTTAATCACCGTTTTCATTAACGTATGATAGTGACGTGAGGCAATTTCCTCATAAACCCTATTTCCAGATAATTTAGTTGCTTCAAATAAAAGCGGTAAATTCATTAATGAGTCGATAATTAATCGATATTCTTTGGGATCACCATAATGGCCCCACGCTTGAATGAAGGAGCCATTTTCTTGGAATCGTGCTGACAATACTTCAGCGGCAGCTAGCACTTCTTGTTTACAGCGCTCATCACCGGTAATTTTATACCCAGCACCCGCCGATAGACTATATAAAAAACCAATGTCATGGTGGTCCAAAACAAAATGCTCCTCTAATCGTTGTTGAAAGCTGTCAATATTTTCCATTGCCAGTAAACGAAATTTTTCTTGGTGAGACCACTCATATGCCAGCCAAAGCATGCCTGTCCAAAAGCCATTGGTCCAATCATCGTTAGCTTTGAGACGATATCGACCATTCGTAGCACAAGCTGAAGGAAACTGTGTTCCGAAACGCTGCATATTTTTAGCAATTTTTGAAACGCATTCATTTAATTGCGTTTGAATCCATTCATCTGTGACATTTTCTCCTAGAGAGATCAGTCTTTGTTTATTTTCTTGACTACACATCTCCACCACTCCTTAACTTGTTAACATATTAACTTATTGTATTATAACGTAAAAGAAAATAAAAAGCGACCTTTCTTGATTATTTCTCTTAAAAACAAGAGCGTGGGACAAAAATCACTTTGGATTTTTGCTCCACGCTCAAAAACTGATAAACGGCGGGAACAGAACCAACACTACGCGTTGCTCCGATCTCAACAACTTCTAAGAGCTAAAGCTCTAAGAGTTGAAGGTCCTTCGGAAATAAGCCGAAATTGTTGAGAATCACGAAGAACGTAGTGATTCGATGATGAACAATACCTACTTGGTCTCCAAAAATCAAAGATCAATTTTCGGAAATTTCTTCTTATTTCTCGGAGCTAAACGGTTCTGTCCCGACCTCTTGTTATTTATTCCGACCGAATACTTCAATTTGGGTCAACGCTGGAAATGGAGAAGAGTCCAGCGCTTTTCGTAAGCATTTTAATGTCAAAGTTTGTGTTGTTTTCATTGGGAACTTTATTTCTTGAAAACAGGTGGTATTCGTTGTGGCAACTACTCGTTCCTCACCATCTGAAAAAGCTAAAGTGACTTCCTCCCAATAGCTATCATGTGGGTAGTCCGCCCGAAATAGCAAGCGGATCCAGTCCGTTTCTACAGGTCTGCCAAAGTCAATCGTTAACTGTGCCTCCTTTTTTTGGTTAATTCCCCAAGAAGCAAATGGATACGAGCCATGAGAAAGGTTACCAAACTTAGAATCAATCGCATTTTTCGCAAAGAAAACAGCATCGTCTCTCGTTTCAACGTTTGCATACGCATGAGGATAGGCTCCTGAATATTCTTTTTGGTCATGTGTATTCATAGAAAGATTTTGATAATTGTCTTTTTCAAACGTGTGCGCTTGTCGAACCATTATTTGGTGCCTTGCTGAATGAAAGGCCGTATCAACAAAAGCTTTTCGAGCAGATTCTTCTAATGGAATTTGATATTCCCAAACTTTTTCTTTTAGATAAATCAATGAAGGAGCCAAAGTTTCATCTAATTGAACCATCAAATAAGGGGTAGCCCCTGTATAAGTCACTACAATTTTATCGCCAACTTGATAAAGGTACTGTTTAATTGCTAATACCGCTAACGTGTCTCCCTCCGCCACGAATGGCGCTTCTGGCTTCTCGTGATCGATTCGGCCAGTAATAATCTGATTGTCTTTATTTTTCAATTCGATTTTTATCATTTTTTATTCCTCCCTTGTCACACCACCTACCAAACAAATCAGGCGATGCGTTCCTATTGGTAGCTCTTTTTGTAAATAAGGTAAACTTGTTCTTGGGAAAAACAACGATGTATTGGGTTCAGGTTGAAGAATACCTGCGTGGTCATACCCTTCAATTGCAACTATTTGCGAACACAATTCTCCTGAATCGACTCTAGCCCACTCTTTACCAAGTTCTTTTTCTGAAAATTTTCCAAGTAACGGTAGACTGAATCCTCCTTCTCGCACTTTTAATGGAACCGATGTCACTATTTCATGTACTCTAACATGCCATTCTCCAAAAGGATAAATGGTTGTTTCAATTTCTACTTCTTGAAAAGGTAGCCATTTATAATAAACTTGCTCCTCTGTTAAATAAAAATCATGAACTTTCCCTTTAACACGAAAATATTCACCATCACGAGAAACAGCCAATACGTTATCAAAAGCCCCCTCCTCATAACGCGCACCAGCTTTGGGAACGCTAAAACCAAAGCGGCTAGAATAGACAAATTTACTATATTTAGCCGCAGCATGTGCTTGATTTTCAAGCCATAGTCCTGCAGGATAGCCGAGGACATGCGTTTTCATTTTAGGATGGATTAATAACATGTTTCCCTTTTCTATCAAACGCTTTTCTTCTCGTTTTATCGCCAGCGGTTCAGCACGCCAAAACGGATGGTCTTGATCCACTGCGAGCAACAAAAATGTTTTAAAAGCCCAATACGGAGAGCCTGGTGCGTTATAACCTTCTGCCATTACTAAATTTTCGTAATGATAGCCAATGGACAACCGACCATCATAAGTGAAAATAGTCTGTTGCATCCAACAGTGTAAATGTTTTGCTAACAGCGTTTTTATTTGTCCCCAAGGTAACGCCTCTACTTCTGCAAATATCAAAGCTGCGAAAAACGCTCCTTGAGCAAACCGATACGTTTGACTACGTCCGTAAGGTAACGCTTCGCCCTCCTCATCAAAATAGTACAGATAGTCCTGCGCGAACATAACGGCTCGTTCTGTAAAACGTTTCGCACGAACAGGATCTCTTTCTCGCATAAATTTGACATAAATCAAACTATAATAATGAAAAGCAAACGAAATATAATAATCTCTTTGCGTAGTTTTACCATCCATATACCAACCATCACCTAAATACATGCGTTCAATCAACGCCAATTCTTCCTCTAGTTCCGCTTGGTTAATCACTTGTCCACATCCCTCGAGTGCCAAACGAATGAGCACTTTGAAAAACGTCCAATTATTTTTAGGAATTTTACAACCAAGTGCTTTATTTAACCAAACCATGATATTTTCTTGCTGTTTCTCAGAAAAACAGGACCAAAAATATGTCTTATGAAGCAATAAAGTTAAAGATAATGCTGCTGCTTCCACAATATATTGATCATAATCAACAATATCGCCCCAATAGTCTGGGGATGACGGATCAGTTCCTGCGATTAATTTTTCCACATAAGCATCTCTTAAAACATCATCTTTACAAGTAACCCAATACGGTCCAATTCCCCATAATGGTCGAATGAGCGCTTCCATTTCAGCATGTTGCTGATCATAGACAGCACCACTGGACCCGAAATTTACGCCAGGTTTTTCTGATGTTAAAATAGCCGTTTTTAAAGGTGTCATGATTGTTTCAAAAGCTTCCAAATATGCTTCTCTGGTCAAAAAAAGATTACTTTTTAACGATTCCATGCTTTTCGCCCCCATTAGTTTAATTCAAAGAATAACAAGGGCACTTATTTTTTTCAACTATCGTTTAATGAATAAAACGGCGTATTATGAGAGCAGCATTTCACCTTCCCCAAACTTAACATATTAATTTTTTCTTTATTTTTGTTGAACCTTGAGCTATTCACTTTATCCAACAAAACTTCCATTATCAAAAATGAATAATAAATGAAAAATAAGCAGTCTAACGCAGGAAATTCTCATAATAAATATTTTTAAAAAAAAGAGTCTATGACAAAAATCCAAAGAGATTTTTGTCATAGACTTAAAATATGAGAGAAAAGACATCAAAAGTAATGGTTTGATCAACCTTCACAAGTTTTATGATGCTTTTCAAGATATCATTTTGATACAATTTTACGCCTTGCGGTTTACAATAAAAGAGTAAATAGCGATACAGATAATCGCTCCTAGCAACGCTGAGATAATTGGAAAACCGCCGATGACTGGTCCTAAAGAAGGCAACAAGAGTGATGCTACCCAACTTCCTAAAAAGCCCACGATAATATTTCCAATAATGCCACCTGGCACGTCTTTTCCTAAAATTGCGCCAGCAATTGCGCCAATAATTCCTCCGACAATTAATGCCCATAGAAAGCTAAACATTTGAAAAACCTACCTTTCATAGTTGATTTTTTTAGTTAATTTTCCTACTTTAAGGATAAAACAGAAAGCAGACTTTTTCAAAAGATAGGACTTTTCAGAAGTCAATTTATTCTTCTACATAAGCTAAACGATAGGATACTGTGCGACCAAAAGAAAATACTTCCAAACCTTGTAAGCGATCTGATTTCAAGTAACCAATGGCTCCTTGGAATAAGGGTAAAACACCGGCATCTTTTTCAATTAATGTTTTTTCTAAACTTAGTAATTCATTCCAGCGTTTTTCAGGTTCATTGGCGTAATCTTTTCTAACTTTTTGGAGACCCGCATCATACGCTGAATCGTTATAACCAGAAGTATTTAAGCCACTTTTTGAGTCATAAAATTCTAAAAAATTAATGGGATCAGCATAGTCAGGTGTCCATGTTCCAAAGGCTAAATCGTAATTACCTGCTGTTTGTAAATCCAAACGATTTTGCAAAGGCAGTGATTTTAATTTGATTGTTAAACCTGGTAAATTTTGTTGCAATTGCCCTTGAACAAATTCAATGGTTTTCTTGGCAATCGCTGAGTCCGCTGAGATTAGTTCCAATTCAATTTTATCTTTGCCCAACTCTTCTTTCGCTTTGTTCCAGTTAGCTTGGGCTTCTTTAATATTATATGGCAATAAATCACCATTTTCTTTACGGAAATCTTCACCTGTGTCTGGATTTTTTGCAAAATTAGCTGGTACAAAACCATTTAAAGCTGTCGAGCCATCTCCTAAAATTTCTTTTGCAAAAGTTTCTTTGTCAATCGCTTGTAAAAAAGCTTTTCGAACATGCTCGTTGCCGGTAATTTCACGGCGATGATTTGGGCTTAAATAACCCACCATGGCTTTAGGCACAAAATGCGCTTGTTTTGACTCTTTATACTGAAGTGCATAAGTATCTGCTAAAACAGTGTAATCTAAGTCGCCATTATCAAAAAGATTGGCTCCTGTGCCAATTTCTTTCACTACTTGAACATCAATTTCATTCAATTTTACGTGTTCTTTATCCCAATAATGATCATTCTTCTTCAATTTCCAAGTTTCGGAATTGCCATCCCAACCTGAAATTACAAACGGTCCATTGCCAACAAAATTATCTGCAGAAGTCCCATAGGCAGTACCTTTTTCTTTGGCAAAGGCTTCATTTTTAGGCATAAAAGGTGTTCCAACTAAGACTTGGGCTAAATAAGGAATTGGATTTTCTAATGTTAGTTCTAGTGTCTGGTCATCGATTGCTTTGACACCAAATTCTTCCATCGTGGCTTGTCCTTCCCGCACCGCACGCCCATTTTTAAAAATATCCATTTGATTACTGCTACTTGAACCATATGCTGGATCGACCACGTTTCTAAACGCAACTACAAAATCCCCTGCTTTAACTGGATCCCCGTTTGTCCATTTTGCTTCTCGTAACTTGAATGTATAGACTAACCCGTCTTCACTAACTTGTGGCTCTGCTTTCGCCATAGCTAGCTCAGGATCTCCGTTTTTATCTTGTCGATACAAGCCTTCAACTACTTGACCAATCATATCGGAACTATAGACATCTGTATAATGAGCGCTGTCTAATGTCGAGAGTTCACCACCAGATGCGACGTTAATTTTCTGTGTAGCTGGTTCGTTTGAGGTCGTTTTCGAACCGCCACTTCCACATGCTGCTAAAACCAAGCCCAGTGCAACAAGTCCGATTAACCACTTTTTCTGTTTCATACCAAAACTCCTCCTTCTGTTCAAACAACTTACCTACATTTTACATGATTTTCCATACATTTGTCCTTTTTCAGCACTTACTTTTTGAAAGAAAAATATTTTTTTAATAATAAGAGTTGACAGATATTTTTTCTGATGGTACAGTATTGAAAAACAGAGAACAGAAGAGTAACTGTTTCCTTTAGTGAAGAGAGTCTTTGGTTGGTGGAAAAAGACGTAAAGAAACAGCGAACCACATCTGGGAGTTGACTTTTTGAACCCTTAGTAGGAAAGTCCGGGACCACTCGTTAACAGGCGAAGTTATGAACTTCATAAGGTTCGTGTTGCGAAACACGAATAAACTAAGGTGGAACCACGATAATTGATTATTCGTCCTTTGGCTAGTCAGCCAAAGGACTTTTTTGTTTTTTAGATGCGCTTTTCAAACTGAGAGAATGCCTCAACCGCTCCTGTCTGTTGTCCCCTTTTCTATATGCTCAATGGGATACTCTAGAAAAGCAACAGGTTTTCTGTTCCGTTCGAACAATTTCATACTTACAATCAAGGCTTAGGACATAGTAATTTAGCTCTTCCTTTACAGAGACTTTTTCATTGGCTGAAAGAAAAAGATGGATTCTTCTTTACTCACACCTAAAAGATGTTTTTCTGAATCCTTTAGTAAGAAAAACCGGTGACTCTATCGTTAACAGAGAGTAGTTGTCAACGCAACTACATAAGGCTTATCTTGTGAAAGATAAGTAAATTGAGGTGGCACCACGAATGCGATTCGTCCTCTTGGCTCACAGCCAAGAGGCTTTTTTGTTTTTTTAATAAAAATTGTTGGAGGAAAAAATGATGGATTATATTTTAGAAATTTTACCTGCTTTAGTTAGCGGAGCTGGCATGACACTGAAAGTCTTTTTCTTTACGCTCCTTGGCTCGATTCCACTGGGGATCATCATTGCCTTTATTTTACAAAGTTCGTTTAAACCTTTACGTTACTTAATTAACCTCTACATTTGGTTAATGCGCGGCACTCCGCTATTGTTACAATTAATTTTTGTTTTTTACGGCTTACCATTAATTGGTATTGTCTTTGAACGTTACGATGCGGCCTTATTCGCATTTATTTTAAATTATGCTGCGTACTTTGCTGAAATTTTCCGCGGGGGGATTCAAGCAATTCCCCAAGGTCAATATGAAGCTGCTAAGGTTTTACGTTTAACACGTTTTCAAACAGTCACGCGGATTATTTTGCCACAAGTTGTTAAAATCGTGCTGCCTTCCGTAGGAAATGAAATTATCAATTTGGTCAAGGATACTTCTCTTATTTATGTTCTTGGCTTAGGCGATCTTTTACGTGCTGGTAAAATTGCGATGAGCCGCGATGTTACATTAGTGCCATTAGCTTTAGTGGGAGTGATTTATTTACTCTTTACGGCAATTTTGACTGTTGCTTCTAAGAAAATTGAAAAATTCTATCAATATTATAAATAGGAGGACTCTACCATGTTAACTATTAAAAATTTAACCAAACATTTTGACAACCGGACCATTATTGATCACTTAAATTTAGAAATTCCAGAGGGTAAAATTTTAACGATTGTTGGTCCTTCAGGCGGCGGAAAAACCACTTTACTTCGTTGTTTGGCTGGTTTAGAAACCATTGATTCTGGTGAGCTTTTGTTGGATGGTGTTCCTTTCAATCCTGCTGAAATGGACAATGCCGATCAAGTGGTTGGGGTCGTTTTCCAGGATTTCCAACTTTTCCCTCACTTATCAGTTTTAGAAAACATTACCTTAGCACCTACATTAGTACTAAAAGAAGAAAAAGCAAAAAGTCAGCAAGAAGCTTTAGAATTACTGGAAAAATTGGGCTTGGCTGGTAAAGAAAAACTCTATCCGTACCAACTTTCCGGTGGACAAAAACAACGAGTTGCACTTGCTCGTGCCTTAGCAATGAAGCCAAAAGTTCTTGGGTACGATGAACCAACGAGCGCGCTAGATCCAGCTTTACGCCAACAAGTGGAAGAAGTTATTTTAGATTTACGGAAACAAGGCATGACACAGATTGTCGTGACCCACGATATGGCTTTCGCTGAAAAAATTGCAGACAATCTTTTGACGGTTGCCCCCGTCCAATAGAAAGGAGTTTATGATGAAAAAGAAATATTCTTTAGCCTTGCTGGTTATCTGTTGTAGTTTACTCCTATTTGCAGGTTGTGGTAAAAGAAAAAGCAACGAAGATCAATGGACACGGATTAACGAAGAAAAACGGATTATTATTGGCTTAGATGACTCCTTTGTGCCCATGGGTTTTCAAGATAAATCAGGCAAAATTGTCGGCTTTGATGTCGACTTAGCCAAAGCGGTTTTTAAACTTTATGGCATTTCCGTTGACTTCCAACCGATTGATTGGTCTATGAAAGAAACAGAATTACAAAATCAAACCATTGATCTTATTTGGAACGGCTACACTAAAACGAGCGAGCGGGCCGAAAAAGTTCAATTCACACAACCTTACATGACGAACGACCAAGTACTTGTTTCTTTAAAAGAAAAAAACATTGCAACAGCGAGCGACATGCAAGGCAAAATTTTAGGGGTTCAAAATGGCTCTTCTGGCTATGATGGCTTCGAAAGTCAGCCTGACGTTTTGAAAAAATTTGTTAAAGACCAAACACCTATTTTATATGACGGCTTTAATGAAGCTTTCTTAGATTTAAAATCTGGCCGAATTGATGGGCTCCTAATTGATCGCGTCTACGCCAACTACTATCTTTCCCACGAAGATAATTTAAAAAACTATACTATTTCTCATGTCGGCTATGACAATGAAGATTTTGCTGTGGGCGTCCGCAAATCAGACAATCAATTAGTCCAAAAAATCAATACTGCCTTTGAAACGTTACGAAAAGATGGCACCCTTAGTAAAATTTCTCAAAAATGGTTTGGAGAGGATGTTACAAATCATTAAAAGTTGACCACTAAAAAATCCTGAAACTCTCAAAATCAAGAGATTCAGGATTTTTTTATCCAATTGTTTCTTCAAATTGTTGAGTGATTCGATACGTTTTCGGTTTCTTCCCTTGAACTTGAATGTACGCTTGTTTTTCTAATGTTTCCGTTATTCGCTTAACTTTTCCGTAGGACCAGTTTTGATTTTCTTGAATCTCTTTAATCGACACACTTTCGGTGCCATTTCTAAACATATGTGCTTGAATTAATAAAAACAGAACACTGCATTCATCTTCAGGTAACTCTGAATGTTTTAACCATTGCGTGGCTCTTTTCAACTGATTAGTCCATGTTCTCAGCTCTTCTAAAATTTCCGTTTGTCCTAATAAGATAAATTCATACATCGTCTGAACAAAAAGAGTTACTTCTCCTCTATTTCTTGGATTTGTGACTTCGGAAAAAGCTTTTTCATATTTTCTCTTATTATGGATTACGGCATTGGAAACAGTCAATCCTGTCAGTGGATCCAATTTTCTAGAGAGATAGTTAGACATCAAAAAACGGCCCATCCGTCCATTCCCATCATAGAAGGGATGAATATACTCAAAATAGTAATGACTGATACAACATTTAAGTAAGCTTGGTAGTGCTGATTGATTCATAAAAAGGATAAGTTTTTCTAGATCAGCTATAATACTTTCTTCGTTGGAACTCCCCTGATGAACAACTTTGTCTTTATCACTGATATATACAACAGATTTCCTAAATAATAAACCATCTGGATAGTCTTCTTCTTGGATATCAGCTTTAAAGAGTTCATCATAGATTTCTCTAAATTGACCTAATGTTTCTATTTTTAGCATTTTATCAGTCACGATACCTTTATACATGTTTACAATGCCCTGAAATCTTTCAGTTGAATTAGCATTTAATTTGTGTAAAACTTTGCTAATATCTTTTCTTGAACTTTTAACCCCTTCAATTTCATTCGTACTTTGTATCTCTTCAATCAATTGATAAAAAAAGATATTTTTTTGTACAATTTTTGGTAATTTATGTATATATCTCATTATTTCTTGAGAATTTTTCATAATTTTTTCTTGTAATACGCTGTGTTGAAGTAAAGGAACGTAGAATAACTCATAGGTTTCTTTTGTTTTCCGTTCTTCTTTGTCAAAGGGGTGGATAAATAACTTAGTTTGTAAAGTAGAGTCAAAATTTAAACGTTCTTGATATTTCTTTTCAAAAGAATCTCTATTTTTATAAAAATCTACTTTTAGTAATTTATATGTCATTATACCCCTCTTTTCTTATTCTAAATTACAAAAAAACGTTTTTTTGTAATTTAGAATACCTTTCACTTAAATTTAACATTCAAAATTACAAAATTCAACTATTTTATAATTTTAAATTTACATAGAAAATTTAGCAAATTCTAACTTATGAAGAACTTTTATTTTTGCTACACTAGTAAAAGTCGAGAGAATTTGTCCTTTTCTGCCTAGAACAATCATTACTCTCAATAAATGAAAGGAGAAAAAAATGCCTACTAATAAAAAAGAAGGAATGCTTTTTACTACGTTAATGTGCTTTCTGATGGTTTTCGGAATGAGCACCTATAATTTATTATTGCATGAAGAGTTTTCATTGTACGCCTTATCAAAAGGTTTGCTTCCTGGATTTATCGTTGCTTTTATTTTAGACGTTTTCATCGTTGGTGTCTTAGCTAAGAAAATCGCTTTTTCTTTACCCTTTAATAAAGAAAAACGGCTATTACTTATTCTGACCATTTCGAGTCTCATGATTATCGGCATGGTGACTTGTATGTCTTTATTTGGCTTATTAATGGAAGGCCAGACGTTGTCACTAAGTGCGTATTTCCAAGCTTGGGGCCTGAACTTTATTGTTGCCCTTCCTTATCAATTGCTGATTGTCGGTCCCTTCTCACGTATGATCTTAACCAATTACCAACAACGACAAACTTAGAAAATAGATTTCTTATCTAAGTTTTAACAGTTGCCTAAAAAAAAGTTAACCTTTTTGATTTATCTTAGTGATAGTTCATTAAAGGAGGAACTGAAGTTGAAAAAATATCGTATTAGCTTATTTCTTGGCTTGATTAGTCTTTTATTATTTATGACCTCTATTTTAGTTGGATCAACATTATCTAGCGATGGACTTTTAAAAGAACCCGCCTTTTTCTGTACGCCGCTCGGTTACTTTTTTCTCTTCATTGCCTTGCTTTCAGTTATAACAATCACATGTAAAGAACATATGAATCAAAAAGGTAAAACAAAACAACCTTAAAAAGAGCCTGACGTTTTGACACGTCCGGCTCTTTTTTTAATAAAAACATGTAAACTTAATTTGCAACAATATTTACTAATTTATCTGGAACAGCAATCACTTTGCGCACTGTTTTTCCTTCAATAAATTCTTTAACAGCTTCATGGTTCATTGCAATTTGTTCTAATTCTTCTTTGCTTAACCCACGAGCGACATTTTGTTTGCCACGTAATTTTCCGTTCACTTGGAAAACTACTTCCACTTCATCTTCTACTAAGGCTGCTTCATCATAGGTTGGCCAAGGGACATAAGTTAAACTTTCCTCGTTACCTAAAATTTGCCATAGTTCTTCACCAATATGTGGCGCGATTGGCGCAAGTAATTGGACAAATCCTTCCACATATTCATAAGGTAAGGCATCCACTTTATTGGCTTCATTCACAAAAACCATTAATTGAGAAATCGCTGTATTAAAGTGCAAGTTTGCCATATCTTCTGTCACTTTTTTAACCGTTTGATGATAAACTTTCGTTAAACGGCCATCATTAATTGTGGTAATTCGGTCACGCATTTTGCCTTCTTCATCAACAATCAGACGCCAAACGCGATCTAAGAATTTACGACTTCCTTCTAATCCATTTTCATTCCAAGCAATGGAAGCATCTAATGGGCCCATGAACATTTCATAAAGACGTAATGTATCCGCACCATATTTAGCCACCACATCATCGGGATTTACAACATTGCCACGTGATTTAGACATTTTTTCGTTGTTTTCTCCTAAAATCATACCTTGGTTGTATAATTTTTGGAAAGGTTCTTTGGTAGGAACCACACCAATATCATATAAGAATTTATGCCAAAAACGAGCATAAAGTAAATGCAACACCGCATGTTCGGCACCACCAATATAGATATCAACTGGTAACCAACGTTTTAATTTTTCAAAATCAGCAATTTCATTTTTATTATGAGGATCAATGAATCGTAAGTAATACCAAGAGCTTCCAGCCCATTGTGGCATAGTATTCGTTTCACGTTTTCCCTTCATGCCAGTTTCAGGGTCGACGACATTGACCCATTCATCAATGTTTGCTAATGGCGATTCCCCAGTTCCACTTGGGCGAATATCCGATGTTACTGGTAAACGTAGAGGTAACTCAGATTCAGGAACCGTTGTGGTTGTTCCATCTTCCCAATGGATCACAGGAATTGGTTCACCCCAGTAGCGTTGACGAGAGAATAACCAGTCACGTAAACGATAAGATACTTCTTTTTTCCCTACGTGATTTTCTTCTAGCCACTCATTCATTTTAGCGATGGCTTCTGCTTTATTTAATCCATTTAAGAAATCAGAATTGATATGCGGTCCATCACCTGTATAGGCTTCTGTTGTAATGTCGCCACCTGCGATTACTGGTAGGATATCAATGCCAAATGTTTTCGCAAATTCGTAATCCCGTTCATCATGCGCTGGGACCGCCATGATTGCGCCTGTGCCATAGCTTGCTAAAACATAATCGCCAATCCAAATTGGAATTTCTTGGCCATT
Source organism: Enterococcus sp. DIV0294 (assembly GCF_050558155.1). NCBI lineage: Bacteria > Bacillati > Bacillota > Bacilli > Lactobacillales > Enterococcaceae > Enterococcus > Enterococcus sp. DIV0294. Next base: position 592,264 of record NZ_CP187889.1, on the reverse strand, counting down.
GACTGGATTTATAGCATACGCACCTGTGAAAACACCTGTTTTTTCTTTTGCTAAATCCGTTCTATTTAAATCAGATTTTTTTGAGGTTTCTTCAATATATGCTTCTACAGATGCTGTTTGTTCAGGTGTCGTAATTTTTTTCACTAGTTCTAGTTCAGGAGCTAGAACAGTATAGGTTGCACCAAACAAGGTATCAGGACGGGTTGTAAACACCGTGAAACTTTCTTCTGTGCCAGCGACTTTAAAGGTCACATTGGCTCCTTCAGAACGTCCAATCCAATTTCGTTGCATATCTTTAATACTTTCTGGCCAATCAACAAGCTCTAAATCTTCTAATAAGCGATCTGCATAAGCAGTAATTTTCAACATCCATTGACGCATTGGTCGGCGAACCACATCATAACCGCCACGTTCACTTTTTCCATCAATGACTTCTTCATTTGAAATAACAGTTCCTAGTTCAGGTACCCAGTTAACCGCAACTTCTGCTTCATAAGCTAACCCTTTTTCATATAATTTTGTAAATATCCATTGTGTCCATTTGTAATATTCAGGATCAGTGGTATTAATTTCACGATTCCAATCATAGCTGAATCCTAGTGAATTAATTTGGCGACGGAATGTTTCGATATTTTTCTTAGTAAATTCAGCTGGGTCATTTCCTGTATCTAACGCATATTGCTCTGCTGGCAAACCAAACGCATCCCAGCCCATTGGATGCAACACATTATAGCCTTGCGCACGTTTCATACGTGAAAGAATATCGGTTGCTGTATAGCCTTCCGGGTGACCTACGTGTAAGCCTTGTCCAGATGGATAGGGAAACATATCTAGTGCATAAAATTTTTCTTTATTTGGGTCGTCCAATGTATTGAAACAATTGTTCTTAGCCCAATATTTTTGCCATTTTTTCTCAATCTCTTTGTGATTGTAGCTCATGTTATTCCTCCTAGTAATATAAAATTTTTCATTCTTAAAATTTGCCACCTGCAGCCATTGTCACTATTCTGACTTAAACTAGCCACTTAGTGATAAAAAAAAGTCCTATAGGAAAAATCCCTATAGGACGTGAACATACAAATGCAACGTGGTACCACCTAAATTCGTCAAAGAAACGGTCAGTCACCGTCACCTTAACCTCAAACGTCTTAACGGTCGTCACCGACTTTTCCTACTTGGTTTGTTCAAAAAAGTAACTTAAAGGCGAGTTCAAAAGCTTCTGTACGTATTTCCACCAGCCATACGCTCTCTATCACATGGTTCTTTCTACTATTCCTTCTCATTGTTTTTTTCTATTATAAGACTCATGTTACCAAAGATAGCTATTTTTTTCAATCTTAAATTAACCAACTTTTAAAGTTTGACCAATATAAATTGTATCCCCGCTTAAGCCATTTAATTGTTTGATTTTTTGGATGCTGATTCCGTATTGCATTGATAAGCCCCAAAGTGAATCACCGCTTTTAACTGTATGGCGTTTGCCTGATGCACTATTTGTTGAAGAAGCATTGCCACCTGCAGAAGCGCCTTTTTTCACGATGATTGTTTGACCAGCAAAAATTAAATCGCCTTTGATCCCGTTCCATGAACGTAGATTAGCAACACTCACGCCAAACTGTGCAGAAATTTTATTCAGCGTATCACCTGATTTAATCGTGTAGGATGTTGTCGCACCGCCACCATTATTCGTAGGCTTGTTCGTATTCGTTGAACCTGAGTTGGCGCCTTTTTTCACGATAATCTTTTGACCAGCAAAAATCAAACTACCGCTGATGTTATTCCAGGCTTGTAAGTTAGCCACACTAACACCGAATTGTGCAGAAATTTTGTTCAAGGTATCGCCTGATTTAATCGTGTAGTACGTATTCGTTCCTGATTGATTATTGTTAGAACCACCATTGCTTGAGCCACCGGTGTTACCTGAAGTACCTTTTTTCACAATAATTTTTTGACCAGCGAAGATTAAATCGCCAGAGATGCCGTTCCATGAGCGTAAATTAGCAACACTCACGCCATATTGGGCGGCAATTTTGTTCAAGGTATCTCCTGATTTAATTGTGTAATACGTATTCGTTCCTGATTGATTATTGTTAGAGCCACCGTTGTTTGAGCCACCAGTGTTACCTGAAGTACCTTTTTTCACGATGAGTTTTTGACCAACGAAAATTAAATCGCCAGAGATGCCGTTCCATGAGCGTAAATTAGCAACGCTCACACCATATTGCGCGGCAATTTTATTCAAGGTATCTCCTGATTTTACAGTATAGTACGTGTTCGTTCCTGATTGATTATTGTTAGAACCACCGTTGCCTGAGCCACCAGTATTACCTGAAGCACCTTTTTTCACGATGAGCTTTTGACCAACGAAAATTAAATCGCCAGAGATGCCGTTCCATGAGCGTAAATTAGCAACGCTCACACCATATTGCGCGGCAATTTTATTCAAGGTATCTCCTGATTTTACAGTATAGTACGTGTTCGTTCCTGATTGATTGTTAGAGCCGCCTGTTCCTGGATTAACTGTTCCGCCCCCAGTATTTCCACCAGAAGATGGTGTATCATATTGAGTTAAGTTATATGCGGTAATGACATTATTTAATTTAGCATTGTAGCTAGGATCTGTCGCATAACGACCTGTTAACCAAGCAGTTGCATCGCGGTACGAGCTTGTATTGCTTTTCCAAGCCCCAGCATAATAGTAAACGCCCGCTTGGAAAGAAGTTGTTTTTAGCACGTGCGCATTATCTTGGAATGATTCCATATAAGAAGGATATTTACGGAAAGGTTCTTTTTTCACTAACCATTTGCCGTTTAAATATTCCCATGTATCCATATAGACAGATTGTCCATTGTAGCTGCCTTTAATCCCAAATAAGTTATAGTTTGGTGCCTTAGATAACGTACTTGCCCCCCAACCACTTTCAACGATTGCTTGAGCCATCATCACTGATGCATATAAATCATTGGCTTGCGCAATAGGTTGTGCACAACGAGCTAACTCGGCAATAAATTCTGAAGGACTTTGCGTCGGTGATAACGCTGAAAAAGTTTGCGCAGAAGCTACTCTAGCTTCTGGTACTTTTACTTCATCATCGGGTGTAACCGCAGGCGCTGCTTCAGACTCGGTTGTTGAAGGAGCTACTGGCGTGATTTCTGCTACTGAAGAATCAGTCGTTCCTGATTCCACAGGTGTAGTTGAATCAACTGTTGGTTGCTCGGTACTTGGTGTTGTTGGTGTTTCTTTTGATGATTCAGTTGTCGATTCAGTCGTTGTTGACGAATCCGTTGTCGGTTGTTCCGTAGTTCCTGGCGTAGTTTCTGTTGTTGGTGTCTCTACTAAGCCAGTTTCCGTAGTAGGTACTTGGGCAACTTCCGCATTTGTTGGCTGCTCTTCTGTTGCCTCAGCAGTCACTGGTAGTAACGCAACGGGCGTTCCTACAGATGAAACAATTAACGCCGAGCTGAATAAAGTAGTGCTCTTCTTCCATTGTACTGGCGTTTTCTTTCTTTGTTGTGCTTTCCTTCTTTCGATACGTGACATTGATTCTTTCTTCATTGATACGTCCCCAACTTTCCTTTTTTAACTTATATGTAAATGTAATTTTTTAGTTTTGTTATTATAACAAGTATACCTTTTTTTCTGGCGAATTAAAAACACTTCAACAAAATTTCATATTACTGTAACTAGATTGTAAAGAAGTAATGTTTTTTAACACGGATTTACTCTCTTGTTACCACTCGGAAAAAAACTGCGACTTTAGTTGTAGACGCTTCTTTACCTTAGTCTGATTTTTTTAATTTCTCTTGTTATTCGCCCAAAAAGAAATTATAGTTTAAGATGAGAAATGAATCGTGTAGAAAGAGGGAGCGGAATGAATAAAGAACATTTTATTATTGAGCTGAAAATTTATTTAAAAGCATTAAATCCAAAAGATCAAGCTATTATTCTTGCGAAATACAAGGCGTTATTTGATGCTCGTGTTGCGGAAGGCGAAACAGAAGAACAAGTGGCAAAATCATTGGGGAAACCACGGGTTATCGCAGAAGAAATTTTAAAAGAACAAGGCATTGAATTGACGGAACGAAAAATTGAAAATAATGGCTGGCAAGAAATTCCAGCGGCTACACCTGCTTATGATCATCCCTATGAAGAAGAATCTGAATTTTACTATGATAATGATTCTCCATACTATCAACGACCACAGCATCGGCCGCTAACCCGATTTTTCCAAGTGCTTGGTATTTTCTGTTTAAATTTTTTCTTCATGTTTTGGGTTATTTTAGGGATTGCCTTAATGTACGTCGGTTGTGGCATTGCCGGAGCTGCAACTTTATTTTCACCAATTTATGGTATTTATAGTGTTATTACCCAAGCAAATGCCGCTTCCTTTTTCCAATTATCTATGAGTCTCTTTTTATTTGGTGCATCAATCATTGGTTGGTTACTGTTTCTACCAATTTTAAAATTTTCAGCACATGTCTTTAAGCGTTATTTCCAATGGAACATTGCTGTTTTACGAGGTGATATCTAATGAAAAAAACAACAGGGATTCTCTTATCCATTGCTGTCTTAGCGATGCTAATTGGTGGATCTGGCGCCGTCTATTATTACAAGCAAGCGGAAAAATCAGTCACACCGCTAAAAGAAAGTTATACACTAAAAAATAAACAAGCAGGCGAAGAACTTCACTTATCCTTAAAAGGCAAAGGCCCGTATACCATTTATAAAACTGATAGTAACAAAATGGGGTTACGATCACCGAATAATGCCTTTTATTCAAAAGCTGAAGGCACCTTAGATGTCAAAGAAGAAAAAAATAAAATAACAGCAACCATCAATACCACTCGTACACAAAACCAACCCGAGTTGTCATTTTTTAATATTGGCATTTTTAATGACCTCACACCGAACGTGAGTGTCCAGATTCCTAATAATGTGAAAAAGTTAGTGATTGATGGCTCAACCCATTCACAAGTTTCATTGAATGCTTTTAACGTAGACGAATTAACAACTAATCTACCAAATTCTTATGTTAGTCTATCGGGTGTTAAAGCCAAAAAAATGACGCTTAACTCTTCAGATGGTATCTACCTTTCAGCGGATACTTCCGCTAAAACAGCAACAGTTGAAACCACTGACGGCGATATAACGTTGGATTCAGCCTATTTCGATGAAATCAAAAATACGACTACTTCTGGTGATATTCGAGTGCAAAATGCTCGTGGAAACATCCAAGCAACAACGACAGATGGCGATATTAGCGTCTATGATTTCAAAGGAGAAGCTAACTTTTCAAGTGAAAATGGTGATTTTTCTTTAGACATGCCTGCTGTGCCTAAAAAATTAACTGTCGCTCTTGTCCATGGAGATATTTATGTAAATTCTGGAGAAATTTTGCGTAACATTTCAATCAAAGGTGAATCAAAATTAGGCGATGTTCAACTTTTAAACAAAGAGCGAACATCTTATAAGAATGGTCGTGCGGATACAGAGTTTAACCTTTCTAGCGAATTCGGCGATATTACCGTTGATACTCCTGATGATGATAATCAATAACCATGCACCATTTAAAAAAGTTCTGGCACCACAATGAGAGATTGTGGTGCCAGAACTTTTTTAATATCTGTATCCCCTCCAAATCAGGCAATGAAATTATCTTTTAATTTTTTACTCTTTTGATGGTATAATACGGATTGTTGCGATTAAATTTTGAAAGGATTTTTTATGAAAAACAAACTTTATTATCAATTTGCAGGTAGTTGTTTTCTTTTAGTATTTATGTTTTTAGGCTATGTTGTTCGTTTTTATCCAACCTGGCTCAAAGGCTTTGATCAAACGATTACTTCCTTTGTTCGTCGTCCTTTTCCACAGCTAAATAACTTTTTTATTTGGTACACCAAATTTGCCAATTCATTGACGATTATCATCTTAGCAATCGTTGTCATTGCTCTGTTTATTGTTTGGAAATATTATGCTGAAGCATTATGGCTCTTTATTAATACTGCCTTAATTGCTGGCGTAGGTAATTCTTTATTAAAATTATTCTTTATGCGCCAACGTCCTACTTTGGAGCATTTAGTAACTGAACATACGTATAGTTTTCCTAGCGGACATGCTGTAGGAAGTACCTTGTTCTACGGCACTATTTTATTGATTCTGCCAATTTTCATTAAAAATAAAACGGTCCGCCTTTGTGTGCAAATTTTACTAGGTATTGGGATTTTCATGATTGGGGTTAGTCGAATCTATTTAGGTGTTCATTTCCCTAGCGATATCTTAGGTGGTTTTTGTCTTGGTTTAGCTTGGTTGTTATTAAGTTACCCTATTTATTTAGAAAAACGCTTTGTTTGGCGATTTCAAAGCAAACAACGCTAGAAAGAAGTCTTGATTATGCAAATTTTTCCTTATTCAGATGATCCAAATAAACGCTATCACACTTGGAACTATGCACTTCGTCAACAGTTTGGTGAAAAAATTTTTAAAGTGCCAATTGATGGTGGCTTTGATTGCCCCAATCGTGATGGGACCGTTGCCAAAGGTGGTTGTACGTTCTGTAGTGTTTCTGGCTCAGGCGACATGATTGTTGCACCTAGCGATCCCCTGCCGCTTCAATTTCAAAAAGAAATCCAATTGATGCATCAAAAATGGCCAACTGTCGATCAATACATTGTTTACTTCCAAAATTTCACCAATACACATGCGCCAGTTGACGTTATTCGTCATCGGTTTGAACAAGTAGTCAATGAAAAAGGCGTCGTTGGTTTATCCATTGGTACCCGTCCTGATTGTTTGCCTGATGAGGTAGTGAACTATTTAGCCGAATTAAATGAACGCTTTTATTTATGGGTAGAGTTGGGTTTGCAAACCACGTTTGAGGAAACTAGCGCTGCCATTAATCGTGCTCATGATTATCAAACATATCTAGATGGTGTAGCTAAATTACGGAAACACGGGATTCGGGTCTGTACACATTTAATTAACGGGCTACCTGGGGAAACACCTGCCATGATGCGCGAAAATGTGCGGCGAACTATTCAGGATTCAGATATCCAAGGGATTAAACTGCACTTACTTCATTTAATGACAAATACCAAAATGATGCGGGATTATAATGAAGGACGCTTACAATTGATGAGCAAAGAAGCCTATGTTTCAGTGATTTGTGATCAGTTAGAAATGATTCCACCCGAAATTGTTATTCATCGCTTGACAGGCGATGCTCCCTTTGAAACAATTATCGGACCGATGTGGAGCTTGAAAAAATGGGAAGTTCTCAATGCGATTGATGCGGAAATGAAACGCCGCAACAGTTATCAAGGAAAATATACTGTCATTTCAGGAAAGGAAGTTTTCAATTAATGCTACAAACAGCCCTACATTTTAGTCACCAACTTTTAAAAGAAGTGGTGGAACCTGGCGACTTCGTCATTGATGCAACAATGGGAAATGGTCATGATACAGCATTCTTAGCAGAGCTGGTTGGCCCTTCTGGTGAAGTTTTCGCCTTTGATATCCAAAAAGAAGCGTTGATCAATACAGAACAAAAGTTAACAGAACTTAATTTACTCCCACAAACTACGTTATTTCCATTAGGACATGAACATCTTCATGCTGTCCTAGATGAAGAAACAGAAATCACTGCCGCTATTTTTAACTTAGGCTATTTACCTAAAAGTAATAAGGAAATTATTACAAAACCCGCTACGACTAAACAGGCGTTAGATGGGTTACTGCCTCATTTGGTAAAAGGAAGTCGCATTATTTTAGTCGTTTATTATGGCCACGAAGGTGGTTCAGAGGAACTTGATTTGGTCACGAATTACACGCAAGCCTTACCACAAGATGTTTATAGTGTCTTACGTTATGAGTTTATCAATCAAAAAAATCAGCCACCTGTTCTTTTCTGTATTGAAAAGAAATAAGAGAACATGGTCGGATTGTCTCCAGCAATCCGATCATGTTCTCTTTTATTTGTTTTCTTACTCTGTCAATTCACCATCACGAATACGAACCACTCGATCACAGTATTTCAACAAACGCTCATCATGTGTCACCATGATAATCCCTTTATCTTTCTCTTTGGCCTCTTTCGCTAGTAATTGGACAACATCAAATGCCTTTTCTGTATCTAAACTAGCCGTTGGTTCATCTGCCAAAATTACGTCTGGCTCATGATACAATGCACACGCAATGGCTACCCGTTGTCTTTCCCCACCAGAGAGATCACGAGGATAACTATTTCGTAATTCTTTTAAACCCAACGTCTCTAACAATTGCTCTTTTAATTCACTATTTTTACGTGACTTATCAACTTTTTCAATTAAGTGAAATTGATCTTCCACTGTTAAAAATGGCACCAAATTAGAGCTTTGTAAAATAAAGCCGATTTTTTGAAAACGTTGCGCCAAACGTTGTTTTTTCGTTAACTTATTTAGTGATTGCCCGCCAACAATGACTTCACCACTTGTCGGTGCCTGTAAACCAGCTGCAATCGTTAAAAAGGTACTTTTACCAGAACCAGAAGGACCAATTACTGCGACAAATTCACCTGGTTGAACCGCAAAAGATAATTCTTTTAACGCGATCACTTCTGTATGTTTTTCACCATATTTTTTATAAATATTTTTCATTTCTAAAACATTTGCCATGTCTCTAACCTCCAATCGCGATTAACGGATCAATTTTAGCAATCGTTCGAATTGAAAATGCCCCGCCAATTAATGCAGATAAAATCAATAGTACACTAAACAAAATCATGCGTGGTCCATTAGTTGCATAAGGCATCGCTTCTGGTAAAAAGAGCACGGTAATTCCCGTTAAAGCAAGACCAATCGCCACTCCTAGAACAGCCAATAAAGCGGTTTGTAGCATGACTGCCTTTGCTAAGAAACTAGTCGGCACCCCTTGAACTTTTAAGACACCGAACATTGCTGTTTTCTGTAAAGTCATCACAAAGATAAAAATACCGATAATGAACGCTGCAATCACAATCAAGAAATAAATCATGCCATCCAAGGTCAAGTTTTGAGCGCTGTATCCTGGTAGTTTTTCAATAAAATCTGAAATTGAAAGAACTTGGCTGTCTTTATTAGTCGTTTTAACTTCCGCGTTGTCCTTGCTGCGAACAATGAAACCATTAACCATTTTGGCCATTGCTGGATTGTCACCATATTTAATTGACCGCCAAGTATCCAGAGAAGTGTAAATAACTGGCACAATGTTATAGCTACTTTTAGAAATAAAGCCGACAATTTCTAATTGCTCATCATATTTCCCTGCAGTTAATTTGTCGCCAATTTTAAATCCTTGATTTTTCAATGTTTCTGAAGCAATCACTTGATTTTTATCAGTAAATGCGTTTCCTTCAATCACTTTTGGCATTAAAAAACTTTCTTTTTCAATTCCAAATAAGCTAACATTCGTTAATTCAGCCTTTTTGTCATCTGCTGGGCGGATGGCTAAAGATTGTTGACCAATCGGTGCAATTCTGCCTCCTGAAATCGTTTCTTTCACGTTTTCATCTAACACTGATACATTTAAATTACTATTGGCCTCTTTTGATAAAACCACTTGATTCGCTTGCCATTGATCTACGGCTAAACGATTTCCTTGAGCTAAACCGTTCGCTAAACCTGACAAAATAAAAATTAACCAAGCAATCAAGACCATTACTAAGACTACAAGGACGTACCGTCCTTTTGAATACTTCATTTCATTAAATCCTAAAAACATGAATGGTTCACCTCTTTCTTCTTTTCGAAACAAACTATATCACTTATCAATCGATAAATCAATAATTATTTATCGATTGATAAGTGAATTTTACAAAAAAATAGAGAAGTCTGTTTTTCAACAGGGCTTCTCTATTTTTTATTTGTGACTTTTCAGAACGCCATATAGCATAAATTGAATGAATTTTTTGACATCGTCATCCACTGTTTTTCGCTGGTACGTTTTTTCAATACTTAATAATGCACTAACGTTATATAAAATAAACCGAGTTGCATCATCTACACTGATGCCCTCTTGTAAGCAATTGGTTTCAGGTTCACTTTCAAAAATAGCCGCAATATTATTGATATAGGTTTTTTTGAAAATTTGATACAGCGTACGATTGTAATCAGGGCCCATTTCTTGAAACATGTCGTTCAACATTAAGAAAAGATTAGTCGGATGTTCATCTAACAAAACTTTGATTAATTGATAAAGTTTTTCTTCTACTGATGCATTTCCAGAAACAATTGGAACTAATTCTTCCTGAACACGGGACGTTAATTCTTCAATCACAGCTAAATACAGTTCTTTTTTATTTTTAAAATGGTGATAGAGATTCGGTTGGGTAATGTTCGCTTTTAAAGCAATTTCACGAGTGGAGGTATTTTTGAACCCCTTTGTCATGAATAATTCAGAAGCGACAGACAAAATAATTTGCCGTGTACGTTCTAAATCAGCTTTGCGTTTATTTGGCTTTTCCATGGTTTTCTCGCCCCCTGCTGCTTTTTATTTTAGCATATTCTCCGGCAAGAAACGAGAGACCTTTATACAAAAAACGAAAAATATACAATCAATGTGCCTACTATTTGGAGAAGAACCGCGCAATAATACCACCGCTGCAGATGTATCAGCCAGCCTTTTTCGCCCCCAAGATAAATCAACTACTGCAGTCCATAAAAAAAACTATTAGCCAACAACCAAAAAAGCAGTGCCGATTTTGTCCATCGATTCTCTCTGAATTCCATCGATTCTCTCTGAATACACTCAGTACAAATAAAGGATTTAGCAACAAAAACGTGCGCCGTAATTGCCGTACATTCCTTATTTTTTCCATTGACATTTCTCCTTTTTCTATTTAGCATAGCAAAAAAAGAAGCAAATGAGAATGACTCATTTTGCTTCTTTTTCGACTTATTCAAAAACAAATTGATTTTTATAAAGTTCCGCATAGAATCCATCTTGTTCAACTAGTTCATGGTGGTTGCCTTCTTCAATGACTTCACCGTCTCGTAAAACAATAATCCGATCCGCATTTAGAATCGTTTTCAAACGATGGGCAATCACAAAACTGGTGCGCCCTTTAATTGCTTCGTCCATCGCTTTTTGGATTTTAGCTTCTGTTACTGTATCAACATTACTTGTTGCTTCATCCAAAATTAATAATTCTGGATTGGTAATAATCGTTCGTGCAATACTTACTAGTTGCTTTTGCCCCGTACTGAAAAGGTTATTCTCTTCCGTAATCTCAGTATCGTAGCCTTGCTCAAGATTTACAATAAATTCATGGATATTCGCTTGTTTCGCTGCTTGAACAATTTCTTCATCCGTGGCCTCTGGCTTACCAAAAGCAATATTCTCACGAATTGTTCCTGAAAATAGAACGGACTCTTGCAAAACAATGCCTACATGTGAACGCAAGCTATCTAAATCCATTTCACGAATGTCCACACCATCAAACGTCACGGCGCCTTCATTCACATCATAAAAGCGATTCATTAAATTCATAATCGTTGTTTTTCCTGAGCCTGTCGGTCCGACTAAAGCGACCATTTCACCTTTATCCACATGAATAGAAACATCTTTCAACACAGGCGTTTCTGGATTATAGCCAAAAACAACATGATTTAAAGCCACAGCTTTGTTAATCTCTTCTAATTTTTCGCCATTTTCGGGACGAATTTCATTTGGTTCATCAAACATCTCATTTAAACGACGAGCGCCTGTAACAGCTAATTGAATCATGCTATAACCTGAAGAAATTTGCATCAATGGTTGATAATATTGTTGGGAATATTGGACAAACATAACGACTAAACCTAGCGCAGCGGCACGATCAACAGAACCATTGATTGCTAACCAACCACCAAAGAAAATAACAATTGCCGTATTGACTAATGACATTCCTTGCATCATTGGGAAAAGTAATCCTGAATACACTTGACCTTTATACGTAGCTGCACGAACTTTTTCATTTTGCTCTAAAAAGCCGTCAATGGTTTCTTCTTGTAAGCCATTAGTGATAATCACACGTTGCCCACTAATTTTTTCATCCATATAGCCATTTAATTTACCCACTTCATCTTGTTGTAAATCGACATATTTGCGCGCCTTGCTAATCACAAAGACCGCAATTAAAATCGCAATCGGCGTAGAAGCAATTGTGGCCCATGCCAGTTCCACATTTTGACGGAACATCATGATTAAGACACCAACCAATAAGGCAATATTGGTTAATACTTGTAGCAACGCTTGGTTTAAACTGTTTTGGATGTTGTCTAAATCACTAGTAAAACGACTTAAAATTTCACCATCTTGATGAGAATCAAAGAAACGAATCGTCAATTTTTCTAATTTGTTAAACAAACCAATCCGCATGCGGTTTGTCGATTTCCCCACAACTTGTGTAAAGAGAATACTGTAAATGAAACTAGCGGCACTAGTTAAGACATAAAAAATGAGTAGTTTCCAAATGACAGAAACGAACGCACTTTTATCGTCTTTTCCTTGCATCACATTAACCGCATATTTCGCTAATTCCTGAATAGCTTCCCCAACGAATTGCGGCGCTTTGACTTGTAAATAAGTCGCTGCGAAAATTGCTAAGAAAATAAAGAGGAAAGAAACTTTGTAACGTTTTAAATAATGATAGAAAAATTTACTAGCTTTTATTAAATCAGTCATTAAGCTTCCTCCTTTCCTTTTTGAGTTTCGTAAATTTCTTGATACACGGGGTTCGTAGCTGCTAATTCTTCATGCGTGCCTTCCCCGACTAAACGTCCATTATCCAATACTAAAATACGATCTGCATGGACAACAGAAGAAATTTTTTGGGCAATAACGATCGTGGTAGTCTCTTTTAACTCTTTATCCAACGCTTCTCGGACTAACCGCTCCGAACGAGCATCCAACGCGCTGGTGCTATCATCTAAAATCAAAATTTTAGGCTCACCAATCACACCTCTTGTAATTGATAACCGTTGTTTTTGTCCACCAGAAAAGTTATTACTTCGTTCTTCGACGGGTGCATCATAACCTTCTGCTAATTTTTCAATAAATTCCTTGGCTTGGGCGATGCCTGAAGCCCGTTCCATGTCTGCTTCAGAAGCGTCACGTTTACCATGGCGTAGATTTTGCGCAATCGTTCCAGAGAACAGGATTGCTTTTTGCAACACAAAGGAAACTGTTTTTCGTAGACTGTGTTCGTTCACTTCTCGTAAATCGACACCACCAACTTCAATCTTTCCTTCTGTTGGATCAAACAAACGTGGAATTAATTGTGCCAATGTAGATTTACCAGCGCCAGTTGCGCCCACAATCCCAATCATTTCACCTGGCTGAATAGAGAAAGAGATGTCTTTCAAGGTATCTTCTTCATCCCCAGGATAACGGAAAGATACGTGATCAAACTCAACACTACCAATTAACTCTTGTTCTGGGACTTTTTTGTAGGTAACATCTGGTTCTGTTTCCATCACTTCTTTAATCCGCTTAATGGAAACAGCGGCACGAGAAGTCATCATCATCATCATTCCGCCGATAATAATCGCCATCATGATTTGCATTAAATAGTTCATAAAGGAAGCGACACCACCGATTAAAGTTGGATCGTCCTTGACTAAGTTACTCACAAAGAAAATCGAGCCTACAACGGCTAAGTTCGCCACCAACATAAACGCTGGAATCATCACAGCAAATAAGCTACCTACGATTAAGTTATGGGTGGTTAATTCTTCACTCACTTTTGTAAAACGTGACAATTGATTTTTTTCTTGAACAAATGATTTGACGACACGAATGCCTAACAAATTTTCTTTTGCGATACCATTAATCTTATCAATCAAGTTTTGAATAATCATGAAATGCTTGCCCATTTGCGAAAAGGACAGCATAGAAATCAAAATAACTGCGATGACAAGTGCAACAATCACCCACCATAGTTGTGGCAAGGTTAGCATCGCTAAAATAAAACTCCCGATAAATAAAAAAGGAATTCTAAAAAGTGTCTGCAACGCAATCATAATGACATTTTGAATTTGAGTAACGTCATTTGTTAAACGAACAACTAAGTTACCTGCTGAAAATTTTTCGATATTGCCAAATGAAAAGGTTTGGATTTTGCGGAAAGTTGCTTCACGAATGTCAGCACTGACACCTTGGGCAACTTTGGCAGAAAAAATTGTATTAATAACCCCTGCAACGAGTCCTAATCCTGCAATGGCAATTAATTGAATCCCTAAGTTTTTCATTTTGTCGCTATCGTCATTCATAATTGCTTCCAACACTTGTTGTAACAATTTTGGTTGCCAAAGTGCTGAGACAACCATTACGATCACCGCCAACAAGGCAATAACTACCGAGCCTTTGTATTTTTTGGCGTGTTGAATAATAAGGTCCATCTTATCCCTACTTTCTTAAAATAGTTCCCTGCTTCTTCAGTGTTGGTCTGCGAATTCTTCCCCATTACAAAAAAATCAATTTGCTCATTGACTTCACCAATTTAACACTGTAAAATAAGGCCGATTCATAATTTACCATTTTTAGTGGTAAAATACAAGCGAACAAGTTAATTTTTCACAAGTTTTTCCTATCATAAAGTGTACCTTCTTTTTGATAAACTTACGAAGATAACGTTTAATAGGAGCTAAAATCATGGAACCGAAATTATCAAAAGACACGATTATTGCAGCCGCATTTTCTTTGTTAGAAAAAAGTCCCACTTTAGAACAACTTTCTATGCGTAAAGTCGCCAAACAGCTTGGTGTACAGGCGCCCGCAATTTATTGGTATTTTAAAAATAAGCAAGCCTTACTTCAAAGTATGGCTGAAGCGATTGAAGAGCACTTTCAAGAACCTGAATTATGTGGTGAATGGTATTCTGACTTACTGGCCTTCATGGAAAACTATTATGATCTCTATCAACAATTTCCCTGTGCCGTAGCTATCGAAATCCAAACCGTCCCTGCCTATCCCCAACGATTATGCCATTTAAATCAAATGATGGGCATTTTAAGAAAAGCAGGTTTTTCACCAGAAATGACTCATTTAGCAGTAACGTCTTTACAACATCTTTTATTTGGGATGATTATGGACGCAACGGAGGAAAAACAGCTCGTTTCGCAAGTGTTGAACGGAGATGACTATTTAAAAGAACAAGTGCTGCACATGAAACAATATGTCTCCGACAATGGGTTAACATATATGGAAGAAAGCATTCAATTTCGGCGCTCCATTCACCAAAAATCCGCCTTTATTCAAGCCGTTAAAACCTACTTAGATGGGTTGCAAGCAGACAACACCTCTTCATCTAAATAAAAAAAGCCCTTGGTCCGTCAATCGAAGTAACGGACCAAGGGTTAACTTTTAAAATAAATAGCGAAAACTACTTTCTCTATTTTGGTATTGGTAGCCAAGCCAAGGCTTTTTGAATCCATTCATCCCAGAACACCCAGTCATGTTCTCCTGGTCCAGTTTCAAAAGTGTAACTTGCCTGTGCCTGTTCCAACGCTTGAGCCATCTGTTGATTAGCAGAAAGTAACATATCTTGCTCCCCACAACAAAGGTAAAATTGGGGCATTTCTGTTTGGCTTTCTACTAATTGTTGTAATAAATACAGCGGATCGTGAATGGAACCTTCAATTTGATCTAACGGGCCAAAAATACCTTCCCAATAGCTTCGCTTACGGACTTTTAATAATTCCCCAAAACTAGTGGATGATAAACTGACTGCCCCAGACAAAGAAGCAACGGCTGCAAAAGATTCTGGTTTCGCTAATCCTAATTTCAAGGCACCATAACCACCCATTGACAAACCAGCGGCAAAGGTTTTTTCTCGTTTTGTACTTAACTGTGGAAAGAGTTGATGACAAATTTTCGGTAATTCTTCTGAGATAAACGTCCAATAGTTCATATCGTATTGTGTGTCCGTATACCAAGCTAAATCCGTGGACGGCATAATGACAGCAATCCCCAAATCAGCGACATACCGCTCAATAGAGGTTCTGCGAGCCCAGACGCTGTGATTTCCTCCCATCCCATGTAATAAATACAACACGGGAATATCTGTCAATGCTGCTTGGGTACTTGTGCCCACTTTTTTTACCGTTTCTTGTGGTAAAATTACGTTCACATTCACTTCCATTTCCAATACATTTGAATAAATATTTGCTTGTAAAAAGGCCATCTACTTTTCCCTCCAATACTCTTTCTATTAGTGTACCACTAAACCTTCGCTCGTTGCGCTTTTGCGAAAATATTTAACAAAAGAGCGACAACAACTAAGCCCGCACCGACTAAGTAAACATTATGCAGACCTGCATAGAGGATACCGCGTAATGGTTTTAACAATGCAGCTGGAATTAAATTTGCAGTATGTGGATTCACTAATTGATTCATGACATCTGCATCGACGTTTAACGCGCTCGCTTCCAATTTCGCAAACATTCCTGCATTTAAAATCACACCAAAAATTGACACCATCACAGTCTGCCCAATTGTACGCACCAACGTATTAAACGATGTTGCAACCCCCATTTTTTCAGGCTCCACTGTACTTTGTGCTGTCACCGTAGTCGTTGTGATAGTAATCCCAAAACCAACTCCTAAGACAGAAGACACTACAAAGAAAAGCCAAAACGGAACGGCCATTGGCATTACCACTAAAAAGATGGCCCCGACTAATAGAATCGATAACCCAATCGTTAAGACTTTTTTCATAGCATATTTTTCCATAAAGCTACTTGCTATAAATGATCCAGCCATCCAAAGTAACGACATAGGCGCTAAAACTAAGCCACCAATTCCTGCACTTTTTCCTAAGACACCTTGCATCCACATCGGAATGTAGACATCAATCCCCATTAAGAAACCGCTAATAAGCGCTGCAATAAGATTTACTAAAACAAACGTTGGTTGATTAAATAAATGCAAATCAATCACTGGGTCTTGCGCGCGTTTTTCTATCATCACAAATGCTACAAAAAAGAGCACACTCAAACTCAAACAACCAAATGTTACTAATGTAAAACCATTATCGCTAATCATTTGAAAACCTAGCAATAACGTTAGCAGCACTGCCATCAAAGTAACGCTGCCCAAAATATCCATTGGCATCTTGGTCCGTTCCCGCTTTGGTTCAACTAAGAAAATACTAATCAAGCCCAATAAAACAAGTCCAATAGGAACATTAATGAAGAAAATCCAATGCCAACCGACTGTATCTACAATAAAACCACCTGCTAACGGACCAAAAATACTAGCAATTCCCCAGGCGGCACTGTTTAAACCTAAAATTTTCGCTCGCTTGTCCAATGAATACATATCGGCAATAATCGTTAACGCAACTGGTAAAATTGCGCCTGCCCCCACACCTTGAATTGCGCGGGCAATAATTAAGGTCAACATATCTTGAGCAAAGCCACACAACGAGGAGCCCAAAATAAAAATGATAATGCCAATCATGAAGACAGGTTTACGACCAATTTTATCCGCAAGTTTCCCATAAATCGGTGTTAACATCGCATTCGTTAATAAATAAATTGAAAATACCCAGTTCATAATTTCCATGCCATGTAACGAGCCGACAATCGTTGGCATCGCAGTAGACACAATGGTCCCTTCAATGGCTGTCATAAATGTTGCCACAAAAACACTCACCGTGACTAACTTAACATTTGTTTCTTTTGCCATTTGTTCACATCCTTTTCTATTCAATTGTCAATTTTCTAAATTGCTCCATAGCTATTCTATACAAAAAAGAACAAAATGTCTTAAAAAAATGCTTTTTCATAAAAAAATTATTGCAAAAAAAAACAAGAAGTCAGCCAATACTTGGCTGACTTCTTGTTTTTTTTATTTAATTATTCAGCTAAACTAGCTTTTAACGCTTCAACTTTATCTGTTTGTTCCCAAGGTAAATCAATATCTGTTCGACCAAAATGACCATAAGCCGCAGTTTGTTTATAAATTGGGCGACGTAAATCTAGCATTTCAATAATACCTGCTGGACGTAAATCAAAGTTTTTACGAACTGCTTCGATTAATTTACTTTCTGGAAGATCACTCGTACCAAACGTATTAATAGAAATAGACACTGGTTGCGCCACACCAATTGCATAAGCTAATTGGACTTCTACTTTTTTCGCCAAACCAGCAGCAACAATGTTTTTCGCGATATAACGCGCAGCATAACTAGCAGAGCGGTCAACTTTGGTTGCATCTTTTCCAGAAAAAGCACCGCCGCCATGACGAGCATAACCGCCATAAGTATCAACGATAATTTTACGACCAGTTAAGCCGGCATCTCCTTGAGGGCCACCGATTACAAAGCGACCAGTTGGGTTGATAAAGTATTTTGTTTCATCATCTAAAAGTTCATGAGGAATCACCTCATTGATTACTTGTTCTTTAATGTCTTTTTCGATTTGTTCTAAGGTTGTTTCATCATCATGTTGTGTACTGATGACAATCGTATCCACACGTTGTGGTTGACCTTGATCATCATATTCCACTGTTACTTGAGATTTTGCATCAGGACGTAAGTAAGGTAAGACTTTTTCCTTCCGCAATTCTGCTAAACGGCGAACCAAACGATGACTTAACGCGATCGGTAATGGCATTAATTCCGGTGTTTCGTCAACGGCAAAACCAAACATTAAGCCTTGGTCACCAGCGCCAATATCGTCTTTTTCATCTTGATCACGCACTTCTAAGGCTGCGTCAACCCCTTGAGCGATATCAGGTGATTGCTCATCGATTGCTACAAGAACTGCGACAGTCTCTCCATCAAATCCATATTTTGCTCGTGTATAACCAATATCTTTCACAGTTTGACGAACAATTTTTTGGATATCTACATAAGCTGTTGTAGAAATTTCTCCAAATACTAGGACTAAACCAGTTGTTACGGATGTTTCACATGCCACGCGGGCCATCGGATCTTTCTCCAAAATCGCATCTAAAATTGCATCACTGACTTGGTCAGCTACCTTATCTGGATGTCCTTCTGAAACGGATTCTGATGTAAATAAATGTCTTTCTGTCATAATGTTATTCCCCCTAAATAGTTTCGGTTACAAGGCATCTTTAGTAAGTAACGACAATTACTTGCTAAATCCTTTCGGGAACTTGTAACAAAAACAGTATACCAGATATCTAAAAAAAAAGCTTAGGTTTTCAAGAAAATCATTAAATTACCTATATTTGCTTTTCCTATAACAAAAAACTTCCAGCCCCTTTCATCTGAGCTAGAAGTTTCTTGCTACTGTAAAATTTTCTCCGCGATAAAGTGTGTGTATTGCTCGCCACCTGCCACATTTGGATGAACTCGGTCATCATAAAACCAATCATCATGGGCGTTACTATAATTAAACCAGTCAATGACCGTTAAGTTATCGTATTTTTTGTCCATTTGACTAAGTAAACTATTCACTTGATTTTGCCATCTTCTAGTCGGAACGCGAACATTAATCCAATAAACTTTTCGATTACCTAACGCTTTCATAAATTCATCAAATTGTGCCTCTGTAAAAGGACCATTTGTACCTAAACTCACTAAAACAGTATCTTTGAGCATTTTCTTTTTGTCTAGTTCACCAATTAGTGAAATGCTACTATACAATTGACGGCCCACTTCCCCATCGATAATCATTTTAGGGAAAATATCTTGTAACCCGCTAGCACCATCTAGAATAACAGAATCACCAATAGTTGTGATTTCTAAATTCTGCGCTTTTTTTACTTGCTCTGGTGTAAGTTGTGTGGGTAGAACGTCTTGGCTTTCACTCGGTTTTGTACTACTTTCTGTGGACGTGCTACTATTTTTCGTGCCACTTTCTTGGACTTCTTTTTTACGTTCTTCAATTTTTTGCTGATTTTTCGCAATATTTTTTTCTAGTTGCTCTTGTTGCGCACTTTTAGCGTTTGCTGGAGCCACAATTAAACCGAATACTGCAATCACGCTAATCACTGTCATAAAGGCCATTGTCCCTTTTTCACGAAGGTCCCACGGTTTCCGTAAGAACTCAGTGAATTGAGTCCAGACATCCTTATAAGACAATCGTGTCAGTGGATGTTCGATAAAACGATAAGACAATTCGCTCACGACTAAAATTAATGCTATTTCAACCAATGAATGTAGAAAAACATGGTCCGATAAGGTCTTAATTTTGGCCTCATAAAAAATCATGATGGGGAATTGATACAAGTAAATGCCATAACTCCGTTTACCTATCCACGTAAAGACTGGATTCGTTAACCAACGATTCATATCTGCCCCTGGATGTGCAGTGACGGCCACTAAAACGGTGGCTGCCAAACTAATTAAAAACATGCCGCCGTAATAAACAAAATTTGTATGATCTGATAATGTTAAAAAGGCTAATACTAAAAGAACTAAGGCACTTAAACCAGCACCATTTAAGATTTTTTTAGAGGCTTCTGGAATTTCTTCTTTCAAACGTGTGCTTGGCCAAACATACGCCAATGCACTACCTAGTAAAATAGAAAAAACACGTGTGTCTGTTCCATAATAGACACGTGTAGGATCTGCGCCAGGAACATATAAAACGGCCATCAGCGTCACCGAAATTAAGGCGCCGATTAAAACTAAACTGAAAATTCGACCGCGCTTACGAACAAAGCGTTCCAGAAGAATAAAAAGTAATGGCCAAATTAAATAATTTTGCGCTTCAACTGCCAATGACCAAATATGTACAAATGGCGATTGTGTCGCAAATCCATCAAAATAAGAAAACCCTTTAAAAATTTGCCACCAGTTGTTGTAATAAAAAACACTACTAGCGACAACGCTGCGAATATTGTTTAATAAATCCTGCTGAAAGAGTGTAATATAACTAACTGCACTTAAAAGCATCACAATTAATGCTGGATACAGCCGTTTCATCCTTCGCACATAAAATCCTTTTAAATCAATGGTCTGATTTTCTGCCCATTCTTGCCGCAACAAGTCGTTAATAAGATAACCTGAAACAACAAAGAAAATCGGAACACCTAAGTAGCCACCTCGCATGACTTGGGGAAAAAGGTGATACAAAATCACGCCAATTACAGCGATCGTCCGAATGCCATCAAAACCTGTAATATAGCGTTTTTTCTTGCTATTTGCTGTCTGATTCATTTGTGCTTTCCAACTTTTCTATAAAATTATTCTTTTCCTTTATTTAAAGAAGCAAGTAACTTTAATATACGTTTTTTCCTAGGAAATGGCAAGCAAACTTTGCCTCCTTTAGGCTTTTTTTACAATTCAAAAAACCAACATTTTTTAAATCACAAAAAAACAACCAAAGCTTATGAAAATCACTCATAAGCTTTGGTTGTTTACTCATATCGTTTTCGTTTAGATGAAGATGGAATCCCTAGGGCTTCACGATATTTTGCCACCGTTCGCCGGGATATTTCCATGCCTGAATCTTTTAATCGCTCGACTAATTTTTGATCAGATAACGGTTTACTTTTTACTTCTTGATCAATTAATTTTTGTAGTTGCTTTTTAACCATCGTTGTTGAGACATCCTCGCCATCTTCTTCTGATGAAAGAATACTTGTTGAGAAGAATGAGCGCAATTCAAAGACGCCAAACGTGGTTTCTAGATATTTTCCATTAACCGCACGACTAACTGTCGATTCATGAATAGACAAAGCATCCGCAATTTCTTTTAAAGTCATTGGTTTTAATGGCCGATCTGCTTCTAAAAAGAAGGCTTCTTGACGGCGCACAATTTCTTGCCCTACACGTAAAATTGTATCCCCCCGCTGATTCACTGCGCGCTCTAACCATTCAAATTCGTTTTTCTTATCCTTAATATATTCTTGGACTTCTTTGTCGTCAGTCTCTTGCATTCGTTTGAAATAATTTTCTTGAAAATTTAATGTCGGTCGACCAGCTTTGTTGGAAATCACCACTATTCGATCTTCCTTGATTCGGACAGTTAAATCTGGTCGAATATACAATTCCTCGGTCGCATCAAAAATATTCCCTGGCGCTGGCGATAACGTTTGTATATAATCAAAAATCAATTGAATTTCTGCTAATTCAATCCCGAATTTTTTAGCTAACGGGCCCCATTTACGACTCACTAAGGCATCAAACTCTTCCTCCAATAAAATATACGCTAAATTAGGCGCGGTATCGTCTCGTTCTGTTTGTAGCATCAAACATTCTTGTAAATTGCGTGCCCCCACACCTGCTGGATCTAGCTGTTGTAACAAAGTTAATGCATCTAGCATTTGAATGGCGCTTGCTTCGGTTTTCTCTGCCGCTTCTTCTAATGAAATCGTTAAATAACCATTCACGTCTATATATTCTACTAAAAACAATACCAATGTTCGCAAGTATGTATCGCGGTAATTCAAATGAATTTGATCAATTAAAGACTCAAATAATGATAAATGATAGTCTGGAATTTGATTCATATAATTATTTTCTTCGTCTTGATTGGTGTAAGAACGACTAGTTATCGGAAAATCTGTGGTGTACTGCGTGTCTACTTGTAAATCAATCAATGGATTCTCTAGTGCTTTCGCTTCAACAAAGGCAGCCAGTTCTTCCGTATTAAATTGTAAAATTTGAATGGATTGTTGAAGCTGTTGAGTCATGGCCAACTTCTGGACTTGTTTTTGTTGTTGGGACATTCGTTGCTCAAATTTCATTATTTTCGTCCTCCCTCTTGTAATTTTTGTCAATATCAGCTAAACTAGTATTCGTGCCGCGCCCTTAGTGTAGTGGATATCACGTAAGATTCCGGTTCTTGAGACGGGGGTTCGATTCCCTCAGGGCGCGTTATTTAAATATGTTGATTTATCAACGTTTCTGGACACTCTTTATTCATCTAAAGAGTGTTTTTTCTTGTTTAGGAATGATTTTTCTATCCGTAGTTTTTTTAAATGTTGCTTGTGGCAAGCTCAATCGCACTTAACGCGACAACATTTGTTCTGCTTCAGCTACAAATCCAATAAGGTTAAAATTCCTCCGTTCCTATTGTAACGCATAACGTTTCCTTTTTCTATCTGCTAAACAAAGTATTACGACAAGCAAACACCTGCTTCTCTCTTAAAGATCCCTTTCTGATTATATAGTAAATTGCTTTTAATTTGTTAATTATTTTACCTAAAACTTGATACCCTAATTAAATAAAGAACCTGGGGCAAAAATCACTTTGGATTTTTGTCCCAGGCTTAAAACCTGATAATTGGCGGGAACAGAACCGTTCAGCTCCGACCTCTAAAATACTTAATTAGAAATATACTACCAGCAATCACACCAATTATGATTACTAGCCAAAATAATCCACTTACAAGTAACAGCTCAGTTAAGGTCGTCTTCAGATTCTCCTCCTTTAAATGGCCTCTGCTTTGTTTTGCTATGTAATTAATGGCGAGATCAGACAACAACTATCAAAAAAACGGACCAACACGTGGTCCGTTTTCATTCATTATTAAGCTTTTACGATGTTCGTTGCTTGTAAGCCGCGTGGACCTTCTTCAGTATCAAAAGTTACTGCTTGGCCTTCGTCTAAAGTTTTAAATCCATCTGATTGAATAGCTGAAAAATGTGCAAATACATCATTGCCATCTTCACCTGTAATAAATCCAAAACCTTTGTCTGCGTTAAACCATTTTACTGTACCGTTGTTCATATATATTTCCTCCTAGTGCATAAAAATATGCAAGTTATTGCAAAAAATGTTGAGTGGCAAAAGGAGAAGTATAGTTTTTAAATATATAACTCAAATTACTTATCAAAATTGATTACTTAATTACTATAACATATTTATTAAGAATAAACAATGCCCACGACTTTTCCTTGGGCTTTCTAAACTAATCAAAGATGCGCTTGACAAAGTCCTAGCAAAAAACATTCCTATTCTTTCTATTTCCAGTTAGTTTTGTTTAACTTTAAATAATCGCTACGCGCCAAATAATCAAATAGCGGAGCTAATCCTGGTGAAAAATTTACTTCCTCAAACCGCTTAATAAATTGTACGCCTTTAATTTTATTTGGTTCGTTCAGCGTAACTTTTCCTTGGGCTTGTTTGGCAAAATAAAAATGTCCTTGCCAAACGATTGAATCAAAAACGAGTGGTCCAGTAAAAATTTCTTCAAGTTCAGTAATTTCCACTGCTAATTCTTCTTTCATTTCACGAATCGCACATTCCAGCGCTGATTCACCAAGTTCTTGTTTTCCGCCAGGGAAATTCCATGTGTCTGGCCGATCTTTTAAGATAAGAATTTCATCATATTGATTTTTAAGAAGTACTCGCGAAAATTCTTTTTTCATTTCGTTTAACCCTCTTCTTCATTTTTTATTGAGAAGCCACACTTGGTAGCATAAAAATATAATGCAAAATACGATCCGCATACGACGGATTTTTTTCAAAGTCATTGACTTCTTCATTGACTAACTCCAAATCATCGGTAATCACTCCAGCAACGTCCATAAAGAGCATTTTACTTAATACCTCTGAGTCATTAACTGTCCAAGCATAAACTGCTTTTTTCTGTTGGTCAGCTTTTAAAATGAAGGTATCGTTCAACGTGGTAGCTTCCATTGTATACAAATCAGCTTGTGTTTCTGGAAAAGTGAAATTATAGGGCAAAATAAAACTAACTTTTACTTTTGATTTGGCTTTTTTAAACGCTTTGATCACATTGTAGTCGAGAGATTGAACCTGATGGTTATTCTTTATCAAAGGACGTTCATATTTTTCAATAAAGTTAGAAAGCGCACCTTGACTATCTTGTTTAGACGTTTTAATTTCTACTAGTAATTTTTGTTTGGCTTGGTTTGCTTTCGCTAAATAGTCATCAAAGCTGGCAATTGGTGCTTCTTGGCCATTTTCTTTAACGGTCATTTTTGTTAATTCAGCCAACGTAAACTCTTGCGGCGTGCCATCAACGCCGGCGAGTTCTTGAAGGTTGGCATCATGCATCACAATAAATTGATGGTCTTTGGTTTCTTGAACATCAATTTCAATATAATCTGGTTTAAATTTAATGGTTCTTTCCATAGCAGGAATAGTATTTTGTACGCCATTACTATTGGTGACCCCTCGATGCGAAATAATCAAAGGTTTTGATTCTAATAGCCCTGTTAAATAAACAGCATTGAAAATTATATAGCCGCCAAAAATGGTGAATAGTCCTAGGCCCATTCCGATAGTCACTAATTTATTACGTTTCGTTTCTTTGTCAAAGGCAACTTTTTTCGTCGTTTCTGCTTGAACATTTAATTGTGTATATAAGAAATTAATCAGTAATACTGAAAGCCAAGCATTAGAGACAAACTGTAAAAATTGGACAACCGTTAAATTTAAAATCCCACCTAGCAAGCTAATGGTATCGCTCAAGGTATCTAACTTCAACTGTAGAAGATAAAGTAACACATAAATAACATACGTTGAAACAAATACCGCGATCGTCACAAATGCAATATTACAAATAATGAACCATAATCGTTTGTTTGTCATTGACCAACTAGCCTTAACTGCCTCGCCCGCTTTTTTTCTCTCCAGAATCATTAATGGAAGCGTGTAAATGAAACGAATAGCTAAATACCAGACTAATAACCCAAAGGCCAGTAACCCAACCAAGTAAGGAATTCGTTGGGACAAAAATTCAACAATAAAATCTGGAATCACAAATTTCGTCAATAGATTACTTTGGAAAATCAGGTTACCAAAAGGGACAATGACAACAAAATAACCGAAAAAGAATAACCACGAACGGGCACCTTGCTTTTTAAGAACTTTAAAAGATGCCTTGGTAACTCCTTTAAAATGAAAACGATGGTCTTGCCGTATTTGAAAAATCCCTAATAATAAAAAGGTAAACTGATAAAAAACTGCACCTAAAAAAAGTAACAACAAGAGAATTAATAAAACCAGAGCAAGCGGCTTTTCTAACAGTAAATTCAGGTTATTAAACGAAAGATAAGGAATACCTTGAGTTTTTAGTGCGTTGGAAGTAGCCCAACTAAAAGCCCCACCCACCAATAATAATAAGACATTTAAAGTAAAAAATAACCATAAGTACTGCAAGATGTCTTTAAAAAATTGCCTTGTTCCATTTTTAAATGTTTGCCAAGCAGACATACAAACTCCTCCATTCTAAAAGTATCTGATTAAAGTTCTTCCATACGAATCCTAAATAAAACAACGGCAATCCAAATTGAAATAAATGATGGCAAAATAACAATAATGATTGCGACTGGCTCATCAATAGTTCCTTGTAACGTATTTTTTACTTCTGAAGAAACAATAAACTGATCAAAAATCACTTGATAAATAGTAACATAAATCAATACCCATTGAATATAATATTCAATTATTTTCATTAAAGCGATGGGTAAAACAATTTTTTTCGTCGTTAAATTCAATAAAAAATATAACAAAAGACTCGTACTGATGATAACGACTATCCCTAAAAGAAATAACGACTCTAACCGCTGCCCTATTACGTTTGCAACGCCTATTGTTAATAATAAATACATAGCTACCGAAATTAAGATGCTCACACTTAGCATAACAGAAAACAAAAGTAATGCCTTAAGAAAAAGCCACTTATCAACTCTTTTATTTCCAATCAATAAACCTAAAAGAATCACCGACAAAAGTAAAATCAATTCAATCATTCGTTCCTCCTCCCAAAACAAATGAAAACAAATTCATATGTTCGTGTTTATTTTATCAAACTAAAATGTATTTGCAAAACATTTCACATGTTATTTAATAAACGACTATTACTAGAAAAAAGACAAGCCAAGTTTCCTTTATTTAGGAAACTTGGCTTGTCTTTTTATTCTTTTTACTTCGTTATTTTTTGATAGTTTGCGAATAATTGATTCGCATCTCCTTCTCCATCAATTTTCTTGAGATGGCCGTTATCTATTTTAAACATAGATGGCACATGTAAAACTTTATTTTCTAGGATAAATGTTGACCATTCCTTCATGGTCTCTTTGTTGGTTAATTCTACATAGTAAACCTGTTTAGGTGCTTGCAATAGTTTCTCGAAATCCTGACAATCTGAACAGTTTTTCTTTTTTAAAACAACATAAAATGTTTCGCCAGAGTGTTTTTTTCTTGATACTCATTGAAACTTAATTCCTTTTTATGCGGAATAAATGTAAAACCTACCAACAAACTAAGTAACAAAATTAACAGACTGAACGAAATTTTTTTATTCATGTTTTTTCTTCCTTTTTAGTTTGTCTAATTTTTTCTTTTTTTATTTTTTGTTATGCCAAAGCTAATAGCCACTATAAGGACAATTAAACCTGCGATCATGTAAAGTGGATTTACTGTTGTATTAGTCATTGGTAAATGAATTCCTTTACTTGCTGATTTTCCAAAATTGACTGGGTTCGTTGGCGCTTGATGATTTGTAGGCATCAACGGTTTCTTCGGTTTTAGCGGTTGTTTAGGTTCAGGTTTTTTTGGATCTTCTGGCGTTGGTGCAGGCGGTGTCACTGTTGGTTTGTTGGAATGCAACACGTCACCTTCATTGCCAAAGTTTAAGTCGGCTTGGTTGGGAATCCCACCTTGTTCAATATAAGGCGCTAATTCTTCATCGGTTGCGCCGTCTTTAATTTTAGTGGTAATAGTCATTGTGTACGTATGTCCAGCTAAGTATGAGTAGCTGTCTGCTTGTTTGTTCATTTCAAAAGTTACTTTGTTATTTTCTTGTGTTACTGTGCCGTTAGCTGTAACATCTTTGCCATTTTCATCTGTGATTTTTACATCAGTGATATCTAGCACTTTATTAATGTCATCCACCATGCTAGCTTGGGTCCACGTGCTTGTTTCGTTGCCAAAGGCTGTTTTGACATTCCATTTAAATTCTTGGTCACGGTTGGTTAAATCTAAGTGATCTTGACCTTCGATATCTTTTGTAATCGTTGGATCTTCTGGCGTTGGTGCAGGCGGTGTCACTGTTGGTTTGTTGGAATGCAACACGTCACCTTCATTGCCAAAGTTTAAGTCGGCTTGGTTGGGAATCCCACCTTGTTCAATATAAGGCGCTAATTCTTCGTCCGTTGCGTCAGTTTTAATTTTAGTGGTAATAGTCATTGTGTATGTATGACCAGCTAAGTAAGAGTAGCTGTCATCTTTTTTGTTCATAGTAAAAGTTACTTTGTTATTTTCTTGTGTTACTATGCCATTATCTGTAACATCTTTGCCATTTTCATCAGTAACTTTCACGTCTGCAATGTCTAACACTTTATTAATGTCATCCACCATGCTGGCTTGGGTCCATGTGCTTGTTTCGTTACCAAAAGCTGCTTTGACGTTCCATTTGAATGCTTGGTCACGATTAGTTAAGTCTAAATGTTCTTGGCCTTCGATATCTTTTGTAATCGTTGGATCAACTGGCGGCGGTGTTACGGTTGGTTTGTTGGAGTGTAACACGTCTCCTTCATTGCCAAAGTTTAAGTCGGCTTGGTTGGGAATGCCGCCTTGTTGGATATAAGGCGCTAATTCTTCGTCCGTTACGTCAGCTTTAATTTTAGTGGTGATGGTCATTGTGTATGTGTGACCACTCAAATAGTCATAGCTGTCTGCTTGTTTGTTCATTTCAAAAGTTACTTTGTTATTTTCTTGTGTTACTTTGCCATTAGCTGTAACATCTTTACCATTTTCATCTGTGACTTTTACATCAGTGATATCTAGCACTTTATTAATGTCATCCACCATGCTAGCTTGGGTCCACGTGCTTGTTTCGTTGCCAAAGGCTGTTTTGACGTTCCATTTAAATTCTTGGTCACGGTTAGTTAAGTCTAAATGTTCTTGGCCTTCGATATCTTTTGTAATCGTTGGATCTTCTGGCGTTGGTGCAGGCGGTGTTACGGTTGGCTTGTTGGAATGTAACACGTCACCTTCGTTGCCAAAGTTCAAGTCGGCTTTGTTGGGAATGCCACCTTGTTCAATATAAGGTGCTAATTCTTCATCGGTTGCGCCGTCTTTGATTTTAGTAGTAATGGTCATTGTGTACGTATGACCACTTAAATAGTCATAGCTGTCTGCTTGTTTGTTCATTTCAAAAGTTACTTTGTTATTTTCTTGTGTTACTGTGCCATTGGCTGTAACATCTTTACCATTTTCATCTGTGACAACGACTTTTTGGATATCTAATAATTGGTTAATATCATCTACTAAACTGGCTTGTTGCCAAGTACTTGTTTCGTTACCAAAGGCTGTTTTGACATGCCAATCGAAACTATCTTCACGATTGGTTAAATCTAAGTGCTCTTGATTTTCGATATCTTTTGTAATCGTTGGATCTTCTGGCGTCACGTCACACGCATGCGCATTGTCATTTTTAGGAATCGTCGCTTCTGGAAATTCCTTAGCAATTGTCCCTTGATTCATTGTCCCACTACTTACAAGGATTGCTGCATCAATCGCTGTATTTTCTTTGACTTCGTAGTGAATCGTGATGTTTCCTACGTAACCTTCTGTACTAGTTGCTGAAATGGTTTGTCCGTTAATTTGAACAGGCACATCATTTCCAGCATCGTCCGTAGCGGTCGCCGATTGAATGTCAAATTGATCAGCAATTGTTAATGAAGCTGTTGCTGGTGTCGATTGCGCCAGACGATCTTTGACAATTTGTTTTAATTGGGTTGTAAAATCATCAATAGATTGGCTTGTAATAAAATCTTCTGGTGTGCTAGATCCTTGTTGCAACTCTTGTTTTACAAAAGGACCCACTTCTGTTTTATATTTATCAAAGTATGAATTCACTGAACTTAAAGATTCAACACTTTCCCAATACGCATTAATCATTTCATAGCCTTGGTTAGTAATTTCTTGGTTTAACGCTAAAACTTCTGCTGCTGCACCTTGGTAGTCATTACTATATTCCACTGAGACTTGAAGAGGATGTCTTGGATCTGGATATTCATTGATTGAATCATTGGTATTGGTTTTATGCAAGTAACCATCTAAACGTGTATTAGCAACCCCATCTGTCACTAATAGGAAATACGTTTTTCGATTCGTTAAATCTCCGTGTGTTTGATTGTACGTATCTAAAGCGAGTTTCAATCCTGGGGCGGTTGGCGTACCATCATACGTCCGAACGTCTCCAAAACCAGAGACAAATTGGCTTTTATCATAAGTCAATTGCGTATTGACGCGCACATTCATATCATAATCAGCTGAATTAATTTTTGTCTTTCCATCAGGAAACATAAATTGTTTTCCGCCACGATACGAAGCCAGCATCACGCGGTCTTGATCAGATAAACCTTGAACCACTTCATCAATCGCTTGTCTTACATGTGGAAAATTATCTGAAAAACTACCACTGGCATCTTCAACCACCACTAAATCAACCGGTTCCGTTTCACCCGCTTGAACTGGGAAAGCAGCTTGTCCTTCCAATATCCGTTTACAATCAGCTAGACTGTCGTCTTTCACTTTCACCGTATTGGTCATTCCTTCTGTATCTCCTGCTTTAACCACTCCTTCGGCTAAAGCCAATGTGGGACTGAAATTTCCCACAACTGTTCCAGCGACAATCACCATTGTCGATAATAATTTCGTTGCTTTCTTAAACATTTTAATCCTCCCTATTTTCTTTCGCCAGTGTTTGGGACACTTGCTTCTCTTTACTTCAACTACAGCTCCTTAAATCTTTCATCAAGTCGATGTGTCTCCTTGCTTTTGTGACACATCTCTTACTCAATTTCTGATTCTATCACCTTTAAAGGCTAAAACTTGGCAGTATTCGGCTCTTGAAAACGTAAAATTTGTCTTTTAAAAATTAATGAAAAGACTATCCACTGACAAAGTTGGTTTTCACTTACTTTTTGCTACTTGATTCCTTTTAAGACTCTTTTTTTACACAAAAAAAGTAAAAGAACCTTTACAGTTCTTTTACTTAATTGTTAGATGCTATTCATAATTTTCTTAGTTTTGTTCTATAAGCTGAATAGTTTAGCCCGTTTATTTCAACAATATTTGACGTTAGTCAGCCGTTTCGTTATAGTTAAAGAAAAGGCTTTTTGGTAGGAGTGAATACGATGAATGAGTGGCCCCATCAGTTAATGACGCTTTTAACCCCACTTTTTGAGCTATGTATTTTAGGACTGAATGTTTTTTCGATTATTGTTTTAGTTTGGGGTGTTTGTTTAGCAGGAAAAGATTTCATTAAAAGTGAACGACAAAATCAAAGCCGCTTTACCTTAACCAAAATGAATACGTTCATCAAAAACTTCCTTGGTAGCTACATTCTGTTAAGTTTAGAAATTTTAATTGCTGCTGATATTATTGAATCCATTGTCAAACCAACTTTTCAAGATATTTTGAAATTGGCAACCTTGGTAATCATCCGTACAGTTATTTCTTATTTCTTACATAAAGAAATTGAAGACACTATGACCGATATGGAACAACAAGAAAAAGAACCAGATACCCCAAAAAATTAGCGGGTACGCTGGTTCTTTTTTTATTTAATCGCTTTAAAATAATGAAGTGGTTCGTTAGACAAACGCTGCATTTTACGTTTTTTATCTTCAATAATTGCTAAAATCTCGTCTGAAAAATTTTCCAAAATAACACGACCGCCTTTATAGGTGTGACCACCCATTTCAGCAACTTCGCTGGCCGTCAAAATGACTTTACGATGCGCAATTTTTTTGAAAAATTCTTCAATTAAGTACGTCGGTAAGTAAAAATTATTTTGAGCAGAAAATGATTCCAAATAAATAAAATCATCGATGCTGATGAAACAATCATCCATCGATAAGTATTCAATTGATCTGTCTATATATAATTCACGCTTTTGTAAAATTTCTTTGACTTTTTTATTTAATAAATTCAATGATTCAATTTCTTTAACCAAATGTTCTAGTTCACGATAACGTACTTCTTTTCGCTCTTTGTAAGATGAATGTAAGGCGGCACTTGCTGTGACTATTAGCGCACCGACGATTACACCGACCATTCCGGCGATAAAAACAAACATATTTTTCCCCTCGCTCTTTTCTAATTTTCCATTTTAGTATAACATAATCCAAAAGTTTCGGATAAAAAATGACACAAAATTTTTCAAGCGACTTCGTTGACCTTTATTGACCAAAGAGGTATACTTTTCATAGGCATTCAAAGTGCTTTGTGATAGAATGACTTTAAAAGTTTCTTTATATAGGAGGATTTACTTATGAATTTAATTCCAACAGTTATTGAACAATCATCTCGCGGTGAACGTGCTTATGACATTTACTCTCGTTTATTAAAAGACCGCATCATTATGCTAAGCGGCCCTATCGATGATAACGTGGCAAACTCAGTGATTGCACAGTTATTATTCTTAGATGCCCAAGATTCAGAAAAAGACATTTACTTGTACATTAACTCTCCTGGTGGTAGCGTTTCTGCAGGCTTAGCGATTTTCGATACCATGAATTTCGTTAAAGCGGATGTCCAAACTATCGTATTAGGAATGGCGGCTTCAATGGGTAGCTTCTTATTAACAGCTGGTCAAAAAGGCAAACGTTTCGCTTTACCAAATGCGGAAATCATGATTCACCAACCACTTGGTGGCGCTCAAGGGCAAGCAACAGAAATTGAAATTGCTGCTCGTCACATTTTAGACACTCGTCAACGTTTAAATTCAATTTTAGCTGAACGAACTGGCCAACCAATTGAAGTGATTGAACGTGATACCGATCGTGATAACTATATGACTGCCGAACAAGCAAAAGAATATGGTTTAATCGATGAAGTAATGGAAAATAGTAGCGCCTTAAATTAAAAATAAAAAAATGGAAACAGCAACAGTCGCTGTTTCCATTTTTTTTATTTTTCAATGTATCCACGTAATTCTTCTTCAGTGACACTTTCGTCAAAGATATGCTCACCAATGATGATCGTTGGTACAAATTGAATGTGCGCCGCATTGGCTTCAGCAATCACTGCGGAAACAAGCGTTGCATCTTTTTGTTCTTTTAAGCCCAGATTTTTTTCAGCATACGTCGCTACTTCTTCTAAGGTTAAGTTTCCCCATTCATCTTGCGTAGCAAACATTTTATGCAATGCTGACAGCGCTTGTTCAGGCGCTGAATAGTCAATGTAGTGATGCATCACATTGCCGCGTTGTAAACTTTCTTTTTCTTTATCAAACAACTTAATGATACGTTCAACTTTACCACTTTTGACAGATTGTGCTAACAGTTCCTCAGACTCTTCAAACCATTTTCTGCAATAAGGACAGCGAACATTGATAAATTCTATCATTTTGACAGGGGCATTGCTCTCACCAATGTGAAGCCCTGTTTCTGTGTTAACTTTTGTTGCATCAATTACTGAAATATCCATAAAAACCTCATCCTTTCAAACCTTTATTTCTCTTTTAGTATACCGTTTTTCAATAAAAAAATCATAAGACACGAATTCAAATTTTCTGAATTCGTGCCTCTGTTCACTTTTTTAACGATTAATCGAACGAGCCATTCTAGCAACAGTATGTCTTTTCCCACGTATCGCATCAGAAAGCTCTTTAATATTTTCAATACCAACTAAGCCCATATTGGCATCGCCAATATGTTGAATATCTACGCCTAAAATTTTATTTCTAATGCCGATTGCTTGGATAACTTCAGGTTGAGCACTTTCTTGTGAAGTTCCAATGGCACTCATAACTAATTTTCCTTTTGAATGTGCAAAATCCACAACTTCTTTGACTTGTTGATCATCGATGCCCCAAACCGTGCCGACTGCTGGGACTAAGACAATATCAGCACCCGCTTCAATAAATTGTTCAGCTGATTTTAAACTGACCACTGGTTCATCTACGCCTGAACTGTGCATTTTTCCGGCAATAATGATGCCGTCAAAATGTTTTTTGGCTAAGGCCACGTTCTTAGCAATCAAGTCGTTGGTCACGCCAGTTCCTGGATTACCTGTCAATAAGATAAAATCCAAACCCAGTTCATTGGCTTTTTTGAAAGTAGCTGCTGATGCTTTTCTACCTGGTTCAATCGAAACTCTCGTTGAAGCTAAGTCTAAATTTTCATCAACAGGTTCGACATTCATGCCAATCGGTAAACCGACTAGTTCTTTCAAACGATGAACAACCTCATCATTAGGGACACATGTTTCCGCAGTATATTGCCCTTCATAAGCGGCTACTACAATCGGTTGATTAACATCGAAAACATTCAATAAAATCATGTCTGCGCCATATGCTTTTGACATTTCCGCACAAGTGATATCACCTGCTACGGATGGATGAACTACCACATTTTCCGATAAAATTACGCGCCCTTCGCTCGCTTTAATACTCTGAAACAGCTCTTCTTTTGACATCCGTTTGATTTCTGATGCATTTGCACTAATTAATCGTTGAACCATTTTGACCCCTCCAATAGTTTTTAATGTTTTAGTTAAAAACAGCAATAAGTAATCGCTTGCATTTTATTACATGCAACATTCGTGCCAACGTCGTTTCTTTAAACCACAGGTCAACACTACATTTCAGTGCTACACACTTTTTACACACTTTAATTTTTTTTACACGCTTAAAGAAAAAGTGAAGGATAGCACTTCAAACGGAAATGTTATTCTTCACTTCTGGAGCAGAAAAGTTACGCACTTTTTTCTCGTAATTTTTCTGCAAATTCATTAATTTTTCGAATACGATGATTAATACCTGACTTAGAAATAGCTCCTGAAGGAATCATTTCCCCTAGTTCTTTGAGACTAACTTCCGGATACTCTAACCGTAATTCTGCGATTTCCTGAAGTTTCTCCGGTAATGACGTCAGCCCTACTGTACTTTCAATAAATTGAATATTTTCAATTTGTTTTGAAGCCGCATCAATGGTTTTATTTAAATTCGCTGTTTCGCAATTCACTAAACGATTTACTGAATTCCGCATATCACGGACAATCCGGACATCTTCAAATTTCAACATAGAGTTCGTGGCACCAATTAATGTTAAAAAGTCGGCAATTTTTTCAGCACCTTTTAAATAACAAATATACCCATTTCGGCGTCCCAATGTTCGAGCGTTTAAGTCATAGTAATTCAACATCTTACAAATATCATTATTGTGTTCTTCATAAATTGAAAAAATTTCTAAATGATAGCGACTTGTTTCCGGATTATTAACTGAGCCAGAAGCCATAAAGGCCCCGCGTAAATAGGAACGCATTTTTTGCGCGTTACCCATGATTTCATTTGACACATTGCCATTAAAAACGACCCCATCCATAATATCCAAATCAGCTAGAATTTTTTGTGTATCTTGTTTTAGACGCACAATGTAAACATTATTTTTCTTTAGTTTCATTTTTTTACGAACTAATAATTCTGCTTGTGCATGGTAATGATCTTTCAGCAATGAATACATTCGACGAGCAATTGCAGCATTTTCCGTTTGTACATTCAAGACAAACTGTTGATTAACTAAGCTAAGTGAGCCGTTCATCCGAATTAATGCTGCTAATTCTGCTTTCGCGTGTTCTCGATGGACTTCTAAACCAGTTAACTCTTTTTTGACATCCGAGGCAAAAGACATCTAAGCTCCTCCTCTCTTGATTCTTTTGATTAATTAATATTTCGTTCCAAATACGATACGGAAAAGTTCTTCAACAACTTTTTCCCCATCATGAAAAACTCCGCCATCTCTTAATTCTAAAAAGTCTGTCGAAATGACTCGGCATCCTTCTTCACGTAATCCTTGAAAATCATGCTTTACTTGAACCAAATATTCATCATAAATTTCAGGATCCATGTAATTTTCTGGTACTTTTTCTGTATTAACCAGCACTGTATCAACAAACTGCGCTTGTAGATGTTCGTTTAAGACACGAACATGATCTGCATCCGTAAAATGTTCCGTTTCCCCTTTTTGGGTCATGATGTTACAAATATAGACTACTTCCGCAGCTGTTTGTTTGATGGCTTCACCAATTTCTGTAATAACTAAATTAGGTAAAATACTTGTAAAAAGACTCCCTGGTCCTAACACGACCATGTCTGCTTCTTCAATTGCTTTGACGACTTTGCGCGCAGCTCTTGGCTGTTCTTCTCCGTGTGTATTTGTTACAAACACATGGTCAATTGTCTTGCGATCCAGTGCAATTTTTGATTCTCCCACCGCCACTGAGCCATCTTTAAATACGGCATGTAACGTTAATGGCCGTTCTGATGATGGATAAATCCGTCCATCAACATGCATCATTTTTGAAAGCAATTGAATCGCTTCATACGTGCTTCCTCTCATTTCTGAGACAGCAGCAATGATTAAATTACCGATTGCATGATTGGCAAAATGACTATCTGATTTATCAAAACGATATTGAAAAATATCTTCATATAATTGTGGCATATCTGACAATGCAACTAAAACATTTCTTAAATCTCCCGGAGGTGTCATGTTATTAATAGAGGAACGAAGCTCGCCACTACTACCGCCATCATCAGCGACCGTTACGACGGCAGTAATATCAACACTTTGATTTCTTAAACTTTTTAAAATTACTGGCAAGCCTGTTCCACCACCAACAACCACAATCTTCGGTTTACGAATTCGATAGGTTTTCATTAAGAGCGATTAACCGTTTCTTTTCTTTTTAAGCGGTCGCGGTGGGTAATATTTACATGGTAATCTTCCTCTTTTAATTCAGCGCCAACACGTTCTGTCAATGCAACAGAGCGATGTTGTCCGCCAGTACAGCCAATTGCAATGGTAACGCTACTTTTACCTTCTTTTTTATATCCAGGTAAGACTGTTCGCAGTAAATCGATAAATTTTGTATAAAATTCATCTGTTTCTGGGAAGCCCATCACATAATCATAAACAGGTTGATCCATTCCAGTTAACGGCCGTAGTTCATCAATATAATGGGGGTTAGGTAAAAAGCGAACATCCATGACGATATCTGCATCAATCGGCAAGCCATATTTAAAGCCGAAGGACACCATTTCCACTCGAAATTCGTGTGTCTCTCTCGTTGCTAGTTCTTTATTCAAACGTTCCCGCAATTGACGAGGGGACAAGTCCGTGGTATCAATAACCAACTGAGCATCCGCCTTGATTTCTTCCAGCATTGCACGTTCTTTACGAATACCTTCTGTCACTAAACCATCCATCGCCATTGGATGCGCACGCCGTGTCTCTTTATAACGAGAAACCAATTCTTCATCGGTGGCATCTAAAAATAAAATCGTTGTATCAATAAAATTAGTATTTTCAAGTTCGACTAACATATCCTGAATTTCTCTAAAGAAGGTCCGTGAACGTAAATCAATCACTAACGCAATCTTGGTAACTTTTCCAGATTCTTTAATTAATTCCCAAAATTTTGGGATTAAGCTTGGTGGTAAATTGTCGATACAGAAATAGCCCATGTCTTCAAAGCTTTGAACAGCGACTGTTTTTCCAGCGCCACTCATTCCTGTAATAATAACCAGTTGTAAATTTTCTGGCATATTCAACACTCCCTTCACTTGCATCACTATATTATAACACCCCGGGCGTATCAAAGAAAGCTTTTCAATCATTCTTATAAAGATTTCTATTCTTTCATAGAAAAACAGCATTGACATTTTTGTCAACGCTGTTTTAATTGCTGAATTATGCTATATAACTGTGTGTTATTTTAATACAAACTCAATTTCTGTTTTATCAGTAAAATTAGCTTCAAACTCAAATTGTTTTACTTGTTCATTCACGGCTAACTTTTTCGTAATGTGTTCTTTAATTTGTTCATTTGTAGCTGTTTTGATTGACAATCCACCTAAAAGAGTCATGATTTTGTCTTGTGCTGCCTTACCTTCTAATTCTAAATCAGCAGATTCATCTTCATACGTTGCTTCAATTGTTCCGTTCGATTTTATTTCATAGGTGAACTCAATTTCATTTTCGTCGTAT
The DNA here is from genome assembly GCF_050558155.1 of Enterococcus sp. DIV0294. Taxonomy (NCBI): domain Bacteria; kingdom Bacillati; phylum Bacillota; class Bacilli; order Lactobacillales; family Enterococcaceae; genus Enterococcus; species Enterococcus sp. DIV0294. The sequence continues at coordinate 554,372 of NZ_CP187889.1, read as the reverse complement.
TCGATTTCTACGTCAATCTCTTGAAGACTTGCAACAGTCGGTGTCGGTGTGGTTAGTTCATTGTCTGCTGTTTCATGGTCCCCACCAACTTCAGGAGTTACAGTTTCCCACTTAAAGGTACCAATTTTAGCTGTTGCTAGATAGGGATTATTAATGGTAATGACTTTCAATTGAAGGTCTGAATGGTTGGCGATATCTGTTAAAATCCCCAGAGCCTGATATGTATTTTGTGTAAAACGTGTCGCAATATTTTGCGCATCAATTGTGGAATAGCCTAATGTTTCCCAGGTGATTTGTTGCTTTAATTCCTGATGAACGGCTTGTACTGTCGCCGGCTCCAATTGAATGCCCGTTGCTTCTTTTAAGTCTTTCTTGGTAAAACTCATTACTTTTTCATGGTCTGATTGTGAAATTAAAGTAGCTGCTTCCATTGTGTTACTATGTACAAAAGGTGTGATTCCGATAGCTAAGACCATTCCTGCTGTTAATAAACTTGTTGTTATTTTTTTGTTTTTCATTTAAGACTTCCCTTCGTGTTCATTGTTATTTTGTTAACAAACATAGTATATCTTTTAATTACACATTAAGCCAACATTTATTTTTAATTTTTATTAAAAAATATTTGTTATTTTATAATAAAAGAACCTTGTTTCCCATAAAAACAAGGTTCTTTATCTAATCATTAATGTTTATTTCAGAACACGTTTTAAATAATATCCTGTGTAACTGTCTTTGACTTTAGCAACTTCTTCTGGTGTTCCTGTCGCCACGATCGTCCCACCACCGTCGCCACCTTCTGGCCCTAGATCAATCACATGATCCGCAGATTTGATGACATCTAAGTTATGTTCAATCACTAAAACGGTATTGCCCGCTTCCACTAAACGCTCTAATACTAGAAGCAATCGCGCAATATCATCGGTATGCAAGCCTGTTGTTGGTTCATCCAGAATATAAAAGTTTTTCCCATTAGAATTTTTATGAAGTTCACTCGCTAGCTTCATCCGCTGTGCTTCTCCACCAGATAAAGTAGTTGCTGGCTGCCCCAATGTCACATAGCCTAAGCCTACATCCACAATTGTTTGCAATTTACGATGAATTTTAGGGATATGTTTGAAAAATTCTACGGCATCTTCCACCGTCATATCTAAAATATCAGAAATGTTTTTGCCTTTATAATGAACTTCTAACGTCTCAGAATTATAACGTTTGCCATGACAAACTTCGCAAGGCACATAGACATCAGGTAAAAAGTGCATTTCAATTTTGATGATACCATCCCCGCGACAAGCTTCACAACGGCCACCTTTGACGTTAAAACTAAAGCGGCCTTTTTTATAGCCACGAACCTTGGCTTCATTTGTTTGGGCAAACAAATCGCGAATGTCATCAAAAACACTAGTATAAGTCGCTGGATTACTTCTTGGTGTTCGACCAATTGGACTTTGGTCAATGTCAACAATCTTTTCAATGGCTTCATAACCAGTGATGCTTTTGTGTTTCCCAGGTTTATTGGAATTACGATTTAATTTTTGGGCCAGCGCTTTTTTCAAAATTTGATTGACTAAAGTACTTTTCCCTGAACCTGAAACGCCTGTGACAGCAACAAATTCACCCAGCGGAAATTCAACACTGACATTTTTTAAATTATTTTCACTGGCACCAGTGACTTTGATCGCTTTGCCATTACCTTTGCGACGTTCTTTTGGTACAGGAATCACTTTTTTCCCAGAAAGATATTGTCCAGTCAATGAATGCGGATTTTTAGCAACCTCTTCCGGCGTACCAGCGGCTACAATTTCACCGCCCAGATGTCCAGCGCCAGGTCCCACATCAATCAAGTAATCCGAAGCCATCATTGTATCTTCATCATGTTCCACCACAATTAATGTATTGCCTAAGTCCCGCATTTTTTTCAATGAGTCAATCAAGCGGTCGTTATCTCGTTGATGCAAACCAATTGATGGTTCATCTAAAATGTAAAGAACGCCTGATAAGTTTGATCCAATTTGTGTTGCTAAGCGAATTCTTTGTGCTTCTCCGCCAGAAAGTGTGCCGGCAGCTCGACTTAAGGTTAAGTAATCTAACCCGACATTTTTTAAGAAGGTTAACCGATCTTCGACTTCTTTTAAAATTGGCCGAGCAATCGTTGTTTCTTGTTCAGATAAAGACACACCTTCAAAAAATTGGACCGCATTTTTTATTGCTAATTCACTGACTTCACCAATGTGCGTGCCATTGATTTTTACAGCTAAAGCTTGCGGATTCAAACGATACCCTTGACAGCTTCGACAAGTCAATTCTGTCATGTATAACCGCATTTGATCTCGTGTAAAATCGCTATTTGTTTCATGATAACGTCGTTTAATATTTTTTAAAATCCCTTCAAATGGCACTTCCACATCACGAACACCACCAAAGTCATTTTCATAATGAAAATGAAAGTTTTTCTCGCCAGAACCATTTAAAATAATTTCTTGTTGGTCTGAAGGTAATTCTTCAAACGGCGTATCCATATCAATCCCAAAACTGGTGGCTGCTTGCTCCAACATTTGTGGATAATATTGGGAACTAATAGGGTTCCACGGAACAATGGCTCCTTCTCTCAAGGTTTTAGTGGGATCTGGAATCACTAAGTCTTTGTCCACTTCTAATTTAACACCTAAACCATCACAATCGGGACAAGCGCCAAATGGTGCATTAAATGAAAACAAGCGCGGTTCCAATTCACCGACTGTGAACCCACAATAAGGACAAGCATAATGTTCACTAAACAACATCTCTTCTTGACCAATCACATCAACAATTGCGTAACCTTCAGCTAAACGCAAAGCCGCTTCAAACGAATCAAACAACCGAGAGCGAATGCCTTCTTTCACAACGATACGGTCAATCACAATCGCAATATCATGTTTTTTATTTTTTTCAAGTTCTGGTGCCTCACTAACATCATAGGTTTCACCATCCACCCGCATTCTGACATACCCTTCACGTTGGATCATTTCAAACACTTTTTTATGTTGGCCTTTTTTCTTGACCACAACAGGGGCCAAAATTTGAATTTTTGTTCGCTCTGGTAGCTCTAAGACTTTATCAACCATCTGTTCAACAGACTGACTGGTAATTTCAATATGATCGTTAGGACAAATTGGATGACCTACCCGAGCAAATAACAATCGTAAATAATCATTGATTTCTGTGACCGTCCCCACCGTTGAGCGTGGGTTTTTACTTGTCGTCTTTTGATCAATTGAAATAGCTGGACTTAAACCATCGATGCTGTCAACATCTGGTTTATCCATCTGCCCCAAAAATTGTCGCGCATAAGCAGAGAGACTCTCTACATAACGTCGTTGCCCTTCTGCGTAAAGCGTATCAAACGCTAATGAACTTTTGCCAGAACCAGATAGTCCAGTTACAACAACCATTTTGTCACGAGGAATCGTGACATCAATATTTTTTAAGTTATGGGCGCGTGCACCATGAATCACAATTTTATCATTTGCCATATATGTTCTCCTTTTACTAAATCTCTTACGTCAAATCATTTCAAGTCATTCTATAGAGAAAAGATTAGTAAAAGATACGATGGTTCATCGTATCTTTTACTTAATCCGTTGGTTGACTTATTTGGCAGCTTTCAATTCAAGAATGGTATCTCGTAATGTGGCTGCAGTTTCGAAGTCTAATGCTTTGGCCGCATCTTTCATTTCTCTTTCAAGTTTCATTAATAAATCAGCTTTTTCTTGTCTTGATAAATCTTCATATGATTTATCCAATTGAACCACTGTTTCATCTTTATCAGCTGTTTTGGAAATAGAAATCAAATCACGAATTTCTTTAATAATTGTTTTTGGTTCAATGCCATGTTCTTCATTATATGCTTCTTGGATTGCCCGACGTCGTGCCGTTTCATCCATAGCTCGTTGCATCGAATCGGTGATTTTATCTGCATACATAATGACTTTTCCTTCGGCGTTCCGGGCAGCCCGTCCCATCGTTTGCACTAACGAGCGTTCACTACGTAAGAAGCCTTCTTTATCCGCATCTAGAATCGCAATTAAGGAAACTTCTGGCACATCGATTCCTTCACGTAATAAGTTAATACCAATTAGAATATCAAATTCGCCTAATCGTAAATCGCGAATAATCTCCGTTCTTTCCAGTGTTTTTATATCACTATGCAAATATTTAACTTTTAAGCCTAATTCTTTGAAATAGTCGGTTAAATCTTCGGCCATTTTCTTCGTTAAGGTTGTGACAAACACCCGCTGATCTTTTTCGATCCGTTCATTAATTTCGCCCACCAAGTCATCAATTTGACCCATAATTGGGCGGATTTCTACTTCTGGATCTAGTAAACCTGTTGGTCGAATGATTTGTTGAACAACAGTCTCTGTTTGTTCCATTTCATAAGGGCCTGGTGTTGCCGATACATAAACAATTTGGTTTACATGTTGTTCAAATTCTTCTAAACGAAGCGGTCGGTTATCAAGTGCACTTGGTAAACGGAAACCATAGTCCACTAACATTTGTTTCCGTGCTCGGTCGCCATTATACATTCCTCTAATTTGCGGCATTGTTACATGAGACTCATCGATTACAAGTAAGAAGTCATCTGGGAAAAAGTCCAACAGCGTATACGGCGGCTCTCCCTCTTGGCGACCGTCCATATGTCGAGAGTAATTCTCAATCCCTGACGTATAGCCCATCTCTCTCATCATCTCAATATCATAGTTAGTTCGCTGTTCCAAACGTTGGGCTTCCAATAATTTGTTTTCACTGCGAAGCACTTTCAAACGTGCCTCTAATTCTTCTTGGATCTGCGATATGGCGTGTTCCATATGTTCTTCGTTCGTCACGAAGTGTGTTGCCGGAAAAATAGCGACATGCTCTGTTTCGCCGACAATTTCACCAGTTAACGCATCTACTTCACGAATTCGATCAATTTCGTCTCCGAAAAATTCAACACGTAGCGCATGCTCATCTCGTGAAGCTGGGAATATCTCAACCACATCACCGCGGACACGAAAACGCCCCCGTTGAAAATCAATATCATTTCGTTCGAATTGAATATCGACTAAGCTTTTTAGTAACTCATTACGATCCATTTCCATTCCCACACGTAATGAAACAACTTGTTGACTGTATTCCCGCGGATCCCCTAAACCAAAAATACAAGAAACTGATGCTACCACGATGACATCGTTTCGTTCCAATAAAGAACTTGTCGCTGAATGGCGTAGTTTATCAATTTCATCATTAATACTGGAATCTTTTTCAATATATGTATCACTTGAGGGTACATATGCTTCTGGTTGATAATAATCATAGTAACTGACAAAATACTCGACCGCATTATCTGGGAAAAATTCTTTAAATTCCCCGTATAATTGTCCAGCTAGTGTTTTATTATGTGCAATCACTAATGTTGGTTTGTTCACTTCTTGAATCACATTAGAGATTGTAAATGTTTTACCTGTTCCGGTCGCTCCAAGTAAAATTTGAGCTTTTTCTCCACCTTTGACACCGTCAACTAGTTCAGCAATAGCGGCTGGCTGATCTCCGGCAGGCTCATATTTAGAAGCCAAATGAAAGGTATTGGAAGTTTCTCTTTCGATCATTTATAACTCCCCCTCAAAGTGTCTAATTTCTCTTAAATTATCGGCCCATTCTGGCAGAATGTCCACTTATTAGTTTAACATACCGAACATATTTTCGCCACTTTTGCTGTTTCGGACTTCAACTGATCTTAATCTTTTGTTCTTAATTTCTATGTCACATTTTATAACATGCAATGTAAGGAAATTAGAGTTTTTTTCTCTTTTTAGCGTTCAAATACTTGTCAGCTTCCTATTTCTTACTATATAATTGTTCAATATGCAAAACTAGGAGGTATTTTATGAAAAGGAAACACTTTTTACTTTCTTTCTTTGTGATGATGGTAACTCTGCTAACATTCATTAGTGGCACTTCAGCACATGCAGAAGGAAAGAAATATACAATTGGAACGGATTTAACATTCGCCCCTTTTGAATTCCAAGACTCAAAAGGAAAATACATTGGTATTGACGTTGATTTATTAGATGCGATTGCCAAAGATCAAGGTTTTGAAGTGGATTTAAAACCATTAGGCTTCGATAGTGCAGTCCAAGCGATTCAATCTAAACAAATTGATGGCATGATTGCTGGAATGAGTATTACGGATGAGCGAAAAAAATCCTTTGATTTTTCAGATCCATACTTCGATAGCGGTTTACAATTAGCGGTTAAAAAAGGAAACGACAAAATTAAATCATATGATGATTTAAAAGGCAAAACGGTTGCGGCTAAAGTTGGAACTGAAAGTGCCAATTTCCTTGAAAAAAATAAAGAGAAATATGACTACACCATCAAAAATTTTGACGATGCAACGGGTCTTTATAAAGCCTTAGAAAACGGCGAAGCGGATGCAATCGTTGATGATTATCCTGTATTGGGCTACGCAGTGAAAAATGGCCAAAAATTACAATTAGTTGGCGATAAAGAAACAGGCAGTTCTTATGGTTTCGCAGTGAAAAAAGGTCAAAACCCTGAATTAATCAAAAAGTTCAACGCTGGTTTGAAAAATCTTAAAGACAATGGTACTTATGATAAAATTTTAAACAACTACTTAGCGACAGGTGATGAAACAAACACACAAGACGCTGGCGAACAGATGAAAAAAATCACTCCTAAAAAAGAGAAATATGTGATTGCTAGTGATTCTACGTTTGCTCCGTTTGAGTTTCAAAATGCCCAAGGCGATTATGTCGGAATTGATGTAGATTTAGTCAAACGTGCAGCTGAATTGCAAGGTTTTACTGTTGAATTTAAATTTATTGGTTTTAGTTCTGCTGTCCAAGCTGTTGAATCTGGTCAAGCAGATGGGATGGTTGCAGGCATGACGATTACGGATGATCGTAAAAAAGCCTTCGACTTCTCTGTTCCTTACTTTGATAGCGGTATTCAAATTGCGGTCAAAAAAGGCAATGACAAAATTAAATCGTATGATGATTTAAAAGGCAAAAAAGTCGGCGTAAAAATTGGTACTGAAAGTGCTGATTTCTTAGAAAAAAATAAAAAGAAATATGATTACTCAATTAAGTATTTAGACACAACTGATGCATTATACAGTGCATTAGAAATTGGCGAAGTTGATGCCATGATGGATGATTATCCTGTCATTGGCTATGGGGTTGCGCAAAATCAACCACTAGCGACACCAATTCCTCGTGAAAAAGGTGGTTCTTACGGTTTTGCTGTCAAAAAAGGGCAAAATCCTGAACTACTTGAAATGTTTAACGAAGGCTTAAAAGAAATGAAACGTACAGGTGAATACGATAAAATTATCGGCACTTACGTGAAAGATGGCAACGAAGCCAAAGAAGAAACAGCTGACGAATCTACGTTTGTTGGCTTCATGCAAAACAACTGGAAACAATTGTTACACGGTTTATGGATGACGATTCTATTAACGTTGATTTCCTTCGTACTTGCTTTAATTGTCGGCGTTATTTTTGGGCTATTCAGCGTTTCACCAATCAAAGCATTACGTGTACTTTCAACCATTTATGTTGATTTAATTCGCGGAATTCCTTTAATGGTCTTAGCGTTCTTCATCTATTTCGGATTACCTGGTGTGCTTGGCTTTAATATCCCGGTCTTCATTGCTGGGATTATCACATTAACTTTAAATGCCAGTGCCTATATTTCTGAAATTGTGCGCGGCGGAATCAAAGCTGTTCCAGTTGGCCAAATGGAAGCTTCAAGAAGTTTAGGTCTTTCCTATAATCGGACAATGCAAAAAATTATTTTACCACAAGCGATTCGCATTATGATTCCTTCATTCATTAACCAATTTGTTATTTCATTGAAAGATACAACTATCCTTTCAGCAATTGGCTTAATCGAACTACTACAAACAGGAAAAATTATTGTTGCTCGGACATTACAAAGTACAATGGTTTACTTCGTTATTGCGTTAATCTACTTAATTTTAATTACTAGCTTAACTAAATTAGCGAAAAACCTTGAAAAGAAGGTGAACTAATATGACTGAAAAAATCTTAGTTGAACATTTAGTAAAAAAATATGGTGACAACACGGTCTTAAACGACATTAATGTTTCTATTAACGAAGGCGACGTAGTCTGCGTCATCGGTCCTTCTGGTTCTGGTAAAAGTACTTTTTTACGTTGCTTGAATCAATTAGAAGAAGCTTCTAGCGGAGACATTATTATTGATGGTGCGAACTTGACAGATAAAAATACGGACATCAACCAAGTCCGTCAACATATCGGCATGGTTTTCCAACATTTCAATTTGTTTCCACATTTATCTATTTTAGAAAATATTGTTTTAGCACCAACCGATTTAGGTCGCTTATCAAAAGACGAAGCGGAGAAAAAAGCGTTAGAACTTTTAGAACGTGTTGGGTTGGCAGATAAAAAAGATGCCTATCCAGATTCTTTATCTGGTGGTCAAAAACAACGTGTCGCAATTGCACGTGCGTTAGCGATGAATCCTGATATTATGCTTTTCGATGAGCCAACATCAGCTCTTGATCCAGAAATGGTTGGCGATGTTCTTGGTGTAATGAAAGATTTAGCAAAACAAGGAATGACAATGGTCATCGTTACTCACGAAATGGGCTTTGCAAAAGAAGTGGCTAATCGAGTAATGTTCATTGATGGCGGTAACTTCCTAGAAGATGGTTCGCCAGAGCAAGTCTTTGAAAATCCTCAAAACCCTCGAACAAAAGATTTCTTAGATAAAGTATTAAATATTTAAACAAAAGCACTTGGCTAGCGCCCAAGTGCTTTATTTTATGGTTAAATTGTTTCCGTGACAGAGACAGATTGAACGTGCCCTTTTTCTTTCAAGAGATGGTGCAAGTTGGAATGCCAGAAATCTTCTTTGCCTACATAAGAAATCTTTGCTGTCACTGCCTCTTGTTCGGATTCCAAAGTCAATTCTACTAAGCGCTCCCCTTTTTCTAAAGAAGCTTGAAGTTGTTCATGCAGTCGGCTTTCTTTAATCATAGGTTCCTTCATTTTTACGATAAGCTGCAATCGTTTTAAAGGAGTCTTTCGTTTAAAATGGGCCAGAGCTAATACTAGCAAAGTTGCCACGAGATTGATAAATGCAATGGTTAAAAAGCCCATCCCAATGACTAAACCAATAATAGTAACATTCCACATCATTACTGCTGTCGTTAACCCAGAGACTTTCCTTTCTCTAAAAACGATAATCCCCGCACCGAGAAAGCCTACACCACTAATCACTTGGGCGCCATATCGTGTAATATCCATAGAAATAATGGACGCCAAGGCGCTATTTTGTTTCACCACATCGACTAAAATATCCACCGATTGAATCTGTAAAATGGAAATCGTACAAGAGGCCAAACATAAAATGGCATTACTACTGATACCGAAGCCTTTTCTTTTAATACTTCTTTCTAACCCAATCAAAGCTCCAAAAACCACGGCTAGAGCCATCCGAATGACAACGTCGGTGAGAGAAAGTTCAATCATTTTTAAAGAATTCATCGCTTTCTCTCCTTTCTTGCAAGTGACTATTTGACTTATTTTGTATTAACTAATAAACGCAAGCCATTAAAAATGACCACTAAGGTACTTCCTTCATGAATAAGTACGCTAAATGCGATATTCGCAATACCTAAAAAGTTCAAGATAATTAACGTTGCTACCACTAACATTGAAAAAATAATATTTTGCTGCACAACTTTATTCAAGCGTTTTGAGACACGGTGAGCATAGCCTAATTTAGAAAGATCATTTTTCATCACTACCACGTCTGCAACATCGATAGCAATGTCTGTACCATCCCCCATCGCCACTCCAATATCAGCATTCACTAAAGCGGGCGCATCGTTAATGCCATCACCAACCATCCCTGTCATTCCTACTTCGCGTTTTAATTGATCAACAATCGCTGATTTTTCCTCAGGCAAAACATTAGCATAAACTTGGTCCACGCCTACTAAGCGGCCAACTGCTTCACCCGTAAGTTTTGCATCTCCTGTAATCATTGTTGTTTCAATATTTTGTGACTTGAAATAGTGAATGGCGTTCATTGCTTCTTCATTAGGAACATCCATCAATGCCACCAAACCAATCACTTGTTCATTTTCGGCAAAGTACACTACCGTTTTGCCTTCACTCGCTAATTTCGTTGTTTGTTTCTCAATGATTGTTGGCACTTGTTCGAAACTAGATGGTTTACCAATTCTAAAAGTTGTGTCTGCAATGGTCGTTACTAAACCCACCCCGACAATATTTTCTACTTCTAAATTTAAAGCCGTTGTTTCTGCTTCAAAGCGATTAACAATCGCCGTCGCCAATGGATGATTGGATTTTTTCTCCATATTTGTTAAAACAGCTACTAATTCGTCTTGGCGATCTTCTAAGCCATCAACAAAAAGATAATCTGTTACCTCAGGTTTTCCTTTTGTTAGTGTGCCTGTTTTATCAAAAGCGAGTGCTTTCACTTCAGCTAAATTTGATAAGAATGAGCCACCTTTAAACAACACGCCTTGTTTCGCTAAATTGGAAATTCCTGATAAAGTTGCCGGAACGGCACTCGCTGCTAAAGCACAAGGTGAGGCAGCAATTAAGAAGACCAAGCCTCTGTAAAAACTTTCAGCCCAAGTCAATTGGAAAAGTAATGCGCCACCTAAAACAATTAGTGGAAAAACTGCTAAAACTAGTGTGACATATTTCGGTTCAAATCGTTTAATTTTGCTTGCAATTTCTGATTGATTTTCTTGTGATTGGTTCACGAGCTGTACGATTTTTGCAAAAACTGTTTCTGAACTATCTTTCGTTACTTCAACAACAATTGTGCCTGAACCGTTCATGGTACTACCAAAAACTGGGTCCCCACTATTTTTTTCTTTGGGAATACTTTCCCCATTAATAGATGATTCATCCACAGCGGTACTTCCTTCAATCACGACGCCATCTGTCGGGATTTGCGCACCATTGAGGACTTGCACGCGGTCACCAATCTTCAATTGTTCAACTGACACAGTTTGAATTGAGCCGTCATCTGTTATCAGGCGAGCTTCTGTTGGATTTAAATTTAATAGTTTTGTAATTTCACGTTGGCTTTTGCCTTGAGCATAATCTTCAAGGAAATGCGCCGCCGCAAAAATCAAAATCAACAATGCTGATTCTTCAAAACTTCCCATTAATGCTGAACCAACTGCAGCTAAGGTCATTAACAAATGAATATTAGGCGAAAACTTTCGATTGTTTTTCGTATCCCGATACGTATCTCCAAAGCCTTCCCCAATAATATGATAACCAGCTAAAATAGCAGCTAACGAGAAAAGAATATTTTTCACTAAGAGCATGTTCCCTAAAAATAAACCGATAAAGAAAAGAGCCAATCCTGTAAAAAAGAGAATAACTGGAACGTTTTTACCTTTTTCTTCATGTGTGTGTGCACCTGTTTGTTTTGACATTGTTATACGCCTCCTTATTAATGTTTTTCTATTCATATGAATGTATATTCATATTATAAAACACTTGGGTGGTTTTGTAAAGACTTAAACACAAAGACAAGCGATGATTCTATTCGATAGGATCACCGCTTGTCTTTGTCGATTCTTTTTGTTGTTGATATTTTTCTTCTTGAATAGTCAATAATGATTGCGTTAAATTGACCCAATCAATCGAACGAGGTGGATCCAGCCAAACCATAACTTTACTCTGTTCTTCTTGATACAAGTTATTTAAATTGGTAATCACCACATCTGGTAAGGTATCTGATAACGGGTCAATAATTTCTACATTTAAATTCACATAGACGGATAAATTTTTTTTGATGAATTGGTTATACTCTTTTCCATAAGAAAAATCAATTAGGACCTTGGCTGGCTCTGCAATTAAATGAACCGGAACATGATTAATTAGCAACAATAGATAGTTAAAAAACAAACAGTGATTGGCTTTCGCAATTTTTTTATGTTTTGCTGTTAACCAACGAATATATTCAATTAAATAAAAATAAAATTCCGGATATGTTTGCTTAAAAAACTGTAAATCCATTTCAAAATCGTCAAACATATTAATCGGAAAGTAAATAACATTGAAATGAATAATTGCTAACCCTTCTTCTAGAGTATTCCTTGTTGACTCCTCTAAACAATTAAATGCTTTTTCAAAACTTCCAATGAAAACACGAGTTAGGCTTTCAATCGTAGGATCTTCGTGAATGACATATTTTTTCTCTAGTTTGCCATGCAAATACAAGAAAAAAACAATCGTATACGTTAATGATTTTGAGGCCAATGCCCATGCCACTTGCGATTTTTTTATTAGTTCCTCTGAAAATGTATTCAGTGCACGCGTATCGATCCCTTCCACCGCACGTCCTTCGTTGTTAATCATAATAGCTAAATAATGGAAAAAATTGCGTCGCTCATAGGTGGTGAAAGTATAGTTTAACTCAACAGACTGTAATACACGTTTCGCTTCATTATAAACTTTTACCGAATATAGTTCGGAAATTGGTTGATTGGAAAGCGTGAACAATTTATACAAAAAAAATGAAATTGCTTTTTGATTGCCGACAATTTCCCGCTTACTAAAATAGATCTGATACTCCTTTAAGGCTTTTTTTAGCCGCTGTAAGGTACTATACGCCACAGAGGTGCTGACATGATTACATTCAGCAAACTTTGTCAAACTATAATTTCCTCTAAAGTAAGACAACACTAATTTAAAAGAGAGCGATTCTGTTAAGTATTTCGTGAGCAAAAGTTTACTTGAATAGTTTCCATCAATTTCAAGTGTAACATCTACATCAGAAACGACTAAAGTTAAGCTGTCGCTTAACTTTAGATTGTCAATATCTGCTTTTAATTTTTCTAATGTTTTTTTGACTAAAAAATTCGACATTGATAATTCTTCGCGAAGTGCAATAAAAGTACCTGATAGCGTGGGACTTTCTTCTAAATGCCTTAGCAAGGAATAACTTCGTTGATCTTCTTTATTTAAAAAAATTTCATAATTCATCATTTATCAGTTCTTTCTCCCATAAATAGCCGTTCCTACTAATTCCCGTATGAAATTCAAGTAAAAAGTGTTTTGCCCCTCCGTTCCAGCACCGCCTGTGCTATTTGGTACAATGGTGATATGGCTAGCATCAAATAATTCATCCGTGAAAAATACTTGATGCTGACTTTTCTTGGAAGAAGGCCTTTCTTCATTTGTTTTTGGATTATTGGTTGTCACTTCTTTTTTACTAACGTCTTCGCTACTTTCTTCCGCTTGCGTTTCGCTAGTAATAGTACTTTCATTTGTTTCTTCCATTTTTTCTGGTGTGCCAGTATTCTCAATCGGATAAATTTCTTCTGTTGGATTGGTCGGATTATAAATTGGATTCCGTTCTTCTGCTGCTTGCACATTGGTTACTTGAAAAAACGAGAGTAACAATGTACTCCATAATAGTAAATGTTTGTATTTATCCATTTTTCTCACATATATTGCCAAATACTTTAGCTACATAACAAAACAAAAAATATAACTAGTAAAGTGGTATCAGACGATATTTAACAATACTCCTTCTTATTATTTCTTTTTTTGAGTTAGGTTTGTTGAATAAACTGCATGTTTGATAAGTAAAAACAAACAAAAACGTTGCCGATAATCAAATCAAAAATTAACTACTCTTTATATTTCTCTTTCGTTTTTTTCCTGTTTCTTTTTCGCCAAATCAACCAAGCAATGATTAAAATCACTATCAATAATAGTAGTAAGCCAATCATCAAATATAAATTCGAATGATTTTCTTTTAAGGTGACATCTTTTTCATTTAATTCTTTGGCAACTTCACCATTAATTGTAAAGTCTTTTTCAAATTGCCATTGATTTCTAAAAGATATCGATTCATTGTTTATTGATTTTTTAAATGAGCCTGCAGCATCTTTATTCCCAACAACGGTCATAGACAAATGGTAATCTCCTGGCTTAAGTGGTTGCCCTTTTAGCGCAATGGGAACAGAAAAATTGGTATTTGGCGCAATTTGCATGTTTGCTTTTTCCTCTTTATATAAAACTTCTTCATGCCCCTTTTTGGTAATCTCTACCGAAAATGCAACTTGGTTAATATATGTTTTTTGATCATTTTGTAGATTGACTAAAATCACATTTCTAGCATTAATCTGTCCTGGTGAGACTTTTTTCAAAAGTAAATTCGGCTCAACCTTTTTTTTATTTTGTTGCATCAATAATGCAACGACATACGAATATTCATTTTTAATGGATAACCCCTGACTCTTATCGTCTTGACGTTTGCCTTCATCCGACGTTTCTTCTTTAAAAGTGATACCACTAGCTAACACTCCATCAAAGGGTGTATTAGGCATTTTGACGTTAATAGAAACCGTTTGTTCACTTTTCGGTTTTAAACGAACTGAGCTAGGGTATTGAACGTAGTCTTTTATATCAAACGCTAAACTTTGATCTTTTTTCCCCTTATTTTCACCATACTCCACGATTACATTTGAATTGGTAATGGCACTATTGATGGAAATACCTACCTTTACTTCTTTATCTGTATCATTGCGCAAGTTCACTTTCAACTCAGTTTCTTCATTTGGTGCTAGTAATAAATCAAAGTAAGTTTTTTCTTTATCTACTTGTTTTTCTGATGGAATAGGCGTAACCGCGAAATTAAATTCACTGGCAAAACCATTGCTAGGTACTAACGCTAAAAGAATTAGTAGTATCGGAAAAAAAAGAAATCGTTGTTTTTTTCTGTTCAAATTATTTACTCCTTTTCTATATGTAGTGAATAGCAGGTAACCATGTTTCCTGCTATTCTTCTTTTAAAACTCGTTTAATTTCCTGGAGCGTCTGTCAACGTCCATGTTAATTTTGTGGCGTATTTTTCAGCGTATTTGGTTGTAGAACCTGGAACAGTTAACTCAATACTTTTAGCAGCTGTAGTTGCATCTGTTCCCCAATCAAATAAATAAGTTCCTGCACCGTTTCCTTTCGCTGCACTCATTACATCTGATTGACTACCATCTGAATTCAACGTGATTGTGGCTGGGCCTGTTGGTTTGCCTGAATCTGAAGCAGTCACTACATTTCCGTTTTTAAACGTGATAGCTGCCCCAGTCAATTCTTTACCAGAAGTTGATTTAAATTGTCCTTCTTGTTTCACTTTTAATGACCAGCCAGCTTCGGTTCCACGGTTATCTGTTACTTGGACATAGTTAGGCCCTTCTTTGACTTCATCGGTTGCGCCTACCGTCTTGTATTTTTGGGTAGCAGCAAAATAAGTCTGATCCTTCGACGTGATTTTTTGAACACCGAAGTCTAGACTTGACGCATAATCAATTGACAACGGACCGTTTGTTCCTGGATTAGGACCTTCAGGATCTGTTGGGTCAATAGGATCAACTGGATTAGTTGGATCCGTTGGGTCAACCGGATTAGTTGGCTCTTCACTTGGTGTAAATTCTACGATACCATTAGATGTATAACTACCGCCATCTTCTGCAAAGGCTTGAGAAGTCATGCCTAAGCTCCCTAAAATAAATGTGGATAAACATACTGTTGTTACTTTTTTCATTTTCTTTTCTCCATTCTTTTCTTTAATTGCCTGGTACGTCTTCTAACGCCCAAGATAAACGAGCTTTAAATGTTCCAACTCTTTGATAAGCTACAGGAACATTGATTTGAATTCCTTGTTGTTTTGATTCATCAAGTAATGCTGTTAAATCTGTTTCACCTTTCTGATTACTTTCTAAAAGCGTAATTGCCTCATTTGTAATCTGAGAGCTTCCAGCAGTTGAAACGAAAGAAAAAACATCTGGCATTACAATTGAATCATTCGTTAACGGTTGCGTTTGCTTTAGTTGCAAGCGCCAATTATTTGCGTTACGTTCATCCACAACTTTGAGTCCTTCGGTGGGATGCCCAAGTTTAATTAGTGGTTGATTACGTATCTTTTCCGTACCAAAAGTAATCTGTTTTGGTGCCTCTTTAAAATATAGTTCCCCTAAACGATAGTAAAAATAAATATCTTTTGTTTCCTCTGTCATTGTTCCTTCCGCATTGCCTGAGTCTTTTGTAAAAACATAGCCAGAAATATCTAGGGGTTTTTCTTGATAGGGTGCACCAATTTTCCCTGTTACACTTTTAGGTGGAGCAATATCTTTACCTTCCGCGTCTTTATAAAAAACGGTTACTGTTTTTTCTGTTGGTTTAGGAATAGTAATCGTTACATTATTTGACTTTTGCAGTAAGGTTCCTTCTTCATAATAGTCAAAGTTCATAGTTAAAACTTTTTCGGGCGTAGTATCTTGAAGGGTTGTTTTTAATTCAATAATCATGTCCTTCTTTAAAACTAGGTAGTCATTTAAAGTAATTGTTAAGTGATTCCCTGTTTGTGTCAGATCTTTGGCTGCTACCTTTTTACCATCAATCGTTAATGAATTTTCTTCATATGCTAATTCATCAGGTAAGTCAATGCTTACTTGCGGTTGACGATCTTCGATAAAGTCATTGTCAATATTCAACGTATTCCGTAGTCTCACCTGATCATTTTTCACTGCTTCAACAGCTGAGCTAAACTCCTGACCATTCACGCTAAGGGCTGCTTGTGACGTAACGTTGGTAGGAATTTGTGTCATTGCTAAAGCATTCTCTTGGTATTTGCCACCTGTGGATGATGTAAAGCCCCAATAAACCGTTGTTGCGCCAAATTGTGCATTTAAATCTGAAACTACATACGTATTCGTGCCCACACCTTCTAAATCATATGTTAATGCTTTGGCTGCGGCATTCCAATGAACAGTCAACATGCGCCAGGTTCCATTAGATAGATAGGTTGGCGCAACGGTGACGCCTGAATGCTCCCCTGTATAGCTGTTGTTATTAGCTTTCGGAGTGACAAAAGCTAAATGCCCATTTCCCTTATCTTGTGAAATTTCTCGGTCCATTCGGTTGGAACTACCAGTATTTTTATAGGTATCAAACTCAATCGATAAGGCATTTCTAACATAAGGTTGACCAGCTTTCGTGGAGTATGCACCGATTCCCATCCCAGGTGAACCAATGACTTCTTGAGGCGTTGTGGACATTCTAGGATCATTCGTTAAGGTAAAGGTCATACCATCACCAGCATTTGCATACTCGTTTCCTAAATACAAATAACTTTTAAAGGTAAAATCCGACAATAAACTGATTGGTTTTTTTGACCAAATAGCTCCTTTTTGTGATTTAACAGCTGGGTTTAGTTGTAATAACTTCCCACCTTCTAAAATACTTGTTGCATTTCCAATTGGCTCTTGAAACACCTTGTCGATTGGAATGATATTAGGATCATCAGGCAATGAAGTAGCGTATGGCGCAGCCAACATGCGCGGCTGTGGTTCAACTATCGCCGATTCCGTTGCACTGTTATCGTCATCCTTTTGTTGTTCGCTAGGTTCTAAAGTAGCCGTTGATTGGTCTGTTTCTGCTGCATGATTATCGGTTGTTGTTGTCGTTTCTAGGGAAGGTTCTTGCTCTAATGTTTCCGAGTGAGAAGGAGCGCTAGTTGCCTGATCATTGGCCGATTCCTCCACTATTTCCCGATTGACTTTGTTGATATTTGTTGAAGGATTACTAATCGCTTCGCTAGTAATAGGCGCAAGGATTAGTAAGAATAAACTACTTGCCAAAAAGACTAGGCTTTGTTTGTTTCGCATCTCTCTTCACCTCTACTTTTTAAATTCCTGGTACATCCGTCAACGTCCACAATAATTTTGTTTGATATTTCACGGCATCTTTAGGGGTTGACCCTGGTACTGATAGCGCAACATCTTTTGTAACATTAACATTGTGTACCGTATTGGTTTCATCGCGTTCTGCAACCACTTCTACTTTGCCCCAATAAGTAGCCCAAGTTCCTGCACCGGTTCCTTGCTTCGCAGCTGCCACTAGCGATGCGGTCCCTGGAACAAGGGCAATCTTATTTGTTGCCTCTGGTTTCACAACATTTTGCGCATTACTATTAACGGTCGGGTTAGCTAAAGAAATTTGCGCACCTGTCAACTGACTATTTAAAGTAGCCTTTGTTGCTTTAAATTGCTCCTTTTGAGTAACCGTTAAAGACCAACCGCTATTGGTTCCTCTATTATCAGAAATTTGCACAAAATTTGGTGTTTCTTTTTGATTTTCTTGATATTGCTGTGCTCTTGCAAAATATACTTGGTCTTTATTCGAAATACGATTTTTCCCAAAGTCAAAACTTGAAGCATAATCAATAGACAGCGGTCCTTGGGTACCAGGATTGGGACCTTCTGGGTCTGTCGGATCAATTGGTTTGACTGGCTTTTCTGGATCGGGATTTTCTGGATCAACTGGCTCTGTCGGATCTACGTTCGGAATAAATTCTACTAAACCATTCGAACGATACTCTTTTGGCTCTTCTGCCTTCGCTTGTAAGGACCAACCAGCAACTGCAAATGTACTGCATAGAACGATTCCTGTGAATTGTTTTTTCATTGCTTTTCTCCTTTATTTAATTATTAGCGGGAGTATCTTCTAATGCCCAAACTAACTTCGTTGAATATTGTTGTGCAAGCTTTACAGATTTTCCGGGAACGAATAGTTGGACAGCTTCTTTATTTGTTGCTTCATTTGAACCAAAGCGATAAACCCAAGTCCCAACACCTGTTTCTTTTTTAGCGTTCATCGCTAGATTATTATTTACACCAGGTGTTAAGGAAATAGTACTACTAACTTCAGTAGGTTTATATTTTTCATCCACCATTGAGGCAGCTTCTGCCTTTGTAAACGTTAATTGAGCGCCGACTAGTTCCTCTCCAGTAGCTGTTTTAAATTGTTCAGGTTGGGAAAGCGTTAGTTTCCATCCTGCTAACGTTCCTCTTTTATCAGTTACTTGTACATAGGTTGGTTTTTTTGAACCATCTTTCATTTCATCTGGCGCAGCATAATACGTTTGATCTGCCGTAGAAATCTTTTGTGTGCCAAATTTAAATTTTGACCCATAATCAATTGATAAGGCACCACCCGTTCCTGGCCCTGGAGGATCAATTGGGTCTACTGGATCAGTAGGATCGGGATTTTCTGGATCAACAGGCGGTGTGATTTCGTTATCGCCTGCTTCAAAAGTAATTGTGCCTTCCGTATTGTATTCTTTCGGAAAAGTTTCTGCTGCTGATGCGTTTATTGCTTGAAACCCTACGCCTAAAAGTATGGTTGCCGATGTAAGTAAAACAGTTTTTTTCATTAAATAAGCTCCTTCTCTCGTTTCATTTTATTAATTAAATAAATGACTACCCCCAACAAACTAACTCCTATCAAGGAATACAGTGGATTTTCAGACTCGCCTGTTTTAGGTAAAACTGCTTGTCCAGAAGCAGCTAAATTGTTTCTTCCCTGTTCTTCTGATTGTCGGGTATATGCTACGTCATTTGACTCTTTTTCATTCTCATAAAAGTAGGTACCATAGAAGCTCGCTTGACCATTTGATTCATAATTATTTTCTTCAGCCATAACGCTTTTTGTTTGCAACCCAATGATCAACAGCCCTAAACATACCAAACTAAACCTTTTTATGATTTTCATCTGAATTCCTCCTTCCCCATTTTCAACATTGACTGGCCCAGCCAATAAACATTATATAAAAGAAATATTTATTAGATTTTTTTATTTTTTTCAGACGCTTTTAAAAAATAAAATGGTTTTAGCTAAGAAAGCTTTAAAATCAACACTTTTAAAGACAAAAAAATAAACAAAAAAACTTCAAAAAATAATTTTCGAAGTTTTTTTGTTTATTTTTTTATTATTTTTATACTTCAACCGCTTCTAACAAAGCTAAACGTTCAGCAACTTCTGCTTCTGTTAAATTATATTTTTTTACATAACGGTTGGCAGGATGCTGGCTACATTCTAATGAGCAGCCACCTAAATGTTTATGTTCATTTTCTTCTGAAGTTAAGATTTGACGATTACATTCTGGGTTTGCACAGTTAATATAGCGTTCGCAAGGTGTTCCATCAAACCAGTCTTTCCCAATAACTTTTTTATCAACGTGATTAATTTCGACACTGATTCGGTCATCAAAGACATACATTTTGCCGTCCCAAAGTTCGCCACGTGTTTCTGGATTTTTTCCATAGTTGGCGATACCACCATGCAATTGAGCAACATCTTCAAATCCTTCTTTTAATAACCAGCCAGAAAATTTTTCACAGCGAATCCCGCCAGTACAATAGGTAACAATTTTTTTATCCATAAATTGTTCTTTGTTCTCGCGAATCCATTGTGGTAACTCACGGAAGCTACGGATATCTGGGCGCACGGCACCACGGAAATGACCTAAATCATATTCATAATCGTTACGAGCATCGATTACAACAGTGTCTTCGTCTAATAAGGCATCTTTAAATTCTGCAGGTTCCAAATATTTCCCCGTCGTTTCTAATGGA
Organism: Enterococcus sp. DIV0294; assembly: GCF_050558155.1. Taxonomy (NCBI): domain Bacteria; kingdom Bacillati; phylum Bacillota; class Bacilli; order Lactobacillales; family Enterococcaceae; genus Enterococcus; species Enterococcus sp. DIV0294. The sequence goes on along the minus strand of NZ_CP187889.1, from coordinate 533,870 downwards.
TCAACGTCTTCTTCTAAGTTCAACGCCACTAATTCAGAACGTGGGCGAACAAACATTTTGCGGAACGCCATTTCTTCTGCTGGATCAATTTTAAAGAATGTATCCTTAAAGCGCTCATCTGCTTGCATTGCTTCCATGTACTTTTCTGTTTCTTCGACAGTACCAGATAACGTTCCGTTAATCCCTTCTGTCGCTACTAAAATACGGCCTTTTAAATTTAATGATTTGCAAAAAGCTAGATGCTCTTTCGCAAAAGCTTCTGGATCTTCAATTGTTGTATATTTGTAATAAAGTAATACTTGGTATTTCATCTTGTTTTCCCCTTTTGTATAAAGTCATTCTATCCCATTATACGGTGAATAAAAAAGGGAAAGCGATTATTTTGCTTGTGTATTTACACACAATAAAAAAAGCCTGATAAACGGCGGGAACAGAACCAACACTACGCGTTGCTCCGATCTCAACAACTTCTAAGGTGTTTTCTCGACATGCGTCTCGTCACAGTACAGCCTTCAAAAGAGCTACAGCTCTAAGAGTTGCGATGTTTCACTGTGAAGCATGAACAGATGAAATCATCGTACCTACTTGGTGAAGGTCCTTCGGAAATAAGCCGAAATTGTTGAGAATCACGAAGAACGTAGTGATTCGATGATGAACAATACCTACTTGGTCTCCAAAAATTAAAGAGCAATTTTCGGAAATTTCTTCTTATTTCTCGGAGCTAAACGGTTCTGTCCCGACCGCTTCTATATACTACTCCTTTTCAGAAGTCGCGGCGAGTTGTTCTTGCAATTCACCTAAAAGTTCAATTTGAATATTTTGGATTTTCACCAAATTTTCTAGTTGATTATTGATAATATAATCCATTTTCTCATGTAATAAATTAATTTCTACTTCTGCTTTTAAGTTAATTTTATAATCATTATTCGCTTGTTCTCTGTCACGGGCTTCTTGTCTGTTTTGACTCATCATAATAATCGGTGCTTGGATAGCTGCTAAACAAGATAAGGCGAGATTTAGCAAAATATAAGGATATTTGTCAAATGGTTGTCCCAATAAAGTGGTAGAGTTAATCACGATCCAAGCAATCAACACGAAGCAAAAGAAGCCAATAAACACCCAGCTACCGCCAAATTTAGCAATGGTATCCGCTGCTCGTTGGCCAAAGGTTAATTTCTTTTCCATCTTTTCATTCATATTATTGGAAATCAGCTTATCTTCTTTGATATGTTGAACCACCAATTCATTCAGTTGTTGGATTTTTTCAGAATCATTTGCGACCAATTGTTTCATGTAATCCAAACGATAATTAAGTAACTCCGCCAATGTAATCATCGATTCAGCTGTCAATTGTGGATTGTTTTGGAGAATAAAAGCTTGCGTTTCCTGTTCTATATCTTGAAGATAAATGTTTTTTTTCGTTGATTCACCAATAACAACTTGTTTATTTTTTGATTGCTTCATCTTCGTCACTCCCTTTGATCGTTCTTCCCTTTATTTTAATATAAAGTCTCTCAGAAGAAACCTAAAAAGGCTTTGGAGTGATCGTTGTTGCTTCTGCTTTAAAATTTAACAGTTAAATTGGTTACATCATGGAACAACGAACCAATTAATTCTTTGTATTTCGCTGGATTCACACAATTAGTTAGCAATATGACCCCGGTTTTCATATCTTTTGAAAATAAAACCAGGGCTTGTTGACCCGCTTCAACGCCGTGTAAGCGTAAATAATTATCATGAACATAGATGCCGCCATGATAAGAACTTTGCTGAGAAGACGTCCATAATTTTTGCAAAAGTGCGGTGGAAACTAAGTGTCCACTCATTAATTGATGTAAGTACCAATACAAATCACCTGTCGTCATATCCACATTCCCAGTCCCAAATTCATGGGCAAAACTAGCTGCGGGAATTGAGAGCACTTGATTATACGAATTGTCTTCTGTCCATTTATAACTTGTTGAATTATTGGGTTGTTCCAATAAGGTTTCATAGAAGCCAAAATTCTTTAAACCAGCCGTTTTGTGATAAAGATTATTAAATAATTCTTGATAGGTACGTTGATACATTTTCTCTAACATTCCTGCTAAAAGGACAAAATTTACTGGGGAATAATTGTATTTTCCTTTATTGACTTGAATGGTATTTTGTTTAACAAATTGAATAATTTCTTCATCGGTAACGATATTATTAGGCATTGCTGATAACTTTAAACCGCTTGTCATATTCAACATATCGCTAATCGTAATATCCTCAGCACCTTGAATTTGCGGATAAAACGTAGCGAGTTTTGTATCTAATGTAAGTTTACCTTCTTCAATCGCTTTTAAGATCAAGGTTGTGGTAAAAGATTTTTGAATTGAGCCAATCTGAAACCTTGTGTTTGGCGTGTTGGCTTGTTGCTTTTCAAAATTGGCAAAGCCATATCCTTTATTTACTAAAACCTGATCATCTTTAATGATCAAAGCCGAACCAATATAATTTGTTTCTTGAATTTTTTGATCAAGTTCGCCACTATCTGGTGCAACTATTTCTTTCGTTAAATTCGCATAATTATCACTTCGGCGATCTTCTTCCAAGACCACTTTCGATTCTTGACTAACTTGTGAATCTCTAGTGAAAAAGAACGTTTTTATTAAATAACCACTACCACCAATCACCACCAACAAACATACTATAAAAAGCCAATTCACTCCTCCATGTCTTTTCTTTGCATGTCGTTTACGCATACTGCTTACCTCCGCCTATTCTATTAACAGCATTATCATACGCTATATTTTCATGAAAATTACAGATTTTAGTAAAATTTATAAAACTTTCAACTTTTATAAAAAACAGCTTGGCACCGGAATCTAGAATGATTCTGGTGCCAAGCTGTTTTTTATTTACTTTCTTGCCCCATCACAGCAAAGTAATTATCATCGTTATCTGCAAAATTAAAAACTAAGCCTGTTGGCAATTGAACCATTTCACCGACAGTAACGCCAGCCTCTTGCATTTTTTTATAGAGACCAATGATATCATCGCTAGCAAACATTAGAGAAGGGGTATTCCCCGCCACTTCTGGTGAATGTTTTTGAATAAAGGCCAAATCATATAAAACAATAATCGTCTCTGCCGATTCACTTGGTGCAATTTCTACCACCAATGTACCGTCAACTTCCTCTCTTTCCTTTTCAACAAAGCCAAACGTTTGCCAAAATTGACTAGATTCCTCAACATTATTCACATATAACATAATCTTTACTTGGTTTGAAAACATTCCTTCACGTCCTTTTGAATTTAGTTAACAACTTATTATATACGTTCTTTTAAATAATTACTGCACTTTCGCTTAAAATCCAAAAAAAGTGTTTGAGCAAGACATTGCTCAAACACTTTTCGTTTTATTGATTTAGATATTTGCATCTAAGACAACATCGCGATCATTTAAGACATCACGATCTAATTCATGAATACGAGCACTTGTTAACACACCTGCAACCATACTATCGTTAACGTTAACAGCTGTCCGCGCCATGTCAATAAGTGGTTCAACTGAAATTACTAAACCAACAATTGCAACTGGCAAGTTCATTGCGCCTAAAACGATCAGAGAAGCAAAGGTTGCTCCGCCGCCGACACCGGCTACGCCAAATGAACTGATTGTGACAACTGCTACTAACATTAAAATAAATTGTAAACTAAAGACATCAATTCCAACAGTTGGTGCAACGATGGTTGCTAACATAGCTGGATAAACGCCGGCACAACCATTTTGTCCAATAGATAAACCGAAACTACCAGCAAAGTTTGCTGTGGCATCATCGACACCTAATGCTTTGGTTTGTGTTTCAATATTTAATGGTAAAGCTCCTGCACTTGAACGAGAAGTAAAAGCAAAGCTCAAGACTGGAAAAACTTTTTTTAGATAAGTAACTGGATTGACTTTTAAAGTAATTAAAATCAACATGTGAATGGCAAAAACAATAATTAAAGCCACATACGATGCCAACACAAATTTACCTAAGTTAATAATCGCAACAAAATCACTTGTTGCTACAACATTAATCATTAACGCTAACACGCCATAAGGGGTCAAGCGTAAAACTAAGGTAACAATTCGCATGGTAATTTTATATAAACTATCAATTAAATTTGCAAAAAATTCAGCTTCTTTTGGCGCTTTACGACGAACGCCTAAATAAGCGACACCAACAAACGCAGCAAAGATTACCACCCCAATGGTACTCATTGGTCGTGTTCCCGCAAAGTCAGCAAAGACATTTTTAGGAATGAATGAAACGATTTGTTGGGGAATCGTCAAATCTTGAATCGCATCTTGACGCGTCGCTAACTCGGCAATTCTTGACGTTTCTGCAGCACCTTGCGTGAATTTTGCCCCTTGAAGACCAAACACTAAGGTTGTTCCAATCCCCACCAAGGCAGCTACTGCTGTTGTTCCTAGTAAGGTGGCTAACACATTAAAGCTAATTTTTCCTAATTTATTGGATTCTTTCATTTTTGTAAATGCACCTACAATAGATACAAATACTAACGGAATTACGAGCATTTGTAGAAACGCTACATAACCATTACCTACAATCCCGATCCATTCCATTGATTGCGTAGTAATTTTACTGTCTGTACCAAAAGCAAATTGAATAATTGCACCTAAAACAATCCCCACGCCCAATGCTGAAAAGACACGTGTTGAGAATTTTAAATGTTTCTTTTGCATTTGGTAGAAACCGAATAACACAGCAATAAATGCAAGGATCACTAATACAGTGATGAATGTTGTCATTTTAGTTCCTCCCTATGTTTTTAATGACAAGTACATCAAAGGAAGTAAAGGTTCCCGGTACTCACTCTCCAGTAAATACCCTGAAAACAGCAAACTGTTTCCAGTGATAGTTCTATTGTACCTTATTTTATAGCAAATAGTGGGATAATTTGCTTACTTTTTGATAGAAAATAACCGTTGCGATAGTTTAAAACTATCACCAAGCGTTGTTTTACTAGTCACTGTAAAAATAATTTGTTTTTTGTCCTCTTTCTTTTAAGCTGACGTGGTATACTTAGTTCTAGGAGGTGTAAGCGTATGCAAAAAATTTGTTGGATCCTTTCTGTCAACCGTGATGGAGCAATGTTGTATGTTGGGAGCCCTGCAAATGGAGGTCCTTGGCTCTTTTCAAATAAAGAGCAGCAAAACATCAAAGCCTTTTTTCAACCAACCTATGAAATTGACTTTATCAGTTATGATGTTCTTTCAGAGGAAGTACCAGAAGCTGCGTTCATTTTGTACAATGAAATGCTCGCTCCCTATCTTCCCGAAAAAATCACCAAAGTTGGTCAGCCGATTGCTTATGTGGATATCGCTACAAAAAATTATGAACAGTTTAAAAAAGCTTTGGTTGCTAAATCTTCACAAGAATAAAAACAGCGTTTGTAACGGAATCCGTTATAAACGCTGTTTTTAAAGTTTAAGCTTCTTCTGATTGTTGAAAATTCAATTGAACACCTGGACGATCCAGAGCAATTTCAGTTACTTCATAAGATAAACGTTCGACGATGCTAAATAAAGGACGCACAAGTTCATCGACTTCTTCTTGCGAAATATCTTCTTGTTTTTCAATTTTACGATCAATAATGTGATTAATTTGGCTAATCGCCCCTGATAAAACAAATTCGTCAAAGACAATTCGAAATTCTAAGCGAGCAACAAGTGCTGAGCTATTTTCTGGATAATTTTCTTCTTCTACTTCAATTGGTGAAAAACTGACACGTAAATCTGTCTCTACTTCTGAATCAGGTACTCGCATATCATAGTGATACGCTTCAACAATTTCTTGTTGGCGTTTAATTTCCATTGTTTTTTCTCTCCTTTTTTAACAAGATATTCCCCTTTTAGAATATCCAATGGTTTCTTTTCTCAAGTATACCACAAGTCCGAAAGTTGCCTAGACCAAAAAATACAGAAGGTCAGACTTTTTTGATAAATTGATTTCGGCAGTTTGAACAAGTGACTTTGATTGTTCCTCGTCCTTTCGGCGCACGTAATGACTGCTGACATTTTGGACATTTAAAATAACGATACTCTTTCTGAGTCATGTGTCGCTTGCGAAAAGCATGAACCTTTTGCATTAGGCGTTGTTTTCGAAGAATAAACCGTTGATTTTCATTCAATCGCGGGTGAATATGTTTTGAAAAAAAGCGATAATACACGTAGGCGACTGTGATTAAAATCAATAATCGAACCCAAAGATAGCCAGTAAAAATATTGATGAGCGCCAGCACGACACTTGTTAGCAACAGCGTTCGATTCAATTCATCGAACCGGGCATAACGTCCTTGTAAAAATCGTTGCGCTTTTTTGCGCCAACGTAGAATGCGTTCAAACCAAATTTGGCCCATTTATCTTCCTTCTTTCGAGCATTATTTTTTGAATAAATGATTGATTTGCAGAAACTTTCAATCAAAATTTACACTTACTAAGTCCAAATTTTGAACAACTGTTGGTTATTTTCGATGGTATACTTCTAGAGAAGTCAGGTCAACCGATGAATGACTTCGTTGATAATAGCTACCGCTATTTTATACAAACTTAAACTGTCGATAGATAGATTATCCGATTTTAACTTAGGGGAAGGTTAAAATCCGATTCTATAATTTAGCACTACACTCCTTATTTAGTAGCAACTTTAGCCTATCTATCCACATTTTAAGTCAAAAAGAAGCAAGTCCGGACTTGCTTCTTTTTATTTATCTTTCTAATTCTTCAATTTTCTTCTCAATTAACGCCAAGACATATTGACACGCTTCAGGATCTTCGACAAAATCATATTTATCGCCATCAATTTGAATTTTAGGACTTTCATCATAGTCTTCATACCATTGATCATAACGCTCGTTCAACATTTGATAGTAATCATACAACGTTGGATCTGTCTCAATTTGTTCATAAGGACGGCCACGTTTTTTGATGCGTTCCAACATTTTGGGAAATGAAATACGAATGTGAACTAACAAATCAGGTCTTTTTTTATGCGCAGCATAAGGCAATTCTTGGAGCATGTTTTGTAATAAGTCATCGTACACTTTGACCTCTGTTTCGTTGGCACGACCTAAATCTGCATTTAAATGAAAAAGTAATGAATCTTCATAAATCGAGCGATCCAATACATTATTTTCATGCGTTAATGCTTGTTTAATACTATCAAAACGTTTATTTAAAAAATAAATTTGTAATAAAAATGCGTACTTTTCCGGTTCCGCATAAAATAAAGGTAATACCTCATTATCATCAACTGATTCGTAAAAGGCTTCTGAACCTAAACGGTTTGCAATTAAAGCTGTTAAACTAGATTTACCAGCGCCAATCGTACCTGCTAAAACAATCACTGCCATCGAACTCCCTACCTATTTTTTTCCATTTTATTTTTTATCTTCAACCAATTAAACATACCAAAAATTGAGTTAAAAGTATACATACAATACATAACAAATATCGCATAATCACCACCAGCGTGCGTCCCTGCTCGGAACCATAACAAAATTGAAAAAATATTTCCTAGTAGCCAAAACACGAATTGCGATTGATAACGTTTAATCATCAATAACATCCCTGTCGCTGAAACACTAAACGTGATTGCATCTAATGTTTGTTGCGCATCATTTACAAAACCTAACAAAATATATGCAGCTACGCCAATGAGCAGCCACGTGAAAAAGGCATACAACCACTGAATACCTTTTAAAACTTTTACTTCGGTTACTTGACCCGAGCCATCTTCGCTAGCCCGAAGCCAAGCATAAAGCCCTGTAATGTCCATAATAATATAGAAGCTTTGTAAAAGAACTTCCGCATATACCCGTGTCACTAACCCAAAATAGCCAATAATCACTGCACTGATTAACCCAAAAATGTAATTGCTGACTTTTCCTTGGGCAATTAAATTCACACAAATGATGCCGGCTAAACCACCTACTAACGTAATCCAATTCGATGGATTGATAGCAAATGCAATCAACTGTACCCCCACCATCAAAGCTAAAAACAAGTAACTTCTCGTTTCCCAACCTTTAAAATCATTCACCAAAAAATTCTTATTCACAACAAATTTCCGACCTTCCTAAAACCAAACTTTTCTCTGTTGACGTCTCAATAAGAGTACTCCGTTTTAAAAAACAAGTCAATCAGATTTCGGAATAAAAAGAAGATTTTAATACTATATATTGATTCGAAAAATATCGAAACACTACATATAGTTATTACGCAAGCTTTCTGATATCCTTTATTGCCACAATATTTTCTTCATCTTGTTTTAATCTTCTATGTATTCATGGATTTGTTTCCATCTAATAATTCCTGCAGCAGAACCCTTTACGACGGTAGCGCTCCAAATTAATGTTGTGAAAGCGGAAGCAACCACACATATTCATGCTTCAAACACAGCCATCGTTCACTCTTTTTATTGATATGCTTAAAAATTGACGGCCTTATTTCTCGAATCTGGCCACTTATTAACTTATTACATGAAAACATTCGCCTAAAAAAGCAAAAAAAAAACGACTAACCTAAATAATCGACCTACAAACAATTCCTTTCATTTGTAGGTCGATTATCTTTATTAGGTTTGATACGGATGTTTCGCCATTCCTAGTTTCCCTTTACTGATCATCTCTATTTATTTTTTTACTGTTTGCCAACAGCTCGTTGTCTGAAAGTACTATCCGTCCTTTTGTACTTTGTTCAAAGCTGTAAGCTTGCTCAAATAACGTTTGCTCTTTATTGGCAGTTTGTGTAAAAGTCAGCCCATAAGGTTGTCCTTCACTGTTTTTCGCCAAAGGAACAGTCAATTCAGGATATCCTGCCACAGCACTTAAACCCGTACCTTCAGAATCAATAAAGGCATATCCGTCTAATTGTTGTTTTTTTAGCAACGCATCAAACGTTTGCTGTGCTTTTTTAATGGTTGTTTGAATGATTTCTTTATCTGGTTGTTTCTTTTTAACATCTGCTTCTAATAAATCTTGCCCATACTTGGCACGAACCTTTTTATCTTGTTGATTATACGCAATTAGTTCCTCCAGTGTTTTAAATGGTAAGTCATAACGTTTCGCAAATTCTTCCAATGCAAACTTAAATTCATTGGAAATAACTTTCCCGCCATCAATCCCTTCCATGTCTGGTGTTACCGGAATCACTTCTGCTCCAGCTTTTTGGAGGGCCTTTTTAGCAGCCGTAAATTCTTCTTCAGCACTTGGCATTTCTAGCAACCCAATGCGTTGACCTTGTAAGTTATTTTTAGTAAATTTCTTTGAATCAATGCTCGGAACCGTGTCTTTCTTAAACGCATTATAGCCTTGCGCAGCATCAACGACACTTCGGGCAATCGGGCCAACTGTATCTAATGACGGTGCCAATGGCAAAACACCTTCGCCACTTACTGAACTGTGGGTCGGTTTAAAACCAACCACTGATTGATGAGAAGCGGGGGAAACAATCGATCCCATCGTCTCAGTGCCTAAAGAGAAGGCGCCGATATTCATCGTCACACTAGCCCCACTCCCAGAACTTGAACCTGAAGGTGTTATTTTGAGCGGCCCATAAGGATTAAGTGTTTGTCCATGCTTGGAACTATAGCCACTTGGTGCTTTCATTGACATATAATTCGCTAGTTCAGATAAGTTTACTTTTCCTAAAATCAAAGCTTGCGCCTCTGTTAACTTCTTAACTACTTCCGCATCTTCCTTAGGCTTGAACGTGCGTAAGGCATAAGCTCCTGCACTCGAAATCATGTTGGTCGTATTTATATTTTCTTTCAAAGTCACAGGAATACCATACAAAGGCTTCTTCGGTGTTTGAGAGGCTTGCTGGTCAAATGCCTTGGCTTCCTTAATTGCTTGCGGATTGATTTCAGAGATGCTGTTCATGCCATTATCTATTTGATCGAACTGTAAAATACGGTCCAAATAAAACGCCGTAAGTTCTTCATAGGTCAATGCTCCGTCGGCAATCGCTTGCTGTAATTCAGTGATATTTTTTTCAATAATCAACGGTGCTTTGGTACGAGCTTTTTGTACATCTGTTTCTTTTAATTGGTCTTCAATCGTTTTAACGATTCTCTCTTGATTGTACATTGCTGGGGTTTCTGCCTCAGGAGTGAACTTTTTGAGTATAAACCAATAAGCTGCAGCGCCTATTATGACTAACAAAACAGCAATTATTCCGATTACTTTTAAAAATTTAGACATTTTTATCCTCCTATACCATTTAAAGATTATCTTACTATGTTTATTTTTGCATGACAACTAACAGTTTTGTTCGTTAAAAAGACAAAATAGAGAGTAGGACATCCGTCAAAACGACCGATGTCCTACTCTCTAACGATTAAGATAGTCCGCTAAATGCGTTTGTTTTAGTCTTTTGTGAAAGTTAAATACTGAGAATTTATTGTGTAATTCGTGTACCACTTTCTCCTTTGATTGCTTCCGAAGCTAATTCTAAAAGCCCGATAATCGCCTGGCGGTTTGGTTTACTTTCTGCAAAACTGATGGCCGCTTCCACCTTAGGTAACATACTACCTGGCGCAAATTGATTTTCTTCTATATATTGTTGCATTGCCGTAACCGTAACATCGGTCAAAGCTTGTTGATTTGCTTGACCAAAGTTAACAAAAACATGTTCCACTGCAGTTAATACCACAAAAACATCTGCTTCAATGAGTTCAGCCATTTTTGCTGCCGCAAAGTCTTTATCAATGACTGCATCTACACCATGATAGACTGGACCATCATAGTCAATAGGAACCCCGCCACCACCACAAGCAATTACGATTTGTCCTGCATCAACAAGTGTTCGCAAGCTAACTTTTTCGTAAATATCAATTGGTTTTGGTGAAGGAACTACCCGTCGCCAGCCTCGACCCGCATCTTCTTGATAGACGTTCCCAGTTTCCGCCATCAACTGTTTGGCTGTTTCTTCGTCATAATAACCACCAATTGGTTTTGTTGGTTTTGTAAACGCTGGGTCTTTTGGATCCACCACGACTTGTGTAATTAACGTAACAACTGGTTGTTCCCCTAAATTTCTGGCTACTAGTTCTTCATCAATTGCTTGTTGTAAATGATAGCCAATATAGCCTTGGCTCATTGCTGTGCATTCAGGAAACGGCACGACATCTTCTGGAGATTGACTCGTTTCCTCAAAAGCTAAGCGAATTTTGCCAACTTGTGGCCCGTTGCCATGAGCAATCACCACTTGATGGCCTTGTTCAATTAAATCAACAATGGATTTTGCAGCGGTTTGTGCTTTTGCCAATTGTTCTTTCGAAGAATTTCCTAACGCATTTCCACCTAATGCAATCACTATTTTTGACATCTGTTTCCCTCCTAGCGCTTTGGTTCTTGTTGTGTGATACAGTGAATATTGCCGCCCCCATAAACAACTTCTACCGTATTAACGCCGACAATTTTTTTATCTGGGAACATCGTTTGAACTTGCTCTAAAGCCAAACGATCATTTTCATCACCATACTGTGGCACAATCACGCCATCATTTGTAATTAAAAAGTTCATATAGGATGCGATACAAATATCGCCATCTTCTCGTGGCATGGTTCCTTCCACGAAATCAATTTTGAAGGAGCCTTTAATGGTTACATTTTTGACAGGACAGCATAATTTGTGGACTTTTAATTGGCGTCCTTTAGCATCAGTCATTTTAAGCAAACGTTGATATGCATCTTGTGCCGCTTCATAAAATGGGCTATTTTGATCTTCGGTGTAAATACAAGCCACTTCACCAGGTGCAATAAAACAAGCTACATCATCCACGTGACCATTGGTTTCTTCTGGGTCAATTCCATCACCTAGCCAAAGAACTTTTTCAACATTTAAATAGTCGCATAATTTTTGTTCGATTGCTTCTTTTGAAAGTTGTGGATTTCGACCTTCACTTAATAAGCACATTTCTGTAGTCAAGACTGTTCCTTGTCCATCTACGTGGAATGAACCGCCTTCTAAAACAAAATCATCTGTACGATAAGAATCTACATGCTCAATTTCACAAATTTTTTGTGCAACCAAATCGTCTTGGTCCCAAGGAAAATATAATCCATCTACTAATCCCCCCCAAGCATTGAATGTCCAATCCACACCACGGATTTCTCCATGGTCGTTAATGACAAATGATGGTCCACAATCACGGACCCACGCATCATTGTTTGACATTTCGTAAACCGTAATTTCTGGCGGCAATTGGCGACGGCAATTTTGAAATTGTTGTTGAGAAACCACCACATTCATCGGTGTAAATTGACTAATTGCTTTGGCCACATTAGTAAAAGCTTCTTGGACAGGTTTACCACCATCACGCCAATTATCCGGTCTTTCTGGCCAAATCATCCAAACTTTCTCTTGTGGTTCAAATTCTCCTGGCATTCTAAAGCCATCTTGTTTAGGGGTACTTCCTACAATTCGTTTAGCCATTTTCTTTCGTTCCCTTCTTAATTTTTTTCACGTAAATAATTACTTCACCAAACAGAATAAAAATGATTGCCCCAATTGTGATTGGTAATTTTTCATTTAATGCTGCGGGACTAAAATCTAAAGGCACTGCTGTGAAAATCAGCGAAATAATAATCATAATCATTGGCAAAACCACTAAAACTTTTAAAAATCCTGGTTTTCCGTTAACTTTAAACGGACGTGGTGTATCGGGATCAATTTTTCTAAGCTTATAAAAAGCTGGGAAAACTGGGATATACGATAACAAGAATAGGACGACATTCAAGGAGAAAAAGGCCCAGAATAAATCTTGATTAGGTAAAATTGGTGCTAATACAATGACCACCGATGCCACAATGCCATTCATCAAAGCAGCCCCAATTGGCATGTCATTTTTCTTACTACGTTTTTCAAAAAATTTAGGCATGTCACCATTTTCAGCAGCATAACAAGCTGTATTATTGACTCCTAATGACCAAGAAATCATGTTTCCGAACAACGTAAGAAGGAATAGGAAAGCCATCAACATAATGAACCAACCTTCTGTCGAGCCTGTCAATAGTTTAAAGCTATCCATCATACCACTGCCGGTACTAATTTGATCGGTGGGAATCGCTACCCCAATTCCAAAGGCTGAAAAAATATAAATGGCCGCAATGACTAACCCCGCTGCTACAATAGCTTGTGGAATTTGCTTCTTAGGATTTTCCATATCATCTGCAAACGTACAGATGACTTCAAACCCTAACAAATTAAAAATGATTACAGAAATAAAAGATAAACTCCTTAAGTCAAGCGTTGGTAGCATTGATTTCAAGGTAAATTCATTGGCAACACCTTTCGTCAAGGCTACATACAATCCTAGCCCACCAATTAAGACAGCTAAAACCATCTTGATTACGGCAGCTCCATTTAGAATCCAGATACTGTCGCTGACTGGATAAAAACTAATCCAAACCACAATCCAAGTAAAAATTAATTCAACAATAATCATCATCGGTGTTGAAAACTTAATACCTGTAATTGTCGTTAATAGTTCTGGCGTCATAACGGCTAATGAAGCTAGCCACAATGGATAATTAATCCAATAATACCAAGAAACTCTGGCACCCCAACGATGACCATATGCTTTGGTCACCCAATCATAGATGCCCCCTTCACCAATATAAGTTGTTCCTAATTCTGATGAAATTAACCCATATGGCAATAGGAATGCAATTAATAAGAAAATCCACCAAAAAAACTGAGAATTACCAATTGCAGCAACAGGCGCCGCTGCTTCAGCAACGAAAACCACACAGATCACTGATAAAATGGCACTCGTTAAACTAAATTTCTTTTTCCCCTCCATGAAGACTCTTCCTCTCTTTATAAACTGTCCACTGATTCATTTTTTCAATCAGTGGACAGTTGGCCGTTAAATGCTTTGAGTGTCTAAGAAAACTTCTAGTTCTTTTTTCGCTTCTGCTTGCTTGATTAAATCATAAGGATTTTTTGCTTCATAATCATTCATAAGATATACTAATAAGCCACGAATAGATGTTAAACGGTTTTCTGCTTCATCGAAACAAATAGAATTTTTACCGTCAATTACTTCATCAGTTACTTCTTCCCCACGTGTTGCTGGTAAACAGTGCATGAATTTACAATTGGCACCTGCCCGATCCATCATTTCTTGATTCACTTGATATTTTGGATAGAAAACCTTCATACGTTCTTCTTCAGATAATTCCGCTTCGTACAAGCCATACCAAACATCCGTGTACAAGAAATCAGCGCCTTCAACAGAACTTGCATCATCTGTGACCAAAAAGCTACCGCCTGAAACTTCACAATTTTTTGCTAATTTCGCTTGATGCTCTTCATTTAATTGGAAGCCTTCTGGACCGAAGTGAACAAAATTCATGCCCATTTTTGTTGTGATTAATCCTAAAGAAAAACAAACTTGTGTCGCATCTCCGACAAATACAACTTTACAATCTTCTAATTTTTTGCCTTCTGGTAAATGCTCAACCATGGTACACAAATCACCTAATTCTTGGGTTGGATGATTGTAATCAGACATACCGTTAATGACTGGGATGGTAGCACAATTAGCTAAATCAACAATACTATGGTGACGTTCCACACGAGCCATCAAAATATCTACTAAACGTGACAATACACGGCTGGTATCTTCAATCGTTTCATGTCCCCCTAATTGAATTTGACCAGGTGCTAAATATTCGCCATGTCCACCTAATTGTTCCATTGCAGTTTCAAAAGATACTCGTGTTCGAGTTGAAGATTGTTGGAAAATCATTCCTAAAGATTTGTTTTTTAACAGTTGCGGATAATACCCATTTTTAATCGCTTCTTTAATTTTTAATGATAAATCGACTAAGTAGTGCATTTCCTCTTTCGTATATGTTTCTGTTGTAACGTAATCTCTTTTCATGATGTGTTCCTCCTAAAAGTTGTTTTTGTTTACACATTGACTTTACCAAGTTTAGCGAAGAGTTTACTATCCGCCAAAAGTTAGAAAACGCTTTCTTTTTTGGCGTAATTTTTCATTAAAAAAAGTTTATTTATGGTTATAAACCGTTGGTACACCAGGGGTTTATAAAAGTTTAGGCGGATTTCTCTCTAATTTCTGACCAATCATAGATTTGAAAATGGTATAATTATTTTGAAAAATCATTCACTTAAAATAAAAGATGAAAGGGGTTTCCAATCGTGACATTTGTTTTTATTTATAACATCTTGTTGATTATTTTATATTCGTTTACTTCAACCTTTACCTTAAATCTTTACTTGAAAAATAAACAACCGATTTTTTTATTGCTTCTCTTTTTAATGGTTATTTTTATTTGTGACAATGTGATTGTTTATATGACTGAGTTCATTAATTCGTTTGCAACCGAATATAATCAGACCTTTATGACCGCACCTTTTTTAAAGACCATCATTTTTATTTGTTGTAATTTTGCCTATCTGGCTATTATCAATACTATTAGTGGTCGTCCTTTTAAAAATTATCAATTTGTCTGGTTATTTTTAATTGGTTTATGGATGCTAGCTATTCCATTTTCACAAAATTCCGCCTTAAAAGTTTGGTTGTACTATTTACCCAATCAGCTATTTTTAATTTACCTTGGATGCTATGCGCTCTATCAACTACGAATAGATCCTTTATCAGCCCTTGCGAAAAAATATCTTCGTTTTATTGGTTGGCTAAGCATTGGTTTCGGTGTGGCGATTCTTTTGGAAGATACCTTCGTTATTTTTAACATTGACCAATATTCTGATATTGTCTTTAAAATTAACAACCGAAACGTTTCTGAAGATATTTATACAATCATTCTCTCCATCGCCATTATCTACTTCTGTAATCGTGATTTTCCTCTGTCGGTTCTTGAAAAAGACGCTGCTAAATTGGAAGAAAATCAATCAGATGAACCCGTACTTTTGGCGCCTTTTTGTGATGCCTATCAATTAACGCAGCGAGAACGAGAAGTGCTTTCGTTACTTTTAGAGTGCAAAACAAATCAAGATATAGCCAACGAACTATTCCTATCAATCGGGACAGTAAAAACACATATCCACAATATTTTCGTTAAATTAGAAGTAAACAAAAGAGCAGAAGTTTTTGTCAGTTATCAACTTTTTTCTCAACAACAAACTGAACATTTAGCGAGATAATCAAAAAGGAAGCCTCCGTGATCGGTGGCTTCCTTTTTGATTAACTATTTTCTTGTACTTGTCGAACTCTCTTTTCAATTTCTTGAAAGTTAATAATTTTAGCTTGGCGATGAATTTCTTTTCCTTCATAGTATAAGATAATGGTCGGTGCAGAAAAAGCATTTAATTGTCCAATTATTTCTGGACTTTTATCAGCTTCTGCAATGTATGTAGGAAATTCATATTTTGTTGCAATTTTTTCGACAATCGGTTTATCAACTGTACAAACACTACAATTTTTTGCTGTCAAAAAGACGGCTTGTAGACGATTGTCTGTAATTTTTTCTTCTAATTCTTCTAATGTTGTTACATATTCCACTGAATAGCCCTCCTTGTCTTTTGTCTAAAATAACAGATTTACTAGCAAAATAACAACTTATTTGTTTGGCTAGGAATGCTTTAACAAAAAAGTTGCCGCCCATTTCATTAATGGGCGACAACTTTTTACTGATAACCGCTTATTTATTAAAAATTTTAGGCCCTTTGCGCATGTTTTTACGATCATTTTTGGGAGTTTCCATTTTTTTAGAACGGCCACCACCTTGTTTCTTTTTAATTAATTCTAACATTTTTTCTTTTTCATTCATTTAATCCACCGCCTTTGTTAATAACGTGACAGATTCAATGTGGGTCGTTTGTGGGAAATTATCCACTGGTTGAATTTCTTTTGCTTCATAGCCACCTTCTGTTAATAATGCAATGTCGCGAGCGAGTGTGGCTGGATTACAGCTGACATAAACAATTCGTTCAGGTTGCGTTTCAATTAATGTGTTTACTAATTGACCGTCTAACCCTTTCCGTGGTGGATCCACCACCACAACATCTGGTTGCAAGCCATTTTCAACTAATTTTGGCAATAATTCTTCCGCTAACCCAGCCGTGAAAGTGGCATTCTCAATGTTGTTTAATTTAGCATTATTTTCTGCATCTTTGACCGCTTCTTCAATTACTTCAATACCGTAAACTTGCTTTGCATCTTGGGCTAAAGTTAAGCCAATCGTCCCAATCCCGCAATAGGCATCCACCACAATTTCATTGCCTGTTAAAGCCGCATACTCTTTAACTTTTTGATACATCACTTCTGTTTGTTGTGGATTTACTTGATAAAATGAACGCGCGGAAATTTCAAATTTCAAATCAAAAATAGTATCTGTAATTTTTTCAGACCCATGTAATAAGATGGTTTCGTCGCCAAAAATGACATTGGTTCGTTTTGGATTTACATTTTGTACAATGCTGACTACTTCCGGAATAGCTTCCAAAATATCTGGCACAATTTTACTAATTGGGAATAATTTCGGTGTTCTCGTAATTAGAACAACCATCATCTCCCCAGTATGGTAGCCACGACGAACGACAATATGGCGTAAGTTCCCTGTATTATCAGATTCGTTATAAGGTTTTACGCTATATTTACGCATAATGTCACGGATTTTAACAATTGCTGCATCAATTTCGGGGTCTTGAATATAGAAATGTTCCATCGGAATTAAATCATGGCTATTTTTCCGGAAAAAACCTGTTTGTAGTTGGTTGTCAATTTTACGCACGGGAATTTGTGCTTTGTTCCGGTAATGCCACGGATCATTCATCCCAATTGTTGGTAAAACAGGGACTCCTGGCAATTTAGCGACACGTTGCATAACATTTTCGACTTGTTGCGTTTTAAATGATAGTTGGGCGCCGTACGCTAAATGTTGCAACGGACTAATCCCGACTTTTGTAAAGTTTTCATCTTTCACGGGCACACGCTGTTCACTGCTTTTTAGGACAGTCAACACTTTCCCATAACCAAAACTTTTGCCTGTTTTTAAGACTTTGATTTCAAGTTTTTCACCTGGTAAGGCATTTTCAATAAATAATGGATAATGGTCCACTTTTGCCACGCCTAAACCTTCATGCGTCAAGTCAATGATTTCTACTTCAATGACGTCATTTTTCTTTACTGGATAATTTTTCATAAGTCGCTCCTTCTTTTTATACACTTCACTCATTCTAATGAAAATACCTAAGAAAAGCAACAACGAATTTTCATGGCGATTTAGCAATTCCGTTTGAGCTTTTTGGGTAAATAAAAGAATGAGACCCTTTACCTTAGTCAAAAAATAGCCAATGAAAGATCTTATCAACTAAATCTTTCATTAGCTATTCACGGACTACCTAGTGCTTTTCTTTTTCGGCAATCTTTCCATCGCCATCAATATCTTCGTCTGTTAGTCGTTCAACTTCTTTAACAAATTCTTTGCTGGCTTCGTTATATGCTTCTTCCTCTTCGTCTTCTGATTCTACGACAATCTCATCGCTACCAGTTAAGACAGAACCCATAATCGCATTGGACGGCAGTGCATCACCATTTGCAAAAATTTCAATGTGTTGATGCATATTTTTAAAGGTCATTGGAGCATCGCCTCCATATTCACCATCTAAATTAATCATCATTTTATTGTTCTTTTCTAACGTTTCTGCATGTAAATAGCTGGTCTTTGTATAGATTAGTCGATGATCTTCAACATGTTTTCCACCATTTAACATTAACGCAACTAAATGAAGAATCTCAAAAATATTGGCTGTTTTTACAATGATTAATGAAAACTTACCATCATCTAATTTAGCGTCTGGTACGATTTGCTCGAAACCACCCACCGAGTTAGTCAGCCCTAGGAAAAACATTGATGCGTTGCCTTCGTACACACCTTCATCATACGTCATGCGCATTTTAATCGGCTTCACTCGCGGCAACATTTCGGCTCCTTTGGCTAAGTACGCTAAGTAACCAAAAATACTTTTCAACTCTGACGGAACTTCATAAGTCAGTTCCGTTAAATGACCACCCGCCGCAATATTGATAAAGTAATTTTTGCCGGCTTGGCCAATATCCATTTTGACAGTTTGATTTTTTTTAATCACTTCTGCTGCCTTAACGATATTATCACGAGGAATCTTCAAGGCCCGTGCATAGTCATTCGTCGTTCCAGCGGGAATAATGGCCATTTTAGGGCGCCGCTTCAACGGAGCAATCCCATTCACGACTTCATTAATGGTCCCATCTCCACCTGCAGCTACTAGTAAATCAAATCCTGCACGCGCAGCACGATGTGCTTCATTGCGTGCTGAATTTTCTTCTGGTGTGGTCGCAAATGCACTGGCTTCATAACCACATTCTTCTAAAATAGATAAAATATCGGCTAAGTTCTTTTTGATTAACTCTTTTCCTGACGTTGGATTATAAATCACTCTAGCTTTTTTCATGGTTTGCCTGCTACTTTCTTATCGTTTTGAAAGCTCTTCTTGCAATAACTTGTTAACCACACCTGGGTTTGCTTGTCCACGAGTTGCTTTCATAATTTGTCCAACAAGGAAACCAACTGCACGGTCTTTTCCGTTTTTAAAGTCATCAATTGATTGTTGGTTGTTGTCTAAAACTTCGTTAATCATTGGTAATAATTGCGCTGGATCAGATAATTGAACAAGGCCTTTTGCTTCGACAACTTCTTTAGCGTCTCCACCGTTTTCAATTAACTCTTTGAACACTTTCTTCGCAATTTTCGAGCTGATTGTGCCATCGTTAATCAAAGTAATCATACCCGCTAGATTTTCTGGTGTTAGTTTAGTATCGGCTAATTCAACTTTTTCACTGTTTAAGTAAGCAGAAACTTCGCCCATTAACCAGTTTGATGCTTGTTTCGCATCTGCACCGTTTGCTAAAGTTGCTTCAAAGAAATCTGACATTTCTTTCGTTAAAGTCAAGACCATTGCGTCGTATTCAGGTAACCCTAATTCACTGATATAACGGGCACGACGTGAGGCTGGCATTTCTGGCAAACTAGCGCGAACTTTTTCAATCCATTCATCATCAATTGAAAAACGAGGAACATCTGGCTCTGGGAAGTAACGGTAGTCACTTGAGCCTTCTTTAACACGCATAAGCAACGTTGTACTAGTTGCTTCATCAAAGCGGCGTGTTTCTTGTTGAATTTCGCCACCAGATAATAGGACTTTGGCCTGGCGTTTTTCTTCATAAGCTAAACCTTTTTTTACAAAGTTCATAGAGTTCAAGTTCTTTAATTCCGCTTTAGTACCAAATTCTTCTTGACCATACGGACGTAAAGAAATATTGGCATCACAACGCATAGAACCTTCTTCCATTTTCACATCAGAAACTTCTGTAAATTGGATAATTGAACGCAACGCTTCTAAGTAAGCATACGCTTCTTCTGGTGAACGCATGTCTGCTTCAGAAACGATTTCAATTAAAGGCGTGCCTTGACGATTCAAGTCTACATAAGAATAGCCATCTGTGCCGTGAATATTTTTCCCAGCATCTTCTTCTAAATGCACACGTTCAATCCGGATTTTTTTCTTTTTGCCTTCGACTTCAATTTCAATCCAACCATCATGTCCGATTGGTTGATCAAATTGAGAAATTTGGTATGCTTTCGGGTTATCTGGGTAAAAATAGTTTTTACGGTCAAAATGTGTTTCTTTTGAAATTTCACAGTTCAAGGCAAGTGCTGCTTTCATCCCAAATTCTAAGGCACCTTTATTCATGACAGGCAAAACACCTGGGTAACTCCAGTCAACCACGTTTGTGTTACTGTTTGGTTCTGCTCCGAAATGCGCTGGCGCAGAGGAGAAAATTTTAGAGTTGGTTTTCAATTCTACGTGGACTTCTAATCCAATGACAGTTTCAAAGTTCATTAATCGTTCCTCCCTAAAATGACTGGTTTTTTCGTATGGAAATCTGTCGCTTGTTCAAAAGCATAGGCTGCTTTATACATTGTATGTTCATCAAAATGTTTTCCAATAATTTGTAAACCAACTGGCAAGCCTTCTGAGAAGCCTGCTGGAATGGACATGCCTGGTAGTCCTGCTAAGTTAACAGGAATGGTTAAAATATCATTCATATACATTGTGATTGGATCATTGATGTTTTCCCCTAGACCAAAGGCAACTGTTGGTGTGGATGGGCCAATGATTAAGTCATAATCCGCAAAGACATTCTCAAAATCTTGTTTGATTAGTGTACGGACTTGACCAGCCTTTTTAAAGTGCGCATCATAATAACCAGCACTTAAAGAGAAGGTTCCTAACATAATCCGACGTTTAACTTCTGTTCCGAAACCTTCAGAACGTGAATTAACATAGACATCTTCTAGATTTTGGACATTTTCGGAACGGTAACCATAACGAATACCATCAAAGCGTTGTAAGTTTGAACTTGCTTCTGAAGAGGCAATAATATAATAAACTGCTACGCCGTACTTAGAATGTGGCAAACTAACTTCTTCCACCGTTGCGCCTAAAGATTTAAATGTTTCTGCTGCTTTTAATACCGCTTCACGAACATCAGGTTGTACCCCTTCACCTAAGTATTCTTTTGGTAAAGCAATTTTCATGCCTTTGATGTCGCCAGTTAAATCTGCCGTAAAATCAGGAACAGAAACGCCTGCAGAAGTGCCGTCTTTTTCGTCATAACCACTAATTGCATTTAAAGCTAAGGCATTGTCTTTAACATTTCGTGTCAATGGACCAATTTGGTCTAAACTTGAAGCAAAAGCAATCAAACCAAAACGAGACACACGTCCATATGTTGGTTTCAAGCCCACAATACCGTTGAATGCGGCTGGTTGGCGGATACTGCCACCTGTATCGCTCCCTAAAGAAACTGGGACTTGTCCGGCTGCGACAGCAGAAGCTGAACCACCAGAAGAACCGCCAGGAACTTTGGTTTGATCCCAAGCATTTTTTGTTTTCTTGAAGTAAGACGTTTCCGTACTTCCGCCCATGGCAAATTCATCCATGTTCAATTTTCCGACTGGAATCATATCTGCTTGATAGACTTTATCCATCACGGTCGCATCATAAATTGGGTCAAAATTGTGTAACATTTTTGAGCCAGCTGTTGTTAAAATATCTTTTGTGACAATGTTGTCTTTAATCCCAATTGGAATCCCAGCTAATGGATTACTTTCAGTGATGCCTTTTAAGTCAATCGCTTTGGCTAATGCCATTGCTTTTTCTTCACTAACTGTAATAAAAGAACCTAGTTGTTCTTCTGTATCTTGAATACGATTTAATGTTTCTTCGGTTAAATCAACTGCAGTGATTTCTTTTGAGACCAATAAATCATGTAACTCTGTTAACGATTTGTCGTATAATTTTTCCATTAGGCTCCTGCCTCCCCGTTATCCATAATTGCAGGCACTTTAATGTAACCATTCTCTGATTCCGGAACATTCCGCATTAATTCTTTACGGTCCATTCCTGGTGTCGCTACGTCTTCACGCATGACATTGATTGATTCATTCACATTTGAAGTAAAAGGAACCCCTGTTGTATCTACTTCTTCTAGTAATTCCACCATATCAATAATTTTATCTAGTTGATTGGTAAAGTCCGCTAATTCTTCTTCGGAGAAAGATAATTTTGATAATTTAGCGACATGTTTGACTTGTTCTTCTGTAATTGCCATAGATACCCTTCTTTCTATCATTTACTGAAATTTTCATTTTCAGATTAATCAATTGGATTGTATTTCTTTAAACAGCTTAGCACAGCTGTTCACTCTGTTCCTATTCTACCATAAAATGGTCGGATATTTTAGATGAAACCTTGAATTTCATTGATAATTTGTCGCTCGCAAAAATGACGGAAATATGTTATTATGAAAATGAAAAGAGAGATATGCAGGAACATACCTCTCTAATAGCCACTACCAGTTATAAGAACTGGTGGCTTACTGAGTTATTGGTTTTATTTCAAACGCTTAACCGTTCAGCTCCTCAAAGCTTATGAACGGTTATTTTTGTTGTCTAAGACAAGCGCTAAGATACCGAAGATAATGGTCACAACAAGTGTTGCAAAACCAATCATCAGTCCTAGCGCTGCTTCAACGGACAAAAACATTGCTCCTTTCGTTAAAGTAAGAAGAATTGCGCATAAGCATCAACCTCCTTTCTCAACTCAGAAAGTCCTCGTTCATATAACTTTTATGACTAAAATAAGTATACCATCAAATTACTACATAAAATCTGACAACGTTAATTTTTCTTCTTAAAAATGACTTGCATCTAACGCATCGACCATTTCTTGTTCATTCCAAACGGTCACGCCTAAGCTTTCAGCTTTGGTTAATTTACTGCCAGCATCTTCGCCAGCAACCACAATGTCAGTTTTTTTCGAAACACTCCCTGTAACTTTTCCACCAAGATTTTCAATTTTTTCTTTGGCTTCTTCGCGAGTGTACTGCGTTAATTTCCCTGTTAAAACAACTATTTTGTCTTTGAAAGGTGACTCCACTTCTGCTAATTGTTCTGTCCGGAGACCTTTATATGTCAAGTTCACTTGGGCTTTTTCCAGTTCAGCCATTAATTCATGAACTTCCTCATTTTCAAAATACGTCACAACGCTGTCTGCGATTGTTTCGCCAATTGAATCCAAAGCCACAATTTCTTCCGCGGTTGCACGACTTAAGGTTGGTAAATCACCAAAATGCTCCGCTAAAATTTTCGCCGCTTTCGCCCCCACATGGCGAATCCCTAAGCCAAAAATCAAACGTTCGACAGAGTTTTCTTTACTCCCTTGAATGGCAGTATAAATGTTGTTTGCTGATTTTTCTTTGATTTTATCCAAAGTCATTAACTGTTCTTCTGTTAAGAAATACAGATCCGCTACGTCTTTCACTAATCCTTTGTCATACATTTGTGCTAACACTCTTGGCCCCAAGCCATCAATGTTCATTGCGTTTCGTGAGACAAAGTGATTCAGCCCTTCTTTAATTTGCGCAGGGCATTTTGGATTAATACAACGTAACGCCACTTCCTCATCTAAATGCACCAACTCACTATGACAAATTGGACAATGTGTCGGCATTTCATAAGGCTGACTATCGGCTGCACGTTTTTCAACTAGGACTTGCGCTACTTCTGGGATAATATCGCCGGCTTTGTAAATAATAACATGATCATTTAAACGGATATCTTTCATTTGAATAAAATCTGCATTATGCAAACTTGCCCGACTAACCGTGGTTCCCGCGACTCGTACAGGAGCCATGACTGCAGTAGGAGTGACCACCCCCGTGCGCCCAATTGTCCATTCAATATCTTCCACTACTGTTTCTGCTTCTTCTGGTGGAAATTTGTAGGCAATCGCCCAGCGAGGTGCTTTGACAGTGAAACCTAATTCATCTTGCAACGCAAATTCGTTCACTTTAATCACAATTCCATCGATTTCGTATGGCAAAGTGCTCCGCTTTTCATGGTATTCTTCAATGTAGGCCCAGACTTCATCAATTGACTGACATAATTGCCGTTCGGGATTGGTTCTAAAACCAATTGCAGAAAGCTCTTCTAATGCCTCAAACTGCGTCTTCGCTTTCATTGGCCCAAAGTCAGCAACTGTGTATAAAAACGTATTTAAGTTCCGTTTCGCCACAATTTTTGTATCTAATTGGCGCAAGCTTCCCGCCGCTGCATTCCGAGGATTGGCAAAAATATCTTGGCCATTTTCTTCACGTTCTTCATTCAATGCGACAAAGGATTGTTTAGGCATGTAGCACTCGCCACGAACTTCCACTGAAATGGGCTCCGTTAAACGCATCGGTACAGAGCGAACCGTTCGTAAGTTCTCTGTAATGTTTTCACCAACCGTTCCATCGCCTCGTGTTGCTCCGCGTACAAACACCCCGTTTTCATAACGTAATGAAATTGCTAACCCATCAATTTTCAACTCGCAACAGTAAGCAACGGGTTTACCAATCGCCTTACGAACACGTTCATCGAAAGCAAAAATGTCTTCCTTGCTAAATCCATCATTTAAACTATACATTGGAATGTCATGCTGAGCTTTTTCAAAACCAGATAAAACTTTGCCACCTACACGTTGTGTCGGCGAATCTGGCGTGATTAAATCAGGAAACTCCGTTTCAATATCGACTAACTCTTTATACAAACGATCGTAAACATAATCTTCTACGGATGGTTGATCTTTGACATAATATTCATGGGAATATTGATTGAGTTGTTTTCTTAATTCTTGCGCACGAGTTGTCGCCGCCGTTAATGTTAATGGTTGTTGTTCCATCGTAGAACTCCTCCTCATAAGTGTAATGCTCTTATCGTCTTTTTAACACATTTACACTAAGATAGAAAATAAAAAGAATTTAACTAATGATGATTTCTCATTAAATCGCTGACCTATTTTGCATGTTAAATTTTTTCAATAGGTGCAAATGCCGCTAACAACCGTTTTATGCCTTTTTCAGGGAAAGCAATGTCCAACTCTAAGTCTTTGGCCGAACCGCCTACACGAACGACTGTACCAACGCCCCATGCTTTATGTTGGACCTTATCACCTGCTTGCCAGGAAACTTTTTCGCCACCACTTGCCACTTTGTTGCTAACTGATTTTGTAGCTGGCTGTGTATAAGCTGGTTTACTTGCGCTGGGCTTGAATACTTTAGGATCAAAGGTGCGCGCTGGAGCTTTCTGTAAATTGGCTGCCGCCCCTTGTTTCATTAAACGCTCCGCCTCAATTTCTTCTAAAAAGCGACTTGGTCGATTATATTGCGTGCGACCATATAATGTTCTCGAATAAGCATTCGTTAAGAACAAGGCTTCTTCCGCTCGTGTGATACCAACATAAGCCAAGCGCCGTTCTTCTTCCAGTTCACTTTCTTCTAGCATGGCACGTGATAATGGGAAAACCCCTTCTTCTAAGCCCATTAAAAAGACCACTGGAAATTCCAGCCCTTTGGCCGCATGCAACGTCATTAAGGTTACCTGCGAAGAGCTCTCTTCTAAATTATCTAAATCAGAAACCAAGGCTAAATCTGTTAAGAAATCCGCCAATTTTGTTTCTTCGCCATTTGGATCGTCGTTGTTTTGCGCTTCAAAACGTTTATCAAATTCTTGTGTCACAGATAAAAATTCGTCCAAGTTTTCTAAGCGAGCTTGAGACTCTAAATTATTTTGCGCCATCAAAGCTTCCCGATAACCACTACGTTGTAAAGTTTCTTTCACCAATTCTGTAATCGTTAAATAGGGCACTGTTTTCGTTAAGTCTTGAATCATCATGCCAAAATTACCAAGCTCTTTACCCGCTTTTCCTGAAATATTTGCCAAATCAACATTTTGGGCAGCTTCCAGCAAAGCCCAACCATGCGTATCCGCAAATAGCCGTAATTTTTCAATTGAACTTTTACCGATTCCTCGTTTTGGTTCATTGACAATTCGTTCAAAACTAATCGAATCATCTGGATTGGCAATCAAACTTAAATAAGCCAAAATATCTTTAATTTCTTTACGGTCGTAGAATTTATGTCCGCCCACCATGGTATACGGAATATTAGATTTCAAGAGCATTTCTTCCACTACACGGGATTGGGCATTGGTCCGATATAATACCGCAAAATCACCATAAATTCGGTCATTTTCCCGCATTTCTTTTTGGATTTGGCTCACAATAAATTGTGTTTCATCCCGTTCTGTGTCCCCGCGATAATAGACAATTTTTTCACCGTCTATATTTTCTGTCCACAGTTCTTTCTCGCGGCGGTTACGGTTATTTTTGATGACATCATTCGCAGCCGCCAAAATGTTTTTGGTGGATCGATAATTTTGTTCTAGCAAAATTACACTGGCATCTGGATAATCTTTTTCAAAATCCAAGATATTTTGCATATCCGCCCCGCGCCAACCATAGATACTTTGGTCGGCATCACCTACGACACACAGATTTTTGAAACGTGCAGCCAATAAATTGACTAAGGTATATTGTGCATGATTGGTATCTTGGTATTCATCCACATGAATATAGTGAAATTTATTTTGGTAGAAAGCCAACGTATCTGGTTGTTCATTGAATAAACGAATCGTATTCATAATCAAATCATCAAAATCCATACATTGGTTTTTGCGTAATTCTTTTTGATAGGCTTCATAGCATTTTGCGACAATTTCTTCATATAAGGAACCTTGCATTTCAGCAACTTTTTCAGGCGTTTGTAATTCATTTTTGGCATTGCTAATCGTACCTAAAATTGAGCGAGGATCATATTTTTTTGAATCAATATTTAAGTCGTTTAAGATGCGTTTCATTAATGTTTTTTGTTCCGATGGGTCAATAATTGTAAAATTACGGTTGTAACCAATCTGATCCACATCACGACGTAAAATTCTTACACACATGGAGTGAAAAGTGGAGACCCATACATCTTCACCACCCGTTTCCAGTAATTTATTTACACGCTCTTTCATTTCTTTAGCAGCTTTATTGGTAAACGTAATCGCCAAAATATTCCATGGATTTACTTCTTTTTCCTCAATTAGATAGGCAATTCGGTGTGTTAAAACCCGCGTTTTTCCACTACCAGCACCAGCCATGACTAACAGTGGTCCTTCTGTATGCAAAACGGCTTCTTCTTGTCGAGGATTCATTCCCTGAACCAAGGCATGTTTTTGTGTCATATTAAACGTCCTCTCTCTTTTTTCAATCTTATACAGTATACCAAAAATCCCTTTGAAGTTCTTTAGAAAAGAACAAAAAATCTTTTTCTTTTTATATGAAATTTTCTTGTAAATCAAGTCAAACCGCAGTACATTAGTAAGTAGTGATGGAGGCTAAAAATGAAATGAATAATGATGTACATGAAATTAAACAATTAGATGGTACCCGAATCGGCTTTATCCTTAAAGGCATCGTCGTCGGAATTCTGGTCGGCTTTGTTGTCAGCTTATTTCGCTTAGGCATTGAAAAAATTGGCGAACAAGTCGTTCATCTGTATCAAACGTTTCACGAAAAACCCTTTTGGATGATTCCTTGGTTCTTATTTTCTCTCGTGCTTGCTTATTTATTAGGACGACTGATCAAAAGCGAACCAGCAATTAAAGGCAGTGGCATTCCCCAAGTGGAAGGTCAACTTCAAGGTCAATTAGAAATTCACTGGTTTCCAGTGCTTTGGAAAAAATTTATCGGTGGGATCTTAGCGATTAGTCCTGGGCTATTTTTGGGACGTGAAGGTCCTTCAATTCAACTAGGTGCAGTGGTTGGACAAGGCTATAGTCAATGGCGGCAAAGCACCAAGTCTGAAGAAAAAATTTTAATCAGTAGTGGTGCCAGTGCTGGTTTAGCCGCCGCTTTTAATGCACCAATCGCAGGACTTTTATTTGTTCTAGAAGAGGTTCACCATTCCTTTTCACCTTTAGTTTGGTTAACCTCTTTTTCTGCGGCCATTTCCGCTAACTTTGTTTCTTTGCATTTCTTCGGATTGCAGCCAGTTCTTTATATTGGTCCGGTTAAATCTTTGCCTTTAGAGTACTATTGGACATTAGTACTGCTGGGCGTTTTGCTAGGATTATTAGGTTGGATATATCAAAAAACATTGTTGTCCTTACCAAAAGTATATGGAAAAATCAAAGGCCTTTCTTCTAATTATTATGGTTTTGTTTCTTTTATTTTGATTTTACCGATTGGTTATTTCTTTCCACATTTACTTGGCGGTGGGAATCAAATTGTTTTAGCTTTAGGCAATCAACCGACTACGATTTGGGCTTTAGTCGGCTTACTGGTTTTACGTTTTGTTTTTTCAATGGTTTCTTACGGTTCGAATCTCCCTGGTGGTATTTTCTTGCCTATTCTAACTTTAGGTGCCATTATCGGAACATTGTATGGCAGTCTACTTGTCCAATACGTAGGGATGGATCCAATTTTTGTGAAAAACTTTTTAATTTTTGCCATGGCTGGTTATTTTACTGCGATTGGTAAAGCACCGTTAACAGCGATTATTTTAGTAACAGAAATGGTCGGCAATTTTTCTCATTTAATGTCTTTAGGGGTTGTCGCTTTAGTTAGTTATATTACCATCGATAGTCTTGGCGGCAAGCCAATTTATGAAAGCTTATTAGAACGTTTGGTTCCTTCTAAAGTAAGTAATATTCGTGGCCACAAAACGATTATTGAATTACCTATCACTGCAGAAAGTTCCTTAGATGATACGATGGTACGTGATTTTGTCTGGCCTAAACAAATGTTGCTCACTTCCATTCGCCGTGGCGAATCGGAAATTTTAACACATGGTGATACTGTTATGCATGTTGGCGATGTGCTCATTATTTTGACCGATGAAAAACTCGCTTACCAAGTCAAAAAAGAGATTTATCAAAAAACTTTACCGAATGATTTAGTGAATTAAAGAAAGCTGCTGAACCTGAGTTCAGCAGCTTTCTTTTTTTCTTATGACTGTTTTTTAATTTTTTTGAATGTTTTTGACCGTTTTAGATTGATTAGCGTTTTCATTTGTGCTATTATATCCATGAAATGAGGGATGAAAATGCTTACGGAAGAACGACATCAAAAAATTTTACAATTGTTAGATCAAAAATCAGTCGTCAAATCGCAAGAACTTGCTAGCTTGTTCAATGCTTCAGAATCCACAATCCGCCGCGATTTACAAGAATTAGAAGACGCCAATTTGTTAGAACGCATTCACGGCGGCGCTAAGCGTATTCTTAATTTAGGCTTTGAACAAAACATGACGGAAAAATCAATCAAAAACACGCACGAAAAGCAAAAGATTGCTTCTTTAGCCGCTAGTTGTGTACAAGATGGCGATATGATCTATTTAGATGCTGGTTCAACCACGTTAGAAATGATCCCTTTTTTAGTTGGGAAACAAATCCATGTAGTGACGAATTCCGTGCATCACGCTGCAAAACTTAGCGATATGGAAATTCCCACTATTATGCTTGGTGGTACTTTGAAGCTCTCCACTAAAGCAATCATTGGTGCCACTAGTATGGAACAGCTACAACATTTTCGTTTTAACAAAGCTTTTTTAGGAACTAACGGCGCACATTTAGAGTTTGGTTTAACGACGCCTGATCCCGAAGAAGCAGCGCTAAAAGCCTTGGCTATTCATCAAGCAGAAACAGCCTATGTTTTACTGGATCATACAAAATTTAATGAAGTAACGTTTACCAAAGTGGAAGAATTAGAGTCAGTTACTTTACTAACTGACTACTGCCCTGCTGAATCGCTTCAAGGATTCCAGCAAAAAACTATTTTAATGGAGGCAAACAAATGATTTACACAGTGACTTTAAACCCTTCTATCGACTTTATCGTTCATGTCGATCATCTACAAATTGGTGATTTAAATCGGATGACGAATGATTTTAAATTACCTGGCGGCAAAGGAATCAACGTTTCACGTATTTTAAAACGTATGGAGACAGAATCCACTGCCTTAGGTTTTTTAGGTGGTTTTACAGGCTCATTCATTGCTGATTGGTTGAAAAAAGAAGAAATCCAAACGAATTTCACTCCCGTGTCTGCTGATACACGAATCAACATTAAATTGAAATCAGATACTGAAACAGAAATTAACGGCTTAGGACCTGCTCTAACAAACGAAGAAATTCAAGAACTAAAACAAGCAGTTAGTCGTGTTCAGGCTGGTGATATTGTTGTTCTTTCAGGAAGTACACCTGCTTCTCTACGCAAAGGATTTTACGAAGAATTAATCCAAATTGTGAAGGAAAAAGGTGCAGAATTTGTTATTGATACGACAGGTGAAGATTTAATGAACGCTTTGTCACAAAAGCCTTTATTGGTCAAGCCAAATAATCATGAGTTGGCAGAATTATATCATACAACCTTTACAAGTATTGAAGATATTTTACCTTATGGACATCGGTTACTAGAAGAAGGAGCACAACACGTAATTATCTCAATGGCTGGTGATGGTGCATTACTTTTCACAACAGAAGGTGTTTATCGTTCCAACGTTTTAAAACGTCCACTGAAAAATTCTGTCGGCGCTGGCGACTCAATGATTGCTGGTTTTATTGGCAACTTTTCAAAAACACAAGATCCTTTAGAGGCTTTCAAATGGGGTGTCGCTTGCGGTAGCGCGACCGCATTTTCTGATGATTTAGCCTCAGAAGATTTTATCCAAGAACTTATTCACGAAGTAACAATTGAAAAAATTTCAGAATAAATCCACTAAGGGAGGAAAATAGAGTGAACATTAATGATTTATTAATAAAAGATGTCATGATTATGGATTTACAAGCTACTGATAAAAAAGGCGCGATTGATGAAATGGTCCAAAAATTATACGATGGTGGCCGCATCTCTGACATTGACACTTACAAAGAAGGAATTTTAAAACGCGAAGCACAAACATCGACTGGTTTAGGCGACGGCATCGCTATGCCTCACGCAAAAAACAGTGCCGTAAAAGAACCGACAGTTCTTTTCGCTAAAAGTAAAAAAGGTGTTGATTATGAAGCACTAGATGGACAACCTACTTATCTATTCTTCATGATTGCTGCTCCAGAAGGCGCCAATGATACACATCTCCAAGCGCTTGCGGCCCTTTCTCGATTACTTATCGATCCAGAATTTGTTGGTAAATTGAAAGAAGCGGAAACTCCAGAAGCAGTACAAGCTCTTTTCCAAGCAGCAGAAGATCAAAAAGAAGCGGAAGAAAAAGCAGAACAAGAACAAACAACGCCAGCACCAGAAAGCAATCGTAAATATATTATTGCTGTGACTGCTTGTCCTACAGGAATTGCTCATACTTACATGGCCGAAGATGCGCTGAAGAAAAAAGCAAAAGAAATGGGCGTAGACATTAAAGTAGAAACAAACGGTTCAGAAGGAATTAAAAATCGTTTAACTGCTGAAGATATTGCTCGTGCTGATGGCGTGATTGTTGCAGCCGATAAAAAAGTAGAAATGAATCGATTTGATGGTAAAAAATTAGTCAATCGTCCCGTCAGTGATGGAATTCGTAAAACCGAAGAACTAATTAACTTAGCCATTAGTGGTGAAGCTCCTACTTTCCATGGCAGTGACTCGGCTGCAAGCGATCAAGAGGATTCAGCGGAAGGTTCAATCGGTTCTCGTATCTATAAAGATTTAATGAATGGTGTTTCTCATATGTTACCTTTCGTTATTGGTGGCGGAATTGCCATTGCTCTTTCCTTTATGATTGATCAATTTATCGGGGTTCCTCAAGATCAATTAGCCAATTTAGGGAATTACAATGACGTAGCTAGCTGGTTTAACCAAATTGGTGGCGCAGCATTTGGCTTTATGTTACCTGTCTTAGCTGGTTTTATTGCTTCTAGTATTGGGGATCGTCCAGGCTTAGTTGCTGGTTTCGCGGCTGGTGCATTAGCAAACGCCGGAGGAGCTGGGTTCCTTGGGGCCCTAATCGGTGGTTTCTTAGCTGGTTATGTAGTGGTTCTTTTACGTAAAGTTTTCAAAGGCTTGCCAAAATCATTAGATGGAATTAAAACCATTTTATTCTATCCAGTTTTTGGTTTGATTATTACAGGCTTATTAATGTTAGTCATTAACATCCCAATGAAAGCAATTAATGATGCGTTAAATCATTTCCTACTTGGCTTAGATGGCACAAATGCAGCTTTACTTGGTGCCTTATTAGCTGGTATGATGGCCATCGACTTAGGTGGACCAGTTAACAAAGCTGCTTATGTTTTCGGTACAGCTACGCTAGCAAGTACTGTTGCAGAAGGTGGCAGCGTGGTCATGGCTTCTGTAATGGCTGGCGGAATGGTTCCTCCATTAGCAATTTTCGTAGCAACTCGTTTATTTAAAAATAAATTTACAAAAGATCAACAAGATGCCGGCTTAACCAATATTGTAATGGGACTTTCTTTTGTCACTGAAGGGGCAATTCCTTTTGCAGCAGCTGACCCATTACGTGTGATTCCAAGTTTCGTGGTAGGTTCTGCCTTTACTGGTGCGTTGGTTGGTGCGTTTGGTATCAAATTATTGGCACCACATGGAGGAATCTTCGTCGTCTTCCTATTAAGTAATCCATTACTATATCTATTGTTCATCTTAATTGGGGCGATTATTTCAGGAATTGTCTACGGCCTTTTGAAAAAACCTGTCGAAGTACCTGCTTAAAAAAACAGCAAAAAAGCGATTCAACCATGGTTGAATCGCTTTTTTATTATTTTCTCTTTATCGCATAATTTTCTAAATACTCAGGATTTCCTTTGCTTCTGATATACGTGTACACGCCCATCACAAAGGCCCCAAGGGTATTGGTAAATAAATCCCCCATCGTATCCATTAAAGCAGCACGCCCAATAAATGGTTGGCCGTTGGACATATTATAGCGTTGTAAGTTCATGTTCCCTAATGAATCGCAGATAAATTCCCAGAATTCCCAGAAGACGCCACAAAGCCCTGCAAATGCAAACCCAAATAATAAAAATAACCACGGGGAAACATCGGCGTACTTCGTTTTCTTCAATAGGAAAGCAGCAATACCATAACCCACAGCAGTTAACAGCATCGGACTAACAAAGTGTAAAATTTTATCCCAGAACGAAATGATTGAAATCATATGCAACGAGGTTCCTAGGAATACTGAAATAAATAAGAAAAACCAGTAAAAATAAACGATAGTCGGTGGCATAATAATTTTTAAAAATTTATTGACAAGATCCGGTAAAAAGATTAGACCAATTCCAAGTAAACATTCGATAACAAACGTCACACCTTGTTTTGTTGAATACTTAGCCGTAAAAAATTCCCAGAGATTGTACGTCAAGCATAAGATGCCAAACACCACTAATCCATATTTAATTTTCGAATAATTTTTATCCATTTTGACACACCCTTTCAAAAGTTATTTTATATGAAAAAAACTGTAGATGAAAGACACCTTCCATCTACAGTTTTAGAAAACTCTATCGAATGAAGAGCTTATTAAAAATGTTTATTTTTCAACAGCTGTTTCAGTAATTGTTTCAACAGCACGTTTCATACGAATATCATGTTCTAACATGTCGTTATTTAATACTTTACGTACTTGCGCTTCAGGCATGTTGTATTGTTCTGCTAAATCTTTCACTTCAGCATCGATGTCTTCTTGTGTTACTTCGATGTTTTCAGCTTTGGCAACTGCTTCAATCACTAAGTTTGTCTTTGTGCGTGTTTCTGCTTCGCCTTCAAATTGTTTGTGTAAATCTTCTTCTGTAGAACCAGTTAATTGGTAGTACATTTCAGGAGAAATTCCTTGGCGTTGCATGTTGTTTAAGAATTCATCCATTGAACGGTGAACTTCGTCGTGAACCATTACGTGTGGTAATTCAACGATTTCAGCATTTTCAACAGCTAAACGAATTGCTTCTTCGTCTTTTGCTTCTTCAGCTGCTGCTTCTTTTGCTTCTGTCAATTCTTTACGGAATTTTTCTTTTAATTCGTCTAATGATTCTACTGAATCGTCAACGTCTTTTGCAAATTCATCATCCAATTCTGGTAATTCTTTTGCTTTTACTTCATGAACAGTTACTTTGAAAACTGCTTCTTTACCAGCTAAATCTTCTGCTTGGTAATCTTCAGGGAAAGTAACGTTTACTTCTACTTCTTCGCCAGCTTTTTTGCCAACTAATTGGTCTTCAAAGCCTGGAATAAATGAATTAGAACCTAATTCTAATGAGTAATTTTCGCCTTTGCCGCCTTCAAATGCTTCGTCGCCTAAGAAGCCTTCAAAGTCGATAACTACAGTGTCGCCATTTTCAGCAGCGGCATCTTCTTTGATTACTAATTCAGCTTGAGATTCTTGTTCGCGTTTCAAACGTGCTTCCACGTCTTCATCTGTTACTTCACGGTCTTGTTTAGACACTGTTAAGTTTTTGTATTCGCCTAATTTTACTTCAGGTTTTACAGTTACTTCAGCAGTGATAACCCAGTCTTCCCCTTTATTCATGCTTTCAACATCAATTTTTGGTTGTGCTACTGGTTCAATTCCTGCTTCTAATACAGCCGCTTCATATGCTTCTGGTAAAACAGCGTTTAACGCATCTTCGTATAACGCTTCTTCTCCATACATACGGTTAAAAACAGTACGTGATACTTTTCCTTTACGGAAACCAGGTACGTTTAAGTTTTTTTTCACTTTATTGAACGCTTGCGTTAATCCTTTTTCGATTACTGCTTGTTCGATTGAAAAAGTTAATACACCATCATTAGTGCCTTTTTTTTCCCATTTCGCAGACATTTGTTTCCCTCCGAATAACATTTAATTTTATACATCAAACTTTATTTATGCATACCTTTAAATAGTACACTATCCCTAGGAAAATGTAAATATTTTAAGTGCTAAGAAGTGAAAGAAAGACTCGATTTTTAGCAAACTATCAGTTTTTTAATTTTTTCGGATTAAAAAAGCATAGAATTTCGAGAAATTTCCTTCTTAAAACACTAAAAGATTGTGAACAAAATATCTTGTTCACCATCGGATGTAATCGCTTTACTTTATGAATGGCCCATTATAGAATGTATGTACTAAATATTTACGCATTATATATTTTCGTCATTATACATATAATATCAAAAAAGGAGAGGATGGTTTTGAATAAGTTCGTCTGGGGAATCTTTTCTTGCATCATATCATGGCTTTTTTTATCGCTGACTCAACCTTTGATAGCTCATTCTGAAACACTGAACCCTACAACTCACGCCTCTACTTTTAGTGAAACATTTACCTCAGTTTCAACAGAACAACAAACAACTCAAGCAACCGATATCGTGGAACAAGAAACCGAGCAAACCCATGCTTCCTCTGAAAACGATGAACCTATGGCACCTACGCCAGCTAGTGTTTCTGTTGGTAATAGCACCTTAAAAAGTACCTTAAGCACGGGAACGTATAACCAAGATATTATCACACTTTCGTATGAATACAGTGTGACACTTATCGGCTTAGCAATTAATGATCGACCGATTATTGCTATTCAACTTCCTACAGAAATTTCAAGCCAGTTAGATAACGACACTCTAAAGCAACAAGATTTTCTGACTCTTTTAACAGGGACTGTCAGTTATCCAGGAACAGCCACTCAAGATATTCACAGTTCAACTAACGGCGTCAGTCTCTCTTATAGTAGCACTTATCATTCTGTTTATCTGACTTTTCCAAGTAGCACCTTGGTGTTACTTCCCGGAACCAAATGGTCTGCCGCCATTTCGTTTGATGTGGGCGCACTTTATAAACGAGGAATTTCAATCCCTCCTGCTCTTAACGGCAAAGACTATCCGATTCGAGGAACCTTTACAGATGTCGGCACTGGATTAGGTGCAATTAATATTATTATTGGAAACAATACAAAAACAGGCGTAATTAGCAAAGCTCAACTTAGTTTAGGTAATTATCCCGTTCCTCAAGTCACACCAGCCAAACTAACTCAACCAAATCATCTGGACACTACTGTAACAGGGACCATTCAACAAGTACAAGACCCAAACTATAACTACTCTGTTCAATTAACCTTGAACCGCCATGATGGCACCACTACCCCCATTGTGGTGAAAGGGATTTCTGTCGATGCAGCCGGAAATTTCTCGACCTCTTTAGCTTCACCATTAGAATATGGCGACACGCTCTCTACAATTGTCTTTGCTCGTTCAAAAACGTCAACCGACTATATTCAAAGCAGCCCCTCAGCTGATCAAAGTGTCAATTGGTCAATCCAACCAGTCACAAACGTAGTCGCTAATGCCGGCTCAACTCAACTTTCAGGTAAAGCTTCTCAAGCATCTAACGGAACCTATCAAGTTAAAGTACAAATAAATGGTGGTTCTATTTACACAACGTCCTTAGATTCCAATGGCCATTTTCAATTTGCTAATTTACCCACTTTCCAAGGAGGAGAAACGGTCAGCTTGTGGGTCCAAGGGCTCAGCAATCGCACTGGCCTGCCTTTGCTAACCAGTTCTACTGTTTCTCAAACAGTTGCTTATTCTGTGCCTCAACTAACGGTCACGCAAATCATTGAGCGGAAAAATGCACAAGGGCTCTGGGAAGCTGCAAACTCTGTCGTAAGTGGTCAAATCATTCGTTTTACGTTAACCACACGTTTAACCAATCAACCAGCAACGTGGATGAATCAGCAATTACGAGCAACGGTGCCTAAAGGACTGTCCCAACTTTCAGCTGCTACATTAACAAAACAATCAGCAGCAGGTTTAAGTACGCCAATAGCTGGCCTTCAACTTTTAACTGATAGTTCCACTGGTTTGCCGTATTGGAGTTATCATAATTCGCTGCCAGCAGATAATTTTACGGAAGCCAATACACAATTCACCTTACAATATACAGCAACGGTTACAGAAGAATGGATAAACCAATTTCTTTTATTTTCTAGCACGGTTACTGGCAATGATGGTGGCGGAACGCCAATTACGCCAATCACTAAAGAACAGTCTTTACCTATCAAAAACGGTACCCTCCGTTTTGTGCAGATGCCAACTACAGTTTCCTTTAAAAATTTACCTTTTCCCAGCAAACGAACCCTCTACTCACCATCGACCATTAGCGCTCCTTTCCTCATTGCCGATGGTCGTGTTGCAAAAACACCATGGCATTTGTTGGTAAGAGAGAGTCAGCCCATGCATTCAACTTCTACAAATAAAACGATCCAGCAAGCTTTCATTTATCGAAAAAATGGCAGTGATTTTCCTATCTCCTCTTTAGCAACCGAAGTTTATCAATACACCGCAACGGACGATAACAATGTAGAAATTCCTTGGAACCAACAAAATGGACTTTTTTTAAGCGTTGCTCCTGACCTTAACTTAACGGTCAAAGAATCTTACACTGCCGAATTACAATGGATTCTTTCTGATACACCCCTCTAATTAGGATTTAGCTTTTTTAAAAGTTAAAAATAAACAAGAAAGAAGGAATAAAAAATGAAAAAGATCGTGCGCATTTCAAGCATTTTGTTCGTTGCTACGCCTCTTATGCTTTTAAATAGTCCAAAAGTTGAAGCAGCCCAAGTCGCTTCTATTCAATCCAACGCTGATATTACGTTTGCTCTTGATAATACTGTCACGCCACCTGTCAATCCGACGAACCCTTCTCAGCCTGTGACACCTAATCCTGCTGATCCTCATCAACCTGGTACAGCCGGACCCCTTAGTATTGACTATGTTTCAAATATCCATTTTGGATCAAAACAAATTCAAGCCGGAACAGCAATCTATTCGGCACAACTGGACCAAGTACAAAATAGTACTGGCGATTTAATTAGCGTGCCAAACTATGTTCAAGTAACTGACAAACGTGGTCTAAATCTTGGCTGGAAATTATCAGTTAAACAGAGTGCGCAATTTGCTACAAGTGATTCAACACCCGCTGTTTTGGATAATGCATCCTTGACCTTTTTAGCAGCAACACCCAATTCAACACAGTTACTTTCTTTGGCGCCATTAACGGTCCCAGTAACCTTGGATCCAACTGGTGCCGCCACTTCTCCTGTGGCGACTGCCGCTCTTTCAACAGGAATGGGCACTTGGACATTAGCTTTTGGTAGCGGAGCGACCGCTGCTCAAGGCATTCAATTAACTGTTCCTGCGACAACGAAAAAAGTTGCAGCTAAACAATATAAAACAACGCTTACTTGGATTTTGGATGATACACCACTTTAAAAGAAAACAAACAAGGTATTGCATGAAACAACTTCATGCAATACCTTGTTATAAAAAATTGTCAAAAAGGAGTGCACACTATGAATCAGCAGCTTTTTAAATGGCTCCATGCTATTAGCGTCATCATTTTTTTATTTTTTATTGGCTCTTATTCTGTAGAAGCAAGCGAAATGACTTTTTCTGTAAAAGCCATTTTACCCGACAATCAACGAACCAAAGAGACAAGTTATTTTGATCTACGTGTCGCTCCAAACCAAACACAAAAGCTACAAATCGAACTAACGAATCAAACAGCCAACGACATTACCGTGCTAGCTTCAGCCAATGCAGCGATTACTAATGATAATGGCTTGGCAGATTATTCTCATGCTGAAACAAAAAAAGATCCATCTGCACCTTTTACTTTTAATGAGATTGCGCAATTACCAAAAGAAATCTACCTACCTAAACACTCAACCAAGACTGTTGAATGTCAGCTTACTTTACCGGAAAAACCATTTAATGGGTACGTTTTAGGAGGACTCTACTTTGAACAAAAGTCAGATGAACAACCTGCTCACTCAGAAAACGGCGTGGCCATCAATAATCGTTTTTCTTATGTAATCGGTGTCTTACTTAGTGAAACAGATGAACCTGTTCAGCCAGAATTATCTTTAAATGAAGTAAAAACCGATCAAGCTAACGGTCGTAACCGCGTATTAATGAATCTCCAAAACAAACAAGCGGCTATGATTAAAAAATTACAAGTCGATGCCTCTTTATATTATGAAAAAGAAGCTAAACCTCGCTACGAAAATCACCAAGAGTCGTTAACAATGGCCCCTAATACAAATTTTAATTATCGGATTGACTTAAAGGAACAACCTTTTGTTCCTGGAAATTATACTGTAAAAATCAAAGTAAACGATGGCTATCAAGACTATTCGTGGGAAAAACACTTAGTCATCCAAGAAAAAGAAGCTAAAAAATACAATGCTACCGCCGTCAACCTCCCACCTGAAAAACACACCAATTTCCCTTGGAAACTGGTGAGTAGCATCACGCTGGTTTTTCTATTCATTTTGGGAAGCACGATTTATTATTTCAAGAAAAAAATACGTGAAGCGCAACAATAAAAAAGCACATCGACAATTGTCGATGTGCTTTCATAATCACTTAATTATTTTGTATATTCTTCAACTAATGCAACGACTTCTTCCATCGTGTCGCATTCTTTTAATGCGCGGTCAGCAAGTTCAGCCATTTTAGTTGTGTCTAGACGTTTCATCAAGCTACGTGTTTTAAGGATAGATGTAGCACTCATTGAGAACTCATCTAAGCCCATACCCAATAGTAATGGAACAGCTGTTTGATCGCCCGCCATTTCACCACACATACCAGCCCATTTACCTTCAGCGTGTGCTGCATCAATTACATTTTTAATTAAACGTAAGATTGATGGGTTGTATGGTTGGTATAAGTAAGAAACGCGTTCGTTCATACGGTCTGCCGCCATTGTGTATTGGATTAAGTCGTTGGTTCCAACACTAAAGAAGTCTACTTCTTTGGCAAATTTATCAGCTAATACGGCAGCTGCTGGAATTTCAATCATAATACCTACTTGGATATCGTTTGAAACTTCAACACCTTCGTTGACTAATTTTTGTTTTTCGTCTTCAAAGATTGCTTTCGCTGCTCTAAATTCTTTCAAAGTAGCAACCATTGGGAACATGATACGTAAGTTACCATGAACAGACGCACGTAATAATGCACGCATTTGTGTACGGAACATGCCGTCACCTAGTTCTGATAAGCTAATACGTAATGCACGGTAACCTAAGAATGGGTTCATTTCGTGTGGTAATGTTAGGTAAGGAAGCTCTTTGTCCCCACCAATATCCATTGTACGAACCACAACGGGTTTTCCTTCCATTCCTTCAAGAACTGCTTTATACGCTTGGTATTGGTCCTCTTCAGTTGGAAAGTCAGATGAATCCATGTATAAGAATTCTGTACGATATAAACCAACAGCTTCGCCGCCGTTTTTGTGTACGCCTTCTAAATCTTTTGGTGTACCAATGTTTGCAGCTAACTCAACATGTTTGCCGTCAGCTGTCACTGTTTCTGCATTTTTTAGTTTATCCCATTCTGCTTTTTGATCTGCATAAGCTTTTGCTTCTGCTTCAAATTCAGATTTTTCAGCATCTGTTGGGTCAATAATAACATCCCCAATGATTCCGTTCACTGCTAAAATATCGCCTGCTTTTACTTTGTCAGTAATTTCTTTTGTACCAACGATTGCAGGGATTTCTAACGAACGAGCCATGATTGCTGAGTGAGAAGTACGTCCGCCGATGTCTGTCACAAAAGCTTTAACATACGTACGGTCTAATTGTGCAGTATCACTAGGTGTTAAGTCATGGGCAACCACGATTACTTCTTCGTTAATCATTGAAGGATTTGGAAGAGTCACACCTAATAAATGTGCTAAGATACGTTTGGCAACGTCACGAATATCTGCTGCACGCTCTTGCATGTAAGCATTGTCGTCCATTGCTTCAAACATACCAATATACATATCCGTAACTTCTTTCAAGGCAGCTTCTGCATTGACTTTGTTGTCTTGGATATTTTGTTTGATTTGACCAACCATTTCTGGGTCAGATAAAACCATTAAATGAGCATCGAAAACTTGCGCTTCTGCTTCACCAAGGCTTTGAGCTGCTTTGTCGCGAATTGCTTGCAACTCTTCAGTAGATTTTGCTAAAGCATCGTCTAAGCGAGTTGCTTCTGCATCAGTATCTTCTACGGAAGTTTTGTTGAAAGACAAGTCAGGTTGAACTAGCAGGTAAGCTTTAGCAACAGCAACGCCATCACTTGCGGCAATCCCTTTTAGCATCTCAGACATTATTCAGCCAATCCTTCTTTTTGTAATGTTTCAACGATTGCTGCCATTCCTTCAGCTTCGTCAGCACCATCAACAGTGATTGTTACGTCAGAACCTTGACCAACGCCTAAAGACATAACGCCCATGATTGATTTTAAGTTAACAGATTTACCTTTGTATTCTAAGTTAATATCTGAGTTAAATTTGCTTGCAGTTTGTACTAATAAAGTAGCTGGACGTGCGTGAATTCCTGTTTCTGCTACAATGTGAAATTCTTTCTTTTCCATATAAATCGGTCTCCTTCGTAAATAAAAAATTTTTATGTTAGGGTTTTCCTTTCTTGATACGCTAAAATCAAACGTCTACTCGAAAAAAGACCCTTTCAGTTTCTAAGATTACCATTTTTTTCTATCTTACACAACACTTTTTGCTTAAATTTCGTGATGTTTTGCACTGACTATTCTTCCTCTTTTTGGTAACGATAAATGATTCGTCCATTTAACCCCGCTTCTCCAACAATTTCCGCGCGGTCAGGTAAAGAAATCCAAGCATCACGAAATTGGAAAAATTCATTTTGCTCCACGATTAATTCAGAGATTTCTCCAGCTTTTAATGAAGCAATTTTTTCTACAAAAGGATTTTCAGCCATTGATTTCACCACTCTTTCTCTTAAATATCAACTCTTATAGTTTACTTGAAAATGGCGCAATTGTCTGTAAAAAAATCGAATCTTTGCCTTTTTTTAAACAAGGTCTTTTACTTGATTCTCTTACAAAAAATGCTATAATAACCTCAAAGGTCAAAAATGGTCAAGTGGTTTTATAGACAGAATTTATTCCTGCTATCTAGTACTTGGCTGGTTTGAGGAAAAATGGTCTGTTTACTAGAAATAATAGAGCAAACAACTATTTTTCTGGCCTCAGTTATTTTGAAAGGATGTGTTTCATTCAATGATTTGTCAAAATTGTCAACAAAATGAAGCAACAATTCATTTATATGCAAATGTGAATGGTCAAAGAAAACAACTGGACTATTGCCAAAGCTGCTATCAAAAATTAAAAAATCAAGCGAATAATTCCCCTCAAAATATGGGACAAGACCCTTTTGGCTTTGGGAGTTTAGACGATTTATATCGTTCTCTTTCTCGCCAAATGCAACAAGGTAATCCTTATGAACAACAAACACCACCCACTCAATTTGGTGATGGTGGTAATGGAGGTCAACCCCCTCGCGGAGGCGCTAGCGCTGGTCAAGGTTTGCTAGGGGAGTATGGGATTAACATCACCGAAGCGGCACGCCAAGGAGATATCGATCCTGTGGTAGGACGTGACCAAGAAATTAAGCGTGTCATTGAAATCTTAAATCGCCGTACAAAAAACAACCCCGTTTTAATCGGTGAACCAGGTGTTGGTAAAACAGCCGTTGTCGAAGGTTTAGCCCAAAAAATTGTCGATGGTGATGTGCCCCAAAAATTATTGGACAAAGAAGTCATTCGTTTAGATGTGGTTTCACTTGTTCAAGGAACTGGTATTCGCGGACAATTTGAAGAACGGATGCAAAAATTGATTGAAGAAATCACTGAAGCTGAAAATGTCATTTTATTTATTGATGAAGTCCATGAAAT
The DNA here is from genome assembly GCF_050558155.1 of Enterococcus sp. DIV0294. Taxonomy (NCBI): domain Bacteria; kingdom Bacillati; phylum Bacillota; class Bacilli; order Lactobacillales; family Enterococcaceae; genus Enterococcus; species Enterococcus sp. DIV0294. The sequence continues at coordinate 490,690 of NZ_CP187889.1, read as the reverse complement.
TGTGGGTGCTGGTGCTGCTGGTGATGGCAATATGGATGCTGGCAATATTTTAAAACCAGCCTTAGCACGTGGTGAATTACAATTAGTCGGTGCCACAACTTTAAATGAGTACCGTATTATTGAAAAAGATGCTGCCTTAGAACGTCGGATGCAACCAGTCCAAGTAGATGAGCCAACCGTTGCCGAAACCATAACGATTTTACATGGTTTGCAAAAACGTTATGAAGATTATCATCATGTTAAATATACAGATGAAGCGATTAACGCAGCAGCAAACTTATCCAACCGTTACATTCAAGATCGCTTTTTACCAGATAAAGCGATTGACTTGTTAGATGAATCTGGTTCAAAAATGAATCTAACTATTCAACTCGTCGATCCAAAAACAATTGATAAAAAATTAGCAGAAGCGGAACAACAAAAACAACAAGCTTCCGCAGAAGAAGATTTTGAAAAAGCGGCTTACTATCGTGATCAAATCAATAAATTACAAGCAATGAAAGAAAAACAAATCAGCGATGAAGAAACACCCGTCATCACTGAAAAAGATATTGAAGCCATTGTGGAACAAAAAACTGGCATTCCTGTCGGTGACTTAAAAGAAAAAGAACAAACCCAATTGAAAAATTTAGCTGTTGACTTAAAAGCTCATGTTGTCGGACAAGATGATGCCGTCGATAAAGTAGCTAAAGCGATTCGTCGCAATCGTGTAGGCCTAGGCAAACAAAACCGCCCAATTGGTTCCTTCTTATTTGTTGGGCCAACAGGCGTTGGTAAAACAGAATTAGCAAAACAATTAGCTTTTGAGCTATTCGGTTCAGAAGATTCGATGGTTCGTTTTGATATGAGTGAGTATATGGAAAAACACAGTGTTTCTAAACTGATTGGTTCTCCTCCAGGCTATGTTGGTTATGACGAAGCTGGACAACTCACAGAAAAAGTCCGTCGTAATCCTTATAGTTTAATTTTATTGGATGAAATTGAAAAAGCGCATCCTGATGTTTTACACATGTTTTTACAAATTCTCGACGATGGTCGTTTAACAGATGCACAAGGTCGTACGGTCAGCTTTAAAGACACCATCATTATCATGACAAGTAATGCTGGAACAGGAGCTGTGGAAGCCAACGTTGGCTTTGGCGCTGCCCGTGAAGGTGTGACTAAATCTGTTTTAGGTCAATTGAACAACTTCTTCACCCCCGAATTCCTTAACCGTTTCGATGGTATTATCGAATTCAAAGCATTAAGCAAAGAAAACCTGATGAACATTGTCAGCTTGATGTTAGAAGAAGTAAATGGCTTATTAGCTAAACAAAAATTACACATTGAGGTTCCAACAGAAGTCAAAGAGAAACTCGTTGATTTAGGTTATGATCCTGCAATGGGCGCTCGTCCTTTACGTCGAACAATTCAAGAACAAATTGAAGACGGCATTGCTGAATACTATCTAGATCATCCTGAAAATCATCAATTAGTCGCAGCGTTAGATAACGAAGGTAAAATTATCGTAACTGGCGCACAAGAAGTGACTAAAACAGAAACTTCAACATCTGACCAAGCAGAATAATCAAAAATCCACACGCATTAATAACAATGCGTGCGGATTTTTTTATGCTTTTCACTTTTTATTTTCATCAAAAAAAACTATAATAGAAGAAAGATATTCGTATACTTGTTCCTCATAGAAAAAATTCAATCTGGAACTCCTGTACATAATTGGAAACGCTCTTTTGCAGCACACAACTATAATGAGGTGATAAAATGAAATTAGTGAATGTGACCAATAGCTACAAACAATTAGTAAATAAACAATTGGAAAACACGGATGCTTACTTTGTAAAAGTCTACTCAGCAGGAAACACGACCGCTGTCTATTCAGAAGCAGCTCACCATGTGGAAGTTCTGATTATGAATAAAAATCGTCGCATTCGTCCGACAGAAGTAAAAGAAATTTTAGCAAAACTGTTAAAACGATTACCTAAAGAGGCTTATGACCCAGATGAAATTTCTATCATTGAGTTAAACCATGTGACCGAAGTGTCTGTTCCATTAAAAGTTTCCCTCATGGAAAACTAGAAAAACTGCCGAAGTTTCCCCACTTCGGCAGTTTTTTAATTTATTGTGACGTTATTTTTTTTACAAGCCTTTGATAATTTTCCGACCAGGCTTCCTCATTTGTCGGACTGACTAATTTGTTTTCCTCGATTGCTTTTTTTCTTAAGTCATCCACTTCTTTTTTGAAATTTTCTCCCGATTTTTGAGCATAATCTTTAGAAAAATATTTTGATTGGCGAGAATAAGCCTTCAGTTTCGCATCTTTAATCTCTTCTTCTGTATCTGCAAAATATTCATCATAACGAAGATCGGTTATTTTCCCTGAATCTTTTAACGTAATAACAGTTAAACGTCCAGAAAGCCCCTCTCCAAAATCTTCTGTTAGACTTGTATAATGTTCTTTTGAAGGTTCTTTGATTTCCTTGGCTAAAGCCCTAGCAGCAGGAAGATAGCCATTATTAGCGCTATTGGATTGACCTTTGGCTGTCTGGAATGCGCCATCTAGGCGATTTTCAGCAACCATTTGATTTTCTAGAAAAGTCATCGTATTAACAACGGTCACTAACGATTGATCGGTTCGGGCGTTGTTCGCTTGAAAATTTGCATAGCCGGATAAACGTTTTGTCACTCCTGCCCATTCTTCAGAATAATAGTTTTTAGGGCCACGTTCATCAAATTCCACTAACTGAATTTGTTGATCCTTAACAACGACATCAATTAAAGCCGTATAGCCGCCATCAAACACGACTTCATGATGATAATAATCCCCTTGAACTTCCCCGATTTCTGGACGACCTGACCAATACATCTTCTGGGCTTTTTCTTCTGGACTAATTCCTGATTGTCCATTATTAGCTTCTACTGTAGCGCCAGAAACAGCATCCACTTCAAAGGTATGTCCATTACGCTCATAACTCACTTTGGCAGCACTCTCCTTCGGTTGATCATTCGTGTTTGTCTGCTCCTCCTGCTTTACAGAAGTGGCATTAGTGGCTGCCGAGGCACCACTCGTTACTTGGACTGCTTCTGCTTCAGTACTTTCTTTCATTTTTTCAGTTCGTTGATCTGGTTGGCACCCCATTAAAACAATCATTGAACAAAATAACCCGACAACTATCTTTTTAGTTTTCATTTTTCCTCCTTTTAAAGCTCATTGAATTACCATCCAATTCTAATATAAGTAGGATAAAAAGTATAGCTAAGCAATCGTTTTTTCTTCATACGGCGATAAACTTAACTGTCCAGATAAATACTCACCTAAATAGATTTCCTGTAATCTTTGGAATCCTTGTTCTTGGATTTGCGTTAATAGCCAGTGCTCATCCTTTTTGATTAACTCTAGGACATCCATGTTGGCTTGACCGTCCACAATAATCGGGTAACGAATACTTTCATCGCCATATTCGACGATTGTTAATTGACCATTTTGTTCTAAAACCGCCCGTTTAACAAGCTGGACTTCATAAATACCATTTGCTCGTAATTTAAACATCAGATCATTTGCAGAAATACCATTTTTCAAACATTCCTTCACCACAACCTGTCCATCCTTGATTAAAGTAATGGGTTTACCATCCACAATTTGCTTCACATAGCGATTGTGTTCTTTTGCAAATTTTAAAATTAAGACTAATAATGTCCACAAAATTAACACTAATACAAATTGGAGCACCGTAATTGAATCATTATAAATAACACCACCAATAATGCCCCCCAATACGTAGTTTTGAACTTGGTCCATAGCCGATGTGGGCGCCAAATTGCCTTTTCCCATCAAATTAATTTGGACAATTAAACAAATAATACCTAAAGCAAATTTAATAATAATTGGACTATAAAACTGCATTAATTTTCCCTCACTTTACTTTATGATTTCAATCGTTGGTGTTAATAAATACGTTTCTTGTAACGTATAAGACTGCTGATCCGTACTTAAACTCATTTTGTAAAAGACTTCGTCAATTTTAACTATGGTTCCGTCAGCCAATTGTGTACCATTGACATAAACTTTTTCTGGAGAAACCTTTTTTTCCTGTGCCACTTGTTCGACAAAATGTACCATTTGTGAAGATTGTGAATGCTGATTTTGGTTCAGTTGATAATTGGAATATTGAACCCCTAAAACAAATAATAATGATAAAAAAATAATAATACTTAATTCACGATATTTCGTTTGAATTTGATGTCGCACATAAAAACTAAATACAATGACTAGCCCGATTAACAAAGCAAAAATAAAAAAATACTTTAAGTAATCATTTAAATTAGATTGGCTTTTTAAATACTCGATGCCATAAAAATTCATGTTCTTGTCCACTCCTTGATAGGTTCGTTATAATAAGTATTCTATCTCAAAAAAAACAATCACGCCTACTTTAATACCTTATAACAAGAAAAGCTCAGCGCAATCATCTTGAGAATGACTGCGCCGAGCTTCAATCTTCTAAAGATTCAGCTACTGATTGATTACAAATTAATTTTACATCAAACTTTTCAGTTCAACATCTGGATATTTATCCGCAAACCAGCGTTCCGCAAATTGGTTTTCAAATAAGTGAAAGTCCCTTTTATCAGGCTTCATCATACAATAAATAATCTTAGAAAGCAATTCATTTCTGCTACAAACCAACGCAATGTGCAACCTTTATTTTTCTCAATATACCTATTACTTCTTAATCAATAATTTTAGTAGGAAAATTGATTAGACAAGTATCACAAAACAAAAGTTGAAAATTATATGTTATTTAATGTGACTTTTCTATTCTATCAATTGTGCCTAATCCAAACTATTTAATGGATAAATCTGCGTTTTTCTTGAGGGAGTAGATTCATGGACAACATTGCTGAAGAATAGTGTTTCTGTATATATTCCAAAACACCTAAACTTCCCTTATCTTCGGAATTTCGGAGTTCTTCTTTTATTTGAGCCATATCTACATGAATACTTCTACTTAAAAAATCCACTGCATCTGTAAATTCTTTATCAGTATGAAAAGTATCATAAAAATCGGCAAGTTGTTTACATGTGACCGATTCATCTATTGTTAGTTCTATTAAAGCTTTCTGGATATTCAAACTTATCTACTCCAATCTGTTTTCAAGAATACTTCTTTCAATTCCTCTAAAGTTTTTACTCTTTTAGATAAATCCGCATTCATGCCTGAATCAATGAACTTCTCTACTTCTTTATTTTTATTATTATTCAAATTCTTTCTCCCAGTCATTATATAAAAAACCACCTGAGCTAGTGCATAAATTTCATGTTGAATAGTGTATTTATCCGCTCCCATAATTTTTAACTGTGGGTCATTCAAACTACCTTGAAACTCAGTGTTTTGGCGAGTCAGCGTGCTATCAGAGTCTTTGAGATAACCAAAATCACAGACTTTTAATATAATGGTTTTGTCATCATATTCCTTTACTAATATATTGGATAAAGAAATATCTCTATGAAAGATTTCTTTAGAATGAATATATTTAAACGCATTAAAAAGTTGAGTAACTAACCTTTTTCTTTCAAATAATTGTAATTTTGTGTTATTCGAATCAATATATTCTTTAAGAGTTTGTTTCACATATTCCATAATGAATTCATTCGCATCATCATTATAGCTATAAACTTTTAATACATATAAGGAATCCATATTTTTCATATTTTCGAACTCTTTTTTAAATCGTATTAACTCAGCAGATGTTAGTTCTCTTCTTGCTCTTTTTAACGCAAAAATTTGATTATAAAAAGTGTCTTTAAATTTATAAACCATTGCATAAGAACCTGAATTAACCAATTTTAAAGAGGAATATAAACTGTTATTCTCCTTAACAATTTCAATTTGCTTTTCAAAATAAATGATTGGTTCGTATTTAACGATGTTTAGCAACTGATAGTCTTCTGGAATAGCTGACCCACCAGAATTATTAAGATACGGTTGAATAAATCGAACCGTCTCTACATATTCATCCATCAATTTAAAGGCAAAATCTGTTTTAGATAGTGCATGTTCCAATTCTTCATATTTATCAATTAATATAATTAAATCCCTACTGGGGTCTGCATTAAAATGATTATTATATTTTGCTTTTTCATTCAAGAAAGATAATAGAGAATTGAACTGATTTTGAAATACTGCGAAACAAAATCTTAGTCGTTCATCTTCTACATTTTCATATAACCGTTCTTCCGTTAATTGCCCCATTACTTTATTGGAAAAATCCTTAAAAAAATCAACATTTTCATCTAGAATATAGTCCACATTCATAAATTTCACTTCCAAACATCAAAAATAATAGTTTAAACATATTTCTCAATACAATAAAAAGCCTAAATAAAGGCTTCTTATTGGAACTATTTAAACTTTAGTCAATTATCTCCAAAGGAGGTAAACTTTCTACTAAATCCATTGTTTTCATAGAAACATTAATAATAGACAGCAACAAATTAAATATATATTTGGGATTTTCTGAGAACTCGTTAGGGTCATCAACTATCCCAGATTTTTTATCTCTTTTCACTTGATATTGGTCAATAATCCACTCAATAGCAGGTTTTCCATTCACAACATATTCATATGCACGTTCAGGAATATCTGTTATAACGATATCTTCATTAAAGATAATTGTATCTAGTTGACCACGTTTAGGATGTTTCATTTTCTTCACTTTGAAAGTTGGATTATCTGATTTAAATATAATATTTACGTCATCATAAGCAGGAACATTTTCATAATTTAAGTGTAAATCAGCTAATTCTTTACCAATCTCTATATATTTTTCTTTATGTTTAACATTAGGAATTTTGGGAAAGGATTTTGCTAAATCTTCATAATATAGTTTTCCGTATTGTGCACTATGAAAAACTCCGTAAACATAGTATATGGCGTCCTCTTCACTCAAGTTTGATAATTTTCTTAGCATTTCGGGACGAATAGCTGAATATTTTTCATCAACATCAAAAAAAGAACTATCGTTAGTAATATGATAAATATATTTTGGTAAATTCTGTGAACCGCCCGCAAAAATATTTCTATCTGGTAAAACATCAACCATTAAGGTCGAAAATTGTTTTCCTCCTGTTTTATTTGACAACGAAATCATCAAATTTGAAGCCGTTGAGATAGGCAATACCTTAGACATTTGGTATTGCCTATCTATCCACGCTTGTGCGTAATAGACATGCTTCTTGGTAAACGGGCGATACATTCCAAGATACATTCTGTCGCCTTGCCAAGATTGAGATTCTCTACGCTCAAAGCGTTGCTTCAGTGAACGAGTCCAAGAAATGTCTGGAACATTTTCTTTATAAATTTTTGTATCACCAAGGTATTGATTATAATAATCAATACTTTTTTTCATTGTTACTTCAACCTGAGACTGAGAAAAGTTCCAAGACCAACCATCTCTACCAGTTGTTATCCCTCCAGTATAATCAATAAAAAGAGCATTCTGTGTTTTTTTATCGCCTAGAGGGATAAGTTCATCAAAATTAGAATTACGTTGATTTATCCAATCCCCTTTTTCATTTGGCGTTATACTTTGGAATTCTGATTCTGCTCCAGATAAGCCTTTCCATTTTTTCAATTTTTCTAACTTCTGATATTTATTAAGATTATTACCAATATCTAAATAATGAAGCTGACCTTTTCCTGTATTATTTAATTTCTTAATCAGTAGAATAATAGTAACCCCTGTCATAATATCAAAGATATTTCCGCCCTCTAATACAGACTGCTCCTTAGTTTTACCACGAATCCCACCTTTAAGATTTAATATATAAATATCAGAAAATTCTTCCAAGAGTGATTTTCTCATTCCGTCCATTGCATTCCCATCTATGAACGAATTATTTGTAATGAATCCAATCACACCATTATCTGAAATTCTATTCGATGACCAACGCATAGCACGGATATAGGAATCAAAAAGATTGTTCTTATTGGTCGCTGTTGAAGTTTTTACCCAAAAGGTTTGTAAACTGGAATCTAGTTTTTCATAAGCAGTCCTAATTTGATTTCCATCTTCATTTTTTTGTTTGGCAGAATACGGTGGATTGCCCATAATTACTTTGACAGGCACTTCTTGTTGACGTTTCAACCTTTCATCATTTGTTCTAAAGAAAGTATCATCTAACGTATCTTCTTGTTCAGTGGATTCAAAGGTATCAGTCAATACAATCCCTTCAAATGGTTTATACTCCTGATGATTCATCTCTGCAAAAGTGGATTCGATATTAATTGCTGCAATATAGTAACTTAATAACACAATTTCATTTGCATGTAATTCTTGCGTATATTTCCTCGTAATATCAGCTAAAGTTATTTCTCCCTTAGCCAATTTATCTTTTAGGTAATGTAATGTCCGAACAATAAAAGTACCTGTTCCTGTGAAGGGGTCAAGGATATGAACTCCTTCATCCTCAATAGCTTTTCCAAAGTGTTTTTTCAACACATCATCGACTGATTTAACAATAAAGTCAACAACTTCCACAGGAGTAAAGACGATTCCTAACCGTTGCGTGGTTTCTTTAAACCCTTTCGAGAAGAATTTATCATATAAAGTGATAATAATTCTTTGTTTTGCTTCTGCATTATCGATACCTTCAGCACGTAGTTTTACAGAATCATAAAACTCTTTTAATTCATCTTGTTCTTTATTAAATCCGCCAAATCTTGACAACTCTTCTACAATTTTATCCATTGCTTCAGAAACAGGATTATTATTCACAAAGCTATATTCACCAAAAAGAGCTTCAAAAATAGGAGCAGTAATTAAGTGTTGGGCTAACATTTCAATTGCTTGTTTTTCATCAATACTTTCATTGATATTATGTTGTAAACTCTTTAAAAACTTATCAAATTCAATGGCAGTTTGAGAATTTTTATCACTAATCATAATGGTTATTTGTTCAATATGACGTTGTGCTATTTTGGCAACATCTTCTGACCAATCTTCAAGGTATCTTCTATCTCCTACTTTTTTGACAACTTTTGCATAAATAGCATTCTCGATTTCTCCCCAATCTAACTCTAAAGAAGTTTGGTAAATGGTATCGTCCTTTTCACCAATTGTTGAAGTATTCTCCATATCTTCAACAGAAGGTGCTTCACCTATACCGATAACGTCCATATTTTCAGGTTTTTTTCTATTTAATTCCAGTTTATTAATCATTGCTGAAAAACGTTCATCCACTGAACGCAACGCATTTAAAATTTGCCAAACCGCTTCATACTTTTTATTGTTATCCAAAATTGATTCTGGGGTCGTTCCTTCTGGTATTACAATAGGTAAAATAATATATCCATACTCTTTATCTTTAAACTTACGCATAATACGACCCACGGCTTGAACAATATCAACTTGTGATTTCTTAGGTGCTAGGAAAATCACTGCATCTAAATTAGGAACGTCAATTCCTTCTGTCAAAAATTTCACATTAGATAGTACTCGTGTTTCATCTTCTGCAAAATCTTCTGATAGCCAATCTAAAGCTTCTTTCTTTTCTAAGGTATTCATTGCACCATCAACATGTCGAACATTTATGGATTGTTGAATGGTTTCGTTTCCTTCTAAATATTCATTGACTACTTCATTGAACTGGGAAGAAATTTTCTTTGAATTATTTATGGTATTAATGAAAGATATTGCTCGTTGCATAGGTTTTCCTTCAAAAATAGCTTCTTTATCTACACTGCTTCTTTTCATTAATCCGTTCCAAACACCAATTAGTTTGGAAACATCATCAACATCCAAGCCATTTTCACTATCAGATAGGACTTTCTGCATGTCTTTTTGAATCACTTTTTCATCGACTGCTAACACCATTACTTTGTAATCAGTCAAAATATCGTTTGAAACTGCTTGGCCAAATCCCAAGCGGAATATTTCTTCACCATAAATGTCTTTATTGTCCATTGATGACAAGATAATGCTAGAATCTTCTGCTTTTTGTTTTGCATCTGTTCCGTAAATTTTAGGCGTTGCTGTTTGATACAAGCGTTTACTTGCTTTGATATAGTTATTATTATGAACTCTTGTAAATACGCTTGCTTCTTCTCCTAAAGCCTTAGCTCCTGTTGTTCTATGTGCTTCATCACAAATGACAATATCAAATTCAGGAAACCCTTTTTCTTGTGCTTCATGTAGAACTTCAATAGATTGGTAAGTAGAATACACAACCGTTAAATCTCGTTGATTATTCTCTATTTTTTTATAGTTAGATAGTAATTTATCTGAATCAGTTGTCGCAGGAAAGCCAATATCTTTAGCAGATAATTCATCAGCGTTCTTCTTTTTAGAAGCGTTCCTATCACTTGTCACAGCAAAAGAGTGCATACTTAGTTCCGTGTCATTATTCCAACCAATCAATGTTTGACTCAATAATTGTATACTTGGCACTAAATATAAAACATTAAAGGTTTCTTTACTCGTTTGTTTAGCCATCTTTTCAACTAATTTTAAACTTGTAAAGGTTTTGCCTGTTCCCGGTGCCATAATTAATTGACCACGGTCATTTTCTTTAAAGTATTCAATTGTTAAATCAATAGCATCATTTTGATATGGTCTAGTTTTCTTCGTATTCTTTACTTTTACTTCATTCGGTCTACTTGGAATAAAAGATTCCCAATCAACTTGACTATTTCTTAAATCACTTAATCCAATTTGTGCAACTGGTTTTGATAATTGATTAATCGCTTCATCTGCATTACTACTCAATGAATCTGATGAATAAACAATAATTCCATCAGAATAATACGATTTTCCAAGTTCAGCTAAAAATGAATCAATATGTCTTTTGTATATTTTATTATCATAAAATTTAGCTTGAATAGCAGTCAATTCCCCTGTTGCTTCATTTCTTGCTACTAAATCAACCCCTGTATCTTTTTTGGGTATTACATATTCCTCTGGAACTTCATTTAATAACCAAACATCTGAAAATAAGTTTTTGTATGTTGGTTCATTTTTGAAATAAATTTGAGCAATTTTTTCAAAGAGAGTTCCCTTGTCTCTTTGAACTTCATTTGCTTGTTCTCTCGCTAATTGAATAAGTTCATCAAATGTCATTGTTTTTCTCCTTCAACAAGTATTATATCTAATTATAACAGTTTTATCGCAAATATTGGACAGTAAAAAAAGCCGGTCTAAGTAGACTAGCTTTATTGACTATAACATGATTAAACATTCCAACTATATCTTTTTCTTGATAATACTGTTTGCTAAAGTAGTCACTCCTAGAATAGCTACGCTACCTAAAGCAGTTCCAACTAAATTTCTTTTTTCCTTTAAGCTACGACTATGTTCCATACAAAATAAAGATTTATCTGATGGAACTTCTTTGTTGCAATTTGGATACTTACAAGTCTTAATTTTCGATTCTTTCATTTTCAGTCACGTCTGTCCTTTCATTATTATAAGTTGCTATGAGCACTTCAATTTTTGTAGACAAATCATTAGTTAATTCCTGAATTCTTCCATCATCACCCACGTGAGCATTATCTAATAACCACGCAATAGTTCTTCCGCTTTCGTTTTCTTTCATTAACACTTGTTTAACAAACGAGTGATAGTTTGTCAGTGTTGCAAATAAAGATTGTTTTTCTCCCAAAGCTGTATACGCTATTAGGTTTAGTTGGACTGCAGAATTTAAATATCCTAAAGATGTTTGCAATAAATTATCAATTCTACGTGCATCTTTTGATTTTGTTTTTGAATCAATTAAAAGAGCTGCATCTTCGTGAATAGAAAGCATTAGCTTGCTAATTGTTTCATTAGCAATTTTGATAGAACTAATCAATAGCTCTCTTTTGTTCGATTCATTCTCTGAAGCTAATCCTTCAACAACTAATTGTCTGGATGAAAAAAATCCCGCATATCTATCATTATACTGACCTTTCTCTACCCTTTGTATAATTTGATTTAATCCCTCAATTTGCTCTGAAATTGATGCTAACTGACCTTGAATTGCTGATAACTCTGGTAGAACACCTAACTCTTTTACAATTTTCTTATCAAGAGTAACAAAACTTTTATTTTCCCCACTTAAATTATCCTTAATGACAGCATATGTTTCACCTGTTTTTTTTCTTACGCCAAATGACCATTCTCCAGAATCTATCTTTCCCTTTGCAAAATCAGGTATCCTAGCTACGTATTCTGTTTCTTTCTGATTAGACAAATTTTCAATCAAACTCATTTCTGAAATATTTGAAAATAAACTGTTTTTAATTTTTACCGCTATCGATTTTGAAGCTATTCTTTGTAATGGCAATAATGAATAAGATGTAAAATCATAATTGTATAAATTTTTATCGGTAACATTTACCAATAACGATGCGTCTTTAGGTAAAACAATTTCGAAATCTTTCATAATAACACCTACCTGATAATAAGTTGAATTACAAGCCACTAAGGTATTATTTAACCAGCTCCTTTAAATCTTGTTTCATCTTGGCAACTCTATTTTCATAAAACAATTCAAAATTTTCTATATCTAATTTGATATCTTCATCAATAAATAAAAATGAGTTATTCAAGTGATTGATTTCCATCCATTCTGACAAACTCTTATCTTTCTTCAAAATATTTTTTTCCTTATTTAATAATTGTAAATTTCCAATTTTATTCCAATTATTACCAATCCTCTCAATTTCTTCTTTACTAAAATGGTTTTCCATAAATGTTTTATTTTGAAATTTTGATTTTGGGTGAATATGGTCAATATCGAAATTTTGATTGAAATAATCTAAATCTGGATAGAATAAAGACAATACAAAAAATGCGTCATCAGAACCACATTGTACTTCAAATAAGCCTTCAATTATTGCATCATCAAAAGAATAATTTTTTGTAGGATTGCTTTTAGCACTATTGATTATTTCTTTTAAAGGAAAGACACCAGAGGAAGAGTCATCAATTATTTTACGAATTTCTCGAAGGATACTATCTGATTGCCCACCAAAAATACGTTTCAAAAACACTAATAATAACCATTTTTTCATAAGTTGAGAATTGGCGTTTTGCGTGTTGGAATCTAAGAATCTATTTTTTATAACTTCATCCTCAAGTTTGTTTTCATAGATATAATAAACAATTGGTATAGCAGCATTTTTAGCAGGAAACGTTCTGTTTTCAAAACCCAATCTATAGAACATCTCAAAAGCATTAAGAATTGATTTACGAATCCTTTCCCAATTAGTTTTAATTTTATTAATTACATCTTCATTAAAATTTTTCACTCTACTCTTTATGTCATCTGCATATAAAACTAACATATTTTTCAAAATGAAGTCTATTGTGATAGAAAAATCACCGAACTGGTTAACTTCTCTAATTAATTCCTCAAAATTTTCCCTCGCATCAGACCAATGAACTGTTAAAAAAGACATCAACAAATCTGAAAAAGTAAGTTTCGTCCCGCCATCATTAGTTCGAATAAAAATATCTAATACCTTATCAAGATTTTGTTCATCTTCCAAGTAATAATTTAAAACTTTTTCTTCGTTGATAGTCTCATATAACAGATTTAATATATCTTTGGAGTATTCATTATTTTCTAAACCCACTTTTTCTAAATAAGAACATCGATTTTTTTCATCTGACAAGCCTAAAATACTTCCTACTTCAAACCAATATTTTTCACCTAATTTATTTTCTTTCTCTACTTTATCTCTACGTAAAAATTTGAATTCATATTCTTTATCAATTTTTGTTTCTTGCTTATAGGTATTTTTTATATTTAAGTATAACTTCATTGGAGGAAAATTGTCTTCATTGTCCACCCATCGTTTGTGATTTAATTTAACTGCATAGCTTCCTTTTAGTCCAATATATAAGCTGTTCAACCTCTGTTGTCCATCAATTACTGCAAAAAAATTGTCTGTTCGTCCCATAGAATTATAATATTCATTCATTTCTCCAAAACGTTGTTTATATTTTCTCAAAAAAGAATAAAATCTATAATTATTTTTTATTTCATCTGAAGTAATTTGCCATAACATTAACGAATTTATAGGATACTTTCTCATGATACTATCAAACAATGATTCTATCTGCTCTGGGCTCCATACAAATTTTCTTTGGATAGCAGGTAATAGATAAATATTTTTGTCTATATTTTCAATAGCTTCTTTGATAGTAATTAACGGTTGAAATCCTCTTTCCACCATATCATATCTCCTTGCATAGTTGACTTATTTTTTAATCTGTGAGTGTATTTTTTGAATTATCACAATAATAAAGAACAATATTTTAGAGAATACGGTTCCATAATCAAATAACAAGTAAAATTACTCTATTTTATATTCCGTTCTTCTAAATTTTCCAATCATACAATATTATCTCAAACTTATAAGAAAAATCAACTTAAAATAGATATAAAAAACTCGTATAATCCATACTTTTCTTACTATTAACTTAAATTAATATTCACAGAAGCCAGACCACACTTCCTCTCTTCTAAAAATATATTCAAAATCTCCAGAATCGATTGTATGCTGCCTGAATTACATTCTAAGCGTTTCTAAAATATTAAGTATTAATTTATCAAGAATAAATTTTAAAACTCCTAAGCAATAACACAGGCTATTTAAATTCCATACTACGTTATTTTAACACTACATATCTAAACAAAATAAAAATATAACTTTACCTATATATTCTAAATATGAAGATAGTTCTAGTTGATTTCAAAAAAACAAATAATTCAACTAAAGCAACAATGAATTATCACTATTTCATTATATAAATATATCTAGAGCGTCAATTTTAGCTATTTTACTGAACCTAGATAGTGATATTAAGTAAGCAAGATATCTCTTGCCGGCACTAAAAAATAAATACTGATATATCAATTTTTTACAGCCATTTTTATCAGTGTTTCTAGAGATAAACTATAAAGATTTTCTTATCTCGCACTTTTTCTTTTTTTAAGTTACTATTATACTAACAAAAAAACAAATAGAGAGTTGGAACATATAATGAATACTCACAAGATGCAATTTGTATGGATTATCGAAGCTCCTAATTATTTGTCGATACTAACAAATAAAGATGAATTAGTTGCTATTGTTTCTGAATATACTACTTTTGGCGACAATCAATCATTATTAATTACGTTGTCAGAAACATCTGCTAAAGTGGCAGTAACTCCTCATTATATTTCTTCTTTAACGATTTCAACAGATAAAAAGATTAAAATAACTACCTCGCCATTCTATGAACAACAAATAGTTGAAATTAAAAAAATGAATTCTGATGGTCAAATTATAGATTAATACTTCTCAAATCTTATTGACTATTAAAAATCATTAGTAATTTCTTTGCTTAAAATTCAAAATCAATTTTATGCTGCTTAAATTGCGTTTTAAGCGATTATAAATTTTTATGTATAAAATTGTATAAAATTAGTCGAAAGTCATTTTCAAGACACTAAGGGATGAAAGCAGACTGTTTAAAATGTATTTAACGTTATTTAAACACCTAGACATTTAATATAGAAAAAAATATATCATTAAAGATATATTACTGATATGATGATGTTTAAGGCTGATTCCCTAAAAGGATATTCAAACTACAATTTATGATTAATTACCACTAACTTGTTATATCAGGAAATAGAGAGAGCAAATTTTAGCTATATTACTAAACATAAGCACATCTATTAAGTAAGCAAGATTCAATCTTGCTGAAACTCAAAAATACAAACACATATATATCAACGTTTTGCAGTTATTTATATCACACTATTCTTTAGTGTAAATAAGTTTTTGAGTATTTATATATGTGAAAACAAATAGTTTTCCCCTAGTTTTATTGACTTTTATAAACATAAACGTTTGATACCTCTAGAGGGAATATAAAAAGTGCGTATTGGTCTTAGAAAAAACACGTAGTTTACTATTGATTTTATTGGCTTTTATAAGCCTCCTCATTAGATACCTCTAGAGGGAATATTCCTTATAGAGGTATCTAATGATTTCTATTAATTTCGTCAGTATTTCTAGGGGTAAACGATAAGAATTTTCTTAGTTCAATACGCAATTTTGAATTGATACAAAAAGAGATAATATTCTTAATACATAGAAATAATCCTTATTATCAATGGTTTCTAATAGAAAAGACAGATAGTACTCTCACTATCTGCCTAGAATATCTCTTTTATAAATAACAACTTTAGATGTATAGCTCTCTTCGATATTAAATTTTTGATATAACTCTTTTGTTAATCTCTCTCTTTCTAAATCATATTTATTGTATACATCTACTCGAATTTTCTGGAATTTCCTCTTAGTATCGTTTATTTTCAACCTTCTCGCTTTGGCTAACTTAGAAATAACATCTTTTTCGTATACATATCCTTTTTTTTCTATCTCGTTCATGATAATTTTAACAGCTGTTTTTTCTAACTTCTCACTTGCTTGACTTATATTACTATTGGTCTTACTCATTTTAATCATTTTTCGTTGAATAAGTGGTTCATAGGATTGTGGAAAATCTTGATACGCTTTTTCTTCCCCAAATAATCTATATACTAACTCGTAACTTAGACTACCGACCGTTACTTTATTTTCCCTCAAAATTTTAGCTATTCCTTCACTATTATCTTTATTTTCATCAGTTAAGTTCGTTGGTTCATAAATATTACTAGTCCTTAATTTATTACTGTCTTTCTTTTGTTCCAATATCAAATTATTAAATATATTTTCAGGAATTTCAGCTTCTGGTTTCTTTTTAACCACTTCAGTTACAATCATGTGATACAGAATTTGTCTTGTCCTATCAATACTTATTTTCTTTTTATTGGTAGCTCTAGCTAATTGCTTAGCTAAATTGTTAATACTATAGTAATTTAAATACCGTAACTCTCCATTCTCGTCAGTATATACATAGTCATACATAAAATCTAAAATAATAGGAATTTCTACTTGGTATCTACTAAAGTATTTATATAATTCAGGATAGTTTTCTTCTAATTCTCCTGATTGTAATTCTTTTTTAAATTTTTGGGCGTTAAATTTACTTTGACCTAGTTGTGAAGTGTTTGTTACGGTCGAGCCAGTAAGTTCTACTAATAAATTAACTACTTCAATTGAAGATATTTTTAAATATCTTTCAAGTAAAGAAATAATATTCCCACAATAAGGATGACTTTCACTAAAACATTTATATAAGAATATCCCATATTTTTCAGCATAAAATACTGATGCACTAGGTTCTGACTCTTCATGAAAAATATCAAAAAACGGATTTTCATTAGGTAATTCAAGAAATTCCCTCATATCTAACGATTTAAAGTAATTCATCGCATTATAATCATCAGGAAATTCTTGTTTATAATTGTCCCCTAACTTCTCTTTCACAATATCAAATCTACCTAATTTTAATAATTCATAATTAGGTATAGAATCATCAATCATTTCACCACTTATAGCTTTGACCTCTTTAGAAATATCTGTATTTCTTACCTCTGCTAATTTTGTAGTATCTAACCGATTATCCCAATCAATCACTTCATAGCCACTATTGCTTCCAAAAAATAATCTATTGGTTTGACCAACGCTACTATCTGCTTGTGGATACTTTTTAAATAAAGATTGATAAATCTGTTCTATCACTTGGTTCTCAGTCACCAATTTGTCTAAATGAAAGACCACTCTAAATTTATCAATTTCAGAATATATATCGCTAAATGTTCGATAGATAAAACTAGCATTCTCCTGCATAAAAGAATCGGCTTCTAAATCTTCAATCGTATATAAATTATTCTCATCCTTGTTATCAAAATCTAACATTACAACTTCTTGTCCTACTATTGGTGTCATTTTTGATAACTTATTCTCTGATAACTCCGCTAACACAACGGTTTTTCCATTTACAGACAATTCTTCCGCAAACTCTTGAATAGTCATTTCTCTTAGATTATTTAAAATAGTATTAGAAATCTTCTTTACTTTGTATTGGTCTGGTTTTTCTTTATTTAAAATATTACTTAAATACACTTTCATACTCACTATCCTCCAACATTAACAATCTACCATACTTTCTAACGATTATTTTTTCTAATAATATAGTTTTTTCTTCTGTCAATCCACGTCTCCCTTTTCGAAAGTTGTGCAAGTTTTGGTTATGAATACCGATTGCCTTAGAAAACACAGTCATTTTAACTCCGTAAATTTTATCTAAGATATGTAGCAAAGCTTTTACCTTTTCTTGTTTCTCAATCAATTCCTCTTCTGTTAATTTTTTTACATTCATATATTTATCCTCCATTAATTATTTTATTAATCATTGTTGCCGGACTATATCATCATTTCAATCTGAAGTAAAGTAATTCTGTCACAATCGGACACTAAAAAATAATTAGTGGCTTTTTATCAAAAATCGTCTTTTATAACCTCCCTTTTTCTACGACTTTTTTAAATAGATAAAAAGAACTTAATAACCTTGATATATCAAGGTTTATTCTAATTATATATATATCTACATACTAAAAAAACACCTCTCAGATTCATTTAAGCGTAGAATTACCCACAAAAATTTTTTCGTGTCGTTTGAGAGATGTTTTTTGAAAAATAACACTTTAAAACGTTGATATAACAACAATCTATTAATTCTGTCAACAAAGAGAAAACCCTTGATTTTGTTGACTTTTTCGAGGGTTATTTTTTAAGTGACTTTTTACAAAAATTTTAAGATACTTTTTTATAAAAAAAGAGACATGAATAAAATCATATCTCTTTTAATAATTCTTTTTCTTTTGTTATCACATGTTTATCCCAAAGTAACTTCACAAGTTCATCAGATACTAATAAACCTTCCTGCTCTTTTTCTGAACACTTGGTAAACTCTTTATATAATTCATTGGCTATACTGTTTACGACTATCTGTGAAATCGTCATATTTGCTTTATAGAAAGTCCTTTTCACTTTATGAAGGACATATTTTTTCTGAACTAATTTATCCATTGACTTTCAACACGCCTAAACTTTCATTTGCCTTTTCTCGATAACTGGCTAGATTATCATTAGTTAATGGGGATATATAAATATATTCTGTTTCTTCTAATATATTTCCTTTTTCATCAATGATACTATATTTCCCATCTTCAGATACTGTCATCGCTGATAATCCATTGTCGTTATATGGTTGAATGTTATAAGCAAATGGCTCTTTGATAATTTCACCAGTATTTACGTTTATTAGTCCATATTGCCCATCTTTTTCTAGTTTATAAGGAGCAATTCCATTGATGTTCGGTTTCTTAATTTCAAAAGCGAACGGTTCTTTAATAATTGTTCCATCAGATGAAATAATCCCTTTTTTTCTTGGTGTAAAATCAATACTAGATGGGGTCGAGACATCAGATGTTACTTTTTCGTTCAAATCTTCAAAAATATAGTTTTCTGCTTCACCAATATCTCCCAAAAACTCACCATCACCAATTGGTTTATCAATGCCATACTCAACAAATTTAACAATTTCTATATTTGATGGATAATTGTAAATCGTACCAGAATCTAAATCATAAAACGTCCAAATTGCTGGGTCATCAACTAAACCAGTTGTATACTGTCTGATAAATAGACGATTTTTATCGTTTATATTTGTTGCTGTATCTAATTTGACTGTATCAATTGTTTTAGTGGCTATATCTTTTTCACCACTACGGTTATCACCACTGTCTTTCAATTTTGCATCATAAATCTGAACAGAAGTATCATTACCTGTCTTGCTATCATTCATTTGGTCAAGAAGTGTGAAATAGCTATTTTTATTTATATCGCCTGACATACTACCATAAACCGTATAAAACCTCTTTTCTCTGTATCCGTTAGCTAAATAATTAATTGTAACTCTTGAAGAATAACGATATGGAATTATTCCATATTTTCCTGAAGTTAGTGTATTAAGAGATGCAGGATTATCAACTGTTCTTTCTCCCAATCTAATTCCTTTTAACTCACCATTTTCATCTAAATAAGTGGAATATACTTCATCTTCATGAATATCCTGTTCTATTACTGCTGTTCCATTTACCTTTTTTGAATAACCTGTTTCTAACGAATGTGACAGTTCATCTCGTTTCATATCAGCATTTAAAATAGAATTTTTTTCATTTAATGATGTATCATAAATTGTCCAATTATACGAACTGTCATCTCCAGTTTGACCGATTACTAGTTCATTTTGAACATAAATCGTATCGTAATCTGTCGCTGTTTTTGATTGAATAATTGATTCTTTTTCTTTAGTATGGGTTGTTGATTCTACTGTGGATGATTGAACTTCTTTACTGTCTTTAGTATCTTGCACTTTCCCACACGCACCTAACATACTAAATGATAACAAGCCAAGACTTGTCATTTTTACCCATTTTTTCATTTTATTCACCTCTCCTGTTATTTTTTATTAAATAAACTAATCACAAATACTATTCCAGCGACAAATAAAAAGGAAATAAACAAGTGTTGGAAAACAAAATCTAATACATGTATCAGAATTGTTATAGCAATCACTAATAATACTATCCAACCTATGCATCCACATCCTTTTTCCTTCTCGTCAGGTACTTCTATCATTTCCTGAAAAATACGTCCACCTTTAAGTGCCATTTTTTCAATCCTTTCTCTTCTTTTGCTGCGTGAATCAAACGTTCGTTAAAAACAAACAAAAAAAGCTGATATTTCCGAATACAAAAATTCAGATTTATCAACCATTCTATGTATTTATATTTTTTTGTGCTTCATAGGTAACAAACGAACGTTCATTACCGGCAATCATTATATCAGATTCTATCTAATGATGAAACCATCATCTGGTTAACTGATACCGTTTTTTTATATTATATACTGTTTTAACACAAACGTCACATTTTTCTGCAATTTCTTTTTGCGTTAAATCTGTTTCTACATATAACTTTTTAATTTTATGAATCGTTCTTTGGTCTAATCCTTTGTTCCCTAATTGAACACCGTTGTCTTTAAGGACAGCTAATGCTTCTTTGGTTCGTTCAGATATATAGTCTGCTTCAAGTTCAGCAATCGCTGAAAGTATTGTAAAAATAACCTTTCCCATACTTGTTGACGTATCAATATTTTCTTTAATACTGATTAAATTAATTCCTCTTTCTTGTAATTCACTCATAATGTTGACCAGCTGTTTAGTAGAACGTCCCAAACGGTCGATTTTATAAATCACTAACGTATCTCCTTGTTCTAACACTTTCAGAACTTTATTTAGCTCTTTTCTATTTTCTTTCCGACCACTCACTTGTTCAACGAAAAAAGAATCAATTGCATAACGATTAAGAGCTTCTTTTTGAACCTCTACTCCTAAGTTTTGATTATTCTTACTAGTCCGAATGTATCCAATTATTTTTGTCATAATAGTTTCCTCCCTTCTTTTATAAATTTTAGTTTATTTTAAAATACTTATTTTACCTATAAAAAATACCGTAACATTCTTTCAATGCTACGGTATTTGAAACGCATTTAAATATAGAGGTTATTTAAAATGGTTATCGTCAAGATACTTATATTATTACATCCTGATAAGAAGTTGTCGAGTAAATCACTTGTGCCTTTACTTTTCTATTATTATTCAGAAAACACCACAAAAGCTCTTATAATAAAGGAATAAGCAAAATTAAAAACACTCTATAAAAATTGATTTCTGATAAGTACTTGCTATAATTTATACTACAATAAAATAACAAAAAGGAGGCCATTTTTTATGACAAATGGAACAAGTCAAGGACTATTTATAGTTGTTGCAATAATTATATTTGGGATTTTTATAGCTATTAGCTATTTACTATTTAGAGATACTTTAAAACCTAGTTTATCGACAATATTTACTGACAGTTTAGAGCAAGCAGAAGGTAACCTAACAAGAAAAACTCCTTCCCCTCAATATCCAAAAATTACAGAAGAACAAAAGTACGTTAAAATTAGAAGTGAAAATAATGGAGCAGGTGAAACAGAAATCTGGGTTGAAATTTCTCAACTAGAAGATGGAACGCTATCTATAGATAAGAGTTCTAATTATAATGGAGATTATCTATACGGAAATTCTAAAATGACTGGAACATTAGTATTTCCAGATAAGATTCATGATATCCCAGTTACAAAAATTAAAAATAATGCTTTTCAATCAACCAATTTAAATGGTAAAATACAATTTCCAAAATTCTTGACGGAAATAGGGAGTTCTTCATTTGAAAAATCTGCACCAACGTCAGTTGTTTTCAATGATGGTTTAAAGGTTATTGGCGATAGTATTTTTAGTAAAGCATACTCCTCTTTTGAAATAAATTTACCTGATTCTGTAGAACATATTGGTAATAATGCGTTTAGTACTGTTATGATGCTTCGTGGAGAATTAAAACTTCCTGAAAATCTAAAAACAATTGGTAGAGGGGCATTTGCAAATTCAAATTATTCAGGGGAATTAATTATCCCTAAAAATGTAGAAAGTATAGAGAGCTTAGCTTTTCCAATTACTAAATTTAGTAAAGTAACTATAAAAAATCCTAACACAAAAATAGCTAACAATAGTATTAAAATGCAGGATGGTACTTGGTTTTCACGTTAATAACAAAACTCCTTTGACAAATTATCAAAGGAGTTTTGTTATTAATTACATTTTTTGTCAACAAATTTTATACATAACGTTCAAATTTCCATCACCAAAATAACGATGCTATAATAGAATTATAGGGAGCGTAAAAAAGGATAGTTACGAGATGGATACTTATAAGAATTAATATTTTTTTATTTAGAAATGAACCCCTACGTTAACCCTACATCTTCAATATTTCTACGCTTCACAAACCCTACATCAACCCTACATGGAGGTATTTTTTGAATTCCTAGATAAGAACTTTTTGAGAACTTTTGCGAGAACTTTTTTAAAACTCGGTCATTTTTGAAAGAATTTTTGAAAAATGCAATGGAAACCTCCGTGAATTTTTTTAAACAGCAGCTCTATGAAAATTTTTTAAAATACGTCACTTTGACAACACTACTTAATAAGTATATGGGTTGAATGGATACTTACGAGAATAAGATACGCTAAGGGATAGTTTTTAGAATACTAAATCAATTAAAATAAAACAAAAAAATATATGGAGGGAGTGAACTTGACAACTCAATTTGTAAACAAACGAGCAATTGACACAGAGGAATTATTTCAGATAATAAATAACTCAGAAGGTATATATGAATCTACTTTAATTAAATTACTACAATGTAACAGAATCAGCTTGGAAGCACGTTTAAAGACTTTAGAAAAAAATAAAATGATTTCTAAGCAAAAAATAAAAAAACATTTTTTCTATACAAATACTTTTGATTTTAAAAATATGAACCCTTTAGATAGACAAACTAATGTTGTTCAAAAACTTGTAACTTATGGTATTTTTACAGAAAATATTCATATTGTAACGAATTGTGACCATCAAAAAGAATTGTATTTATCTTGTTATTCTTCAGGTAGAGATACTTTTCAAACTAATGAACATCTAAAACTACAAGCGAATAAATTAGTGAATCAATTACGACCACAATCTGAAGAATACAATTTTTTTGTCGAATGTATCAAAAATGTATTAACTAAATTTCCTACTCGAGTTTCATGTCTTAGTAACAAATTAGACATAAACTATCACACACAATCATTAGATATGATTGATATTTCAGTTGTTCCTACCATTGAATATTTACCATTAATTGAACAAAAATTAGATAGTTTTTCATATAGAAATTTGGAAAAGAATAGTCAGTACATACGTGACGATATACTAGTTTACGTTGAAAACCTAGATAAACTTATTTTCTATGAAATGAAGCGAAACAGACAATATGATGTTCATGTGATTCATTCTTTGATGGATTTCTATTATTATCTCGCTAAATTTTCTAAGTCAAAGACTTCACTATACTTTACTTCAAATAAACAAGAATTCAATTATGCACATAGTCTCTATACTAGAAGTCAACAAAATAAAGAAAAGTTTAATACAGTTCAGCTAAAAAAAGAGAAACGAAAAGCACAATCTTAATTGACTGTGCTTTTTTTATTTACCCTAAATTAATTATATCATTACCTTCAAAAACTTTTTTTGCTCTTTTAGCAATTACCCATGTTGTCGAAAAATCAATAGTTGCTCCAACTCCAGCTCCTACAACCGGAACCGCTCTTGTCAAATTAACTGTTCCCTTTGTTCCTGCTCTAGTTATAAATCTAAAGCCGATTTTTTGATTTATTTTAGTTAAAACCTTACCTGGAATTTTATTCACTGCATTTAAAGCAACCTTATTACTTACTTGTACACCTGCACTTTTAAACGTATCTGCCACAGCATGCCCTACTAAACAGCTATAAACAAAAGTTTGAACTTCATCATCTCTTAAATCGTATCCTCTGATTAATGCAATAGCAGCAATCATCCTCATTTGAACATAAATAACAGAAGTGATATTAGCTGGGAGAGTTACTGGCATCGTTATGAACCCACCGAAGCTTGTCACAAAGCCATTCAAGCTATTTTTACTTAATTGGTTTCTCACTAATTTATCAATAGCTTTATCTGTCCGACCATATTTTTTTATATACTCATCTGCTAATTCCGAGACTGGTTTAGATACTCTAGGGATACCATTCAAACATTTTTCATATAAAGTATCTAACAACTGAAGTCCTTTATTATCTTCAACAAGATTTTCCACAAAAACACTCCTAATTAATTACAAATTTTACTTAATTATATCATGTTTTTAATTTAACGGATTAAACTTGTCTAAACTTGCTCGAATTTCTTCCTCTTCTAATCCAATATACCGAATCGTGATTGCTTGACTACTATGATTTAGTATTTTCATCAGCGTAGGAATATCCCTGAACTGTCGGTAGTATTTATATCCGAATGTTTTCCGCATCGTGTGCGTGCCAATATAATCTAATTCAAGGGTGTCTGCGACTCTTTGCAAGACTTTATAGTATTGATGGGTTCCTAACGGTTTAGAATGGTCAGAAGGTCTATAAAATAACCAATTAGATTGTCCATCATGATAAGAATTTAAATAATCAATTATTAAACTAGTCAAATTGGATAGATTTAATTCTCTTTGTTTATTTGTCTTTTTCTCGACAATGACTGTAGTAGTCTTATTTTGAACATCAGACACTTTTAAATTCAAAATATCAGAAATTCGTAAACCTGTATAAATACCAATGACAAAAATCAGATGGTCTCTTTTTCCATGTTTTCCTTTTTTCAATTCCGTTAAAAAATCTAACATCACTTGTTTATCTTTTATAGGTTTTACATTAATAATATTTCGTGTCATTTTACCTCCTCCTATGCTGTTTTAAAGGGATACTTTTACATTGAATAATAGTTAAAGTATCCTTTTCATCTTTGTGGTCTGTTTCGATGTTGATAAATCAACATCTTCAAGGGATACTAATTACAAAAGTATCCTTCTTACAAGGACCTTTATAGCATCGTTGTTAGGAGGTTGCAAATTTGTAGAACATTAAATGATACTGTTTAGCAGATTTCTAAGCAAATTAAATTTTGGAAAATATAAAAAACACCTATTCAATTTTACTAAAATAGATATTAATTTTGGACAATATATTTTTCTATACCAGTTGAAATCTAATTAGAATGCTGTAAACTATAAGTTATAAATATAGAATGGGGTATATTATGGCAATTAAACCTTGGAAAAATTTATCTGATTTAGCTAATACTTTAGAAAAAGATAGAAATTTAAAAGTGCCAGATAGTGCACATTTGATGAATCAACTCAAAAGAATCAACTATTTTCAACTAATAAACGGACATGAGAAAATGCTCTTACCAGATTCGAGTCACAGACCTAAAAAGTTTGAAACAGAAACTTTTGCTGATTTTGAAGCACTTTATTGGTTCAATAAAAAACTCTCTGAAACAATATTATCAATCATTGCAAATTTTGAAATTAGATTAAAAACTTCTGTTGCATATCATTTTTCAAAAAATCATTGTTCCACCATCAATGATACAATGCAATATACAAACAAATCAAACTATATCGATATAGGAACAGACTCATCCTATCCATTTAAAACTTACCAATACAAAAATATTCATTCTGATTTTCAAAAATTTATATTATTCAAAACTAATTTTTTAAACACGTTAATCTCCAAAAATGATTTTATCGATAGCTCATTTTATAAATCTGCTAACTATATAGCACCTCAAGGTTGCTGTGTCTTTTCACATGATTCTAATGTAGCTGTACCTTTATGGGTTGCTATACAAACGCTTGATTTCGGAGCATTAAAGAGAATGTGCCACTATCTTCAACCAACTGATATATATGATGTTTTAAATGATTTTGGCTTGCCCAGAGGGAAAAAGTTTTTCTTTTTGAACCTGTTAGATATTATTCATGAACTCAGAAATAAATGTGCCCATTTTTCCTTAATGCACCGATTTGAAACCCCATCTAGTTTGCAAATTAATAATGATGTTGTTAACGAACTTTCTTTAAGTCCAAAAGATGTGAATCCTAATTTTCGCCTTAGCTTATTTGATGCTCTAAAAGTACTTTCTTACTTTGAGAACACTAAACCTATTTTAAAAGTTCTAAAATCTATAATTTATAGGAATAATAAATTATTTAAAAGAAAATCTTACGACTTAAATCAAAGAATACTTACACGTATGGGTGAGCCTAACTACAAGGAATGGAAAAATAGTTTGACATAGAAAGTTGTTTATGATATACTTCATTTAAATAATAACTGTGGCTCTTAAGAGCGTTGAGTAGCTAAACGTGAGTTCATTTCGCTAAGGTTATTCTCGATAAAAACGACTGTGTGATTTTTCGCATAGTCGTTTTTTGGTTCTATTACAATTTTTACAGAGATAATTGTGTATTTACAAATGCAAATACACAATTAATTTTATGCATATACTTTTTCTTGACTTTACTTCTTAAGGTCTATCAAAAATTTTGGGTAAGTTGTGATTTTAAACTTTGAAAAATCAGTAAAATATCGTTATATAAATGATTATATTAACTTATCAGATAAACAAATTTTGGTACACCCGCAACCATTTCTATCAATTTTTATAAATATTCCTATACTGCTTATCTCAAATTCATCAAAGTACTCGTTTTAATAGATTTCTCTATAAAATCTTCACTACTTAACGTCTGAACATATCTTTGAGTCATTTCAATTGAACTATGACCCATATTTAAACTTAACGTATAAATATCTAATCCATTCCGTAATTGCATACTTGCATAAGTATGTCTTAATGTATGCCCCGAAAAACGGACACAACCTCTTATATCAATTTGTTTCTTTATTTCTTGCATAATCTGCCAAATACTTTTTTCATTCAATTTTTTACCTAGATTACTGATAATAAAAGGATTTCCTTCTAACAGCCCATATTTTCTTTTCTTAATTCGTTGATATTTTATTATTTCTTTTTTGAGAATTGGACTGACAGCGACGGCTCTATCCTTATTATTTTTTGATTTTCTAATAATGATTTGATTATTCATAATATCTTCATCTTGTATCTCGCAAACTTCGCTAATCCTCAACCCACATTCAATCATCAACATCAATATCACAACATTTCTTTGTGCTATATGTTTGTATGGGTGTTTTTTAGCAACTGTCAGCATTTGTTTAATTTCATAATCATTCAAAGGATAGATTACTTTTCTTTGTTCTTTTAATCTTTCAATATCAACAAACGGATTATACTCAATATATTTTTCAATTAACATATAGTCAAATAACTTCTTTAATCTGCTAACACTGACATTGATTGTCGATGCTTGCATTTCTTTTTCTTGCATATCTATTATCCAGCTTTTTATATGTTTCTTTTCAATCTGTGACGGTTCAACATTTATTGATTTGAAAAAATTTGCTGTGTTTCTCAATTTTGATTTATAATTTTTGATTGTTATTTTTGAAAAACCTTTCACTGTAACATCCATACAAAATTCTAAAATAATATCCTCCCAGTTCATAGAAAAAAGTCCCTTCTTATCAAATTTTGATAAAAAAGGACTTCATGCAAACCAACGCATCTTAATAGATTTTGCTGAAGATGCGAGCTTCAATCTTCTAAAGATTCAGCTACTGATTGATTACAAATTAATTTTACATCAAACTTTTCAGTTCAACATCTGGATATTTATCAGCAAACCAGCGTTCCGCAAATTGGTTTTCAAATAAGAACAATGGTTGATCGAAACGGTCCCGTGCCAAAATGTTTCGGCTAGAGCTCATGCGTTCATCTAAATCTTCTGGATTAATCCAGCGGGCAATTTTAGAACCCATTGGCGTCATTACCACTTCAGCATTGTATTCATTAGACATTCGGTATTGGAAAACTTCAAACTGCAATTGACCTACGGCGCCAATGATATATTCTTCCGTTAAATATGTTTTGTATAATTGAATGGCTCCTTCTTGAACCAGTTGGTAAATTCCTTTATGGAAAGATTTTTGTTTCATTACGTTTTTGGCAGTCACTTTCATGAATAATTCAGGGGTAAATGACGGCAACTCTTCGTATTGAACATTCATTTTCCCTTCATACAAAGTATCGCCAATTTGGTAATTTCCTGTGTCATACACGCCGATAATATCGCCTGCAACAGCTTCTGTGACGTTTTCGCGGGCATCTGCCATAAATTGTGTCACGTTACTTAATTTGACTTTTTTACCTGTTCTACCTAAGGTCACGTCCATGCCTCTTTCAAAAACACCTGAACAAATTCGAACAAAGGCAATTCGATCACGATGGGCTGGGTTCATATTCGCTTGAATTTTAAAGACAAAGCCTGAAAATTCTTTTTCGTAAGGACTTACTTCGCCACCCTCTTCTGTTTTATGCGCATGTGGCGCAGGCGCAAATTGTAAGAAGGTTTCTAAAAATGTTTGAACCCCAAAGTTTGTCAAAGCAGAACCGAAGAAGACTGGCGTTTGATCACCACGAGCGATTTTTTCCTCGCTAAATTCATCGCCTGCTTCTACCAATAACTCAACATCTTCCAACACTTGTTGATAAACGCTGTTATTGTGCAATGGTAAATCGCTTGGGATATCGCCATCTTTTAAAGGAATAAAACGCTCCCCGCCATTATTTTCTGGACGATATAATTCCACACGTTCATTATAAATATCGTATAGACCTTCTAGGCCTTTTCCCATACCAATTGGCCAGTTCATTGGATAAGATTCAATATCCAATAGTTCTTCCAATTCTTCTAAAAGTTCCAATGGTTCCCGTCCGTCACGGTCCAATTTGTTAATAAAAGTAAAAATTGGAATACCACGTTTTTTAACAACTTGGAAAAGTTTTTTCGTTTGTGCTTCAATCCCTTTGGCACTATCAATAACCATCACAGCACTATCCACGGCCATTAAGGTCCGATACGTATCCTCTGAGAAATCCTCATGCCCTGGGGTGTCCAAGATATTAATCCGTTTGTCTTGATAGTCAAATTGCATCACAGAACTCGTTACCGAAATTCCCCGTTGTTTTTCAATTTCCATCCAGTCAGATTTGGCAAAGTTCCCTGTTTTTTTTCCTTTGACGGTTCCAGCTTGGCGGATGGCGCCCCCAAATAATAGTAATTGTTCAGTAATCGTTGTTTTCCCAGCATCCGGATGGGAAATAATCGCAAACGTACGGCGACTATCGACTGCTTCTTTTTGATTGATCGTCATAAAAATCTCCTTATCACTTGTGATGTCTATTTATTTATTTTCTTCAGCATAATTTTTGTTTAACCTTTGCTAGTATATCATGTCAAGCCTTGAGAATAAAGAGCTGCTATTGGCTGTTTTTTAAAAGGAAAACCTGCGACATTAGTCAAAACGACTGATGCCACAGGTTATTTTTAACGTCTTGGTTCGTCATCTTCCATTTCTTTACGGAAAAAACGACGATTTTCTTCTGGTTCTTCATCGACAGTTTCTTCATCGTAGAAATGAACGCGTAAGACTAGCAAACGTGTACCTTCCATTTCTTCAGCGGTTAACTTAATATTGCCCACTTCAAAAGAAGGTTTTTCCCCTTCATCAGGAATGGTTCCTAATGCTGTAATTAAGTAACCTGCCATTGTATCAACATCGCTCATGTGTAAATCTGTTTCAAATACTTCATTAAATTCGTCAATTAACATGCGTCCTTGAACCAAATATTCATTGTCGGCCACTTGTGTATATAAATTTTCTACTTCATCTGTTTCATCGTCAATTTCACCAACGATTTCTTCTAGTAAATCTTCCAGTGTTGCTAAACCGACAACACCGCCATATTCATCTAGTAAAATCGCCATTTGGTTTTGTGTTCGTTTTAACTCATAAAGTAAATCATCAATAAAAATGGTTTCTGGGACAAATAATGGTTCTTGGATGATCGCGCCTAATTCAATGTTTTCAAAGCCTAAATTACGTGCAGCTTTTAGTAACGTTTTGGTATGTAAAATACCAACAATTTTATCTTTGTCTTCACTATAAACAGGAATCCGAGAATAATTTTCTCCTAAAATTAAATTGATGTTTTCTTGGACATCATCTTGGATGTCAACCATGAATGCGTCTGTCCGAGGAACCATTACTTCTCGTGCCACTTTTGTATCTAATGAAAAGACACCTTGTAGCATTTCTAGTTCTTCGTTTTCCAAAACACCTTCTGTTTCAAGCATGTAGCGCATTTCATCTCGTGTCATCTTCGAATCAGCATCATCGAAAGTCATTGGTGTGATTTTGGATAATAAATCGGTCGAAGCCGATAGCAACCAAACGAAGGGACGCGCGATAACTCCTAAAAAGCGGACTGCACCAGAAGTCAATTGAGCGACTTCTTCTGATTTATTCATGGCAATTCGTTTAGGATATAATTCACCAAATACAATAGAAACGTACGTTAACAACGCTAAGATAATGATACTGGCAAGACTCTTAGCTGCGGCGCCGCCACCTAATACAGGGGCCAAACGACTAGATAAAGTCTCTGCTAATGAAGCACCAGATAGGATATTAACCAAAGTAATCCCTACTTGGATTGTGGATAAAAAGTTATTGGGGTCTTGCAATACCTTAAGCAATTTTTGAGCTTTTGCGTCGCCGTCTTCCGCTTTTTGTTCCACACGATTCTTGTTAACAGATACGACTGCAATTTCCGCCGCTGCCAAAAAGGCATTGATAAACGTCAACACGACTAATAATAGAAGTTGCGCAATTAGCGACTGACTCTCAGGGTCAGCATTATTCATAATGTTCTCTCTCTCCTTAATTGTTGATAATTCCGAGGCTGTACTTTCGTACTCTTTTAACGTTCTTCCTCTTTTTATGGTTAGGCTTAGAAACAGACACAATCAGTATTATGACAGGTTATTTTCTATCCTAATCCATAAAATCATAGCACGAAAGATTAGCGGATTCAATCATTAACCGTTATTTTCTTTCGTATTTGTTTCATTCCCTAAAAGAACGGCATTGGTAACTTTTTCACTACGACCCGCTTTGACCATATCAATAACATAGTAGATAATGGTCCGGCAGATTGCGTAAAATGGGACACCGAGGAAAATACCTAGCAAACCTGCTAAATTTCCTGCTACCAATAAAATTAAAATAATCGTTAATGGATGGATTTTTAGAGATTTTCCGATAACGTTTGGATAAATAATATTTCCGTCCAATTGTTGAACCACTAGCACTACTAAACAACATAAGGCTGCTTTGACGGGTTCATTAAAGATGGTCACTAAGACAGCAGGCGCTAATCCTAGATAAGGTCCTAGATAGGGAATCAAATTCGTAAAGCCGGCAATGACACCAAATAAAAAGGCATAACGAACGCCAAGCAATGAATACCCAATAATCGTAAATGTACCGACAAATAAACATTCAATCGCTTGTCCACTAATATAACTGGATAAGGTTTGGTTCAATTGTCCTAAAAGATCCACAATATCATCTTTTCTTTTCTCAGGTAAAAAGCGTTGAATCGCTGGTACTAGCTTATCTCCATCTTTTAACATATAAAATAAAATAAATG
This sequence comes from Enterococcus sp. DIV0294, assembly GCF_050558155.1. Taxonomy (NCBI): domain Bacteria; kingdom Bacillati; phylum Bacillota; class Bacilli; order Lactobacillales; family Enterococcaceae; genus Enterococcus; species Enterococcus sp. DIV0294. The sequence continues at coordinate 458,538 of NZ_CP187889.1, read as the reverse complement.
GCGCAGTGACCAAAACAATGGTGGTTGACGCCACCGTTGATACGATTGAACCTAAGCTACTTGATAAACTACTTAAAAATTGTTGGATAATATTGGCATAAGAAATATCCATTTTTTCAATATAGCTTGTTAAATCAATTTGTTTAAAAATAGGTAACTCCGCAATCTCATAAATCCAGGTCTCCACTTGTTTAAAGAAATCCGGCATACTTGATGCTAAACTAGCTAGCTGATCTGCCAACTTAGGGATAATTGTTAATAAGATCAGAACTAATGCGATGATTAGTAATAAAAATACCAGTAAGACGGCATAAATTCGTTTCATTTTCGTCTTCATTAGTAGATTGACCACAGGATTTAGTAAATAATACAAAAAGCCTGCTACTAAGACTGGGGCAAACAACGTTGAAAAGAATGTCCCAATCGGTGCAAATAAGAAATTAATTTTCGAAGCAATAAATAATAGCATGGCCACGACAAGTAATTCAACTGACCAGAAAAATAATTTCGATTCTTTAAATCGATTAATCACAGCGGCTCCTCCTTTATTTTTATTCAATTGTTGCTGTTTTATTTTATCACACCTTCCCCCCTCAGTCATTGAGAATACTTCATTGCTAGAACTTTTTCGTGGTATAATAAAATAGAAACAGATTCTGAACTTGGGGGTTTTTCTATGCATGTAGCTCAAACAAAAGATACCATGAGTGATCTTTATTTAGATGCTGTCCGGCTTCGTCAACGCGTATTCGTAGCGGAACAAGGGGTACCAGAAGAGATGGAAATCGATGAATATGAAGCACATTGTATTCACTTTGTTTTGTACACGAACCATGTAGCTGTCGCAACTTGTCGCTTGCTTCCACTAGAAAATGGCGTTATGAAATTACAACGAATGGCCGTTGAAAAAGCTTACCGTGGCGCCGACTATGGACGAGTGATTATGGAAGCGGCGGAAAATTTTGCCAAAGAACAAGGCTACCACAAGATTACTCTAGGAGCACAAGTCATCGCTGTAGGCTTCTATGAACGTTTAGGTTATCAAAAAACAGGAGCACCTTTTATGGATGCTGGCATTGAACACTACGAAATGAACAAAGAACTATAACACCAATTAAATCGGAAAATTTAGAGCTTGGAGCATTAGCCATTTTGGCTAATGCTCCAAGCTCCTTTTGTGGGCTGTTTACATCGGCTATTTTTTTGATAGCTGTTGATAACGTTGATACCAGATATCTACATACTCGGGCGAGAAGGGGCCTTTTTCGTTATTAATCCAATCCACTAAAGTCTTGACATTTTCTTTTAAAATGAAGTCAATATCTTCTGGATAATCCATTAGTTTGCTATGAAATTCATATTCATCAACGTCTAGTAAACGTTTTTCACCATCTGGAAAAACCTTGATATCTAAATCATAATCAATATACTTCAACGCTTCGTCATCTAAAACATATGGCGAAGCCAGATTGCAGTAATACGAAACCCCCTTTTCTCTAATCATTGCTATTATATTGAACCAATATTTCTTGTGAAAATAAACAATGGCTGGTTCACGAGTCACCCACCGACGTCCGTCGGATTCCGTTACTAACGTGTGATCGTTCACACCAATTAAAGAATACTCGCTCGTTTTTAGTACCATCGTATCACGCCACGTTCGATGTAAATGTCCGTCATGTTTATAACTCTGAATGGTTACAAACTCGCCTTCTTTAGGAATTCCCATAATACCCCAACTTTCCCCAAATAAAGTAAAGCAATGTTACTTTTTGGGTGTTCATACATCGATATCGAAATAATTATATCATATCTTTTGAGTTTGCGTACATTGAGTTCACTTAAAGAAGACGATTTCTGAAAAAATTTAATTCAGATGACCAAATAGTTTAAATTCAGTATATATTTTCAGCTTAATTACTGTATTTTTTCAAAGACTGATACTGCGCTCTCTCTTAAAACCTGATTCAATTCTTCAACATTTGTTTTACCAGTTGTTTCAAGCCACGCAACGGCTGCTTCAGCACCTTGTTGAACAAATGGAAGCACGCCGTCTGCCCAAGTTGCGCGACCACATAAGACTCCATTAAACGAGGAACCTGCTTTTTTTGCAAATTTCAATGTTTCCTGAAACATCGTAGCACTAACCCCTGCACTCAAGAAAATAAATGGAAGTTGTGTTGCTTCACTTTGCATGTTGAAAAAGGCCTGTGCTTCATCTTGGCTATAAAGACTTTCAGTGCCAAAACCTTCTACAAAATTCATGTTCACAGGGACTTCTACTTTTAAAACATCAACATTATAGCGATCCTTTGAAAATTCTTTCATCGCTTCAATTACTTTGTGCGGTTTTACTTTAGCGTATTCTTTTGAAGCACTATCCGAATTGTTTGCATCATAAGAGACAATTTCTAAAAAGAATGGAATTTCTTCGGCTAAACACTCTGAACCAATCCGTTCTATATAAGCTTTCTTTCGCTCATTGATTGCTTCACTTTCGTCAACATCGTAGTAAAGCAAAAATTTACACGCGTCTGCGCCCGCTTCTTTTAAACGCTTAACCGACCAAACATCAAGACTATCGGGTAACCGTCCTGGTGTCGAAGCATCGTAGCCCGTTTTTTCATACGCAAGTAACAAACCTGAAGTCTGTGCTCGATTTTCAGCAGCAGCTAGGCCATATTCTGGATCCAACAAAATTGCTGAAGTCTCTGGTGTTAAGCAACGAGATACTAATACTTTAAAGTCACTGATTTCTTGCGCAGTCACCTCTTTGTATTTTCCCATCATGCGTTTTAAGGCCCCACGTTGATCAATGGCTAGTGCGCCAATAATCCCTTGATCATCTACCAGATTTTCTAAATGTTTACGTTTTTGTTCACTAATTTTTTTCATTCTGTTCCCTCTCCTAATTGATTATTTAGTAACGTAGCAATTTCAGCTGGCGAACTTGCTTGTTTCAGTCCAGAAGTAACTTCTTCTCTTAATAAGAGGCGCGCAACAGAAGAGAGTAATTTCAAATGTGTCGTGCCAGCTTCGGCATCTGGAATAAACAGCGCAATCACAAACTCCGTTAATTGGTTGTCAAGACTCTGCCACTCAACACCTTGGTCCAAGGTAACGATGATAATGGCCGCTTGTTGAATCGTTGCTGCTTTTGCATGAGGTATCGCAAATCCATTCATCATCCCCGTTGTTCCTTCTTGTTCTCGCTCGTTCAGTTTATCGAAAACTTCCTGTGCGTCCTGAGCAACTTCCAATTCTGTTGATTTTTTTGCTAAAAAGTGAAAAACATCCTCTTGCGTTTGTAACTGTTGATTTAAAAAAATATGATTTTCTTTAATAAAAGCCATTCCATCCACTCCTAATTCCTGTTATTTCATTTTTTTGATAACGATTGCTCTTGTTTGGCGATTCTACTTTTTTGTACAAAACCTAGCAATAAGCCACCTACCAATGAACCAGCTAAAATTGCCAAAACCCATTGAACAGCGTGAGTAACAACTGGTAGAACAAGAAATCCTCCATGAGGTGCTGGCACTTGTACCCCAAACATATACGTTAGGACTGCCGCAATTGAAGATCCGAGCATCATAATTGGTAAAACCTTCAAGGGGTCTTTTGCCGCAAACGGAATAGCGCCTTCTGTAATATGTGTGGAGCCTAAAATAAAGTTCACTAGCCCCGCATTGCGTTCATTTGTGTCAAAGTATTTTCCAAAGAATAATGTAGCAAAGCCTGTAATTAAAGGTGGCGCTATGCAGGCAGCAGAAACTCCTGCCATAAAAGAAGTATTTCCTTGAGCTAAGAGTGCCGTCCCAGTAACATAGGCCGCTTTATTAACTGGACCTCCCATATCAAAGGCACACATACAACCCACAATAATTCCTAAAACCAACGGACTGGAGTTTTGGAAACTAGCTAAAAAGCTCATCATTCCTTCGTTAACAGCTTTCATCGGATCTGCTAGTAAAGACATAGTGATACCAATAACTGCAACGCCAATGACTGGATAAAGGAAAATTGCTTTTAAACCATCTAATGATTTAGGCAAGCCTTTAAATACTCTTTGTAATAAAAGAATGAAATACCCAGCAAGAAAACCAGATAATATCCCTCCTAAAAAGCCAGTGCCACCAGTGTTAGCAATCAAACCACCGACAAAGCCCACAACCAAACCAGGTCGTTTGGCAATCCCCTCTGCGATATACGCAGATAAGATTGGCACCATCATGCCCATTGAGGCATCACCAATACTTTTTAACATAGCAGCGGTAGCATTATACTGACTACTTTCTGGATCAAATGAATAAATGCCCCAAATAGCAAAAGAAAGAGCAATTAAAACGCCGCCTGCTACTACAAACGGCAACATGTGAGAGACGCCATTCATTAAGTTTTTATAAATACTATGTCCAACATTTCCTGAAGAAATCTGTGTTTCCTGTTCAAGTTCATCCACTGCTTGGTTTTCGGCCGCAATCGATCCTTTGCCTGCGAGCGCTTCTTCAATTAAGCGATCTGCTTCTTTAATTCCCACACTGACAGGGACATCAATGATTCGTTTCCCAGCAAAACGTTCTGCTTGAACGTCTTTGTCGGCGGCAATAATGACTGCCTCCGCTCCTTGGATTTCTGCAGGTGTTAACTCGTTTTCTATACCAATCTGACCATGTGTTTCAACCTTAATCGTAATACCTTTACGTTTCGCAGCTTGTTCCAATGCCTCCTGTGCCATATACGTGTGCGCTATTCCCGTCGGACAACCTGTAGCAGCTATTAATTGATACGTAGCCATCTGTTTATTCCTCCTCTTGAATCTTTATTTGTTGCTCTAACTCCTGAACATCTGAAAAATCTGTCAATCCTTTGCGAAATGCTGTTGAACTACCTGCTGCAATACTTCTTTTTAAATTTTTTTCCAATGAAAGTCCTTGATGCCAGCCAGCTAAAAAGGTACCTAACATTGCATCCCCTGAACAAGCTGTATTCACAACCATTCCAGTTGGTGAATTACCTGAAAGAACCTTTTCATTATTTATATATAAAGCCCCTTCACTACCTAAAGAAAGTAAAATATTTTTGGCTCCCCGCTTCAGTAATTCTTGTCCGTAAAAAATGTAATCGTCCTTAGTCTGCACTTCTGTATGAAACCACTCTTGAAGTTCTTCTTCATTTGGTTTCAATAAAAATGGTTGATAAGGCAAACAATCTAAAATTTCTTCATAACTACTGTCTAAAATTAAGAACACCTGCTTTTCAAAACAAATTCGGCTAATTTCAATCAAAATACTTGGCGAAACCCCTTGTGGTAAACTTCCTGATACGCACAAATAATCCCCTTTACGTAACTCTGAAATTTTTTTCAAAAAACGTTGTACATGTTCTTCAGATAATTTTGGTCCTTTATTGACTAATTTGTATTCCTTTTGATCTTGGGTAACTTTTGTAAACACATTAATTCTCGTTGTACCAGCGACTTCGATAAAATCAGTGGTTATTTCTTTTTCTTTTAAATAATCCTCGACATAGTTCCCAGTGAAACCAGCTTTGACTCCCAAAGCGGTATTATCAATCCCTAACATCTTTAAAATTAGGGAAACATTGACTCCTTTCCCGTTTGCTTGAATATCATCTTCCTTCGTGCGATTCACGACAAAAGGAACTAGCTCTTCTGTTTCGATAAATAAATCAATGGCTAAATTTAATGTACATGTATAAATAGTCACTGTAGTTCCTCCTTTCTCCTCTTTATTATGTCTCAAAATACTATGTAAAGGTTTTTATTCTTTCGCAAAAATATAGAAAACATTTACAATTTTATAATTTCTCTAGCTTTTTTATTTTTTTTCATTAAAAATAGGCTTATAAATGTTTTTTAGTGAAAGAAAGAAGGGCTGGCCATTATGGAACAAAAATTGAGTGAGTCAGAGCAATATCTCTGGCATTTTATCGAAACACATATTTTAGAAATCCCTGATTATTCCATTGTAAAATTAAGCGAACGAGCCAACGTATCAACTGCGACGATTGTAAGAACCATGAAAAAGAAAGGCTATGAAGGTTTCACATCCTTCAAGCATCACTTGAAAGATAAAGAAAACCAAAATATAAATTTTTCAGCATTAGAAAAAGTAGACCGAGGAATTCGGACAGCCATTTTAAAGAATGAAGAAGAAGTAACTCGCACGATTAACATGATTGAAATTGGTAATATCGAAGATGCGATCCAAAAAATCAAAGCTTCTCGACGGATTATTATCTTTGCTAGAGGTTTTTCAGAATTAATTGCTCAGGAAATGATGGTTAAGTTTCAATTGGCTGGCAAATACTGTGAACTGCATACGGACCCAGAAATTATTAAAAATATTAGTAAAAAATTATCAAAAAAAGATGTGGCTCTTTTTGTTTCTTTAAACGGAGAAACCCAAGAATTAGTTGTCGCTGGTAAAAACTGTTACGACTCAGAAATTGGGACTATCCTTTTAACTGCAAGCAAACACTCTAGTTTAATGAAATACATTGAAATTCCGTTCGTAGGCTTCAAATCAGAAGGCTCCTTTTTCCCCGATTATGAAGTGCGTTCACGGTTACCACTATCCATTCTGGCAAGAATTTTATTGGATGCCTATGCTCTAAGAACGACAACTTAGGCTTTCTTAAATAATAAAAAACAAGCATTCCTTCACTTAAAATAAAGGAATGCTTGTTTTTATTTTGCAACAAAACGTGCTTCTACTCGATAAATTCGTTGACCACGACTAGAAAATTTTTCTTCGTATTCTGTCATAATGTTGCCTTCAAACTCGCTATTATGCAAATCTAGCCATACACGTTCAATAATCATGCCATATTTAGAAAAGCTACTTAATGAGTATTCGAAGAGCCCTTGATTATCCGTTTTAAAATGAATTTCTCCATTTGGTTTTAAAATAATTTCATCTGTCGCTAAAAAGTTTTTATACGTTAAACGACGTTTTTCATGTTTTTTCTTTGGCCAAGGATCTGAAAAATTTAAATAGATTAAATCTACTTCATTTTCAGCAAAATATTCTGTTAATGCTTCGCCGTCTACTCGCAATAACTGTAGATTAGGTAACGGCTCGGCCACTAGCTTATCTAATGCAATCGATAAAATACTTAATTGCATATCGATACCAATATAATTAATTTCAGGATGTGCTTTAGCCATTTCATAAATAAAACGACCTTTACCTGAACCAATTTCAATGTGGATGGGATGATTATTGCCAAAACGTTCTTGCCATTTCCCTTGCCATTTTTCAGGACCTTCTACCACATATTGTGGATATTTTGCCATATATTCTGCTGCTCCGGGTCTATTTCTTACACGCATATTTAAAATTCCTTTCTTTTAAAAACAGACTGGTGAAATTCGCCAGCCTGTGTGGATGTTAAATGAATTAGTTTAACTACTAAACATTCGTTTTAATTGTAAAATTTCTGCAGTCATTGCTCTTCTTTCGCCCTCTTGGTGATGACGAACAATCTCTTGTAAAAAGCTAAATAAACCATACCAATAAATTCGTTGAACTGTACTTTCATTCGGGATTAAACCATAAGATAGTAACCATTGATTCCAGCCGGAACGAGGGACATAATGACTCAAAATCATTCCTAAATCTACCGCTGGGTCCGCGACCATCACAGAATCCCAATCTACTAAATAGAGATAATTATTCGAGACTAACCAATTCCGATGATTCACATCGCCGTGAACAGCTACATAACTAGTTTCTGGATATTCTGGTAAATGATTATATAAATAAGTGATTACTTCTTTTAAATAACTGTTTCGTTTTAATTCTTTAGGTAGTTGACGCTTATACTCTTTCAACATTGTTAGCGGGGTACAAACTTCGCCACCAATTTTTTTCAACATGTCTTTCAGCAAATTGGAATGATGCAATTGGTATAACACGTCAATCACGTCATTGCGTTTGCCAATTTCGTCCGCATGTAATAAACGTCCTTCCAGCCATTCTTGGGCTGTTAGTACGTCGCCATTCGCTGTCCGCTTTGTCCAAATCATCTTCGGGGCTAACCCTTCTTTAGACAATGCTGCAAGAAGTGGAGAAGTGTTTCGTTTAATGAACACTTTCTCTGTTTCTTTTATTCCCATGTATGTTTGACCAGTTGCGCCCTTTATCGGCTGCAGACGCCAGTCTTTATCCAACTGAAATTCCATGGAAATTATCTCCTATCTCAACACAATTTTATTGCAATTTTTACAGCAATTACCATTTTAGTCGCCAAACCTTGCTTCGTCAAGCTTCTATGTGGTTCTTTTGTAAATTTTGCTGGGTTTTCTCATCTTTATAACTTATTCAAGCGCATTGGAACATACATTTTAGTGAAAATCACAACTTCTACAATTAAGGCACTCAGAATGATCAAGCTATTTTGCAAACTGCCTAAACGAAGGCAGACAATCCCACCAAAAATAATGGCCGCAACAGATAATGCGCCGCTAATTAACCGGCGAATCGCTGCTTGTTTTTTTTCTATTGAAATTGGATATAGCTGTGTCATCACCATATAATCAAATTGCGTGTACATGGGAATCAACTGGAACCCGATTAAATAGATGAACAATAGAGCAACTACCAACGCAATCCAGAATTCTTGTAAAAAGAAAAGTAGCACACCACCAACCAAAATCAAACGAAACAATAAGCCGCTATATTCGCTACCTCGTAAAAAGCTCCGAATGAATAAGTAAGCATAAGTGTTCTCAGATGTTTTTTTGACTACTCCGAGGAGAGGATCTAAGTATTTACGACGTTTTACTGTACTACTCACTTCAGGAATATCTGTAAACAGCTGAATGAATTTATAAATTCTATGCATTCTGTTTTGTTCTTTTTGGATCATTTTTTCCCAATCCAAGAAACTCTGTTTCATCTTATTTTGCCAAATACTCGATAAACCAACGGCCAGAATGATGCCACCAACCACACCAACCCAAGGCGTCCAGTAAATGGCTCCCGTCATAATCAAGAGACTACTGATCAACCAAACGAACCACCAACTACGGTAAGTGGTTGACGAAAGATGATAGAGCCCATAGCTTTGTAAACTAAGATGTGTATAAATCATACAAACTAGCATAACCAAAAATAAAAAGAAGGTTTGAAACGACCAACCCGTTGTGACTACAATCAACGGCATTAATAGGCCACTTCCTAGAAAGCTGACCACAATCGGTAAAAGTAAAGAGTAGCGCAGCGCTCGTTTCAGATAAGCAGCGAATTGTTTTTCTTTTGGTAATAAAAAAACCTTGTCTGGCTCTTCTGTCAAAGTGGCCAACTTTCCAACTTGAATGAGTAGTAGCCAGCCCAACAGAATTAACGGTCTACCCCAAACAAAATCACGAGGTAATTCTTTTAACAACTGGGAATAGTACAGACCTAATCCGCCTAATAAAAACATACAGACTAAAACAAAATGATCATTTAAAATATAGCGCAAGTACTTGGACATTTTTTTGAAATGCCGTGACAAACGTTGACTAAAAAATTCGCCCATGTTACCCCACCTTTTCTTCCTTCGTCAAGGCAAGATAAATATCATCTAAAGAAGACTCTGGTAAATTAAATTCTGCACGTAATTCAGCCATTGTACCGTTTGCCCGTAATTTCCCTTCGTGTAGCACCACAAAGCGATCACAATATTTTTCAGCTGTTGCTAAAATATGCGTGGACATTAAAATCGCTGCCCCTTGCTTACGCATCGTATCCATTAATTCTAATAAAGCATGAATTGCTAAAGGATCTAAGCCTAGAAAAGGTTCATCAATAATATATAAACTCGGTTCAATTAAGAATGCACAAAGTACCATGACTTTTTGTTTCATGCCTTTTGAAAAATTAGCAGGAAACCATTCCAATTTATTGTCTAAGCGGAACGTTTTTAGTAATGGTTCCGCTCGTTTGAATGCTTCTTCTAATGGAATATCATAAGCCAAGGCCGTTACTTCGATATGCTCTTTCAATGTTAATTCTTCATATAAAGAAGGTGTTTCCGGAATATACCCAATTTTTTTACGATATTCTTCAGGGGCTTGTTGCAATGTTTCCCCGTCAATCATAATTTTGCCTTTTTGCGGCGTAAGTAACCCAATAATATTTTTGATGGTGGTACTTTTCCCCGCACCATTCAAGCCGATTAAACCAACCATTTCACCAGACTTGACGTCAAAATTAATATCTTTTAAGACAGGAATATGGCCGTAACCTCCTGTTAAATGTTCAATTGTTAAGCTCATTTCTTTTGCCTCCAACCTTTTCTCTCTACCATTATTAAACCCTAAGCGAACCAAGAATTCAAAAATTACTCCCTTAATTAAATGGATTTTTTTCTTTCTCTTATTATACACGAAATGAAACGAACTTTTTAGCGAACTCACGTACTTTTTCATCCACAGAGAAATCAACTTGTGGTAAAGTAAAGGAAAGAACCTAGAGAAAAGAGGAATTTTTCATGAATGATTGTATTTTTTGTAAAATTATCAACGGCGAAATCCCAAGTTATAAAGTCTATGAAGACGAGAAAGTCTACGCGTTTTTAGACATCACACAAGTGACCAAAGGACATACCTTAATGATTCCAAAACAACACGTTACTGATATTTTTGAATATAATGACGTTTTAGCAAGCGACGTCTTTGCTCGTATTCCTAAAGTAGCACGAGCATTAGAAAAAGCTTTTCCAGAAATGGAAGGATTAAACATTTTAAATAACAATAAGGAAGTAGCTTATCAATCCGTTTTCCATTCCCACGTTCATTTGATTCCCCGTTATTCAAAAGAAGATGATTTCTCTATTCATTTTGGCAACCATCAAGAGGACTATTCCGCCGAAGCGATGCAAGAAATTGCTGAGACCATTGCAAAGCAGGTGAACTAAATGAAAAAATTTATTAAAGGTCTCTTTTTTGGCGCAGCTGCCGGTACCATTGGCGGTTTGTTGGCTGCTCCAAGAAGCGGGAAAGAAACACGCCAACATTTAATCAATGAGCTAGAGGACTATCGTTCACTGAAAAATCAAGTCACGAATGACTGGGATCAGGTGCAACGAAATTTGGCAGTTGTCGAAGAAAACGTTCCACTGGCAACTGAATTTTCAAAAGACCTGCAACAAGAAATCACTGATTTCAAATTCCAAGCGGAACCTCGGATTGCTCAAATTAAAGAACAAATTGCTAAAATTACGGCTGAATTACCTGACACACAAACTAACAAGCAAAAGTAAAGTCTTTGATGTTAATTATTTCTTTTGTTATTAAAAAAATAAAAAGTGTGACGTAAATACGAATTTTGTTTGAAACTATGCCTGAGACTCTTTCTTTTTCAAAATGAGGTATGGTATAGTTATAACAGAAATAAAACTAAAAAAAACAGGAGTGCATAAGAGAATGAAGAAAAAACTAATCTTAGCTGCAGCGGGCGCAATGGCCGTTTTTAGTTTAGCAGCGTGTTCAAGCGGTTCAAAAGATATCGCAACAATGAAAGGTTCAACAATTACTGTTGATGATTTTTATAACCAAATTAAAGAACAAAGCACGAGCCAACAAGCGTTTAGCCAAATGGTTATTTATAAAGTCTTTGAAGAAAAATATGGCGACAAAGTAACTGACAAAGCCATTCAAAAGAAATTTGATGACGCTAAAAAACAAGTGGAAGCGCAAGGCGGAAAATTCTCTGATGCACTAACACAAGCTGGTTTAACTGAAAAATCATTCAAGAAACAATTAAAACAAGCCGAAGCAATGCAAGTAGGTTTGAAAGATCATTTGAAAATTACAGATGAAGACTTAAAAACAGCTTGGGCAAGCTTCCATCCAGAAGTAGAAGCACAAATTATCCAAGTTGCTTCAGAAGATGATGCAAAAGCTGTCAAGAAAGAAATCACTGACGGCGGCGATTTCGCAAAAATTGCCAAAGACAAATCAACCGATGCTGCAACGAAAAAAGACGGCGGTAAAATTAAATTTGATTCACAATCAACAACTGTTCCTGCCGAAGTTAAAGAAGCAGCCTTCAAACTAAAAGATGGCGAAGTATCAGAACCAATTGCTGCAACAAACGCACAAACGTACCAAACAACTTACTATGTAGTGAAAATGACGAAAAACAAAGCAAAAGGCAATGACATGAAACCTTATGAAAAAGAGATCAAGAAAATTGCTGAAGATACAAAATTAGCCGATCAAACATTCCAAGCAAAAGTTATTAGTGACGAATTAAAAGCGGCCAATGTGAAAATTAAAGATGATGCCTTCAAGAATGCTTTAGCAGGCTACATGCAAACTGAATCTTCAAGCGCTTCTTCAGAGAAAAAAGAATCAAAATCAAGTGATTCTAAAACAAGTGATACCAAAACAAGCAACTCTGAAAAAGCAACAGATTCTTCAAGTAAAACAACAGAATCTTCTTCTAAATAAACATACAAAAGGGAGTGGTCAATTGACCACCCCCTTTTTTTATTTATCTTTTGGAACATAGAAACTGCGGTTATCTAAACCAAAGATTCGTTCCGTATACTCCCCAGGCTGTGTTTGACGAATTGCCCCTAGCATCATTTGAATGGACGCATCCATGGTATCAATTTGATGTAAGATTTCCGCTTCCATAATTCTTGGTCGCACAGGTGAGCCATATTCCAACAATCCATGGTGGGCTAAGACCATGTGCCGAAGAACGACAACGTCTTCTTCTCGATCATCAATTTTCAAAGCCAAACACGTCTTGGTAATTTCCTCATCCACCAAAACTAAATGACCAATTAAGTTCCCTGCCACCGTATATTCTGTCGTAATAGCGCCAGATAACTCTAAAACTTTTCCTAAGTCATGTAAAATAATCCCTGCGTATAATAGTGACGTGTTAATTTCAGTATATTCCTTAGCAATTGCTTTGCCTAGGCGTAACATTGAGACAGTGTGATAGGCTAAGCCATTCGCAAAGGCATGATGGTTCCGTTTGGCTGCAGGAAATTCATAAAATTCTTGTTGGTATTTCGTCATGAGATAGCGCACAATACGATTCCAATGAGCATTGGTAATTTCAAAAATTACTTGATTGATTTCCTCGACCATCTCTTCTTTTTTCAAAGGCGCTCGTTCCATATATAAACTTGGCTGGCTTGGTTCCTCTGCTGTCGCTAAACGCATGTGTAAAATTTTTACTTGGGGTTTGTTTTGATAAACTTCTCGTTTCCCATTCAGTAAAACAACGTTTCCCGCAGTAAATCGTGTAATTTCATCCTCAGAGGCGTCCCAATATTTTCCGTCAATCGTGCCAGATGTGTCTTGAAAGGTAAAGGCAATAAACTTTTTCCCATTTTTAGCTACACGTACATCGGCATTTTTAATTAGAACAAATGATTCAAAAAGTTCTTCTACTGTTAATTCACGTAATTTTTTCACTTGACGCTTCCTCCTTCTAACGCAATTACTCTTTGTTGTAAGTCCTGATAATAGCTTACCATTTCTTGGTCAGAAGAAAAACAAATGACTTGCTGTTTTTGACCAAACTTAGTAAATAATTCAGCTAATTGGGCTTTTCTTTGATGATCATAGTGTAACCAGCCATCATCAATGATAATTGGACAAATCAGTTGCTCGCCTTGGACTGCTAAAAAGGCAAAACGAACAGCCATCATCAATTGATCTTTAGTGCCAGTTGATAATTCATGTAAATAAAACATTTCTTGTTCTTTCGTCACCGCAACTAGTTGACCTTCGGCTACTTGGATTGATTGATAACGCTGATTTGTTAAAAGTGCAAAGTAGCTTGATGCATACTGTAATAAGCTGGGCAATTGTTGTTCCGAAAGCTCTGTTAATAGGTCCATTAACAGTTGCCCCGCCAGTTGATACCCAGACCAACGTTGAGCTAGTTCTTTGATTTCCGCTTTTAAAATTGCTTGGCGTTGATACAACTCATCTAAGGTACCATCCGTCATTAATTGTTGTTTTTCATAAATCAGCGCTTGATACTGTTCTTGTATTTTATCTAACTTGCTTTCTTCCAGTGCTTGTTGCTGCGCCAGTTGTAAAGAACGGTCTTTTAACGTTGCCTCTGTTACCGCTTCTGGAAACAGATTGCCTAATTGTGTCGCTAATTCTTGCCCACGACCAACTTGAGCTTGCTGAGTGGTCAGCTGTTGAATCCTCATTGGAACATCAGCGATTGATAGAATCCGATAACGAATTAGTAAAGGCTGAATTCGTGTTAATGCTTCTTGCTGTTTAGTTTTCAACTCTCGTAACTGCTGTTTGAGATAGCCATCTGCTTGATACTCTTGAGCAAAGCGAACTTTCTCCATTTCTTCAGCAAACCCTTCTAAAAAGTGTAGCTTTTCGGAAAGGCTCTTTCCTTGTAAGGGTAAATGCGTCATCAATGGGAAGACTTGTTCTTCAAATACTTGGCGTTTTTGTTGATTTTCCTTCAATTGACTCATGAGTTCTTCATTTGTTTGAACAAGCAATAAATAGCGCGTAATCAATTCCCGCTGATTCATTAAAGTATCAATTTGTTGCATTTTTCCTAATTGATGGACTTGGGCTTGCTCCGCTACTGCTTGTTCAAGTTGTTCCACTTTCAGTTGTGCCTCACGTTCTTGATTCAGCGCCTGTTGGAACTGTTCATTTAAATAATCTAGTTGCGAAAGTTTCGTCTGCCATTCTTCTTTCACTTCATCAGAGGAAGCTTCTTTTCTAGTGGCGTAGCTAAGCACTTCTTTCGCGATAAGACTAACTCCCACGAGAACTAGGCCCCATTTTAAAGGGCTCGGCAAAAAGAAACCGAGTAATGCAAGGATACTTCCTAGCAATAACCAAAGTGGTTGACTTGTTTTCTGCGCTTTTTGGGCACGCGTCGCTTCACCAAAAAATGCGGCATGCGCTTTTTCAAAATCCGTTAACTGGTCTTCCAGATTTTCAATTTGAGAAGCCAAGAATGCTTTCTGTTCTTGTCCTTTTTGAAGAGCTTGCGTATACGCAACTTGTTGTTGGCGCCACTTTTGAACGGTTTCGTTGTCATAAAAAAGCTGTGGTGGTCGTTCAGGCGACCATGACCATTCGTTCTCTAAAAGGACCATTTCTTGACGATTTTGCTCAAAGGTTTGGGTCATCCATTCCGATTCCGTCATCAATTGTTGCATATCATAGCGTTGATTCAACAATTGTTGAATCAATGCTTCTTGTTCTAGGTAAAAAGCATAGCCTTCTGGAACATCGAGCGCTTCTGACTGAAGAGATAACTCTTTGGTCAAACGTTGTCGTTCTTTGTCTAGGTACATATATTCTTGAAAGGTTTCTTCTAATTGAACTTGGTCTTCTTTTACTAAAACAACGTTCTCTGTTTCTTCAGGTAGCGACTGCCATTCTTCGTACAAGGGAAAGTGACGTTGCTGTTCCGCAACCTGTAACAAGTCCTGTTGCGTTTCTTTTAATTGCTGTTGCAGTGTCACTCGCTGTTGTTCTGTTTCGCGAATCGTTTCTTCTAATTGTTGAAAAGTTTGTTGCTGCGCTTCTTTCTCTTGAATTTGCTCTTTTAGTTCTTGATAAGCCGCCAACTTCTGATTGAGTAATGGCTGCTGTCCTTTACCTTTAAAGATTTTTTGTGCTTCTTTAAAGTACGCATTTCGGTAAGTCAAAAGTTGTTGACTACCAGAAACACCAATGGCTAACAAGGATGTTTGCAGTTCCTCTTCTGTCAACTTGTCACTCGTAATTAATTGTTCTTGTTGGAAAGTAAAAACCTCTTGAAATAACTTTTTCGTTAGCGGATGTAACATTTGCTGTAAGGTTTTTTCATCCCCCATTTGTTGTTGATAATAAATGATTGCTTGCCCTTTATTTTTTTCTTTAAAACGCTCGACTTGAACTTCCCCAAACACAGGATGTGCCAACCACAAACGACCACCATACGAGCCACCATTTTTAGGTGCGTAATCGCGTTTTCTTTTGCCCTTTGTGGGAAACCCAAACAGCATTGCTTGAATGAATTGATACAATGTGGACTTGCCAACTTCATTTGCGCCGTACAGCAATTGATTACCAGATTCAAATGTAATTTTCTGTTGTTGCCATTTTCCAAAGCCCACAATCTCTACTGCAAGTAATTTCATAGTGGGTCCTCCTGAATAGTAAAGTCTTCATTAATCTGCTCATGTGCTAGGCGCAAGCTCTCTAATCGCCACTGCTCATCCATTGAAAAAATTCCAGCAAATTCTGGATAACGTAACAATTCCTTGGTGGTATCTTCAAAAATAACTGGATCTAAGTATGTTTTTTCTAATGCCGTTAATAAATTGGGACTAGCGGCTAAATAGATCGGTTCTTTCGTTGGTTCCTCTGCTTGCAATATTAGGCGATAAACAAAAAAATCACCTTGCGTTTTTTGTAAAAGCTGCTGCTGTAAGTAGCTTAATAGTTCACCATTGACAATGGCTTGCACCACGGTCACATCCAAATGTTGCGTTTCTTTCAGTGTCAACGCCATCAATTGCTGTTGCTGATGCGCATGCCACTTCGTCAGCAAACTGGTTTCAAGATAAGACAAAACGCTTTGGGTGTCACGACATTGCGCCAGAGATACTTCTTCATTCGTCCAATCTATTTCTGCGACTTTTTCAAATTGAACAGTCGCTTGATTTTGGGAAAGTGTGACCACTGCAACCCCTTGTAAAGACTGTTCTTTTTTCGTGTGTCCTTGAGGTGTTCCAGGATAAACAATTAGCGGTTGTTCACTAACAATTTGCGGCTGATGAATATGGCCCAATGCCCAATAATTATAGCCAGTGGTTTTTAAATCCTTCCATGTAAACGGAGCATAATTTTGTTGCGCTTTCCGACTGGTGTCTCCATGATAAATCCCAATATGAATGTCAGATTCTGCTTGTTTGATAGGAAATTCTAGTGCTTTATTTTCATCAATCCAGGGATGCTCATAACTAAACCCCGAAACAGCCACTTGTTCGCCCGCTTTCGTTTCAAAATACAGCGTCTCAACCATTTCTTTTTCAAATAAAAAAACATTGTCTGGAAAAGAAAACCAATAGCGGTCTTTTTTATAGTAATCATGATTCCCAAATGTTAGAATCACAGGGATTTCTGCTTGTTTCAACTGTTCTAACGCAGCCATCAATTGGGCTTGCATTGAAATAGAGGTCTGACTTTGATGAAACGTATCTCCTGCAAAAATAACCAAGTCCACCGCTTCTCGAATGGCAACTGTTACGATATTCATTAACAATTGTTGATTAGCTTCTCTTAAGCGCTTCGCTAAAGCTGTCGGGATCCCAGTTAACCCTTCAAAAGACCGATCCATGTGTAAATCAGCTGTATGCAATAGTTTCATCTTTTCCCCTCCTTTTCTCCTCCCTTTATCATATCATTTTCTGCCAGCTTGGTCAGTAAAAACATACGAAAATTTGTTCGTTTTTTTATTTTCATTAAAAGAAAAACTCTGACAAATTGTCTTATAGACAACTTGTCAGAGTTCAATTACGTAAATTAATCGTTATACATATCACGCACAGGAGTCATGATAATTCGGTTTAAATCATTGACAACTAAGCTAAACGCTTGTTCTTTTTGCATTAATTCGTTGATAACTGCTGTTTCTTGCACTTTCGTTGCAATGCTTTGTGCTTTTTCAGCATCTTCATCCGTGAATTCTTCGCCGCGCATTTGTTTTTCTTGTAGTCCTTGCTGGAATCCTTGGAATTCTTTAAACAATGTGTAAGCTGCTTCGTCTGCTTTTACTTCTTCATACGCTGCTTGTAATGCTTTAAATTCGTCTAACTCACGTAGTTCACGTTCAATCTGATTGGCTGTATCATAAATGTTACTCAATGGAATCCCTCTTTTCTCAATAGTTTCATCTTTATTGTACCATTTCTCTTAGGTTTTCCCAACTAATTTCCTAATAAGCCTCCGAAAATTCCTTCAATCTTGTCTTTGACTTTTTTCGCGCCGTCTTTAATTTGTCCCCCAACTTCATTCAATGTATCTCCGAAATTGCTAGCGCCATCTTGAACAGAGTTTCCAAAGTCTTTTAAGTTATCCCGCCAATTAGAATTGGCACCACCGGTTAAACTATCGTTGCTATCAACAACTTTCCCACCTGTGGCATAAGCATCCGCGACAGGAAATTGTGCTTGTTTGACTTGTGGCAAGATGCCACTGGCTTGACTGTTGAACACCTGAGAGGCATATGTGGCGCTACTACCTTCCAGATAATGGGTTTTACTGGTTTCTTGGAAGCCTAACCAAGTAGCAATGACAACTTCTGGTGTATAACCAATCACCCACTGATCGTTCGTTTTACTACTATCGAAGTTGGTTTCTGTCGTACCTGTTTTACCAGCCATTACGTAGCCTGCTGGTTGTGCGTTGACCCCGCTCCCAGAACTAAAGACCCCTAGTAGCATACTTGTAATCCCATCTGCAACATCTTTGGTAATGACTTGTTCTTTCTTGACTTTAGTATTATCAACTACAATTGCGCCAGTTGAGTCGACGATTTTTGTAATTAAATGCGTTTCAGTTTTATAGCCTTCATTGGCAAAGGCACTATAAGCTCCCGCCATAGTTAGTGGCGAAACACCCGTTTGTAATCCTCCAAGGGCTAAACCATAGTACCGATCTTTTTCTGATAACGGAATGCCAAATTTCTCTGTTTTTTCATAGCCTTTATCTAAACCAATTTGATGTAATAACCACACCGCTGGTAAATTTAAGCTTTCTCCTAAGGCTTGGTACATAGGAACTTCTCCACTGTACGTTCGGCTATAGTTTTGCGCTGGATAATAATCTTGTGGTTTATCTTCTAAAACAGAGTCTGGTTTATAGCCAGCCTCTAAAGCTGGTGTATAGACAGAAATTGGTTTTAAGGACGAGCCTGGTGAACGTTTTGTTTGCGTTGCAAAGTTAAAGCCTCGATAAACGTGTTCCCCTCGACCGCCCACCAGCGCTTGCACGCCGCCGGTTTTCGGATCAATGGCTACAGAACCACTCTGAACCATGGCACCATCTTCTGCATTGGGTGGAAATAGTGCATCATTTTTATAAGTTGCATCCATCGCATCTTGATACCCCTGATTTAAAGAAGTGTAAATCTTGTATCCTTTATTTAAAATATCTTCTTCTTTAAATTTATAACGATTGACCGCTTCATCAATTACCGCATCAAAATAATATGGATATTTGTAACTATTTTCGTCGCCAACATAGGTGTCATTTAATAGACTCGCTAAGTTAACACTCGCTTCTTGATTGGCTTCTTCTTGAGATAGTTTTTTATTGTCGACCATTAGTTGTAAAACGGTATTCCGTCGCGCTGTGGCATTGTCAATATAATCAATTGGGTTATAAATTCCTGGCCCTTTTAACATGCCCGCTAGCGTTGCGGCTTCCCCCACTGTCACTTGGGACGCATCCACGCCAAAGTATTTACGAGCTGCATCTTGCACGCCCCAGACACCATTACCAAAATAAGAATTATTTAAATACATTGCCAAGATATCTTTTTTCGAATATTTCTTTTCGATTTCAATCGCTAAGAATAATTCTCTGGCTTTCCTATCTAACGTTTGCTCTTGCGTTAAGTAAGCATTTTTGGCTAATTGCTGCGTAATTGTACTTCCGCCACCACCGCCACCGATTTTCCCGAAGGTCAATTTTCCAACAACCGCACGGGCAATCCCTTTGATGGAATACCCTTTATGTTGATAAAACCCGCGATCTTCAGTTGAAATAACCGCATCTTGAATATAAGGAGAAATATTATCCAGTTCCACAAAAGTCCCTTTTTGCCCGAATAACTTTCCGACTTCTTTTCCTGATTCATCATAAACGCGTGTTGATTCACTTAGCCCCGATTTTAGGGTCTCAACGTTTGCGGACTTGGCTAAGTAAAATAAATAAATACTGGCACCTAAAGCGACTACCAAACCAATTAACAAGAAAATTTTATTGATTTGATACTTTTTCCAAATCCGCTTTCTGGCTTGATGGAATTGTATTAAATAAGGCTTTATCCACGTCCAAAAATGACGTAATCCGACACCGACTTTACTAAAAAATTGTTTAAGATTGTCCATAGTACTCCCTCTGTTTACGTTTCTTGGCTAAGTCTACCATATTCTTGTGGGTACGACCTAGGTCTAAAGCATGAAAAATTCTTGAAAAACAATTTCAATGGTCTTTTCGCTATAGCAAAGGAAATATGGCCTTCACTAGAGGTAAATAATTGCTTACGTTTAGAAACGAGTCTTTATTTAGCCTCTATTCTATCATGCTTTTCTTCGTTTTTTATGTAAATTTGTTTAAGAATCTCTCAAGGAACTGCCTTTCTAACAAATTTCAGCTTTTTTTCCGTTCTGACTTGACCTTTTGAGTAGCTTTGTTACACTAAATAGCGAATCAGTGAAAGGTGGGATTTGGTGGAATATTCAATGAGATTACCTGAAAATTTTTCAACAATGACTGTAAAAGAACTATTAGAAAATGAGTGGCTAGTCCCTCGAAAAGTGCGCCATTTTTTACGCACGCAAAAAAATGTCAAAATCAACGGAGAAACAGCTGCTTTTCATTTTCCAGTCCAAGCTGGCGATTGTGTCACCTTAACGTTTGAAGAAACCGATTATGTGCGTCCCACTATTCATTTGGGGGAAGCAACGCGTGTGAAGGTTTTATATGAAGACGAACATTTAATGATTGTAAATAAACCTTATGGCATTAAAACCCATCCAAATCAGCCACAGGAAACAGACACCTTGTTAAATCATGTTGCTGCCTATTTAGCTGAGAAAAATCAGGTCCCTTATGTCGTTCATCGATTAGATAAAGAAACCAGTGGTGCGATTGTCTTTGCTAAAAATCCTTTTGTCTTACCTATTTTAGGGCGTTTATTAGAAACAAAACAAATTTACCGCCAATATCAAGCGATTGTAGCTGGTCACTTTAACCAAAAAGAACAGACAATCAATCAGCCAATTGGTCGTGATCGGCATGATCGCCGGAAACGACGGATTGATCCTCAAAAAGGGGATTCAGCGATTACACATGTCCAAGTGGTCCAAGCTCTTTCTAACAATCAAACCGCAGTTACCTGTGTTTTAGAAACAGGTCGGACGCACCAAATTCGGGTCCATTTAGCTAGCGAAGGGCATCCAATTATTGGTGATCCGTTATACAACCCAAAATCGCAGGCAGCTCGTTTAATGCTCCATGCTTCACAACTTCATTTACTCCATCCGTTTACAAAAAAACAAATCGTTGTGACTGCAGCGCCTGGCCTATGGTAAAAAAACAGAAGAAATCGGACGGTAACCGCCGATTTCTTCTGCTTTTTTATTTTACCGCACATTCACTGCTGAGAACGGCATATCTGCGTTTGCTTAGTGTCTTGGTGTTAAACAGTTCCTGAGCTAACTCTCAGCCTTAATCATTTGTAGCCACTCTTTTTGTAAAATTCCGTAATTGTAGATATCCAGCCATTGGCCATCTTGAAATAACGCTTCTCTATCAATTCCTTCTTTTTTGAAGCCTACTTTTTCATAAACTTGAATCGCTTTTTGATTGTTACTATTGACAGCTAATCTGATTTTGTGCAAACCCAATTCATAAAAAGCAAATTTACAAATTAAAGACACCGCCTCAAAGCCATATCCTTGACCACGTTGCTCTTTTTGTAAAATAGCAATCCCTAAATTGGCCCCTCTATTTTTCAACTGTACATCAGACAACGAAACCCAACCAATAAATTCCTCTGTCGTATTTTCTAAAATAGCAAATAGAAATCGATCATCTTCTCCTTTATTAATTGTGAAATCTTTCCATTCTTCAAGCCCCCACGGATGTAAAGCATCCCAGCTCAAATGCCGAAGCAATTCATTATCCTATTGCTGTTTTGCAATATGTTCGATATATTCTTCTCTAAAATGAGAAAAGCCAATGTGTTTTCCTTTTAAGACATTTTTCATAAGAACACCTTTAATTTCCTAAATTATTTTCTATTTGCTGACTATCTATTTCCTCGTATTTTTGTAAAAAAGTGGCAATTTTTTCGATGACACACGCATTTTTATCGCTTTGGTCATTCTCTACCTGAAGAACAAGCAACGGTTCATGCAGACTTAAGCGTAGCAAAAACCACCCACTGCCATATTGACCAGACACGTTTCCCCGAACACCTTCTTGGTTTTCACGGTCCACAGCAAAGTCTGCTTGATTTTCTACAAACAATTCAAAGTCTCGCAAGACTTGTTGCCCATAACAAGTAACATCCTCCGCAGTAATTTTGAAGCGAAATTCGTTGGTTTCTGCCGGTTGCTTCAATGTAGCAATCAGATCACCTAACGTTTGATTGTTTTGTTTCAATTCTGGTAACAACATTAAAATTTTTGCCACGACATATGCACCATCATCCAGATTGTAGTTTTCTTGAAACGCTGCATGACCACTGGTTTCAATGGCTAACGGCGTCTGAAAGCCCCCATGATTCAATTCAATCATTTTATTAATGACATTTCGGTAACCAGAAATATAACGAATCTGTTGGCCGCCTTTTTCTTCAATAAATGTTTTTAAATGACTTGAGGTTGGCGAATTTGTCACAATATAACTACCAGGCGCTTCTTTTAAAACGATTGCCGCTAAAACAGCAATTAAATTATTTCGGTTTAGTACCTCACCTGATTGGTCCACTACGGCCGAACGATCTACATCTGTATCAAAAATAATGCCCAAATCTGCCTGATTAGCTAAAACAGCTGTTTGAATACTTTTCATTGCTTCAGAATTATCTGGATTAGGTACATGATTAGGAAAATGCCCATCTGGTTCTAAAAACTGTGATCCCGTCGTATCAGCGCCCAAAACTTGAAGAACCTGCTCCGCAAAGAAGCCCCCAGCCCCATTACCCGCATCAACGATAATTCGAAAGCCCTGTAAAGGTTTCTCTTCTGGCGAATGAATTCCTTGGCGGATTTTTTCCACCAAATGCTCCGCATAAATTGGCAGTAACTCTTGCTTCATCAGTGTGCCATTTTCATTGGCCGTCAGCGGATCAGTATGAGATAAAATATACCGAATATCTTCTTTCTCTGCTCCACCTTCTGCTGTGAAGAACTTCAAGCCATTAAAGTAATAAGGCAAATGGCTAGCTGTAATCATAATCGCTGCATCACATTGAAGCGTTGGAAATTGAGTA
The DNA here is from genome assembly GCF_050558155.1 of Enterococcus sp. DIV0294. Taxonomy (NCBI): domain Bacteria; kingdom Bacillati; phylum Bacillota; class Bacilli; order Lactobacillales; family Enterococcaceae; genus Enterococcus; species Enterococcus sp. DIV0294. Next base: position 435,289 of record NZ_CP187889.1, on the reverse strand, counting down.
GCCATAAACATAGCAGGCGTCGTAGCTAAACCAACGTCAATCACCTGAATACCTAATGAAAGAAACGTATCTACTAATGCTTGCTTAATCGGCTCCGCCGTTAGACGACTATCATGTCCGATTGCAATTGTCAGGCGCTGTTGTGCCTTTCGTGGCAGCTGTTTTTTGTCCTGTAACCAACGAACCACGCCCACCGCAATCTCGGCTACTGCTGTTGCGGTTAATGTTGCAGTTTGCTCTTCCGTATCCAAAGCAATTCCCCGAATATCCGAACCGTTTTGTAGCGCTTTCAATTCTACCAAGAAAAAAACTCCCTTCTATTGATGCTTTCAATTTTAAAAAATCATATTTTCGATGCGTTCGATAAAGTGTTCCGCATCCTCTTCTGAACGTGTAATCACAATAATCGTATCCGCACCAGCCACTGTACCAGCCACTTCTGGATAAGCTACTTCATCTAAAAAGTTACTCACCACATCGGCATTCCCCATCTCTGTATGCAAGATGACAATAAATTGTACTCGCTCCATTCGAACAACTGAATCTTTTACTGATTCTCGTAATTTCTCTTCACTGCTTGTGCCTTGTGCTTGAGAAAAAATTGCATATTTGACACGACCATCTGCACCATGTGTTTTAACAATACTCATTTCACGGATATCTCTTGAAACAGTCGCTTGAGTGGCTCGGACGCCAAGTTCTTCCAAACGAGTGATTAATTCATCTTGTGTTTCAATTTCTTGTTGCATAATTAATTGTTTAATCAAACGTTGACGTTCTGCTTTTTTCATATAGACCACTCCTCTCCATTCATTTCTTTTATTATATCCAAAAATGAGTAAAAATACAGGTACTTTTCACATTAAACTCTTTATTTATCTGAAAAAGACTGGATAAATGTTTATATACCAGTCTTTTTCAGTAAAAAATACTTATTTAAGAAGATTCTTTTCTTTTAAATAGTCTTTCGCCACTATGCTAGGATCTTGCCCTTCCACATTGACTTGATAATTCATTTCACTCATTTCTTCTTCGCTAATTTTTCCTGCCAATTTATTCAATATTTCTGCTAATTCTGGATATTTTTCCAACGTTGCTGTTTTAATAAGTGGTGCTCCTTGATAAGGCGGAAATAGCGCTTGATCATCTTCTAACGTTACTAAATCGTATTGTCTCAATTCACTATCCGTTGAATAAGCATCAATCACATTTACCTCACCATTATTAATCGCTTGATAGCGTAACGCCGGTTCCATCGATTGGACATTCAGATTTAAATGATATTTTTCTTGTAATCCCTTATAACCATCTTGCCGATCAATAAATTCTAACGTAAAACCTGCTTTCAACTGATTGCTAATTTTCTGTAAATCACTAATCGTTTTTAATTGATGCGCTTTTGCAAATGAGCGTTTAACTGCGACGGCATACGTATTTTCATAGCGCATCGGTTTCAACAAAGTAAGGTTTTCTTGTTTTTTCAAGCCAGCGCGTGCCGCTTCATAGACTACTTGAGGTTGATTGTCTAGCTGAGGAGGATTTTTTAAAAAGGTTTCGATCACTGTTCCTGTAAATTCCGGATAAAGATCGATTTCATCTGATTTCAAGGCATTATATAAAAAAGTAGTCTTGCCAAAGTTTGGCTTTAACGTCACCTGAATGTCGCTATTTTCTTCAATTAAGGCTTTATACATATTAATAATAATATCTGGTTCCGCTCCTAATTTGCCAGCAATTGTCAGCTGTTTTTCCTTTGAAGAAGTTTGTTGATTCCAGAAAAATGAACCACCTAACAAAAGGCCTAAAATAGTACCACCAATGATTAGTCGCCGCCCATTCGCTTTTTCCAACCAATGAATTCCATAATTAAATAAGACTGCTAGTGCAGCTGATGAAAGAGCTCCAATAAAAATCAACGATAAATTATTTCGATCAATTCCTAATAAAATGAAGGTCCCTAAACCGCCTGCTCCAATTAACGCCGCCAACGTGGCCGTACCAATAATTAAAACGGTAGCCGTTCGAATCCCAGAAATAATAAATGGTAATGCCATTTGTAACTCAAACTTAAACAGTTTTTCTTTTTTACTCATCCCAAATGCTTCTGCGGCTTCTTCTAACGAAGGATCAATTTCCGTCAAACCAGTATAGGTGTTTTGTAAAATTGGGAATAAGGCATAAATCACTAGCGCAACAATTGCCGGTGGTCGACCAATACCAATTAACGGAATCAGTAAGCCTAGCAAGGCTAAAGAAGGGATGGTTTGGAAAATCCCAGTCACTTGTAACAGACTTTCCGCTAACTTACGATGACTTGTTAAATAAATGGCTAAAGGAATTGCAATCAACGCAGCGAATAATAACGAGATAAAGGACAATTGCATATGCTCGATTAACGCTTGCAGATATTCTTCTTTTCGAGCGAAAAAAGTTTCAATCAGTGCTTGCATCTACTGTTCCTCGCTTTCCAACAGCTGTTCCATAAAACGAGTAATCGTTTTTGAGGTGATACACCCTAAAACTTGTTGTTTTTCTACTAAATTTGCTTTCTCTTGTGCATTAATGAGTTGGACAATCTCTTTTAAATTGGTTTCCATGAAAACAGTCGGCACTGGCTCAATCGTCTCATCTGCGGCTTCTAAAAATGCAGTCAAGTCAGCGCCACAATAGTTCGCTAGTTCTGGCGAAGATTGTTTGAAAAATTGACCGACAAAATTATTTTTCGGATGTTTTTGAATGGCTTCTGGCGTATCGACTTGAATAATTTTGCCAGCGTCCATAATACAGATGCGCTCTCCTAACAGTAAAGCTTCATTCATATCATGGGTCACAAAAACAATGGTACTCGCTAATTCCTGATGAAGTTCTTTCACCAAACGTTGAAGATGATGTCTTGAAATCGGATCTAGCGCGCTAAAAGGTTCATCCATTAAAATCACTTCTGGTTCGGCTGCAATGGCGCGTAAAATCCCGATACGTTGTTGTTCGCCTCCTGAAAGCGCTGCTGGCTTACGATGCAGATATTCCTCAGGATCCAGCTGAACTTTTTTCAATAGTTCAATGGTTCGCTCTCTGCGTTGCTCTTTGGGCCATTTTTTCATTTCAGGAATCAACTCAATATTTTCCGCCACGGTTAAGTTAGGAAATAAGGCAATTTGCTGAAGAACATAGCCAATTTTTAGTCGTAATTCACGTAAAGGGTAGTTGGTTACCGCTTGCTCATTGAGAGCCACTTCACCTGTCGTTGGCTCAATGAGCCGATTAATCATTTTCAAAGTCGTCGTTTTTCCACTACCACTCGGCCCTACTAATACAAAAAATTCGCCTTGTTGGATTGTTAAATTCACATCGGACAAAACAGCATTTTCTTGATATACTTTTGAAACATTTTGAAATTTTATCATTTATTTTCACCGCATCTTTCACTTCTTAATAAACAAAATCTTTGGAGGATCGTCACTCTTTCAGTATAATTTAAGACTAACATCCTGCCTAATTTTTTGTTTTAAGCGCAAGTATGTGGGGGCTCATTTAACGGCTGCCGGTTCGTATCTACAATTATCTACTCAATGAATGGAAAAATTGTCCTCTTCTGCCTTAAACAAAAGTGAACTGTTTTCTACTAAAAGGAGTGATCGTTATGGAAAACGACAAGCGAATTTATAAATGGGACAACGTGAAACTTTTTTTAATTTTCTTAGTGATTTTTGGGCATATTTTAGATCGTGAAGGGTTCTGTTGCAAAGTTTTAAATCTACTATCAAATAAGGTAGAATAATAGAAAAAGATAGCAGGAGGAATGACGGTGAATCATTTTAAAGGAAAGCAATTTCAGCAGGATGTGATTATTGTAGCCGTGGGCTACTATCTTCGTTATAACCTTAGCTATCGTGAAGTTCAAGAAATCTTATATGATCGTGGCATTAACGTTTCTCATACGACGATTTATCGTTGGGTGCAAGAATATGGCAAACTACTCTATCAAATTTGGAAAAAGAAAAATAAACAATCCTTTTATTCATGGAAAATGGATGAAACGTACATCAAAATTAAAGGAAAATGGCATTATTTGTATCGAGCCATCGATGCAGATGGTTTAACCTTGGATATTTGGTTACGTAAAAAACGGGACACACAAGCAGCCTATGCTTTTCTTAAGCGGTTAGTGAAGCAGTTTGATGAACCGAAGGTTGTAGTCACAGATAAAGCCCCCTCTATTACAAGTGCCTTTAAGAAACTAAAAGAATACGGCTTTTATCAAGGGACAGAACATCGTACCATTAAATACCTGAATAATTTGATTGAACAAGACCATCGTCCAGTAAAGAGACGCAATAAATTCTATCGAAGTTTACGCACTGCCTCTACCACGATTAAAGGCATGGAAGCCATTCGAGGATTATATAAGAAAACCCGAAAAGAAGGTACTCTCTTCGGGTTTTCGGTCTGTACTGAAATCAAGGTATTATTGGGAATCCCAGCTTAAATCATAGATACCGTAAGGGATTTTATTCTTTATTTAAAACTTTGCAACAGAACCGCTAATTTTGATTTAAATGTTGATATCCCTTTTTCTGAACTAAACGTCTCAATTATTTTAATTAGTTTTTCTGGTGCCGTTATTGACGGAAGTATGGCTATTTGTAGTTCTACTTACGAAATATATACGAAGAACCCAGAGTTAACTTTTAAAGAACTATTTAATTCTAGTTTTAACGTAGTAATTGAGGTATTAAATTCGACTATATACACTCTCTTATTTGCTTTTATAGCATCTAATTTTGCATTAGTAATTTACTTACAGGATTTAAACTATTCATTTTTAGAATTAATTAATTCTAAAATTTTTGTAGGGGAACTATTAGTAAGTATTTTAACTGGTTGTGCAGGAATTTTAATTTTACCTTTGTCCTGTTTACTAGGTAGCTGGATATTAAAAAAAAGATTCCACACTTTGTATTGAAACCCAAAAGCTAGGCCGAATACCTTTTATAGAAATATATTTGGTATTTTTATACAATTAACCGTTCACTTATATTGAACAAAATTGCAGCCAAGTTTTGTTTTGATTTATTGGTGATTGAAATAATTAAATCCATTTGTTATGTAAGTCTTGATTAGTGTGAAAAAACACCCTCTAATCCAGTCCGCTCTTTTCCAAATACTTAAATAAAAGAATCCACAACTAATTTATCTGTTATTCTATGTAATATACTCAACAAAAGTCACAGTAACTTAACTGTGACTTTTCAGTAAAAATCAATTGTGCATACTGATACAGTAAGTTTAAACTTTTATTGTAATAGTATAATTCTTAATTTGTATTTTTTACTTCTATTCCTAATTGATTTATTCAAAATTATCACAAAATCGTAAAAGTTAAAATTGCATATTCTAACACAAGAAAATCAAAAAAAGATTTTCTTATGTTAATATTTTTGAATATACTAAAGTTCCGATAAGTAGAAAGCACCCTACTGATTTATATAATAGTAGGGTGTTTTGTTAATATAATTTACTTAAATTCTATAACTCACAGTCTATAATCACCTTTTATTCATTTAAATTTAATCCGATAACATACTTAACTCTACGTCAAAGTATAATTTTACCACATGAATCACCATATATAGTTGTATAACTATTTAAGATGACTTCATTAACTTGTTCAGGTTTAGTAAAAACAACTATGACAGATGGATCTTTTCCTGCTTGTTTAATTTGATCAAAATCAACTTCGGCTAATAATGTTTCGGTAGTAACCTTCTCTCCTGCATTAACAAAAATTGAAAAAGGTTTACCCTCCAATTCAACTGTATCTATACCAATATGAATTAAATACTCAATATCTGCATCGCTTTTTATACTAATTGCATGCTTTGTTGGAAAAACAGCTTCAATTCCTCCAGTCAAAGGAGCATATATTTTGTTACCTTCGGGAACAACTGCAAATCCTTCTCCAAGTACTTTTTTTGAAAATATTGGATCATTTACTTCTGAAATAGGAATAATCCTCCCTGAACAAGGAGCAGTAATGGAAATTCCTTCTTGTTTTTTATTTTTAAATAGATTAAACATAAGATATCTCCTAATTCTCAATTTCTAAAATTTGATTAATTTCTTGACTAAGTAAATCAGCTTTACCGCCAAAAACTGCCTGAATACCACCATTCACTTCAAAAACAGCAGTAGCACCTAGTTGTTTAATAGTTTCTTTGTCAACCATTCGGCCATCTACAACAGCTACACGTAAACGAGTAGCACAAGCTTCAACGGATTCAATATTGGTTTTACTACCAAGAGCTTTAATGATTATTTGAGCTTCATCATTTAATGATGTTTTTTTATTTAATTTATTTTCAGCAGTCGTTGGCAACTCTTCTCCCATTCCAGGAATAGCTACTTTAAATTTCTTAATGAAGAAAGTAAATACGCAGAAATAAACAATTGCCCAAGCAATTCCGAAAGGAATTAATTTCAGCCAATTTGTCTTATCGTTTCCTTGGAGTACACCAAATAATAAGAAATCAATTAATCCACCAGAAAATGAATTTCCTACTCGGATATTTAAAATATCAGCAAAATAAAAAGATAGACCATCTAAGAATGCATGAATTATATATAACCATGGGGCTACAAATAAAAACATATATTCAACTGGTTCAGTAATCCCTGTTAAAAATGAAGTCAAGCCACCACTAAAATAAAGTCCACCATTCTTTTTACGATTTTGTTTAGGTATAGCACGATACATAGCATAACAAGCTGCTGGTAAACCAAACATCATTGTCGCGAATCTACCTGCAAAGAAACGAGTACCATAAGTAAATAGTCCTGTATGGTTTGGATCAGCTAGTTGCGCAAAGAAAATATTTTGTGCACCAGAAACAGTAACTCCAGCTACACTTTCTGTACCTCCTAAAGACGTATACCAAAAAAGTGGATAAATAGTATGATGTAATCCTACTGCGCCAGTCAAACGAAGTAAAAATCCATACAAAAAAGTACCTAGACTTCCCATTTGTGCAATATGTTCTCCAACTACTGCTAATCCATTTTGAATTGGTGGCCAAATTAAATAAAAGAAAGAACCGATAATAATTGCCGCTAAACTAGAAATGATTGGAATAAAACGCGATCCGCCAAAAAAGCCCAAAAATTGCGGTAGTTCAATTTTCCGATATCGATTGTGTAGAAATGCAACAGTTCCGCCAATTATAATAGATCCAACAACACCAGTATCAAGAGTTGCATCTTTAGCAGAAAATAACGCAAGAAAGCCGCTGATCGTTGCTGTATACACTAAGTAAGATACTCCACCGGCTAGACCTGCTGTTCCTTTATCCCCGTTTGCTAACCCTACAGCAATACCTATAGCAAAAATCAATGCTAAATTAGTAAAGACAGCATTTCCTGCATAACTCATAATACTTAATACTGTATGGATCCATGGCTGTTCTAAAATTGGATACGCATTCATTGCACTTTCATTTGTTAAAGCACCACCAAGGCCTAAAAGTAAACCTGCTACTGGTAAGATTGCAATCGGTAACATAAATGCGCGACCTAATTGTGAAAACTTCTTAAACATCTTTTTCCTCCTTATTCAATGCATCGACAAATCTTTTAGCAATTTCTTGTGGTCGTGTAATTGCACCACCAACGACAATTCCTGCAACACCCAGCTTTTTAATTTGTCTTGCTTGTTCAGGTGTATGAATTTTCCCTTCAGCAATAACACAAATATTTTCTTGTACTAATTGTTTAATTAATTTCATATCTGGGCCATTTTGTTTTTTGCTCTCCTTTGTATAGCCACTTAAGGTTGTACCAACAAAATCCACACCAGCTTGATAAGCATTCTTTCCTTCCTCAAAAGTAGAAATATCAGCCATTAATAGTTGTTGAGGATACTTTTTCTTTACTTTTTCTATAAAAGTATTAATAGATAATCCGTCATGACGTTTACGTAAAGTACAGTCCAAAGCAATTACCTCCACACCAATTGCAACTAATTCATCTACTTCTCTCATAGTTGCTGTAATAAATGGCTCTTCAGGAGGATAATCTCTTTTTATTATGCCAATAATCGGTAAAGAAACTTTCTCTTTGATTTCCTTAATATCTCGAACAGAATTTGCACGTATACCAACAGCTCCAGCATTTTTAGCTGCTAATGCAAAATATGGCATTAAACCTCCTTCCTCTGTATAAAATGGTTCACCAGGTAGCGCCTGACACGAAACAATTAAACCGCCTGAAATTACTTCTAAGAATTTTGCTTTGTTCAAACTCCACAAACCTCCACTTTTATATTTTTTAGGATTTTTACTCCAAAAAAAGTTTAGCATCCGCTTACATTGTTGTCAAGAAAAATGGAGAATTTTGGAGTTTTTTAATTTTTATAGTGTATAATAAACAAAAATTACATTCTAGAGGAGATTTTATGAATTACATTTATTTAATTAATGAACATTATCCCTTATTAACAAAATCTGAACGAAAAGTTGCTGATTTTATTCTTAACTCTGGAGAATCTATTATTTACAGTACTATGAATGATATTAAAACAAAAGCGAATGTTGGCGATGCAACAATCATTCGCTTTTGTCAAAAACTTGGATTTTCTGGTTTTTCTGATCTAAAAATTGAAATTGCTAAAGAAGATTTTAGCAAAAAAAAAGAACAACCATCTAGTGGTAAATACCACGATGAAGTTGCTAAAAGTTTGATTGAAGTACTTCAGTCTACTTCTTGTTTAATTAATGAAGAAAAATTAACAAAAGCAATCCAACTTATTAATCAAGCAAGCAGCCTATATATTTTTGGTGTAGGATCTAGTGGAAATACTAGTCTTGATTTGGAAAGTATGTTTTTGAGGGTAGGAATACAAGCTAAAGCTGTATTAGATCCTCATTATCAAGCTCAAGTTGCTTCTTTGTTAACAGATAGAGATTTAGTTATTATCTTTTCTTTATCTGGAAAAACAAAAGATACTTATGACTCATTAAAAATTGCAAAAAATAATGGAGCAAAAATACTTGCTATAACGAATTATATTCATTCACCGATAGGAACATCTGCAGATTTAGTTTTACAAACAGCAATCGAAGAATTTTTAAATGGTGGTTCTTTAGCTGGAAAAATTTCACAACTTTATATTTGTGATCTGTTAGTACATGAATATGAACAAAATAACAAGATTAATTCATTGGATTTAAGAGAAAAAGTCTTACGTTCAATTATTGATAAAAGAATTGAGTGATAATTTAGAATTAGTTATTAAAAAAGCAACAAGATTATACTACATAAACAATATGTAATATGTATCTTGTTGCCTCTATTTATTTAGCATTATTCCTCAAATTATTTTGATAGATATCCTACAATATAATAAGCTCACTATACTATTTGTCTTAATAATAGGGGGTATATGGACATAAAAACGAATCGTTTTTTTATTTTGTATACGGTTAGCCGAGAAAGTTCATTTTCTGTTAGTTATATAAGATAGCATTAAACAACCACCACTTAATAACAATAAATAAATAATCAAAGCCTGTATTCTATGAAAACTAGAAATCAAAGAAAAAATACTCATAACCAATGGCGCCATCATCACCAAGATAGAATTAATTAACCCAACAGAAATAGCTAATTGTTGGGAATCTACAGAAGTCATTAACCAGCCAGACAATTTGGGCGTACTTACACCAACCAAAAAGCCAATAATGGCCAATAATGGCCAATCCACTCAAAATAACAACAAAATTCTCATAAAAACAACTAATTAGAAAAATGATAATAAAAAGATTCAAGCATAAAACAACAGTAGCTAACTGAACTTTTTTAAATAAAGGTACTCCAAACAGACTCCCATGGCTAAAGAAAGTGTTAGTACTGCTCCAGTTAACGCAACGGTAAAGCTATAGTTACCAATGATCATTTTTGTTTTTTCTACGAATATGATTTGTAATAACGGTAAAAATGCAGCCAATAAGCCATTGATAATTCCCACTTGAAAAACCATTTGAAATAGCTTGGGTTGATATCTGATTTGATTGATTGCCTTTTTCAAAGAATGCCAATACGATTGTCTTTCTATTTTCTTCCTTGCGCCATCTTCTTCATTTGTTGCAACAGAAGAGGTATCCATAGATTTTTGAATAAACAAAAAAATCACACTGACTAAGAAAAAACTTATTGCATTAAGATACGCTAGTCCAGAGTATGAAACAAGTGCTAGCAGTGCCGCCCCTAAAAATTGTGCAATAAAACGAATGATTTGACCAAAACTGTTAGTTAAGCCCAACGCTTCCTCTAACTCGTCATTTGTACAAATTCTACGAATAATCGGAATTCTTAAACTGTTGCTGAATGTTCCAAAACAATCAGACACAAAATTAATACTAATTGTCACACAGATAATAAGCCATGCTTGCCATGAACTGGCAAACAAAATACCTACAAAACAATATAGTATCCCACGAATAAACCCACTCACTATAAGCCATTGAAAACGATACTTTGTCTGATCTGAAAAGTAACCTGAAAGACTTTCTAGTAAATTAGGTAGTGTTTCTAATAAAGCAATAATTGAAATAATTAGAGAATATTGTTTTAACTGACTAGCGTACGTAACTAGTGCCAAATAAAATAACGAATCTCCTGCAATAGATAAAACATTTGCCAACGAGAGTTGACGAAAAATTTTATTTTTTCTGAAAACATTCATTTGATTTCTCCCCCTCCTAGCAGTTATTATAAGAAAAAAGGAAAAAACAACAGGGAAATTGTCGTATTTGACTAAAAAGGAGGAACTTTATGAACACTATTGGAAAACAACTGAAAATCGAACGAAAAAATCGGGGCCTAACACAAAGTGAAATGTGCCAACCCATTCTTTCAACTTCCTATTATGCCAAGGTTGAAAAGGGGTATCATAAGATTGCAGCTGAGGATTTACTATCTATTTTGAAACAAAACAAAATCGATGTAATAGATTTTTTTATTTCACTTGAAAAAAAAGGTGCCACAGACATCTCTTATGAACAATTAATTCATTTAGCATGGAGTGAGGCTCACTTAAAACAAGATATACCTAAATTACACCGCTTAAAAAAATCGGTTGATCATAATCAAGTGATGTCAAAAAAACAAAAAGCATTACTTTTAGCACTCCTCGATTTATCAATTGCTGGGCTCTCCGATAGTTTAATTTCTATGCCTCCTGATACTAAACAATTATTACAAAACTATTTATTCACGCTACCAACTTGGAATAAATTAAAATTATCTGTTTATGGAAATGCACTCCGAGTTTATACTATTGAAAGTAATCAATTATTCATTAACAGTATCTTAAAAAAAGAACTTACTTCTTATACGCTTTCTAATCGATGTATTATTTTAACAATTCTCTTAAACTTTATTAGTATATGTATTGAATCAAATCAAGATAAATTAGCTTCTAACTATCTTGAATTCATCAATAGAGAAACCTCTTTTCCAGAGAATTTTTTTCAAAAAACTCTTGGTCACTACTTTACTTTATTGCTATTAGCCAGACAAAATAAGCAGATTCCTATGGAAGAATTAACAGCTATCTACAAAGTTTTAACACTTACTGGTTTGTCCCAATACGCAACAGAACTAGAAATTTTTTTTAAAAATCATACCTCTATTGTCAATTAAGTAGATAAGAACTAATTTAAAAAATCGAATTTTTTGAAGAGTATAGCACTACCTTGATATTCAATGTTCTAGAATTAGTATTGGATTTTTTTGTATAGTCGTAAAAAAATACCCCAAATAATTAGACATGGTATCTAATACTTGGGGTACTATTACGTTGTTTGTAATTAAAAAAATTATTAATCCCTTATTTGTCTTGCTTTAGCCTTTTAATAACAAATACAACAGTAAAACCAACAAAACTAACTACAAGCAAAGCCGAACCCAATGTATTTAATACTAAATTATTATTAAATCCTGTTCTAGGCAAAGATTTATCAATCTTTTTTCCTGTAGAAGTATTGTCCATTTTAACGCTATCATTTACCTTATTTTCTTCTTTAAATTCAGTATTCGATGTTTTGTTAATTTGAGCTTTATTCTCTTCTTTTAACACATCAATTTTTTTATATACGTAAACTATCTCTTGATCATTCTCTGTAAATACACCAGAAGCATTTCCCGTTAACTTTTCAAATTGATAACCGTCAAATGTTTTTTTCTCAGTAGAATACTCCTTACCTACAATGTCTGTCTTAGTAATAGGATCAATTAATTGATTTCCCTCTTCATCCATATAACGAACTGTTATCGTTGATTGTTTTACAGGAGGAGTTACAATTTTCTTATATACATAAACGATCTCTTGATCACTCTCTGTAAATACACCAGAAGCATTTCCTGTTAACTTTTCAAATTGATAACCGTCAAATGTTTTTTGCTCAGTAGAATACTCCTTACCTACAATATCTGTCTTAGTAATAGGATCAATTAATTGATTTCCCTCTTCATCCATATAACGAATTGTTATTGTTGACTGTTTTGTAGTCGGGTAAGTCACCGTTACCTGTTTATCATCAGTAACTGTCAATAGATGCATGGGTTTTTGTGGAGTGGTTGAAGTCTCTCCTGTATCGGGGTTTAAGTAAACTTGATCATAGTAATAATTAAGATCTCCTTGCACAGTTGTATTTATAATTCCTTGCTGATTAGGTATTTGTGCCACACTAAAAGTCTTTTCTTCTCCACTTTTCAAATTAAATGCTGGAAAATCGATATCGGATAAAGTTATGTTTTCAAGATCACTCGTACCGTCATTTTTAACTGTGTAGGTTACAGTAATTTCTTTATTTGGATTACTTATTTTTTGTTCTGTTGTCATATCAAGTTTTATAGAAGCATGAGGAATTAATCCTAGATTTGCTATTGCATAACTGTGAACATACGGATTTTGAGTATCATTACTTTCAGTAAATGTTCCATCTAAATTGTAGTAACCACTGACTGTTTGGAGAGGAGCTTTATTATCAAAGTAATAGAAACCATCTGCTGAAAATTGTGAACTATTAACAATACTTGCTTTATTGGATTCAGTAATAGTTAACCATTTTGGTAGTTGACTAGGATTAATGTAAATGTAATTAATGTATGAGCTATCTTCGGGTACATTTTGAGCAATCCAGTTAGCTAAATTTAGGTTCCCAAAACCTGTTCTGTATGGTACTTCTGCATTATCCATAAGCGGATTAGCATCAGAAAATTGCTTTGAAACACTTTCGTACTCCGTCCAATCATCTGTTTCCATAGCTTTATCTGTTATTTCCGACCAATCTTTATTTAAATTCTGCTTTACCCATGCTGACTTAGGCTCAATAACAGCTGTAGCAGAATTAATAGGGGTTGTAGTAGATCCAGCATTCAAATGATTATTTCCTGGATAATCAAATCCTACCGTCAAATCCTTATTTGTAAAGGCTAGTTTATCAAAATGAATAGCAGGTGCTGACGGTTCATTTTGGTCTTGTATTCCATTGCCATTTAAATCAAACCAAATACGTGAACCATAGATAGGCAGAGTATCATCTGCAAATGCAGTGATTGCCATTCCCCCAAACGCAAAAATACATACTACTCCGAAAAGTATTTTTTTTATCATTTCTTCCTCCTTGAAATTATATTTTATTTTGTTTTTAACCCTAATTACATAGAATATACACAAATTAAGAAATTTTTTCAAATTATAAAAACTACCTTAAAAAACAACATAAAGAGCAATAGACATAATAACTTTAAGATAGTAGTAATTTATTTGAATATCACTATTATCCCCTAAATTAAAGTATACCCATAATTTACAAAAGATTGTTCTAAATATATAAAGAAAAAGTCAAAAACTTTTAAGTTTCTGACCTCAATTGTTTTTAGTTGAAAATGCATCTGTCACTTTTCTTTTTAAGTGGCAAAATAATTTGTTGTTAAATGGCAAATGGCTCCTATGTCAATACTCCGAACAAAAAAGTCGAAAGAAATTCTAAATAGCTGTTAAAAGTGAAAAATGAGAGAACGGGGTGGATCAATGAATATAAATTAGATCATACGTTTATCCATTAACAAAAAGAAGACGCACTTCGCTTGATGAATTGATTTTAGGAGGAAGTAATGTGAATAATATGACTGAAAAGTTAATCCAGGATGGCAGTAAGACAAGACGAGCAAAACTAAATATGATTACCACATTGATTGGGAGTTTTCTACTATTTTTTGGTTTTGCCTGTTTTTTCATCAAAATGAATTCAGTAGAATATGTTGATGCAGCTGGCATTTTACACGAAAATTTTTACCTTTTACCGATTGGATTTCTTTTCCTTTTTGCGGGAATGATTGTCTTTTTAGTCACAGGGATTAGATTTATCATAGAGCTTGTTCGGATAAAGGCAGAGCAAACAAAATAAATAAAAGAGCGGAAAAAACGTTTGATCTAATCGAATTTTTTCTATCAAAAACATAGGCAAAAAGGATTTGGGACAAACACTCATGAGATCGATCGCTCTCATGGATGTTTGTCCCAATCGCTTTACGTATGAGATAAAAAATTTTCCTACCTATATTTTTTCAAAGTCATTTTTCTTTTTCTTCTTGCTACTTTTCAGGACTTATACTTTTTCTCCGTTAGAAGCAATCACTTCTTTATACCAGTAGAATGAATCTTTGCGATAACGCTCTAAACTGCCTTTTCCTGTGTCATCTTGATCGACATAAATAAACCCATATCGTTTTGACATTTGCGATGTCCCACAACTAATTAAGTCAATGCACCCCCAAGGAGTATACCCCATCAAATCAACGCCTTCTTTCACTGCTTCACGCATTTGCTGAACATGCTTACTCATGTAGTCAATTCGATAATCATCATGAATCTTCTTATCTTCGGTTAATACATCCTTTGCTCCCAATCCATTTTCACATACAAATAATGGTTTTTGAAAACGATCATACAACTTAATTAAAGAAATTCTCAACCCAATTGGATCGATTGGCCAATCCCACTGTGATAACTCTAAATACTCATTTTTAATTGGACTGTCAAATGTTCCCGCTAACTTAGATGCATCCTCTCTTGCTTCAGCCACGTGAGACATATAGTAACTGATCGCAACAAAGTCTACTGTACCGTTTTTTAAAATTTCAGCATCTTCTGGTTCAATATCAATTGTCAAATTATTTTCAGCAAAATAACTGTAAATATAACTTGGATAATAGCCACGCGCTTGAACATCTGGATAGAACATATTCAGTTGATTAGATTTTACTGCCTGTAACTGATCTTCTGGCTTCGTCGTATGAGCATATGCTTCGATTTGATTGATCATACAGCCAATTTCAACATTAGGGACAATTGCTTTCGCCGCTTTTACAGCTAATGCACTAGCCAAAAACTGATGATGAGATGCTTGGTAAGCAGCTTCTAACGAATTTTCCACCAAATCTTCCAGAACTCCAGCTCCAGTGTATAAACTGTTTAAATTCATATTCATTTCATTAAATGTAATCCAATAACGGACTTTGTTTTTGTATCTTTCTAAAATAACTTTTGCATATTTTTCAAATAAAGAGACCAGTTCTCGGCTAATCCAGCCATTATATTTTTTGGTTAACTCAATTGGCATTTCATAGTGAGACATTGTTACTAGAGGTTCGATACCATACTTAGCGCACTCATCAAAGACCGCATCATAAAATGCTAATCCTTCTTCATTCGGTTCATTTTCTAAACCAGTAGGAAAAATTCGCGCCCATGAAATCGATAGTCTGAAACACTTAAACCCCATCTCAGCAAACAACGCAATATCTTCTTTATAATGGTGATAAAAATCAATCCCCCAACGTTTTGGAAATAGATACTTCTCAGAATGCTTTGTATACTCTTCTAATTCACTTGACGTAACATTAAACGTAAAATTGTTCACCGTCCCAGAAGCATAAGGATCTTTATATGCTGCAAAGTCGGAAGTAGACAATCCTTTTCCTCCCTCTAAATAGGCTCCTTCAATTTGATTGGCCGCTGTAGCGCCGCCCCATAAAAATCCCTTTTTAAATCCTTGATTTGCGTTCATACTTTATTTCTCCTTTTTTATTTATTGAATACACATCATTAATCTTGATGTTTTTGATTCTACATTTTCATCGCCTGTAATAATAATATCTAGAAATTCTGCACTATTAGTGACAATAACCATTGTTGTTTCATCGTACCCTTTATCAACAATTTCTTTCAGGTTGTACCTAAGCAAAGGTTGCCCTTTGTTTATCGTTTCTCCCTCTGAAACAAATCGCTCAAAATATTTTCCTTGTAAATTTACCGTATCGATCCCTACATGAATCAACACTTCCGCCCCCTTAACCGAACGCAACCCGATCGCATGATTTGTTGGAGTGGTCATGGTGATCTCACCATCAAAAGGAGCATAGATCGTATCCCCTAATGGTTTAATTGCTACCCCTTTTCCCATCATTCCACTAGAAAAAGTCTCATCAGAAACAGCTTCTAAAGGAATTAAACTCCCTTTCATAGGCGAAAAAATCTCAATAGGTTGGTTCGATTCTTGTGGAATTGACTTTAGACTAGATGTCTTTTTATCCGTTGTTTCCTCCTTTTCATCTTCTTCAAATCCCCAAAGCATAGTCAAAACGAAAGAAACAACAAAACTTGCAATGTAACCGATCACAGCATAAATAAAATTATTGGAGTTTTTCATAATATAGGTTGGTAATGCTGTAATACCAGGAATTGAAAATGCGGTTGCTTTTACAGCTAAAAAACCAAAAATTGTTCCGCCGACCCCGCCTCCAATTAAAGAAGCATAGAAAGGTTTTTTCAAGCGTAAAGTAACTCCATAAATTGCAGGTTCAGTAATGCCAAAGACTGCTGGAATAAACGTTGAAAATGCCAAAGACTTGGTTTCTGCCCTTTTTGATTTGAGAGAGACCCCTAAAACAGCCCCAGCTTGTGCACTATTGGCGACCAAATTCATCGGTAGCAACATAATGTCATACCCAAACTTTTGAAGACTGGCAAATGTTCCAGGGAAAAAAGCATAGTGCATTCCTGTCAAAACAATTAGAGGCATTAGTCCTCCCATTAACAGTCCTGCTAACGGTCCTGTGACATTAAATAAAGTTGTAAAGATTTGTTCCAAATATTTACCTAAAAAATTACCTAGCGGAGCAACGAATGCTAATAAAATCGGTGCTGTAATCAATAACGATAACATTGGACTAAATACAATATTAACCGTTTTAGGAACAATTTTATCCATCCATTTATTCACAACGCTCAATAACAAAACACCTAAAATAATAGGCAGTACAGTAGAAGAATAGTTATTTAATGGAATCGATAGTCCAAACATTGATAGTGGGCTTGCACCATCTGCTGCACCATTTACTAATGTTGGATACATTAACATTCCCGCTAAAGCCACTGCTAATGATTCTTTGGTCTTAAATTTACGCGCTGCAGTCATAGCTACTAAAAATGGCAAGAAATAAAAGACTCCATCAGATAATACATTTAATACTGCATATGATGAACTTTCCACAGACAACCAGCCAAAAACGACAAACAGAGCCATCAACCCTTTAATTAAACCAGAACCAATAATTGCGGGCATTAAAGGGGTAAAAATACCGCTAATGACATCAAAAATAGTATCTAAGACATTCATTTTTTTCTTGTTATCCGTTGTCTTTTCTTTATTTGAGTTCGCTAATTGCTTATCAATTTCCTGAAAGACCTCTGCTACTTTAGCACCGATGATTATTTGATATTGACCTCCACTAAACTGACTGCCTATCACCCCATTTAATTGATTAATTTCTTTCATGTTAACCTTTGCATCATCCAACAGATTAAATCTCAAACGTGTAATACAATGCCAATTTTGAGAAATATTTTCGCTCCCACCTATGAGAGTAATTATTTGTTGCGCTAACAGTTGATTTTCCATATTCTTTCCCTCCTAAGAACGAGAAAAAGCCCAAACGAAAAAATTCCGTTTAGGCTTATGCTCTGTTCAGATAACACACCTTTATGTTATTTTGTTGTAATTCTTTCAATATGAATCACTAAGTAAACCAATTCATCTTCTGAGATTTTCCACTGATAGTCCCTCTCTAGCATCTCTTTAATAATCAGTCCGCAAGCATAACTTTTCATATACCTTTCTTGAATAAGTTCTCTAATCTGTTTATCCATTTTTAAAGATTCTTGACTATTTTTTTGTCGAATAATGAAATAACGAATATGAGTAATAAATCGTGAATAATCGGCAGTCGTTTTATCCAGAATAGTGTCAAAGATTGTCTGCACACTTTTAACAATTTTTTTGATAACCTCAGTAATTTGTAAGGTATCGACCATATTTGGCTGATCGATTTGTGCATTGACAAAATGCAGAGCAATAAAAGAAGCTTCTTCTGGCAGTAAGGTTACGCCCATTTCGTTTTGAACAATTTCCAATGCTTTTTTACCTATTTGATATTCCTTATAGTATAAATGAGGAACTTCCCACTTGATAGGATTATCATTTTCTTGGATAGAATATATTGAAAATGTCAGGTGATCTGCTAAAGAAAATAGTAGGCCTGTACCGAATTTTTGATTTAGAATTAGTTCACCTGATTCAATAATTCTAGCAGAAACGCTTAGAATTTCAGGTTGAAAATTGTCAATTTTATGATCCGTTTGTTCCTCTGCATTCGGAGTAAAAATCTTGCTAATTAAACTTTCATCGATTGAATCCCCTTGTCTCTTTTTAAACCCTATTCCTGTACCAAATAAAACTTTTTCATTTCCCATTTGATCTTGAACTAAAACAATATTATTATTCAGTGTTTTTACTACGATCATTATTCTCACCTCCTGAAAGACAAAAAAAAAACACCAAATCCTAAAACCAAGCTTCTTTCATGAATAACTTAAGAATCACTTCGTTTTTTAACTTGGTGGTGCCTGACTATGGATCAGTAACACTCCTGCATCTGTGAACCCATGTTACTATATAAATTTTTAAATGTCAACCCTTACATTCCACCTATTACAAGGAAATATTGGGTACAACATAGTACATTCAACCTGTATTTACCTAAATGTTTTGGACAGTATACGATTAGTGAGGATTGGACAGAAGTGTTTAACTCCGATCCTCGAAGCATGGGAAATCGTCTGTTCCTACCGTTTATTTAGATATGTCTCAGGGGCTCCTTTACTAGATTATAGCGAACAATCTGTCCGTATTTCTAGTATAGGAGCCATATTCTTTTTTTCCCTATGGTATCAGTTAATTTAGGGACAAACGAAACACAAGTAGGGCAAGTTTTTCTACCAATATAAATAATGCTTCCTTCACGCAAATTATTTATAGAATTTGGATGAATTACAGAAAAATTACTTACATTTTTCTGATAAGAAAACATAGTCCCTCTGAATAATATGATACCAAAAATTCCAAGTAGAAAAATTATACCTATATAAATGAAAAGATTTTTATTTCTATTCATAGAAAACTCCTTTGGTTAATAAATATCGCTTATCTATAATTATCAATTAAATATCAAATGATTATATAATCATTTGATATTTAATTGATTCTATTTCGCAATATATTAAAGACCAAAAGTGTTGCTACAACTAAGGCTACTAATTATACCAACGCCTTTTCACAAATCAAGCACTTCTATCGCTGGGTATAACTACTACTTAGGCTAAGCGCTCTTATGTAAACTAAATTATTATAATTAAGCTATCTCATATTTTATAATAGAATCTTTAAAAATATTAGCACTCAAATTATTTATTGTTTGAATAAATGGCATCCCACTAATGTTTCTGCTTTTTAAAGGTATTTAAATCTTCTTAGGTTAGTACTATTAATCATTAAAATGAAAAAAGACTACGTGATTAACCGTAGTCATGAAAATTAATCTCTAGGCAATTTTAGCAAATTATCATTTGGTGTATCATTCGGTTCAGATCGAACATATCGCTGTCCATTTCTCATTGCAAGGATTAATTTAGGATATGGAGGAATGTTAACATCAACAGTATTTCCGCCTTTTATAAAATCATAAATTGATTCTTTTGAGTAATATGCGGGTTTTTTGACACCAGTCAAATAAATATCTTTAATTTCTGTAACATCATTTGAAAAACCTTTTGAATCATTCATCCTAATTCTTGTAGCTCTGGCCATTATACAACATTCCCTCCTGTTTTATATATCAATAATACACTACATAATTGAAATAACAAAGTTTAAAAATGTGGATATTTTAAGAGAGTGTAAAATATTTTGTGTAAATAGAAAAAAGGAAGTCCCTTCTGTAGAATAGAGTTACCACAACACATTCACAGAATTCCGCGCGACCGCAACGGCGAGTTCAAGCAACAGACTGTTCCTGCTTATAGACGGACGAATGATACCTTAGAGGAGACCGTCATTCACCTCTTCCGAAAAGGTATTACCATGTCGGAAATCGCAGACTGAAGAAGTAAATGCATTTAAAGTTAGAACTCTAAATGATAAGTATGTCGCTATTTTCATGGATGCTACTTATATTCCTTTAAAACGGCAAACCGTCTCCAAAGAAGCAATCTATATTGCCATTGGTATACGAGAAGACGGCACTAAAGAAGTACTAAGTTATGCGATTGCTCCGACTGAATCGACCTACGTTTGGAATGAGTTGTTACAGGACATTTACTCCAGAGGGGTTCATGATGTCTTACTGTTTATTACCGATGGCTTAAAAGGCATGAAAGATACGATTCACCAGATTTATCCTAAAGCTAAATACCAACATTGCTGTGTTCACGTTTCCCGTAATATTGCTCATAAAGTACGTGTCAAAGATCGAAAAGAAATCTGTGATGATTTTAAGGCTGTTTATCAAGCTAGCTCAAAGGAAGAGGCAAATACCTTTTTAGGGAGTATGATTGAGAAGTGGCAGAAAACTTATCCTAAAGTGACGCAGTCACTGATAAAAAATCAAGATTTATTGACTTTTTATGAGTTTCCGCCTGGTATCCGCCGAAGCATTTACTCAACTAATTTAATCGAATCTTTCAATAAACAAATCAAGAAATACAGCCGCAGAAAAGAGCAGTTTCAAAATGAAGAATCACTAGAGCGTTTCCTAGTATCCATCTTTGATACATACAATCAAAAATTCTTAAATAGAAGCCATAAAGGCTTCCAACAAGTGACGGATACATTAGCTTCAATGTTTACTGAGTAACCCATTATTTTGCAGAAGGACGAGTTATTTACACAAAATTATTGACGCTCCCGGTTGGTACAACAAGAATTGCAGTAGCATAGTCACCATTGATGAAACTACTTAATGATTAAATTGAGCAATTTCTCAAATAGCACAAACTGCTCTTCATAAAACGAAAAGCAGTTCATAATGTATTTAGATATTTCATTGTGCTATTGACCAGAAACACACTATTTAAGGTACCTTTCTCTTTTCGCTGAGATTCACCAACTTCAATTGCACAAAAAAGCGTGAGCACAAGGCTCACACTTTTTCTAGTTGACTATCCTAAAAATTCGAAAACATCTTTACGATCATACAATTTCAAGATTTTTTCAAATAAGATTTGACCTACGAAAGCAGCTACGATTGGTACAACAAACCAGCTGATTAATATTAGAATAATACTCAAACCGGCGTCCAATGAAGCCAACGGACCTACCAACCCTACCAAACCGAAACCAGCAGAAGCAGGAGTCCCTGAGACTGAGAATAACGCTACTGGAATTGCTGAGATGATAGCGGTGAATAGACATGGCACCAAGATAATTGGTTTCCTAAACAAGTTTGGCATCATCATTTTCATAGCACCCAATGCGATGGCCAAAGTAACCCCTGGTTTGTTGACTTTCCAAGAGTTAACTACCAAGACAACTGTTGTTGCGGCAACACCCATAGCGGCTGCACCAGCAGAAACACCGTTCAATTGAATTGCCATACCAATGGCAACTGTAGAGATCGGTGAGATAATCAAGAAAGCAAAGGAACATGCAATCAAGATTGACATCAAAATTGGTTGCAAAGTAGTAAAGGTATTAATTAAGTCACCGATAGCGGCAGTAATCTTGGTTACGTAAGGATATAAATAATAGCCGATTAGACCAGCGCCGATACCAACAACGATTGGTGTTGCAACAATTGCCACGGACCCAAATTTTTCGCCGATCAACAAGATCATGCCGACAGCGATTGATGCAGTAATCATGGTATTGATGATGTCTCCGGTACCAGCACCGATATAAGTAGCTGTGTCAGGATTGAATTTCACAACACCGGAGCCAACGAAAGCTGCACCGGCAACTACTAACATTTGCATTGGTTTGAAGCCAAACTGCACCGCAATCAAAGCGCCAATCAATAGTGGAGTAGCTAGTTGGAAAATAACTGCCATTTGTGTGATCGTTACTGCTAAGGTATTTTCACTAAATAATTTCAAAATTGCTGCCAATACCGCGTTAGGAATCAACCCTACGATGATCCCCGTTGCGGTACCCGCTAATACTTTATTTAAAAATATTTTTGGAGTTAATTTTTCTTCCATTTTCTCATCCTCTTTCTAATGATTACTATTTTGCTCCTAGAATTTCTTCTTTACTATGAACCAGTTGCGTTAAGAAATCACAGTAAGGAGTTACTACTCCATATTTTTTACCTTTACGAGAAATGGCTCCGTTGATGTAGTCAATCTCGGTCAAACGGTTATTTTTTATCAAGTCTTGGTGCATCGATGGGAAATGCATACCAATCGTAGTCGGGTCAAAACAAGTTTCTACATGTTCGATTACTTCGGGAATGTCTAAGTTGACGTTTTCTTTGGCAGCAACAGCTGCAAATTCGTTAACAATAGTCACTACCATGTCATGAGCAGGTTTGGTTGCACCAAGCCCCGCCATATTGACGTCTAAAATCGTGCATAAGCCATTCATCGTACCATTGACACAAGCTTTACGATAAATTGAATAATGAATGTTGTCGGAATATTTGGCATTTAAACCAGACGCGGACAAAGTTTCCGCCAATTTTTTCGCTGATTCTTCTTGGCCAATACCTAGATTTTGCAATTCAACAGACCCGCTGCCAAATAATTTAGCCTTGCCGGGACCTTCTAGACCAGCAGTCCACATGGTGTTGCCGATAAAGATTTTTTCCATCGGTACGAATTTTTCGATTACGTCTTCATGACCGATACCGTTTAAAAGACACAAAACTTCTGTGTGATCAGCAATTAATGGTTTAACATCCTGCAGCATTTTTTCCAACTGCATTGCCTTCGTGAATAAGATAATCAAATCAAATTGCTCACCAGTGGGCACCTCATTCTGATTAACAATTGGGACTTTAACAGTAATTTCTTCGCCATTATAATTAGCCTTCAATCCGTTTTCTTTGATGGCATTGATATGCTCCTGCCAGCCGTCGATTAGCAAAACATCGTTACCACCTTGTTTCAACATCAGTCCGAACCGGGAACCCATCGCGCCGGCCCCTGCAATTGCAATTTTCATAAATAAAAGCCTCCAAACTTAATTTATAATAAGTGAACATTTTCACATTTCTCATTATAGAGTTTTCATTCGGAAACTTCAAGTAGGAGAGTGTAAAACTTGCGACCATGCTTTTATAAATACTTAATTAGATTCTCTTTTTAAAAATGAATGCTGATCCTAATACCATTAATGAACCTAGGACAGACAATGCAATATTTTCTGTTTCTCCTGTTTTTGGTAAAACTTTCATTCTTCCGTCTGAACCTTTAACCGTTACTGTTCCGTCTTTTTGAACGTCTGCTCCAATTTCTTTAGCTTCAACGGTTCTGTTGCAAAGTTTTCCAAAAAATCTATTTTAGTGTAAAATTGAGAAAAAAGACAGAGAAGACAGAGTAATGAATCATTTTAAAGGCAAACAATTCAAAAAAGACGTCATTATTGTCGCTGTTGGTTACTACCTGCGTTACAATCTAAGCTATCGTGAAGTTCAGGAATTGTTATATGATCGTGGAATAAATGTTTGTCATACTACGATTTATCGTTGGGTGCAAGAGTACAGCAAAGTCCTCTATGATCTTTGGAAGAAGAAAAATAGACAATCCTTCTATTCATGGAAAATGGACGAAACCTATATCAAAATTAAGGGACGTTGGCATTATCTTTATCGTGCAATTGATGCGGACGGCTTAACCTTAGATATCTGGTTACGAAAGAAACGGGATACGCAAGCAATTGTGACCGATAAAGCACCTTCTCTTGGCTCCGCCTTTAGAAAGTTACAGAGTGTGGGTTTATATACTAAGACAGAGCACCGAACTGTGAAGTATCTTAACAATTTAATAGAACAAGACCATCGACCTATTAAACGACGGAATAAATTTTATCAAAGTCTCCGTACAGCCTCTTCCACGATTAAGGGCATGGAGACCATTCGAGGAATATATAAAAAGAACCGAAGAAATGGAACGCTCTTCGGCTTTTCGGTGTCTACTGAAATCAAGGTATTAATGGGAATACCAGCCTAAGATATTTGGAGTTCAGAGAGGGCGCGTTTGATTTTCAAACTTTGCAACAGAACCCTTCACTTTATCGACAAACGCTATAACAAACGGATTCATTTGTAATTCATTTTCATGCGCATAATTTATTTCTGCTGTAAAAATTGGTACATTACTGGGCACCATTCCTAAAACTGACGCAGAAATCATTAAAATAGCACATACTTTTTTCATTTCGATTCAAACTCCTTCACATTTTTTAGTCTTTTAAATAAATACTAATACACCTATCACATTTATAACTCTATATTTTTTTTACACTTCAAAAAAATTATGCGGACAATCGTAGTTACTCTTATAACAAGCTATTCTTCTTATTAAAAAATTACAAGCGTTTACTATTCATTTTTTTATAGAAAATATGAATACAAAAAAACAACTATTCGTTTTATAAGAATAGTTGTTTTTGATATTAATTGTTAAACCCTTTTTTTCTCAAAAATCCACTTTTTCATGTAATACTGTACTTTTTTTGTCATCTTTCCTTAAAGCATCTAATTTGTTTAATTTATCATCAATTACCTAGTAGTTATCAATAACTTAAATCTACTCTTCTATTATTCCCGTTTATTTAAACTCATTTCGAAAATACTTATAAAAACAAGAATTACAACAAATTAATTAGCATAGTTAATTTGTTGTGTTTCCACCATTGGATAAACAATTAAGCTATCCTTCTCTAAATTTTCCTTATTCATATCCACAGCAGTAATTTGACTATTGTCATACGTACGATAGTAATAAATTCCCTTTTCCAGGTTACAACATGAAGAATAAATCGTATACTCATATTTTTCATCACCAACATCACACAATCCTTTTTGTTGTTCGACAGAACTTAAAATATGAAAAAATTGGCTAATACTTTCATATTCTGAACTTCTTGATACAGAATTTAACTTAGTAAAAGTTGCTTTTACAAATCTAGATACTGATGATAAATCTCCTGGCAACCCAATACCACCCATTCCTCTACTATAAATATCTAACTCTATTTGATCTGAAAAATTATTTTTTGGAGTTCTAGTTGAAAGTACACGATAATTGTTTAAATTAAATAATTGGTAATCAAATGTTGGGTTATTTGTTAATACGCCTACAGGATTATCAAATACACGTAAGCCTTCTTTCGTGCTTTCAACCACAATAGATTGCTCTTTATCAGCCAACAGCCAATGGAGAGGGGATAACGGAAGTTCATCACTAAAATTAATATTTACTAAATTAAGATTCTTCAATAATTTTTTTGCTTCATCTACAGTAGAGCATTGGCCCAATACCCAAGGAATAAACTCAAATGGAGAAACATTTTCTGGTTCTGTTGCAAAGTTTTAAATCTACTATCAAATAAGGTAGAATAATAGAAAAAGATAGCAGGAGGAATGACGGTGAATCATTTTAAAGGAAAGCAATTTCAGCAGGATGTGATTATTGTAGCCGTGGGCTACTATCTTCGTTATAACCTTAGCTATCGTGAAGTTCAAGAAATCTTATATGATCGTGGCATTAACGTTTCTCATACGACGATTTATCGTTGGGTGCAAGAATATGGCAAACTACTCTATCAAATTTGGAAAAAGAAAAATAAACAATCCTTTTATTCATGGAAAATGGATGAAACGTACATCAAAATTAAAGGAAAATGGCATTATTTGTATCGAGCCATCGATGCAGATGGTTTAACCTTGGATATTTGGTTACGTAAAAAACGGGACACACAAGCAGCCTATGCTTTTCTTAAGCGGTTAGTGAAGCAGTTTGATGAACCGAAGGTTGTAGTCACAGATAAAGCCCCCTCTATTACAAGTGCCTTTAAGAAACTAAAAGAATACGGCTTTTATCAAGGGACAGAACATCGTACCATTAAATACCTGAATAATTTGATTGAACAAGACCATCGTCCAGTAAAGAGACGCAATAAATTCTATCGAAGTTTACGCACTGCCTCTACCACGATTAAAGGCATGGAAGCCATTCGAGGATTATATAAGAAAACCCGAAAAGAAGGTACTCTCTTCGGGTTTTCGGTCTGTACTGAAATCAAGGTATTATTGGGAATCCCAGCTTAAATCATAGATACCGTAAGGGATTTTATTCTTTATTTAAAACTTTGCAACAGAACCATTACCATCTTTCTTCAGCGCGTTCAGCCGAAAATCATGTTGCCCATCATCATTGTTATCGGCTGCGCCTCAGGCTATTTACCTGTGGAAGGTTTCTTGTCTTTAGGACGGACTCTGGGCTTCTTCCCTTTCTTTTATTGTGGCTACTTAATGGATATTCAAAAGCTACAAACCTTTTTAGATCATCGCAAACTCAAATGGGCAGCGATAGGCGTAATTTTAAGCTCCTTTTTATTTGTAAATAGTCAATGGTCATTGGCAACGAAATTTTGGGGCTTCTTAACTGGTTGGGCTTCCTACGCTGAAATTAGTCCGGCCTTTGAATACAGTAGTTTCATTCAGCTGTTCTTTTACGTTGCTGCAGCATTGGTGTCTCTTTCTTGGTTTGCATTATTGCCGAAACGAAAGTTACCTTTAAGCGCCCTCGGAAAAGATACCCTCTACCCTTATCTCTTGCATATGCCCTTAATTATTCTGTTGGAAAGTGGTTTGCAATTAGACACACTCTTTAAAGAATGGTTTACTTTCCGAATCCTGGCACTTTTCTTCTTAGCCCTCTTCATTTTAGCTATTACGAATATGCCTGTGGTGAAACGGGGAGCGGATTATCTTTTTAATCCAATTGCGTATGTGTTGCCAAAACAATGGTTAAAAGTTAAATAAAAAAAGAAGAGCGTGGGACAAAAATCACTTTGGATTTTTGCTCCACGCTCAAAAACTGTTAAACGGCGAGAGTTGCAATGTTTCACTGTGAAGCATGAACAGATGAAATCATCGTACCTACTTGGTTTTTGGAGCTAAACACTTTTATCTCAGATTTTTTTCAACTATTGAAACAATCCTTTAATTTTATCAAACAAACCATCGGTCGTTGTATCAGCTAACATCGCTGTAATTTTATGATAGTGTTCGCCTAATTCATCTTTATGTTCTTCAATGAATTGTTGCGCATGTTCCACGTTACCTTCTCCAATTAAATCTTTTGCTTTTTGAACTAATTCTTCTACGTTCATTTTCACACGTCCTTTGATTAAATAGTTAACAATAAGTGTTTCACTCATTGCGTTTTCTCCTATTTATCGTATCGTGGGATCCTTTGATTTGCAAGAAATTTTCAGTAAATTGACGGTTCTGATTTTGGGTTTTTAAAAGACAAAAATTGCAAAAAAAGCTGTTTTCGAAAATCGAAAACAGCTTTTTTACTTTACTTCGCTAAACGATAAATCGCATCTGCATAAATAGCAGCTGCTCGGAATAAGTCATCTAATTCCATAAATTCGTTGGCTTGGTGCATTGTGTCTGTGTAGCCAGGGAACATTGCGCCATAGGCAACACCACGTTTTAATAAGCGGCCATAAGTACCGCCACCAATGATTTGTTCTTGGCCTTTTTCGCCTGTATGGTCTTCGTAAACTTGTAGTAACGTTGCCACCAATGGATCATCAACTGGTACATAATGCGGTTCTTGGTTGCGATCTCCTTGTGTTGCAGTGACCGTTTCACCGACTGTTGCTTGAACTTTTGCTTGTAATTCTTCTGCTGAAGTTCCTTTTGGATAGCGGAAGTTTAATGTTACTAAGCTATTTTCAGGATTTTCTGGATCAAAGTTAACAATCCCAGCGTTCATTGTCAATTTACCCATTTTTTCGTCTTCAAAAGCCACACCTAATTTTTCGCCATAAAAATCTTCATGGATAAATTCAGCAATGGTATTAATAAAGCTGTATGCGCCTTCTGCAAAGCTGTAATCATTTAAGAAAGTTGCCAAGAAAGTCGCTGCGTTAATTCCAGATTGTGGGCTAGCACCGTGAGCACCTTTACCAACTACATGGAAAGTCACTGTTTTATCTGAAAGTTCTGCGTTACCTGAAATTTTTGCTTCTTGTTTGATGAATGTTTCAAAGCTAGCAGCTAGTGAAGCCGCTTCGTCTGCTGAAGCAGCCGTTACAACAGCATCTGCTGTTCCCGGAACCATGTTTTCACGTAAGCCAGATTTGAAGCTTTCTAATTTATAATCAGCACCGTTACCGCCTCGGAAAGTTAAACGAATCGTCACATTTCCTTTTTCCCCATTAATAATTGGGAACTCAGCATCTGGTGAGAAACCAAAGTCTGGCGCTTCTTCATGTTGGAAATAGTAATCCATATCACCCCAGCCGCTTTCTTCGTCACTTCCTACTACGAAACGGATTTTTTTAGACACGGGTAAGCCTAATTCTTTGATAATTTTCATTGCGTAATAAGCAGCCATACTTGGGCCTTTATCATCGCTTGCACCACGTGCATAAATTTTGCCATCTTTAATGACTGGTTCATAAGGATCTGTTTCCCAACCATCACCAGCAGGAACAACGTCCATATGACCAAAAATCCCTAACGTTTCGTCGCCTTCACCATATTCAATGTGTCCAGCGTAATTGTCGACATTTTTCACCGTAAAGCCATCACGTTCACCATACGCTAACATGTGTTTTAAGCCAGCAACTGGTCCAGGTCCAAAGGGCGCTTCAGGTGTTGCTTGTGCATCATCACGTTCACTGTTGATCCGTAATAAGTTTTGTAAATCTTCTAATAAGTCGTCTTTACGTGCTTCGACTTCTTTTGTCCAATCAATTGTCATTTGTTGTCACTCCTATTCATAAAGTTCTACATAGTCAATCATACCATTTTATGCAGAAAAAGAAAGAAACCCGACACTATTTTTCGAGAAAATTTTTATCTTTTCCGCAGAAAGGGCTGGGTTTTTGTTTATTTTAATTGAGGTATGATTGTTTAGGTTGTAGTTGTTGCAATTCGGCTTCTGTTAAGGGCCGATATCCCCCTAGTTCTAACGTTTCATCCAACCATAGTTCGCCCATTCGTAATCGTTTTAAATACGTCACAGGTTTGCCTACAGTGGCTAACATCCGTTTGACTTGATGGAATTTCCCCTCTTGAATCACTAAACGGACTACGGAAGTCCCTTCTTCCTCATTGATCGTCTCAATGACTAAACGACTTGGTTTAACCATTTCTCCATCTTTCAAGGCAAATCCTTGCGCAAACAGTTGACAATCTTCCGCTGTCACAAGTCCTTCAACTTCAGCTAAATATTCTTTATCCACATGCTTTTTGGGTGATAATAATTGATGCGCTAACTGGCCATCATTTGTTAATAGAAGCAAGCCTTCGGTATCTTTATCCAAGCGACCAACTGGGAACAAGTCGGCACGGTAATCCTGATCAGTTAACAAGTCAATTACCGTTTCATCTCGCTGATCTTCCGTCGCAGAAATGACACCTTGTGGTTTATGCAACATGTAATAAAAGAATTTCTGATACGTAAGAATTTCTCCCATCAAGGCAATTTGATCTGTTTCTTCATTTACTTGTGTTTTGGCTTCTTTTACGACGTCACCATTCACCGTAACGACTTTTTTCTTTAACAATTGTTTGATTTCTTTACGACTACCGATACCAACATCGGCTAAAAATTTATCTAAACGCATCGTCATTCCTCTTTCCTTTAAAAAAATAGCTTGGGACATAAATCGAATCGATCGATGTCTCAAGCCTTGTCTCTTAAGAGAATCTGCTGAAAGGAGTTCAATCAGCTATTATTTAATATTGAATTTTGCACGTAATTTTGCGGCATTTTTCCCTAATAAACGATCAGCTAAGCGAATCTTCAAGACCGAATAGCCATAAAAAGCGCCTCCTGCAGCAGCCACAATTACAACGATAATGAAGGCTTGGAAACGTCTAGTTGGATCTAAAAATAGATACAAGAACTGACGGAAAATCAAAGCGATAATCATCATGATGACTGTAATACAGAACATTAACAATGTTCGCCGTAAGGTTAATTTGTAATTAAAACGTGTCACTTGACGAATTCTTCTTAGAATCAATACGCAAGAAACCGTAAAGCCAATCATCGTTGCTAATAACGGACCGTAAACTTCAAATAAACGGATTGCGGGGAATTGCACGATTAATTTCACTGCTAAACCAATTCCTAAATAACGCATTGCATCACGATTTTCATACATCCCCATCAACATATTTGACACTAACATATACAAGCCCAAGAATAAACTAGCGTAACAAGCTTGCACTAATAAAGAAGTACCTAAAGCATCTGGCATGTAAAAAACAGTGTATAGTGGTTGCGCTAAAACAATCATACCGAACGTTGCTGGCAACATTACAAACACAAAAAGTTGTAAATTATTACTAATCAAACGCGCTAATTCACGGTGATTTTTTAAGGTGACCGCTTCTGTAATTAACGGTAATCCAGTAGCCGAAATCGAAGTCGCTAAAGCCACGACAATCATGGTTAATTTGTCCGGATTGGCATTAAAAATACCGAAAAGCTCTCGTAATTGGGTATCTGAATAATCCGTAAACAAACGCATAAAGTTTGAGAAAGTAAACTGATCGACAAGTTTAAAGACAGTCACTCCTGAGCCGACTACGATAAAAGGAATCGCCTCTTTAAAAGTTTCAATCAATAACTCTTTTGGAGCAATTTCATGTTCATTGGCGCTGTGTTCTTCTAAATAATCAAATAATGGTTTTTGTTTGTACATGTAATAACCTAAAACCGCAAAACTTGCGAGCATCCCAATAAATGCCGCAAAAGTGGCTTGGGTCACCGCTGTAACGTAATTACCTTCAAAGACTTTCATGATAATAAAAGCAGTTAATAACATGTAAAAAACTCGTGCTACTTGTTCAACAATTTGTGATAAAGCAAAGGGCATCATTTCTTGATTTCCTTGGAAATAACCGCGAATGACACTCATGCTTGGGAAAACTAAAACGGCTAAACTTAATGAACGCATTGTTGGAACTAATTCAGGTCCTCCGCCAGACAAAGCTGCTAATGCCGGAGATGCCAAATACATCACAATAGCAAAAACCACACCTAAGCCACCCATTAGTTGTAAGGCACGATAAAAAAGCTGTCGACTAATTTTATATTCGTTCAATGAATTATAATGCGAGGTCTGCTTGGCAATCGCACCTGGAATTCCGGCGGTAGAGATCATTAGGAATAAGGCATAAATCGTATACCCCATTGAAAACAAACTGTTCGCTTCGTTTCCGTGCTCGCCCATCCAAGCGTACCAGGGGATGATGTAAATCGCCCCTAACATGCGGGAGATAATATTACTAGCTGTCATCCAAGCTGAGCCTTTGACCATTTTTTCTTGGTTCGTCAGGATTGGTTGATCAACTGAATTTGGTTGATTGATCATTTTGTCCTCCAATATTCTTTGAGTATGCTTTCTTTATTTTAATTGTTCATCTTGGGATATGCAACGACTTTCTCGAAGAATTATCCTATTTTAACATTTCTCATGGATTTTCTCACGCTAACGAGATGGTTTTTTTAAAAGAAAAATAATGCTATAATGACATCAGTTTTGAAATTTCGTTGAAACGTTTGGAGGCAAAAAAAGTGACGATTTCATTATTCGCAATTCGCGATTGCTTAGAAAAAGAAGATTTATTAAAAGAATTTATTTCACCAGAAGGCTGGCACTTGACCCTTTCCGACACGTTAGGTCAACGAGAAGTAACGGCTCTTTCTTACGATTCGAGAGACGTAACAGCAGAAACACTCTTTTTTTGTAAAGGATTAAACTTTAAAGAAATCTATTTAGAAAATGCTGTAAAAGACGGCCTAGAAATCTATGTTTCTGAGGTGCCTTATGAGGTTCCGGCGCAACTAGGAATTATCGTGACTGACATTAAAAAAGCAATGGCTGTGTTAAGCATGGCTTTTTATGATTATCCACAAAATAAATTAAAACTGATTGGCTTTACTGGAACCAAGGGTAAAACAACAGCGGCTTATTTCACCAAATATATTTTAGATGTTGCTACACAACAAAAAACAGCCTTGCTTTCTACCATGAATTCGACATTAGATGGCAAAACATTCTTTAAATCTGCCTTGACTACACCCGAATCTTTGGACTTGTATCGAATGATGGCAACCGCTGTTGCTAACGGGATGACTCATTTTATTATGGAAGTTTCTTCCCAAGCCTACAAAACTAATCGTGTCTACAAGTTATTTTTTGATGTCGGCATTTTTTTAAACATTACCCCCGACCATATCAGTCCAATTGAACATCCAACCTTTGACGATTACTTTTATTGCAAACGTCAATTGATTACACATTCTAAAGTCATTGTGTTGAATCACGAAGCTGATTATTTTCCATTACTTAAAGAAACCGCACAACAGCAAAAAGTCCCTGCCATTGTCTATGGCAGTCAGCCAGCTTCAGAAGTTGACTATTCATTCGCTGTTTCTTCAGATGATTCCTTACGTTTTATCGTTGAAAGTCCTGCAGATGCGTTAGGATTGGCCGGCTCTTATCACCTTCGTTTAGGTGGTGATTTTAACAAAGGTAATGCGTTAAGCGCGGCGATCGCTAGTGTCCTTGTGGGAGCTTCAAAAGAAGAGTGTCAACAAGGGATCGCAGCAACCACCGTCCCTGGCCGGATGGAATCTTTAACGAATACCAACGGTGCAACCGTCTATGTTGATTACGCTCATAACTATGACAGTTTGAAGAATCTTTTAACCTTTGTCCGTGAAGAACATCCTGACGGCCGCTTAATTGTTCTTGTCGGTAGTACGGGAGACAAAGCGATTTCTCGCCGCAAAGACTTTGGTAGGGTTCTTTCTGAATTGGCTGATGTTGCAGTCCTAACAACCGATGACCCAGCCAGTGAAGATCCAGCAAAAATTTGCCAAGAAATCCAAGCCCATATTACCAAAGAAATGCCTGTTTACACCGTTTTAGATCGTGGCGAAGCAATTGCTCACGCATTATCTTTAAGCACAACGGCTGATGATGCGATTGTCTTAGCTGGTAAAGGTGCCGACCTTTATCAAAAAGTAAATGGCGTAGATGAACCTTACGCAGGAGACTTTGCCCTTGCGGAAGCTTTCATTAATAAAAAGAACTAAATTATTTAAACACACATGAAAAAACAAGCTGCAACCACTTATCAGCAAAGTTGCAGCTTGTTTTTTAAAGAACTTCTTTTATTTTCGTTACTTCTTCTTCTGATAAGCCATGACCGCCATCCACTAGTAAAAAGTCGACTGGAAAATGTTTCTTTAATTGGTTAGCTAAAGAAAGAACTTGTCCCGGAATACTCAACTCATCCTGAGCCCCTGTTGTGACAATCACTTTTGTCGCAAACTCACCAGATACATATTGATAGCCTAAATTGCTTGGATGCAGTAAAATAACAGTGTTAGCAATAGTCGGGTTCTTTTCTAACAGGCCTAAAATAAAATTGGCACCGTTAGAGTACCCTATAAAAATAACTTCATCGTATAACTTTTGCGGTTGCCAAACTTCTTCTAGAAACGCCGTCACTCGCTCATCAAAGTTAGCACGAGGTAATGCTCCATTGACTAATGGCGCAAAAAAGCGTCGCTGTTCGCCTACACCTTCTGTCCCTAAGTAACTTAGAACACTCGCTTCTGGATAAAGGGTTGCGATGGTGGTTAATAATTGATATTCATTGCCACCAGTACCATGGAAAGCGACAACTAATTGATTAGGTTTCGACCCTTTTTGAAAAAATTGTTTCATTTAATAAACCTCCAAGAAAGGAATTTTACTATGTATGCACAAATTCATCATATCTCTATTTTAAATCGATTGATAAAGCCTACATTTGACTTCTATCATAATACACTGGGATTAAAATTACTAATGAAAACGATCAACCAAGATGATCACACCATGTATCACTTATTTTTCTCAGATAATGAGCAACGAACAGGTACCGAATTAACTTTTTTTGAATTGAATGATGGCCAAGATCAATCCTTTGGGACAAATACGATTGAACGAACTATTTTAAAAGTACCAACGCGCGCCTCTTTGGATTTTTGGGCAGAACGTCTTGAGCAAGCGGGTATCTGCCACTATGGTGTGGAAACATTTAACCAACACCCAATTTTGCGTTTTGAAGCGCCCGATAATACGCAAATGGCGCTTGTTCCGTTACGTGAATTTGAAAATGCGGAAGATTATTTTCCAGCTGAGCATGCTGAAATTCCAGTAGAACATGCAATTTTAGGCATTGATGCAATTCAATTACGCGTCCAATATGCCGCAGCTACCAAACAACCTTTAGTGGATTATTTACATTGGCATGAAAAAGAAACAGTACCTTTTTTTGAAACTGCACATGAAGTAACCGTTCTGGAAAATCATCATCCACAGTTTTATCAAGAGGTGCATATCATTGATGACCGTACCAATCCGCTTGCCATTGAAGGAATTGGTGGCGTTCATCACGTCGCCTTTGGGGTGGAAGATACGCAAGAATTAACGCAAGTTGATAGCCTGTTAGAGGAAAAGAATTTTACAAACTCAGGAATTAAAGACCGCGAATTTTTCAAATCATTGTATTTTAGAGAACCGAACCACTTGTTATTTGAAGTAGCCACACAAAAAGGCCTGCTAGATGCCGAAGCCTATGAAAATCAAAGCTCAAACTTTGATGAAATCCCCCTTTATTTGCCTCACTTTTTGGCAGATCAAAGAGAACGAATCGAAGCGATTTTAGCACAACAACGCCATGAGTAAACAAAAATAGCGGTTAGGACCGCTATTTTTGTTTTTTAATATCCTATTATTGCCCTTTTTTGAAAAAAAGGAGTACACTAATAGTAGATGAACTGCGCAAGGAGGTGAGTACATGTTATCTAAGGAAGAAGTTCTACACTTATTGAACGAAGCAAAAAAAGAAGTCGATCGTTTAGAAACAAACCGCCAAGAAGATTTAGGTAATTCAATCAACTATATTGAAAATGAATTACAGCTCCAACGTGTCTTATCTCAAGTGGAAGCTTATGAAAAAGTACTTGGTTAATTGATTACGCATTAAATGAGAGAGGAGCAACCAGATTCAGGTGAATGAATCTGGTTGCTCCTCTCTCATTTTTTACTAGACTAATTCGTAAGCAAGTTCTCGTGCAATAATTTTTGCGGTTATTTCAGCGATTTCTCCAGTAAAGCCAATGCATTGTTCCATATGCTCAGGTGAACCCATCGTCATTTTACTTGTCAAAATACTGCAGCAAACCACTCGATGCTTTTGTCGAAAACTTTGATGCAATTCGTTGGCTAAAGCCATCGTTTTATTTACTTGTTCTCCTTTGGCTTCTGTCCGACCAAAAAAGTAGCCCAGACACATAACCCCGCCTGAAAGAGCACCACAAATACACTTCGCTCCTCCAACACCTACAGGAAACCCAGAAGCCATGGCCACAGCTTCAATGGGAATCTCCGCATCGAAGTGTTGCCGAATGGTCGCCACAATCGCTTCCGAGCAATAAAAATCACCGTTACGATAATATGCTTCCGCTTCTTCCCTGATTGCTTGTAAACAAATTCTCTTTTTCAAAATGCCCTCCATTCTGTATCCGCTTTCATTTTATGAATAAAAGGACGCCAAGCATCCCTTTATTTTATAGATTTTCTGCAGAGGTAAATACTTCTGACACATCATCATCGTCTTCTAACTTGTCAACCAAGCGCTCTAATTGCGCTTTTTGTTCCTCGTTCAAGGTTAGTAAGGTTTGCGGAACCATTGTTAATTCAGCTTGTGCTAATGAATAACCTGCTTGTTCTAAAGCATCGCGAACCGCTGTAAAATCTTCTGGTGCTGTGTAAATTTCAAATACTTCTGGTGATGTTTCTAAATCCTCGCCGCCTGCTTCCAAAACGACTTCTAGCATGTCGTCTTCCTCAATTGCATGATCTTCTCTCTTAATGACAATATAGCCTTTACGATCAAACATATAATTCACCGAACCCGTTTCACCTAAAGAGCCACCATTTCGAGTAAACGCGACGCGAACATTGGTGGCCGTTCGGTTGCGGTTATCTGTTAGTGCATGAACTAAAACTGCCACGCCACCTGGCCCGTATCCTTCATAAGTTACCTCGTCATAATGTTCCCCTTCACCAGCACTACTGGCTTTTTTTATGGCGCGAGCAATATTATCATTGGGCATATTGGCTGACTTAGCTTTATCGACTGCTAAACGTAAAGCAGGATTCATTGCGGGGTCAGGGCCACCTGCTTTTGCCGCCATATAGATTTCCCTTGAAACTTTTTGGAAAATTTTCCCACGTTTGGCATCTTGCGCATTTTTACGCCCTTGAATGTTGCTCCATTTGCTGTGTCCTGACATCCTTGATTCCTCCTGACTTTTCGTTACTATTCTCCTTTATTCTACTCTTCTTTTCAGTTAGGAACAAGCGCTACCAAAAAAAGACCCTCGCTTACCCACCGTTCTGACGAATAAACGAAGCTCTTCTAAATTAGCGTCTTCTTTTTTTATTTTTCTTCAAACCATGAACCACCAAACAAATAACGATGGCTGTCAAAGCACCCATGGCATCCAACATAACATCTTGAAAAAGAGGGGTCCTTCCGCCTGTGATCATTTGATGAAATTCATCTAAACCTGCATAGCCAGTAGCAGCTAGCCAGGAAACAACAGCTGTTAAAAACAGGCCTTTGATTCTTGGCACTAATCCAATAAACCAACTACCACCTAATAGAAAATACGTACCAAAATGGGCTCCCTTACGAATAAAAAATTCAACAAATTTACTATAACCACTAGCTTGAATGCTCACTTCACTGCCAGCATATTGAAAAGAAATATTTTTTAATTGTTCTTCAAAAGGATGACTGCTCAGAAGTTTATCTAAAAGACCAACTTGTGATTGCTGTTCATACGTCTGTGATGAACTGAAAAATAAAATGGCCATAATAACAAACGCAATGACTAAATATAAATTACTGTCTTTCAAATAATTTTTCATATAATCCTCTTTTCTTGGTTTCAAGTTGCCCCGTGACTGCCACGGAAAATTCTTTTTTATTATAGTCGGTTTCGAGGGAAAAAGAAACAACTTCTCTTAGGTCTTATGATATACTGAAAAGAAAAAAATGAAAGAAGGATTGGATATGACCTATTCTATTACATGGGATTTAGACAGTATTTTCCCCAATGGGAGCGAGTCCACAGAACTTAGCCAACGAATGACTCAATTAACCGAACAGACAAAAGAGTACCATCAATTAATCACAAAATGGACACCAGAAAGTGCCCAAGGCAAAGAACAATTTGCTGAAATCTTAACGTTACAAGGGAAAATCTCAAATGGCTTTTCACAATGTAATAGTTTTTTAACTGCTTTAATTTCTGCTAATACTAATGATACCAAGGCCAAAATTTTATCAGGCGATTTATACAATCTGTTGCCAGCGATTCAATTAGCTGAAACCATTTTTACTAAAAAAATCACCGAGATTTCAGCAGAACATTGGCAAGACCTGTTAGCCGAAGAACCGTTTAAAACAATGGCTTTTCGCTTAAATGAATTACGACGTGATGGAAAAAAACTGCTTTCCGAACAAGAAGAAAATATCATCAATACGCTTTCTCTAGATGGGTTAAATGCTTGGAGTACACATTACGATACGATTGTTGCTTCCATTGTGATTCCTTTTGAAGAAAAAGATGGCTCTGTGACAGAACTATCTGCAGGCCAAGCCTTTAACCGCATGATGGGAGATCCTGACAAAGAGGTTCGTCAACGTTTGTTTACAGCCTGGGAGAAAGCTTGGAGTGGCAAAGCTTCAATTTTAGCAGACACCCTAAATCACTTGGATGGGTTCCGTTTATCTGATTACAAATTGCATGGCACTACAGATTATTTAGAAAATCCCTTAAACTATAATCGAATGAGTCAAGAAACATTAACGGTTATGTGGGAAACCATCCAAAAAAATAAACAACCATTCGTCGACTTTCTAACGCGCAAAGCGCAATTATTCGGTAAAGAAAAAATGGATTGGCAAGACCAAGATGCACCAATTATTTTAGGTGATTTAGAAGAAAAAACGTATTCCTTTGATCAAGCCGCTGCCTTTATTTTAGAAAATTTCCGTAAATTCAGTCCGAAAATGGCCGATTTTGCCCAAATGGCTTTTGAAAAAAGTTGGATTGAAGCTGAAGATCGTCCAGGCAAACGTCCTGGGGGGTATTGTACAGAATTACCTGAAACACAAGAGTCGCGGATTTTCATGACCTTTGGCAATTCAATCAACGAAGTAGCTACTTTAGCCCATGAATTAGGTCACGCTTTCCATAGTAGCGTGATGTGGGATTTACCTTCATTGAATCGAGAGTATGCCATGAACGTAGCAGAAACAGCTAGTACCTTTGCAGAATTGATTGTTGCTGACGCCACCTTAAAAGAGGCCAAATCAGATGTTGAAAAGATTAACCTTTTAGACACAAAAATGCAAAATGCCATTGCCATGTTTATGAACATTCATGCGCGTTTTATCTTTGAAAATAATTTTTATCAAGCGCGCCAAAAAGGTTTAGTAGCGGAAGAAGATATTACTGAATTAATGTTAGCGGCGCAAAAAGAAAGCTACAAAGATAGTCTTGGCAGTTATCATCCTCATTTCTGGGCGAGCAAATTGCACTTCTTTATTGATGATGTGCCTTTCTATAATTTCCCATATACTTTTGGCTATCTATTCAGCATGGGTATCTATGCGTATGCCAATCAACAAGGCAGCTCTTTTGAAGACCAATACATTGCGTTATTAAGAGACACTGCTTCGATGACAAGCGAAGAATTAGCGAAAAAACATTTAAATGTTGACTTAACAAAACCTGATTTCTGGCAAGCCGGCATTGATCAAGTCCTAAAAGATGTGGAACAATTCATGACTTTAACTGAAAACTATGTAAACTAAGCAAAAAAGAAGCAGTAACCAACATCAGGTTACTGCTTCTCTTTTTTTCAAATAGTTTAGATACGCAAGGTAGCCCACAAGCATTAGTCCAAACGTAACAAATTCAACTACTGGCATGGCTAACCAAACACCGGTTAATCCTAGTAATTTCACCAAAATAAATAAAACTGGCACAATTAAAAAGAACCCACGCAAAGAGGAAATCATTAGCGCCATTTTCGGTTTACGAACTGCCGAAAAGTAATAAATCCCCATAAAATTCAATCCTGTAAACAAGAAGGAAATCGCATATAAGCGGATGGCTGTCCTAGCAATTTGCGCCAACTGGTCGTTCCCTTCGCTATTAAAGACCTCAATAATTTGTCCCGTAAACACTTGACTGATTAAAAAGAACAGGAAGCCGGCGACCAAGTACGTAATAAAGCTAAGTTTAACAAATTTACGCAACACCTTCGTTTCCCCTAAACCATAGTATCGGCTGAGTAATGGTTGCGCCCCTTGCCCAATCCCTGTAAAAATGGCAATCACAATAATATTGAGATTGGCAACAATCGCATAAGCTGAAATCGCCACATGACCAACTAAGTTTAACAAAACAATATTAAATAAAAACATGACAAAGGCCGAAGAAAATTCATTTAAAAAGGAGGAAAAACCAATCGACATAATTTCTCGAACATCCTGAAATTTCACTTTAAACTTTTCAAAACGCAAAACTCGTTGCGGCGACCACTTATGCAACGTAATCAGGATTAAGCTTGTTAACGGTGACATCACCGTTGCAATGGCCGCACCTGCCATGCCCCACCCAAATTGATAAATAAAGACATAATCCAAAATAATATTGACAATTCCCCCACTGACAAAAGCAATCGTTGCCAAACGAGGATTATGGTCATTTCTTAAAAAAGTAATCAGGCAATTGTTTAAAATAAATAATAATGAACAGCTAAGGTAAATCATATAATATTCCTTCGCCAAACCAAACAAGACACCGGTCCCCTGAAGTCCCCGAATAATTTGATCGGAAAAAATCAAGCTCGCTAAAGTAAAGAGACTCCCTATAACGAAAACTAACCCAATCGTTAAACTAAAATACTGATTAGCTTTTTTGATTTCTTTTTGCGCAACCGTGGTCGAAAATAACGTAGCGCCGCCAACCCCAAACATCCAACCTAATCCATTAATAATATTAACGAGTGGTAAGACAATGTTAAGCCCCGCCAACGCCTCAGTGCCGATCCCATTTGCAATGAAAAATGTGTCCGCCAAAATAAAAATTGATTGCGCCGCCATACTTAAAATTCCTAACAGAACATTTTTATAAAACAACGCAGTAAAATGGTTTTGCTGTGTTTGCTCCATACCCAAATCTCCTTCTAACAAAAAAAGGACTCATTCTTTTTGCTTCAAGGCTTACGCAAAAATCAGAATCCTTCAATTATTCAACCCAGCGATTAAATAATCTGTCTATTTATTGATACTTCTAGGGTAGCATTCTCTCTTCGAAAAAACAACCATCCTTCTATTTTTCTCATTTTAAACTATCTTAAGCAGTTGCAGTTGTTTTTGAACCACTTGCCAATCTTCTTTCACGACTTCTTTTAAACGATAATTATAAAAGACAGCCGCTGGATGGAAGAGTGGAATGATTTGATAGGTTTTCTGCGTCCAATGATAGTTTTGTGATTGCTCATCAAATGTTTGAATGGGCGACTGAATGACCGTTCCGTGCACTGCAGTGATTGTTGGCTTTGATCCTAAAAGTCGTTGCAACCCAATATTCCCCAGTGTCAAAATTAGTTCAGGTTGGCAAACAGCGATTTCCCAATCAAGCAAAGGCGCAAAAATTTTGATTTCTTCTTTGGTTGGCGTTCGATTAGGAAATTTGGTTACTCTTTCTCCCGTTTTTGCAATCTGCTTCGTTTTCACAGAAAAAGGTCGACTCCTAACCGCACTGGTGATATACACCGTTTCACGACTTAAGCCAACTTGTTGTAATTGTTCCATCAACAATTGACCTGAACGCCCTATAAATGGTACGTTTTCTTTAATTTCTTCTTTTCCAGTGGCTTCCCCAATCAGCATCACTTTTGGCTGTTGCGGACCTTGCCCTTCCACAAAACCTTCTAATGGTAAGTCTTTCGCTTTAGCTAAAACTGCTTGTTTCAGATGTTCAGGATAGTGCATTTACCATCACGCCTCTCTTCTGGTGTTCTTCCTTTGCTATATTGATTATAAATAAGGCCCAAAAGAAACTCAAAAAAGGAGCCTACTCATTTAGGAGCTGGTTTTTCTACACACAAAGCTTTGTCTTTAGCTAGATAAAAAGGCCGTAAGTAACCAACTAAATTAGACATTGGTAAAACCTCCGTTGGTAAGTCAATCTTCAATGTCTCCTTTAAATAGGCTTTGCGTGTCGCAATCCGTTGCCACATGTCTGGATAAGTTTGCTGAATCTCTTTTTGCAATGTTTCATCAGCCAAAGCCACACATTCTTCTGCACTCACCCCTGTATAACCAGGTACAGAAGGAATAATATCCACTTGAAAGAGCATGCCACTTTCCAAGCGAATGGCTGAATCTGGATAAATAGGCGACGACATCCATTCATCATCCGAAACTAAATGCCCAGGATTCAAATGCCAGTGATAGATTTCTTTTGGTAACTGTTCTTCAATTGCTTGGTACATTTCTCGTCCTAATAGTCCGATTCGAATGGTTTCAAGCCAGTGAACGACAGCTTGAAAATAGGGTTTTGCTACGCGCTCTAAATAATCACGTTGCGCTTCTGGCAATTGCTGCTCGTTTTCAATAACAAAACCTGTTCGGCTAGACAAGCCGCCTTTGTAGCCTGTAGTTAATGATAAGGCATCACCTAACTGAATTTCTTTGGCAGTCGGATACATGTTTGCATATTCAAAACGTTGACCAGTTGCCGCAATGGTTACTACCGTCGGCGTTTGACCTTCATCATTTAACAAAGCCCCAATGTCCGTTTCACGCTGTCCTACTTCAATTGCATTTAAAGCCTTTAACATACTGCGAGAAGCCAAATTCGCCCCATATTCATAGTGCGCCAATTCGTTGGCATTATTTGTTGTGCGGGCCCCCTTTGCTCCAATCAATAAGTGGGTCCCATTTAGTAAACGAGCTTCTTT
Organism: Enterococcus sp. DIV0294; assembly: GCF_050558155.1. Classification (NCBI taxonomy): domain Bacteria; kingdom Bacillati; phylum Bacillota; class Bacilli; order Lactobacillales; family Enterococcaceae; genus Enterococcus; species Enterococcus sp. DIV0294. The sequence continues at coordinate 392,525 of NZ_CP187889.1, read as the reverse complement.
CGGCAGCGCTTTTTTCAGTGCTTCGACAATAAAATGTGGCACATCAAACATAGTAGCAGGTTCTTGCTGTTGTGTTGTAAACATTTTCCAACCAACGATACCTATTTTTTGAGCAGTTTCATCGAGAAGCGTTTCAAAAATCTGCGACAACTTTTGTTCCCCAGCCATTGGTTGATTAGGTAGTGAAAAAGCTGGATAATGAATTAAATCAGCTGAGATGCGTGCATGTTGGCACAGTTTTAAATTTTCATTGCCTAAAATAAGTGTCGCCATACCATCCTTATTTAACACAAGAAGTCCTTCTTCAAACCTTGGAATAAAGCCAGTTAAGTATTCAAAATTACTGCCATGCTCTTTGTCTGCATAGAAGACCAATTGATCGAATTTTTCTGTTTCCATTCGTTGTAATACTTTCTGCTTACGCGCCATCATCGTTTCATTCGTCAAATACGTTGGAAAAACATTCTCAAAAACAGTAGGTTCAGCAATATGTGTATAATTAATTTTTCGCTTCATTATTATCCTCCATTATTCATCTGCGACAATCAACGTTACGCCTGCTTGCGCTAACTGCTCGCAAAATTTTTCATCAGGTCGTGTATCTGTCACTAAACAATCAATTTCTGTTAATTCACAAATTTTAAATAAACCCGTTTTGTTTAATTTCGTTTGGTCTGCTAAGGCAATGACTTGTTTGCCTTGTTGAATCATTCGCCGTTTGACTTGACCTTCTTCTTCTGTGTGAATAAATAATCCTTGTTCAGATAACGCAAACACACCTAATAATGTATAGTCGGGGGCAAATTCCCCAACCTTAGCGACTGTTTCTGCCCCAAACAAAAAGAGTTGTTGTTTATGCAGTTGCCCAGGTAATACTGTAATTTTTGTTTGATCCATTTGCGCTAGAAGTAGCGCATGACTGAGAGAGTTCGTGATCGCGTGAATCGGACTATTTTCCATCGCTCGAATAGCTGCTTCCACCGTGGTTGATGAATCAAAAAAAATGGACGCTTGTTTGGGAATATTTGCCCAAACTTTTTGGGCAATCGCTTGTTTTTTCTCTGGATGCTTCACTATTCGTTGAGCATAATCGTAAATAGTTGCTTCAGACTGCACTGAGATAGCGCCACCATGCGTTCTCTTTAAATGTCCTTCCTTTTCTAAACGAATTAAATCTCGCCGAATAGTATCTTTTGAAACGGAGACTTGCTCCGCTAACGCTTCCATGGAAATACTTTTTTGTTCATTCACTATTTTTTGAATCTTGGCTAAACGTTCTTCAATCAACATGCTTCCTCACCTCTTCTAAGTAAAGATAGCATCTTTTGCATTGTTTTGCAAACAAATGCAAAACAATGCAAAAAAAGACAAAAAAACTAGTCCTTCATTTTCTAACGAAGGGCTAGTTTGAGAGTGGTTTTAATAGGTAAATTGAATAATCATGCCGCTAGGATCTTCTAACGCAAGTAAATGATCTTTGGCAATAAAATGTAACTTTGCTTCTTCCGCATTGGCTTGGACTATCTCTAAATCTGCCGCAGTTGGTAAACGGAAGGTGTAATTTTCTAAGCCAAATTGATTTTCTTGAATCGTTGGCAGCTGTTTGCCGCTCCATGTATTTGTCCCAATATGATGATGGTACTGACCCGCTGCAAAAAACTTCGCTTGTTGACCAAAGTTAGACTTTAAGCCAAACCCTAAATTTTTATAGAACGTTTCAGTGGTATCTAAATCGGCCACTTTCAAATGAATGTGCCCAATTTTAGAACCTTCGGAAATTCCTAGCCAGTGACCGTCAGCTTCTGCAGCTAAACTATCACCGTCTAATTCTTCTGTCACACCGATAATTTCACCATTTGGACGAATATCCCAGACTTCTTCTGGTTTATCCCAATAAATTTCGATGCCATTATTTTCTGGATCACTTAAGTAAAGGGCTTCACTATAGCCATGATCTGCTGCGCCAATTTGCACATTTTCCTGCAAAAGCCACAGCAACATATTGCCTAAATCTTTGCGGGTTGGTAGCAGGAAAGCAATATGGTACAAGCCAGTGGTACCCTGATTTTCTTCCCCAGCTGTTAGTTCTTTTAAAACAAGAATTGCATCGTTGGTGCCTTGTGGCGCTAGCCAAGCACGTCCCTCTCCTTGTTTTAAAAGTTTTAAGCCAATTGTTTTCGTATAAAAGTTTACCATTTTATCTAAATCAGCCACTTTCAAAGTGACTTGTTGAATCCCAATATTACTTGGTAATGCTTGAACCATTTGCTTTCACTCCTCTCCTCTTCGTTTTACTAAAGCAATGATTTAGTTGAATTCTTTAAAACGAGCACTATCTTCCATGTATTCTTTTTCGCCAGCTGGCGCTTCAATGGAACCAATGACCATTTGTGCACGTAAATTCCAGTTTGCAGGAATTGACCATTCTGCAGCAACCGCTTCGTCAATGACTGGGTTGTAGTGTTGTAAGTTTGCGCCGATATTTTCTTGCGCTAAGGCAGTCCAAACGTTCGCTTGTGTTAAACCAGTTGCTTGTTCAGACCAAACAGGAAAGTTATCCGCATATAATGGGAAGCTATCTTGTAAGTTTTTCACGATATCTGTATCTTCAAAGAATAAAATTGTGCCCGCACCAGCTGCAAAACCTTGTAATTTAGCTTGTGTGTTTGGAAATGCTTCTGCTGGAGTTAATGGTTTTAAGGCATCTTCAGTCATTGCCCATAATTTTTTGTGAGCATCGCCGAATAAGAACACAACGCGTTGTGTTTGAGAGTTAAAAGCTGTTGGACTTTCTCTAACAACTTCTTTTACTAAAGCAGTTACTTCTTCTTTTGAAATTGGTAAGTTTTCTCCTAAAGCATAGATTGAACGACGGTTTTTCATCATTTCAGTAAATTTTGACATAATATGTTCATCCTTTCGAATTTCCTCAGTAAATTCATTTAATTTTGTTTACATGCTTACTATACTACCTTACTAAAAGTAAGTAAAGTTTTTTGTCTTACTTTTTGTAAGTTTTTTTATTTTTTAGTGAAAAACCTTATTCTACCAAAGAAAAAACAACCAGCTTTTTTCTAAGAAAAAGAAAAATCTGGTTGTCGATTAATAAATGTAGAAGTCAATTGAATCGTTTTCGGCCGTTTTTCTTGAAATAAGTGTGTGGCTTTTTCCCCTAACTCCATTAATGGATGACAGATTGTTGAAAAATTTAAAATTTCACTTAATAAAGTTTGCTCCTGTCCCACTAAAAAGAGTGGTCTTTCAATAACGGCTTGAATCCCTGCGGCAATTTCATCACCGTTGGTCACAACCGCTTGGAGCGTTGGATCTTGCCCACAGTGACGTCCTACTTCACACCCATCTTCATAGGTTAAACAGTCCTTAAATAACCGATTTTCAGGAATCGCTCCATAAATTTCCTGATATGCGTCAACTAAATAGCGTGCGCTTGTACTTTTTTCTGGTGCACGGTTAATCGTAATTGCCACTTCACTACATCCTTGTTGTTTCAACGCTTGGAAGACCCGCCGATAAACGGTTAAACGATCGATATAGATACTAGCATAACTAGGGTCTTCTATTTTTTCACAAAAAACAACTTGCTCTTTATACGGAGCAAACACACTTAAAGGATTTGCCTTTGACAAAACAATCATGCCATCAAACGCACCCGTGGCCATTTTTTCCAAGTAACTTTTTTCAACTTCTTTATCATAATCCGTTGGTAATAAACTGACCATCATCCCTTGTTGAAATGCTTGGTGGATAATCCCACTTAAAATAGCATCAAAATAAGGTTGATTCGTATAAGGAACCATGACACCTAATGTATTACTTTTCCCAAAGCTAAGATTTCTCGCTAATATATTGGGCTTATAGCCCAACTCATCGATAATTGCTTGGATTTTCAGTCGTTTTTCTTCAGAAACATACGGATGATGATTAATCACACGCGAAACAGTCGTAACTGAAGATCCTGAAAGGCGCGCAATTTCTCGAATTGTTGTCATACTTTCACCTCATTCCTTTACAAAATTGAGTTAAATAAGGCACAATCCCTGTCCCGTAATCAACAAAACGATAAAAGGTCTCCTGCCAAGCAAAAGAAATTTCCTGAATATCCTCCTGCTGTGTCAAGTGCCACTCCGTTATCTGATGGTACGGAATTTCTTGATGCCAAATCTTATAGTATTTTTTGGGACTATTTAACTGCAGACTTTTGGCCGTCGTAGTCACCGAGACAAAATAGTAATCCATACCAAGTCTATCGCTTATCTCCACTATAACATTCATTTTCATGCCCTCCAATATTTTGATACACATAGCTTACCTTATGAAACGCGTACCAGAGCAAGAGGAAAAATAAAAAAAAGTGAGACCATGTTATACTAGATGTATCATATAAAAGCAAAGGATGAGTGCAATGGAAACTGTTACAGTAGCAACAAAAAGCGACTTACTAACAAATTTGAACAAGCAAACTCTTTTATAACTTTTAAGATAATCAGCTGAACAAAAGTAGCTCCTTCGGAAATAAGCTGAAATTCCTCGAAAGTCAAAAAGCAACTTTCAAAAATTTCTTCTTATTTCTTGGAGCTAAACACTTTTGTCTCAGCCTCGGGGGCACTTGCACAAGAAATTTACCACTTAAAAAAACAACAATTAACCGAAACGGAAGAAATGGGCTTTTTAGTGGGCAGCCAAGGTGCTGGCTCATTTTTAACCTATTTAATCGAGAAGTTATCCTATATAAATTCGGAGCTATCGCCAGAAGAACAAAAAATTGAACATGCGATTTTGCGTTTGTATGTTATTAAAAAATTAACTCCAGAAACTACTTTATTACGTCTAAAACAGTTAGATTATTAAAATTTTATTTAATCAAGATAGACCAATTCCCCGCGTGCAACGAGTCCCTTTCATTAATCACTTGATATAATTACCTTTATTCAAGTTCCCACCATTGTCATTATCGATTAACCAATGGTATATTAGAAGTAACAGATAAGTCATTTTATTTGAAAAAGTGTTTGGGAAATGTTTTGGGAGGAATGTTTATGTGTCAACCGCAGGAAAAAAAGAAAGAAATTTCTGTTGCTAAGTTACGTTATCGTTTTGAAGTACCAATGATTATCATTGGTTTTGTTTTATTGTTTTTAGCATTGGGGTTAGTTGCTTTATTGATATTGAGTGATTTGCCGATTCCTGACTGGTTATTAATTGTCTTAATTGCACCAATTGCGCCAGTCATTGCTTTTTTTACCATTCGTTATATGTACATGGATACTGCTTCTAACGGAGTGGAAATTACAGAAAATCAGTTACCAGAAATTTATTCCTTGTATATTGATTTGGCAAAAGAAATGGGCTTTGGCACTAAAAAATTAAGGATGCCACGTCTTTATTTAATCAACGGGAATGGTGTCTTAAACGCTTTTGCGGCAAAATGCTCTTTACACAGACGCTATGTTGTCATTCACAGTGATTTGTTGGATATCGCGTACAATACAGGCGATTTTTCGCTGATTCGCTTTATTTTGGCACACGAGCTAGGACACCATAAATGTGGGCACACTAATTTATGGCGACTAATGTTATCCATTATTTTGAAACCAGTTGCGTTAGATAAAAGTTTTACAAGAACGCAAGAATATACCGCTGATCGCGCAGGTTTATACTACGCAGAAGAAGGTGCTTTAAGCATGATTTATTTATTTTCAGGAAAATACATGGGCAGTCGTGTGGATTTAGAAGAATACTTTCACAGTATTGATTTACATGATGATACCATCTGGCTTAAATTGAGTAACTTCTTATCCGATCATCCTGTTGGCTTCCGTCGAATGCAAACATTGAAAAAAGACAAAGATACTGGCAATTGGGATGTTCATGGAAAATTTTTCTAGCAAGAGCCAACCATCATTAAATAAACGTGCTGGGACAAAAGATTCTTTAACTTTTGTCCCAGCACGTTTATTAATCCACCAATAAATGAACAAATTCTTCTTTGGTGATATTTACAAAGTAGTCTTCAAAGTTAAACGCTGCTAATGCTTGCCAAATTGATGAATACTGATAGTCCACACCTAATAAAGCTGCAACGATTTCCGTTGTCTCTTTTTTGGCAAAATAATCACCATAAATCGTTAACTCAATTATTTTACCTTTTTCAACAGTCAAACGTGCATCCACGATGCCACCTTTAAACTTTTCTTCTTTTTTGATCGTAAATTTAGGCGCTTCACCAAAAATCCAAGCTTCATTGCCATACACTTCAGCGACCAATTTCCTAATTTCCTGTTGATCTGCTTTGGTTAGGACATATTCTTTCTCCGCAATTTCAGTTAGAGATTCGACATCAAAGAGCTCCATCAGTAAACGATTGCGAAATTCCTCGATGGTTAATTGTTGATATTTTTCGTCTAAGTACGGCCGTAAATTGGTTACGCGTCCCCGAACAGATTTTGTCCCTTTTGATTCAATTTTTTTCTTAGAAACAGTTAAGACACGTTGAACTTCTGCCAAATCAACATCATACATCAAGGTACCATGAGTATACATCTTCCCCTTTTTTGTATACATGGCATTGCCAGAAAATTTTTTCCCATCAATTAATAAATCATTGCGACCGCTAATCTCGGCCCCCGTTGCGCCCATTTTGTGTAATGCTTCAATAATTGGTTTAGTGAACGCTTTAAAATCCCCAAAAGCTTGATGTCCTTCCTGAACAACAAAACTAAAGCTGACATTCCCGAGATCATCATAAACAGCACCACCGCCCGATAAACGGCGAGTAATAACGATTCCCTTCTCTCTAGCATAAGCTAAGTCAATTTCTTCATAAGCATTTTGATTTCGGCCTAAAATAACACAGGGTTCCTGAATATAAAACAATACTAAGGGCTCTTCAAAAGAGAGAGTGTTTAATAGATAATCTTCCGTTGCTAAATTTTCACGAATATCTCGTGACTGCATTATGACATAACGCATAAGGTCGCCCCACTTCTTTTTCTTCTAGTGTATCACTTTCTTTCAAACTTGGTTCACTAAACGTCTTCTCTGGCCATTCTCAAAAGCGGATGATCAACAAAAAAACGAACGTGGGACAACAATCACTTTGGATGTTTGTTCCACGCTCAAAATCTAATAAACAGCAATTGCAAAACTGTTTAGCTTTTTAGTCTGACCAAGTTACTACTTCTGAAACATCTCGTCGGACTGTTTCAAAGCCGGGTGTTTGAGCTTTGCCAATCGGAATAATCAGTCCGTTCACTAAATGATCCTCAATATTAAATAACTTGCGAACAGCTTCTGTTTCAAAACCAGACATCGCCACAGTATCATAGCCTCGATCTTTTGCAGAAAGCATCAGCTGCATTGCAACTAAGCCTTGGTCTAACATTAGCCACTCTCTTTTTTGTTCTTCGCTAACATCATAGTACCAAGAAACATTTTCATTAATTCCTTGACGAATTTCTTCCGTCATCGTTCCTTGTGCGACAGCTTTAGCACTGATTTCATCTGCATTGGCCACTGTATAAGCAGTCAAATCACCTAATAAAATAATCACCGCCGCTGCCCCTTTAACTGCTGGTTGTTGCATCGAAACTTCGTAAAGGGCCTCTTTTTGTTCTTTTTCTGTGACAATTAAAAAACGCCATGAATTTAAATTGGTACTATTTGGCGCGAACATCGCTTCCTCAATTATGGCCATTAATTCCTCTTTAGGAATCTCAACATCTGGCGTAAAATCCCGAACTGAGCGGCGGCTGCGAACAACATCTTGATACATCATATTTCTTCTTCCTTCCTCTTGCCTTACTTGACATAGTTATTATTACTCACTATGATGAAGAAAAAAAGTACGCACTTTTTATTCACCTAGGAAGAAAAAAGTAACCATTACGTGTCACAAGGAGAAACTATGACAACTGATAAACAAACCAGTATTAACTTAGCCCTTTCCACCATTAACGGCAAATGGAAATTATCATTAATGGATGAATTATTCCAAGGAACCAAGCGCAACGGTGAATTGATGCGTGCGCTCGACGGAATCACTCAGCGCGTCCTGACAGATCGCTTGAGAGAAATGGAAAAAGATGGCCTAGTCCATCGAGAATCCTTTAACGAACTGCCCCCTCGTGTGGAATATACGCTCACTCCGGAAGGATATGCTCTTTACGATGCCCTCTCTTCACTTTGCCATTGGGGCGAAACATTTGCACAAAAAAAGGCGAGACTTAACAAATAAGTCTCGTCTTTTTTTATCTATTTTGGGTATTATGGGTAAACTTAAGATATTTTTGAAGTCCTTCTTGAATTGAATAAACGGGTGAAAAACCTAAGCCTTTCAAAGCAGAACTATCTGAAAGAGAATATTTTATATCGCCATCTCGTTCCTTTTGATAAGAAACTGGCAAAGAAAGTCCCACTAATTGGTTCATTTCTTCAATTAATTGATTAAGGGAAATGGCAACTTCGGTACCCACATTATAAACATGTCCCAACGCTTCACTTTTGGTTGCTACTAAATCTAATGCAGTTAGGACATCCTCAATGTAGATAAAGTCACGTGTTTGCTGACCATCTCCAAATATTTGAAATTGGCTCGCTTGCCCTTGTTCTAACTGGATATAACGATCCATCAAAATGGACAGGACACCAGAATAGGGTGAAGCAGGATTTTGATTGGGACCATAGACGTTAAAGAAGCGAACTGCGCTCGTGGGTACCCCGTGTAAATGGTATTCATTGAGAACATAACGTTCAGCAGCAAACTTATCAATAGCATAGGGACTCAAAGGGCAAATCACCGAAGTTTCTCTTTTAGGCAACGTTGGCTCTGCACCGTAAACGGCTGCCGACGAAGCAAAAACAAAACGTTTGAGCTTTTTTTGATATTTTTTTATTGACTCCAGTATTTTCAATACACTTAAAAAATTGACCTCATGTGTCTCTAGAGGCTGTGCCACAGAACTTGCCACGCTTGCCACGGCCGCAAGATGAAAGATATACTCAAACGAATGCTTTGAAAGTACTTCGTCCAATAATTGCTGATCCGTCACACTTCCTTTAATAAAAACCAACTGCTCAGTTTGTTGCAAATTTGACACTCGCCCCATGGACAAATCATCAATCACAAAAACTTGATACTGTTGACTATAAAAATTAGCCAAATTAGAACCAATAAAGCCAGCTCCTCCAGTAATTAATAGTTTCTTCACCTCTTTGCTTCCTCTCTTTTTTAATTTAATTCCACTTTTTTCGTGTTATTTTCTCTTTGGAATAAAAAAATGCAATATCGAATGAACACATAACTTACAATAGCCACAGCTAATAAGAGTTCAAAAGTAGACAAAATATTTAACAGACTCGTTAGGCCTACCTTTTCTGCAAATAAAGGTTTAACTTTGACTAATGCTGTCGCAGAAATCACTAATGGGAATGTAAAGGCAGCATAACTTGGATAGAATGTCACTTGCATAATTTTATATAGATTCACTACTACAATCCCATAAATACATTGAGATAAAATTAGCAAGAAAACAACTAATGGCATATACAAATGACCACCCATTGAAATATAGCCAGCTAAACATAACGAACCTGGTGCTGTCATAATCGTCAATAAAGGAATGGTCGATTCAGGCATTTCTTTCGACTTCGTAATTCTCTTGATTAAAATTGGTAACAAGAGTAAATAAAAGAACAACGCTACCCAAAAAACAATTTTTCCCAACTCATTGATAAACAATTGAGAAGTATTAGGAATAACGCCAATGCCGACAAACGTAATAAACCAGCTTGGATAAATATGTTCCAGTTCGATTTTTGTTGGAAAAATATGCACCGCTACAAAATAAATCATTAAAATAAAATGTAAAATCACTGCGCCAATCCACAACACGTTAATCCAAGCAGCATTGGTAAATATCCGATCTAAGAAAACACAGATAACCATTAAAGCCATTGTAAATGTTGGTGATACCGAAGCAATAATTGGATCATCTAAGGTGCTTAATGCATGTTTCATTGTAAAAATAATTTTTAAAATAACTAAAATCATTAAGAGACTGCCAAGTACACAATAAATGGTCCCAATTGTTGCATATCCCAAGGAATAAAGTAAATTCCCCAAAGAAACCATCCCTAAAATTAGTCCGCAAATGGGAATCGGGACTTTCCGCAAGAATTTTTTCGCACTTTCTACCATTATGTAGTCACACTCCGTCTTTATTTATTATTATTGATATTAATCAAAAGTATGTTATTATACTAAATGAAATATTTATATTTGTAAAATAAATATTTGCAATACCAACTATTAAGATAGCAAATAGAAAGAGGCGATTTTATGTTCGAATGGATCAAAACATTTATTGCTGTGTATGAAACCAAAAATTTTAGTGCGGCGGCCAAACAATTGTATATTTCTCAGCCAACTGTTTCTTTGCAAATCAAGAAATTAGAGCAACACTTTTCGATCAAGCTGTTCTATCGTAATGGAAAACAATCGGTTATTCCTACCAAAGAAGCTGATTTTTTATATCCAAAAATGCTCTCGATTATTGAAAGCTTAACTACTTCTTTTGCGCAAGCTGCAGAAAAAGAGAATTTTAAAGAAGACTGCATTATAGCCTCTTCAAATACAGTTGCTATTTATTTACTGCCAGATATTATGGAGAGTTTGGTTACCGCTTTTCCACTCATCAACTTTTCGATTCAACTGATGAATTCAAACGAAGTCGTGGATATGGTTCAAAATAATCATGCCCACATTGGACTAATTGAAAAACCCATTGAAACCAAAAATCTACACAAAGAAATTGTTTATGAAGACCAACTAGTTCTAGCAGGAGATGCCGCTTCAAAATTTTGGCTCTTAAGAGAAAAGAACTCTGGCTTACGTTTTTTCAATGAGCTTTATCTCAACGAACACAGCATCAACTTACCAATTATCGAATTAAACAACAACGAAGTCCTGTTACAATTGCTAAAAAATAACATTGGGCAATCAATTGTTTCTCGATTATCTATTTCCGATGAGATCCCTTGGCAACCAATTGATCAGTCCTTTGCTTCTCGAAAAATTTTCATTGTCCAGACCGATCACCATGCCAATACTTCCTTCTCTGAAGTTTATAACCGAATCGTTGAAAAAATTCGTGAACGACAAACCTAAAAAACAGGAGAACGACTTAGCTTTCGCTAAATCGTTTTCCTGTTTTTTATTCATCAGTTTCCTCTACCAATTCAAATTCAAAAGGTTCTAACTCAAATAGTTGGCGTAAAATTTGCTGGGTTTCTTGGAACACTTGTTGTGGCTCTTTACACAAAAGAGTGCTTTGAATGGTCTGTTTTTTTGATTGAAAAAGAATTCTCGTTTCCTCTTCCTTGAATACAACTTGATGAGTTTCCCTTTCAAACACCGTATATTCTTCGAACATTTCCATAACTAATTTTTGACGAAACCCTTCTTTGAGTGCTAATAAAGTTACTAAATCTGCAACGGTTAGCGTTTCTAACGCAATTGTTTCATCTTCTACATGAACAAGATAATTCGTACACTTCACATTCGGACAGGCATTGCAGCCGCCATTAATCAAGTCTGAGGTAGTTGTTATTTTTACCTGTTTCATCTTAATCCTTCTTTCCTACTTTTCGAGAAAAACACAAGGGGTCTCCTCAAAAATATTCAATAAAATATGATTGACTTCTTGAAAGACTTCTTCGTGATTCCGGCATTGTTTTTCCATTACTAAACGCAGATCATTCACAACAAAAGTCAACGTCGTCGCTTGTTGGGAAACATGTATACAACGGTTGCCTTTAACAAAACATTCTGTTTGCTCTTCAATGAATGGTTCTTTTTGATAGCCATATGCTGAAGCGACACATTCCAGGATTTCGTAGATTTCTATTTTTGGAAGTTCATAGCTACAGCTACCGATAACTAGTTGAAAACAGTTCGGCTGTTTTTCATTATTGCTTGCATAATACACTGTTGTCGTTGTCATTTTGCCTCCTTATCTCCTCTATTTTCCTACTCTTATCATAACAAAAAAAAGCACGCTTCCCTTATTTAAATTGTTAATAAAGACTATTACAGATTGGTATAACCACACCTAAAAAGTTCGTGATATAATTCACTAAGAAAGAAATATTACAGAAAGAAGAGATGAACGATGAAAGTATTTAACAAAAAAGTCGCAATTATTGGTACTGGTTTTGTTGGCACAAGTATTGCCTACTCCATGATCAACCAAGGGATTGCGAATGAATTAATCTTAGTTGATATTGACAAAGCCAAATCTGAAGGCGAAGCAATTGACTTATTAGATGGTGTGTCTTGGGGTCAAGAAAATGTAAACGTCTGGGCTGGCGACTATCAAGACTGCCAAGATGCCGATATCGTCGTGATTACAGCTGGTGCTAATCAAAAACCTGGGCAAAGTCGTCTAGATTTGGTTTCAATCAATGCAGAAATTATGAAAACAATTGTTAACAATATCATGAAATCTGGTTTTGATGGAATTTTAGTGATTGCCTCAAATCCTGTCGATGTACTGACTTATGTGGCTTGGCAAGCTTCTGGTTTACCTGTTTCAAGAGTAATTGGAACTGGTACAACTTTGGACACAACTCGTTTCCGCAAAGAACTGTCTCAACGTTTAGCGATTGATCCACGCAATGTTCACGGCTATATTATTGGCGAACACGGGGATTCTGAAGTGGCTGTCTGGTCTCATACCATGATTGGTACCAAACCTATTTTAGAAATTGTGGATACGACAGAGCGCTTAACTAGTGACGATTTACCAATCATTTCTGATAAAGTGAAAAATACAGCTTATGAAATTATCGATCGCAAACAAGCGACCTATTATGGGATTGGTATGAGTACTGCACGCATTGTTAAAGCCATTTTAAATAATGAACAAGCTATTTTACCTGTCTCAGCTTACTTAGATGGGCAATATGGGCAACAAGATGTATTTACAGGGATTCCTGCAATCGTTGGCAATCAAGGTGTGACTGACATTATTGAATTGAATCTGAATGCCGCTGAAAAAGAACTCTTCCAAAAATCAGTGACACAATTAAAACAAGTGATGGCATCGTTACAACCGAACGCTTAGTAATTTTTAACTAAAAATAACACTTCAACTAAATTATTCTCTACCAAAATAGATTCTAATTCCCCTTTATCGTTCTTTTTGGTACCATGAAAGAAGAACTTCAACTAAAGCAGAAATTAGGAGGACAAAAAATGGTAATCCAAGGAGATACGTTAGAAAATAGCGCACGTCGTTTATTGCAAGAACGTGGCGTAACAATGAATGATTTAGCTGAACTTGTGTTATTTTTACAAAAAGATTATATTGATAATTTAACATTAGATACTTGTTTAGAAAGTGTTGATGCCGTGTTAACAAAGCGTGAAGTACACAACGCGATTATTACAGGTGTTCAATTGGATATTCTGGCAGAAGAAAACAAGCTACTCTCACCGTTACAAGAAATTTTAACGGAAGATGAAGGGCTTTATGGCATTGATGAAATTATGGCGCTCTCCATTGTAAATGTTTATGGATCTATCGGTTTTACGAACTATGGGTATATCGACAAGGTAAAACCAGGCATTTTAAAAGAGTTAAATGCGCATGATGGCGAACATGTCCACACATTCTTGGATGATATCGTGGGCGCAATTGCAGCTGCGGCTGCCAGTCGGTTGGCTCACTCACAACCAGATTTAAGTGATATTACTAAATAAAAAAACTTGCCTCTTCATTTTTATGAGAAGAGGCAAGTTTTTTTATTTGCTGGACTTCTCACAAGCTTTCTACTTAACAGTAATTATTTGCCGTGTTATGTTACAGTCAAGAATAAACAGCTAAAGGAGGTTATCTAGAAATGAAAAAGTTTTTGCGCATATTTTTAATTTTTATTGGGGTATTTTTTCTTGCAAGTTGCGGTTCAAAAATAGAGACAAAAACCTTTGTAGGTTCGCCACAAGATGGGATTGATTCCACCTTAACCTATACGTACCAAGGAGATAAAGTCTTAACGCAAACGGCTAAAAACATTGTTTCTTATGACAAGTTGGGGATTACAAAAGAAGAGGCAAAAACAGCGTTGGAACCCGTTTCTAAACAATATGAGGACATCAAAGGGCTTGATTACAAACTGACCTATGAGGACAAACAAGCCATCGAAAAATTGACGATTAATTATGAAAAACTTGATTATGATAAAGCCAAAAAAGTGGATGGTATCCAGATTGATGGCGATTCTTCTAAGGGAATCAGCATGAAGAAAAGCCAAGAATTGGTGGAGTCACAAGGTTATACAGAACAAAAATAATAAAAGAAAGCGTGCGACAATGGGCATTGTTGCACGCTTTCTTTTGATTATTTAAATCGATGTTGCCATCTTCACTGCCTGAATTGGGTCAAAATGATGGACAGAGTAAACGACTGTACCGGCTTGCCAAACTACTGAGTTGCGATTATAGTCAGTGGTTCCTGACACGTTCAGTGTGATTTGACCAACGGTATTCGGTGCTGGTAATGTTTCTTGTTCCAAAATGTTGACAACATTTTTCGCTAAATCATCAGGCGATTCACCATTGATATTTGAGGCCCGTACGACTAAACTCCAATTGCCTTCTTGCCAAGATAAGTAACTAGAACCTGCCGCCCCTTGTTTATACCCAGTAATATTGTAACCTAAATCTACTGGTTGACCGCCATTGTCAATGATTTGGTTCACTGCATTTTTTGCTTCGGCATCAGAGCCATATGTTTTTTTCTCAAAAGAACTAATTGGCGTTAACTGATTAACACGTGCATCATTCACTGGAATCGCTTCTTTTTCTGCATAATATAAAACACGGAAATTGTTTTGATCCGCTTGTGATGTTGTCGCTGCAGTTAAAAAGTTATTCGTTTGACTCGTTAAAATTGCCTGTGGTAAGCCTTGACTAGGAAACATGTTTGCTAGCTGGTTAAGCACTTGGTTGGCTTGGTCATCTGGATTCGCATTTTTCGCTGGTGATTGCTTCTCTGCTGAGCCATTATTTGCCGCTTCCTTCGTAGAAGAAGCTGTTGCTTTCGAATCAGCTGTTGTTGTTCCTGACGGTTTCGCATCACTAGATTTTGTTGCTGCTTTGCTACTTGATTCTTTTGTAGCAGATGCTTTTGTACTCTCGACTGTGGTACTTTCCGCAGCACTGGAACGACTATCCGTATTTTCTGTACTTTTTCCGCCGCCGCATGCTGCTAAAGCAAGGGTTAAAAGAAAAGCACTAGAAATAAGCCCTATCTTTTTCATAAGAATTCCTCCTTGTTTTCCCTACCCTTATTGTACCTTAATCATGTGTATCCGTCACTTGTTTGTGTTTCGTTCTAAGTTGGTTTAAATAACAAAAGTGGACGGTAGGATTCGAACCTACACCTCAACATTGAGCAAGAATAAACTACTGTTAGTCTCTATGAGTTTAACACCACGTTCATCCACCTATTTGATTGATCCTTTGTATCATAACTTAGAATAATTAAATTGCCTTTAAGGAGCTTCAAAGATTATATGAAGAATTGTAAAAAATCTGTGACGAAAAAACGATTGAACCAATCAGTAGATACACTGAGGTTCAATCGTAACCAATTGTTTAATTATCTGAAAAAACTCACAATTCAACGTTAGTCCCTGGTGCTTTTTTGTTTTCCCCTTGTTGTTTTTTTAAGAATATCCCCAAAATGACAGTGATAATAGGGCAAAGCAATGGGAAAAAGGCATACGGTAAGTATTCTAGTGCACCAACTTTTAACGTTCCCATAATGA
This sequence comes from Enterococcus sp. DIV0294, assembly GCF_050558155.1. Taxonomy (NCBI): domain Bacteria; kingdom Bacillati; phylum Bacillota; class Bacilli; order Lactobacillales; family Enterococcaceae; genus Enterococcus; species Enterococcus sp. DIV0294. The sequence continues at coordinate 376,676 of NZ_CP187889.1, read as the reverse complement.
AGGTACCACTAACTCCCCAAGGAATTAACGAGTTGACTGCCGCCCCAGCATCTGCCAAAGTACGAGTTAAATATTTTTTATCAATACCTAAACGAGTAAATGAGGATTTAAATGTTTCCCCTGGTAAAATAATTGACAAATATTGTTCGCCAACTAGTAAGTTAATTCCCACAGAACTTAAGGCAGTTAAAGCGATTAATTTGGCTGGATTATTCACATAGCCTTTAATTTTATCAATTAAAGTAGCCACGATGTTAAACTTAATCAACAAACCGCCCAAACCTAATGCCAAAATAATCAACGCAGCAGAACCTAACATGCTTTCAATCCCACCACGAGATAAAAGTGTATCAATACTTTGATCCCCTGTATCTGCCACATAACCACTCATTAAGATGGTAGAAACTTTCGCTAAACTTAGGTGATGATCATTTATAAAAGCTAAGATGACCGCCACTGTAGAGCCGACTAGTAACGTTGGAATAGCCGGTACCTTTTTCCAAGCGAATAAGAATAAAACCGCTACTGGCAACAATGTAATCGGTGAAATCCAGAATCCTTGATGTAACGTTTGGACCATTGCATCAACCGATTGTAAATCCGCCGAACCAGATTGATGCCCCAAGAAGATATAGCCGACAATCGAAATAATAAACGCCGGAATAACAGTGTACATCATGTTTAGTATATGTTCAAAAAGGTTCACGCCACCAATTCCAGCAGCTAAGTTTGTTGTATCAGATAACGGTGAAATATTGTTCCCTAAAAAGGCACCTGAAACAACTGCGCCAGCTGTCATCGCATTGTCGAATCCAAGAATATGTCCAATACCTAGAAAGGCAATCCCCATAGTTGAAACAGTCGTAAAGGAGCTCCCTACCGTCACACCAACTAGTGCGCAGACCACAAAAACGGTTGGTAAGAAGAACTTCACTGAGATAATTTTAAAACCATAGACCATAATTGTTGGAATCGTCCCAGACAAGATCCAAGTAGCAACTAAGACACCTATCAACAAGAAAATAATAATCGGAATGATCCCTGGTTTAATCCCTTCCACAATGCCTTCGTGGATCTCATCCCAAGAAAATCCTTTCCATTTGCCATAAAGCAACAACAACATGAATACAAAAAGAATCGGTATGTGAGGGGTTAATTTTTGACCAATAATTAAGTACCCGAGAATCGCTAACAAGGCAATCAAAATGCCTAAACTTTCAGCGAACGAAACAGTGGGTTTCGTTGATTTCATATGAAAACCTCCTTTTATGGAAAGCGAAAACTGAAGCAATAATCGAACTTGCTTCAGTTTCCAAACGACAATTTACTATAGTCATCAGGTGAAGAGGCACTCAGCAAAATAATTGCTGGCCTTTTTATTCACCTAAATCTTCTTTTACTTCCGTTGCCCAACTTGCTTTTTTAAAGCGATTAATGATTAACGGAATCACAAACATAACAATAGTGATTAATGCAACTAAGACTGCATCAGTCACGGTTGTTGTACCTAATGTGGCGAAAATAACAATGATAACACTAAAAATTAACATTGCTGCCACTAAATAAGCTAAGCCATTACCTTTTTTACCAATTCGGTAAGGACGTAGTGTATCTGGTTGAGATTTACGTAATTTAATTAGGGAAATCGCAATCAATACATACACAATACTATAAATAATTGTTGTTGCATTTGTTAAAGTTAAGAATACAGCGTTGACATCATCCATTACCCCATAAAGTAATGCGAATAATGAGATAACCACAGATTGTGTTAACACAACGTTACGAGAAACGCCATATTTATTTTCGCGATGGAAACCAAATTTTGGTGGCAATAAGCCATCACGAGCAACTTGAATAATTGTTTTTGATGGTCCAGTAACCCAAGCAGATAATTGTAATAACACGCCTAAGAAGACCATGAAACTAAAGATATTACCAATAATTGTTGGTAAACCTAAAACGTCACAATAAAGTAAAATTGGTTGTGTAATGTTAGACAATTCCATTTTGCCATTTGGAACAATATTAGCAACAAACATTGCATTAATAACGTTTAATAAAACTAAACCAATTAATGAAATGAAAACGCCTTTTGTATAATTTTTTGTTGCATCTTTCAAACGAGGAATATAAACAGAAGACATTTCAATCCCAACAAAGATAAACGCAATCCCTGCTAGATATTTAAATGTGTCCATATTTTCTAAGTTTGGTAAAACTTTTGACCAAGAGAAGGCACCTAAATAGCCGCCAGGTGTTAAGCCTACTTTAATCATTGAAAGAAGACCTAAAACAAACATAACTAATACTGGGATGTAAACACCTAGCCAAACACCAATATTTCCGCCAACTTTCGCCATGTCAAATTTCAAGTTCAAGATTGTAATAATCCAGTAAATCACTAAGATACAACCTAATACGAACCAATGATTTTCACCTAAATGAACATTACCAAATGTATTACCTAGCAAAGGGCCTAATGTAGAAGCAACCATTACCATTCCTGGGAACATTTGCACCCATAGTAACCAAGCGACAACAAAACCCCATTTGCTACCTAAGGCAGTTTTAACCCAAAGTTGAGGGCCACCTTCTTGAGGAAGCATCGTAGATAATTCACCAGATATCAATGCGATTGGACCAGCAAAGAATAAGACCGCGAAAATTGTGTAAGAAATTAATGTCCAACCAACAGCAGCAAGTGTTGGGATACTACGTACAGTTGCACACAATGCCATTGTTAAACCGATAAAAGTACCTAATTCAATTTTTTTAACTTGTTGTTTATCCAATTTTGTACACTCCTTATAAGATTTTGGATAAGGAGCATGAATGACTGTTATACGCTGAGTAAAACAGCCATTCGACTGCCTCTTACCCAGACAAAGAATTGGTTAAGAGGTTAGCCGTCTGGTTGATTTATCTCTTGAATAAATCAACCAGACCAACGTTCCCTCGTTCGGTTACCATTTCTTTTTTCCGTTTAAGATTCAATTATTTTACGTCGTAAATTTGTTCTAATTTTTCTTGTAAAGCAGCTTGAATCTTAGGAGCGTAAACATCAAATTCTTCTTTATCGTTCATGTATGGAGTCATTACAGCAGCACGTAACACAGTTACTTTACCTGCACGGTTCCATTCTTCGTCACTAAATCCTAAGCTGTTTACAAATTTTAATGGGCTGTTGCCATAATCTGGAATAGCAAAGTCAGTATGTGAAGTAATGAATTCGTTGTTGTAAATATTTCCTTTAACGTATGATGCATAGTCATATACATCATGGTTTAATTTGTTCATTGCTACTAAATCATCGTTGCCTTTTTCTTTAAACACATAGTCAACCATGTTGAAGTCTGGATGAGTTAATGTGTGGACTTCGATTTCTTTGTCGCCAACTTTGAATGTTAAATCATTCAAGAAGTTATAGAAATGATGTGATCCTTCAATTGAAGCACCAATTAATTTACCATAACCTGCAACGTTTAAAGGTAAAACGTGATGTGCAGCCCATACAGAAGCAGCTGTTGCACCAGCTTTTGAACCTTCAAGGATATAAGCACCTAGTAACGCAGGAATATCGGCACCTTTTTCAAATACGTAAGTTGCGAAGTAAGAAATAACGTCGCGCATACGGATATCTTGGATAACGATACCACCAGCTGAATAAGGGATATAACCCATTTTATGAGGATCAATTGTTACTGATTCTGCTAATTCGATTGCTTTATATGCATCATACACTTCTCTTGAAATGTGTTCTTTTTTCTCTTTGAAGACACCGTATTCTTCGTGAACATCTTGTAAATCTTCGTAAGGGATGAAGTTGTTGTCTTCGTCTAAAAAGATGGCACGTCCATAACCACCATAAGCAGCATCAACGTGTACATAATAGTAAATACCGTCTTTCATTAATTCATCGCGTAAAGCAATAATTTTATCGATTGAGTCAACAGCACCTTCTTCAGTAGAACCAACTACACCGACAACACCTAGCACTGGAATTTGTTCTTCTGCTAAGCCACGAACGATTTTTTCTAATTCGTTGATATCCATACGGTAGTTATGGTCAACTGGTACTGGGATAACTTGATCTAAACCGATACCGATAATATCAGCAGCTTTTAACCAAGAATAGTGTTTAGTTTGTGGGACTAACCATTTACCGATTGCTTGTAAATGTTTACCTGAACGAGCTGAATGAGCTTTGATTTCATCAATTTCATCTTCAGCTGATTCTAATAAGTCCATAATTTCTTTTGTTGGCATGTTCAATAGTTCCCAATCTGATTTGCCAGCAACTAATTCTGGTTTTACTTCTTTCATAGCAAATGGTAATGATTTAATGTTACGGGCATACCATAAGCCTTCTAAGTTAGCTAAAGAACCATCAGCAACGATGTGTCCCCAACCATTTTTGTAGCTCATTAAGTGAGCAAATTCATGTCCTACTTCTTCTTCCATTTGAGAAGTTGCTGGAGAAGATTCATAGGCAACGTTGTTCCCGTTCCATAGCATTGCAAAGTTGTAAGCTAATAGAGAAGGCATTAATGTTTCTGAGTTCATATGTCCCCAATATCTACCTGCTGTATGCCATGGAACTGAATGTGTACGCATGCGAGAAGAGATTTCATTCAATACATCTTTCATATGGTTGACAGTTTTTTCGTAGCTTTCAGATGTGCGTTCTTGAGAAGAGATAACTGGCATGTCTTGTGGCATGTAGTTTTGACGCCATCCTAAATGTTCATCTACTAAGTCGATCAACAAGTCTTTATATAATTGTCCGTTTTCGGCTTTGTCCCCAATGAATAGTGCATTAAGGTTCATTTCGCCTTTTGCTAATTTTTCGTTTTTCATACGAAAATTCCTCCTTACAAATTTTAATGAATTAGATTTTGCATTCACAACTTACACCCAAACGGCTAAAGTGTAAAGAAGAAAAATAACAATGGTTATCATAGCTCTTTAATTTTATAATTTTTTCACAAGGTGTCTTGTCAGAACCATTATATAAAAAAATAAGAGTGGGATTGTGTGTACAATCCCACTCTTATTAGGTGTATTAACGGTTTCACCACTACCTGTAAGGAGAAATAGAATTTTAACTTTGATCAAATAATCACACGTCTTCTCTTCGTGAAATTATTATCAATTTCTAATCCATTACTTTTGCTAAAAAGTAATTTTTCTTCCCTTTCCGTACAACAACGAATTTTCCATCGAAATGTTGTGTTGGATCGACTGCAAAATCTAAATCGGTAACTCGGTCACCGTTAATACTTATAGCTCCTCCGCTCACATCTTCGCGAGCTTGACGTTTTGATGGTTCGATTTCTGTGTCAACTAACCAATCTACGATGTTTTTAGCATCTTTGGTAATTTCAACAGTTGGCACATGTTCTAACCCTTGCTCGATTTCCTCAATCGTTAAGTCTTTAATATTGCCTGAGAAAAGAGCTTCTGAAATTTTTTGCGCTTCTTCTAATGCTGCATCATCGTGAACAAATCGTGTCACTTCTTCAGCTAAGCGTCTTTGTGCTTCACGTTTACCTGGTTCTTTTTCAACTTTTTCAGCTAACGCATCGATTTCTTCTTTATCTAAGAAAGTAAAGAATTTCAAGTATTTGATGACATCACGATCATCTTGGTTTAACCAGAATTGGTAGAATTCAAATGGTGAAGTTTTCTTAGGATCTAACCAGATAGCGCCACCCGCTGTTTTCCCAAATTTTGTACCATCTGCTTTTAGCATTAAAGGAATGGTTAACCCGAATACTTTGGCTTCTGGTCCTTCTTTTTTACGAATCAAATCTAATCCTGCAGTGATATTGCCCCATTGATCAGCACCACCAATTTGCAATTGAATATTATGTTTTTTATGCAATGTGTAAAAGTCAATTGATTGAAGAATTTGGTATGTGAATTCTGTAAAGGAAATGCCACTTTCTAAACGACTAGCGACAATGTCTTTTGCCAACATCGTGTTGACATTAAAGTTTTTCCCGTAATCTCTTAAAAAATCTAATAAAGATAGTTCTGATAACCAATCGTAGTTGTTCACCATTGTTACCTCAGAATCTTTACCAAATAATTTTTTCATTTGGTTTGAAAGACTGTCCACATTATGTTGCACAGCTTCCATCGTTTGTAAGACACGTTCGGTTGTTCGTCCACTTGGATCACCAATTGTTCCAGTTCCGCCACCAATTAAAATGTATGGGTGATGACCTGCTAATTGGAATCGTTTCATCATCATAAAAGGAATTAAATGTCCAATATGCATGCTATCTCCAGTTGGATCGACACCGCAATATAGCGAAATGCTCGTATTTTCTGTAAGTTCTCTTAGTCCTTCTTCGTTTGTTTGTTGATTGATTGCATCACGCCATGCTAGCTCGTCAATGATATTCATGTTATCACCCTCCATATTTATAATTATCTCTTTATAGGAAATCGTTCATTTAACGAAATAAACGATTAACACACTTGTTTTTACACGATATCCCGTGTTTATTTCTATGTATACACGGGTTCACGAAATTTTCTTTGGTCTGCCACGTATTCAAAAAAAGAATACAAAAAATCCCTAAGCCGTCGAAACGACTTAGGGACGAATTTCTCGTGGTACCACCCAAATTTATACATAGTTTAGTTTATTTAAAATACTATATACCTCTTAACAAATAACGCTGTTACCCGTGCCCTGTAGGCAGAAGCTCAAGAATGTAATTCGATAAATAACGTGTACTAGTTTCCAGCGCCACTAGCTTTCTGTAACAGTGGTTATTTCTCTACTGCTTTTCTGTCATTGCTTTGTATTTAACTTGTACATGTAGCATATTCCTTTTCGTTTTTTTTGTCAACACTCTTTGCTTAATTTTTTTTACTTTTATAAAAGATGTCCCTTTTTCACGAAAATAAAATAACAAATTCACAATAAGATTTATTTGTTTTAACAGCAACTAAAGATAAAAAAATAACGAAAAAATTTAAAAAATATTCTTTAAAATTTTTTTGACTTTTTTTGTGATTTTCTATACTTTTATAAAATTCCCGAAGAAAAATGACGAACTTCGGATCAGAAGTTCGTCATTTTGTGAAAAACAGTTTTAAAGAATTGGTGAAAATAATCGTGAAATTTGTTGTTTAAAAATCAACCATTTTGACATGTCACGAACAACTTCTGGAGTCATTGTTGTACATTTTTTTCGATCTTCTAAGAAAATTGCTTCTAATTGATCAATGATTTTTTTATCATATAACACAGCATTTGCTTCAAAGTTTAATTTGTAACTTCGGATATCTTGATTGGCTGAACCAACTGTGCAGACTTCATCATCCATAATCATTGTTTTCGCATGTAAGAAACCACCGTTATAAATTAAAATTTCAATATTTTCTTTCATCAATAAGCGGCCGTAATACTGTGTTGCTCGATAAATAAACGGATGGTCGGGCTTATCTGGAATCATAATTTTAACATCTACTCCTGAAGCCGCAGCAACCTTTAAAGCAGCCAAGACACTATCATCAGGAACTAAATACGGCGTTTGAATCCAGACTCTTTTCTTGGCAGAAATAATCAATTTAATAAAGGCCAATTTAATTTGTTCACGGTCACTGTTAGGACCACTGGCAATCATCTGAATGGATGTATTTGCCTCTGGCACCAACGCTTCAAGTTTAAAGAAATAATCCAATTGATACGCCACACGATTTTTCTCAGGGGAAGAGACGTTCCAATCCATTAAAAAACGCATTTGCAGTAATGAGGCTGCTGGCCCTTGAATCCGTAAATGTGTATCCCGCCAATAGCCAAACTTTTTAGTCGTTCCGGCATATTGATCGGCAACATTAAAGCCGCCAATGTAGCCTACTTTCCCATCAATAACAACAATTTTCCGGTGATCATGATAATTCAAACGAAACTTCAAAAGTGCTTTTTGAGAAGTAATAAACGTTTGGACAAAACCGCCGTTTTTTTTCAATTCATTCAAATGATGAACCTTGGTGCCCTTTGAGCCAAAGGCATCGTAAAGCAACCGCACTTCAACCCCTTCAGCCGCCTTTTCTTCTAATAAGTTCAAAATTTTGGTGCCGATATGATCCGTTACAAAGGCATAATATTCAATATGAATGGAGTGCTGAGCTTTTTTTATGTCCGCCATCAACGCATTGAATTTTTCCGTACCATCCGTAAAAATTTCAACATCATTTTTCTTAGTCAGAGGCATCCTATTTAACGAGGAAAAAAAGTCTGTAAACTGTTGTTGCTCCTCCGTCGGCATCTTTTGACTATAAAGTTCAAAACTTTCTTCTTGGAAATTCTGGAAATTCTCTAATTCCCGTAAATCACTTTGTTGCAAATAAAATTTCTTTTTGTCGGTTAAACCGCGCCCAAAGAATAAATATAAGAAAAAACCAAAAACGGGTAGAGCAATCAGTACGAGTAGCCATGCCCAAATTGCTGCTACATCTCGAGGTTTTAACAAAATGGTAATTCCCGCAATAATTGCATTAATAAAATAAATAACTGTTAAGACGCTAAGAATCAATTGTCTTCCTCCTTTATTTGTTACGTTTTAGTATACCATCAATTACGGATTTGGAATATCTTTTCTTTAGCGACTTCTGTCTCAAAAAATAAAAAGAGCCCCATTCTAGTTAGTGATACTAGAATGAGGGGTTCTTTTTGATGTTTGCTTGAAAGTCTTTTAACTTAATTTCGTGTAAATGGACCTTTAGGAGCAATCAATTCTAAATTTGTACCATCTGGGTCGGTAAAGTAAGCGACACCTGTACCAAAACCGCTCTTCAAGCCATCTTCTTCTTGGAATGTAATCGGCTCTCCATCAGGTTCTACGCCAATCGCTCTTAAACGTGCAACAGCTGCATCAATATCTTCCACTTCGAAACACAGATGCATTGCACTAATTTGTTCGTTGGAATAAGAAGCTTTTTCTGATTTTGGTTTAACATATTCTAATAGATCAATATTGATGTTTTCTAGATGCACATTAGCATACTTGATTAATGTATCATCTAACCCTTGTGTTTGGGCCATCCGTTTTCCACCAATTTCATCACGATTTGCGATTTTTGTTCCTGTTAATGCTTCATAAAACTTTACTGATTCATCCAAATTACTGACTGTAATCCCCACGTGGTTGACTACTGAAAAACCTTTAACTGCTTCACTCATTGTATCTCCTCCTAGTTAATTTTTAGAAATCAAACGTGTCTGGATCTGGTCCCACACGTAACGATTCATTCAATTGGTTAATTTGTGCCATTTCTTCTGCACTTAGTTCAAAATCAAAGACCGCTGCATTGCTAATCATCCGTTCTTTGTGGACAGATTTCACGGCTAATAAGATATCTTGTTGAATATCCCAACGTAAAATCACTTGGGCTGCTGATTTATTATGGTTCTCAGCAATCGCCAAAATGGTTTCATTAGATAATAATTGGCCTTGCATCAATGGTGACCAAGCTTGGACTTTGATATCATGTTTTTCACAGAAATTACGCACTTCTTTTTGATCCAATTTTGGATGTAGTTCCACTTGGTTAATTACCGGAACAACTTTTGCATAAGAAAGTAAATCTTCTAAATGATGAACTTGGAAGTTGCTGACACCAATCGCTTTCACTTTTCCTTCAGCATATAAAGTTTCTAAAGCTTGCCATGATTCTTTGTAAGAATTATTTCCTGGCCAATGAATTAAATACAAATCTAAATAATCTAAACCTAAACGTTCCAAACTATCATTGAAAGCTTGAATTGTTTCATCATAGGAAATATGCGCGTTCCAAACTTTCGAGGTAACAAATAAGTCCTCACGGTTCAAACCAGTTGCCGCTAAACCTGCTTTAATTCCCGCTCCTGTGCCAGATTCATTGCCATAGATTTGCGCTGTATCGATTAAACGATAACCATTGATAATCCCTTCTTCGACCACTTTTGCTGTCTCTTCATCTGGTATTTGGAATACCCCGAGACCCATTCCTGGAATTTTAGTGCCGTTGTTTAATGTTACTGTATCTGCTAGTGATGTAATCATTTGATTCGCTCCTTTAACGTTTTCTGATATCATCATATACCGTGCCGTACATGCTGTATAGTACGTACTTTTTCGTTTCATAGGAACCAAAAAGTGCGCTTTTTGGTAAATTCGCTTTTTTAGCCTGAAATTTTTTTAACTTTTTTTATATAACGTACTTTCTCGCTCTTCTAAGCGTAGCATTCTTTAAACGATTTAACTAGTGTATCTCTCACGACACACGACATTTTATGTAAAAAAAGAGAACGCGTACTCCGTCTTCGAAACGTCCTAAGACGCCGACAGAATACCGTTCTCGTGGGTTTGGCACCCAATGGGGGCATAGGGATTCGAACCCTAGACCCTCTGATTAAGAGTCAGATGCTCTAACCAACTGAGCTATGCCCCCGTTGTATAAAATGGCTTTTCAGCTACCTCAATATTGTAGCACTCCGCTATTATTTATACAAGAGGGAATTTTTTTCAGTTGTTATTCTTGTGAAGATTGTTCTTTTTTTACAGGACAAGCTGTTTGACAATCTTCACAACTTTCCCCTTTTTTGATTCGTCGATAGGTGATGATTCCTGCTGTTCCAAAAATTAAAATGGATAAAATAATTGTTGCCATCCGTTATTACCCTCTTTCTAAAGAAGTGATTGCTTGGACACTTTCTTTGCCTGGCTTTGGTTTTCTTATAAGGAAATAAAAGCCAGCTAAAACAACACCCATCGCTAAAAAAGTCCCCAGAGTTAGTGTGCCTTTTTCGACTAACACATGGCCCAATTGATAAATCACAAAACTAACCATATAAGCCAAACCGCATTGATAACCAATGGCTCCTAATGTCCATTTGAGATCTCCCATTTCACGACGAATTGCGCCAATTGCAGCAAAACAAGGTGCACATAATAAGTTAAAAGTTAAGAACGAATAGGCCGCGACTGGCGTAAAGGTGTGTTGCAGTGCGCCCCAGACTTCTACCCCGTTTTCAGAAACATCTTTCACATTGCCAAATAAAATGCCTAAAGTACCAATAATATTTTCTTTCGCTATCAATCCTGTAATTGTGGCAACTGCCCCTTGCCAATTACCCCAGCCTAATGGGATAAATAGCACCGCCAACCCTTTACCTAGAAATGCTAGAATACTTTGACTTTCTGGAACGGGTTGAAACGTCACAGAATAATGGGACATGAACCAAATGAGAATACTGGAAACAAAAATAATCGTTCCTGCTTTTTTTACAAATGAGCGACATCGTTCATAGGCATGCCGAACCACACTTCTAAGCTGTGGCAAATGATAGGCGGGAAGTTCCATAATAAATGGTGCTGGATCTCCCGAAAAATGCTTGGTCTTTTTTAAAGCAATTCCTGATAACACAATGGAAGCAACCCCTAAGAAATAAGCAGAGGGCGAGACCCAACTTTGGTTAGGAAAAAATGCACCTGCAATCAGAGCGATAATTGGCAACTTCGCCGAACATGGCATAAAAGTCGTGACCATAATAGTCATTCGCCGATCGCGTTCGTTTTCAATCGTTCGACTAGCCATCACGCCTGGGACCCCACAACCTGTCGCAATTAACATTGGAATAAACGACTTACCAGATAGGCCGAATTTCCGAAACAAGCGATCCATGACAAAGGCAATCCGTGCCATATAGCCACAATCTTCTAAAAAACCTAAACATAAAAACAGGACGGCCAGTTGTGGTAAAAATCCTAACACAGCCCCAACACCTGCAATGATCCCATCTAAAATTAAACTTTGCATCCATGGCGCTACTTGCCATTGCGCCAACCAATTTCCTACAAATTGAGGAACCCATTCCCCGAAAAAGACATCGTTTAACCAGTCTGTCCCCATTGTACCAACCGTTTGAATAGACAAGTAATAGACCAACCACATCACAAACGCAAAGATTGGCAACGCCAACCACCGATTGGTTACCACTCGGTCAATCTTATCACTGTGAGTAAATGTCATTTCTGTTTTTTTCGTCGCACACAAAGCAATTAATCGAGCAATAAAGGCATAGCGTTCATTAATGATAATGGCTTCACTTTCATCTTGAAAGATTTTTTCGGTAATTTGTATGACTTCTTCAATTTCTTTTTCTTGAAAAGAACTCAATAATAATTGCTCTTTGGTTCGAACATCTCGTTCAAAAAGTTTTAAACTATACCAACGCTGTTGCGTTTCAGGAACAGTATTTCCTAAAATATCAACAATTTCAGCAAGTGCTGCTTCTAAGCGATTATCATAAGAAGGATAAATAACCTCTGTCTCTATGGCATTCGCTCGCTGCTTACTTTGTTTTAAAGCATGATCCAACCCACGATTCTTCAAAGCACTAATCTCAACGACAGGCACGCCTAAGCCATAACTTAACTTTTCACTATTCAATGTTTGGCCGTTTTTTTCCAACAAATCCATCATATTTAACGCACAAACAACCGGTAATCCAGTTTCAATTAATTGTGTTGTTAAATAAAGATTCCGTTCCAAATTGGTCACATCGAGAATATTCAAAATCACTGAAGGTTGGTCCTCCAAAAGATAATCTCGTGCCACAATTTCTTCAGGCGTATAAGGAGAAAGAGAGTAAATCCCTGGCAAATCTTGAATAATGAGTGTCTTATCTTTCTTTGCCACCCCCTCTTTGCGTTCCACAGTCACCCCTGGCCAGTTTCCAACATATTGGTTGGCTCCTGTTAACATATTGAACGTTGTCGTTTTACCGCTATTAGGGTTGCCGGCTAGTGCAATTTGCTGAGTCATTCGCTTTCCTCCTTTTCAACCAAGATTAGTTCCGCTTCACTTTTTCGTAACGTTAGTTCGTAGCCACGTACATTGATTTCAATTGGATCAGCTAAAGGAGCTACTTTGCGAATAAAAATTACTGTTCCTTTTGTTAAGCCCATGTCCATCAACCGACGTTTCACCGCTCCTTGTCCGTGGATCCCTACTATTGTAGCGCGTTCTCCAACTTTCAAGGTATCCAAGGAGACCCAAACTTTCTCATTCGCCGAGCGCTCCTCCACATGAATCGCTTGTAAAATCGTATCTGTCAGCGCAATTCGACTATTATGTAATAAAACAATACCATTTTGATTTTGATAATTGACAAGGACAACTGCTTGGCCTGCAACGACGCCTAAATTGTTCAGATGTTTCTTTGTCTGAACATCTGCTTGGACGCTTTCGACTGTATAGACTTTCCCAACTTCTGCCTGCGCTAACGTAATCATTTACTTTCCTCCATGTGAAAAAGTTTCAAACGAAAATGAGAATCGTTCTCAATTAAAAGAATACGCTTGCTTACACGGAAAGTCAATGAATTTCTGGATGTATCTCCTGTTTTCTTCTATTTTCCTTCTATATAGAGACACTTTTTTCAGGTTACCATTTTTGAAAAAAAGTCAGCACTTGTTTTTTATGTTACTAGCTACTGTAAAATTCCACTCATTCAATAACAAATCCGCTTATTTTTTCTTCTTGTGCCTAACTCAAATGTCAACACAATATTTAGTGTTTTTCACTAAATGTTCTCTTTCAAAATTTTAATTTTTTTGTTTGTCAAACACTGACCAATGTGTTTTTTCTCCCAAAAACGAGGATTCACGTGTTTTCATTTTTCTTTCAAAAACACAAAAACTAGTATTATGAGAAAAACGCACCACAATATATAGTGTTAAAGTGTTGACTTTTTTCTACATAGATTTATACTAGTCTATGTAGAAAAAAAGAGGAGGAACTTTCAATGAACGTAAAAATCTTTTCAAAAAATAACTGTATCCAATGTAAAATGGCGAAACGTTTCCTAAGTGAAAATAACATCGCTTTTGAAGAAATCAATATCGACGCACAACCAGATGCTATCGACTGGTTAAAAGAACAAGGGTTCCAAAGCGTACCGGTAATCACATCTGAAGCAACAACCGTTGTTGGCTTCCGTCCAGACCAATTAAAACAATTGGCTAGCTAAGATGAAACTTGTTTATTTTTCAGTCACCGGTCAAACAAGGCGCTTTATTAAAAAATTGGATTTGCCTGCTTATGAACTTGAGCCAGCGAATCCTTTTTTTGAAATAAATGAGCCTTTTATTCTTGTCATTCCTACCTATGATGCAGAAATTACAGAGGTAGTGAATGACTTTCTTGATTATAAAAGTAATCAAGAACTGCTAGTTGGTGTAGCCGGTGGGGGCAACCGTAATTTTGCTGAATTATTTGTCTATACCGCCAAAGATATTGCCCGCGATTACCACGTTCCGCTTCTATACTCCTTTGAGTTTAGCGGAACAGACGAAGACGTGGAGACCTTTAAGAAAGTAGTGGAAGAAATTGAGTCTAAAAGAAATTAAAGATGTCAGCTATTTCAAACTGAATAACGAGATTAACCGTCCTGTTGATGGTCAAATCCCTTTAAATAAAGATAAAGAAGCACTCGCAGCCTTCTTTAAAGAAAATGTAGAACCGAATACACGTAAATTCAGCTCTGCTGAAGAAAAAATCAACTTTTTAATGAAAGAAGATTTTATTGAAACTGAATTCATCGAAAAATATTCAATGGACTTTATTGAAAAATTGTATGCTTTCTTAGATGAACAACATTTCCAATTCAAGTCTTTCATGGCGGCTTATAAATTTTATTCTCAATACGCTTTAAAGAACAACGCCGGAACAGAGTATTTAGAAACATATGAAGATCGGGTTGCCTTTAATGCCTTGTATTTTGCGGATGGAGATGAAGAGTTGGCTTTAACATTGGCGGATGAAATGATCCATCAACGGTATCAACCAGCCACACCTTCTTTCTTAAACGCTGGGCGTAAACGTCGAGGTGAATTGGTTTCTTGTTTCTTAGTTCAAGTAACAGATGATATGAACAGCATTGGGCGTTCAATTAATTCTGCCCTTCAATTATCACGAATCGGCGGTGGCGTAGGGATTACTCTTTCCAACTTACGTGAAGCGGGCGCACCAATCAAAGGTTATGATGGCGCAGCAAGTGGTGTTGTCCCTGTTATGAAATTATTTGAAGATAGCTTTAGCTACTCTAACCAACTAGGTCAACGTCAAGGTGCTGGTGTGGTTTATCTAAACGTCTTCCATCCAGATATTGAAATGTTCTTATCTGCTAAAAAAGAAAACGCTGATGAAAAAATCCGTGTAAAAACGTTGTCTCTTGGTGTTATTGTTCCAGATAAATTTTACGAATTAACACGTAACAACGAAGATATGTATTTATTTAGTCCTTATAGTGTGGAACGTGAATATGGTGTGCCTTATTCCTATGTAGATATTACCAAAGAATATGATAACCTAGTGGCCAATCCAAACATACGTAAACGTAAAATTAAAGCCCGTGACTTAGAAAATGAAATTTCTAAATTACAACAAGAATCTGGCTATCCTTATATCATCAATATTGATACTGCTAACAAAAACAATCCGATTGATGGCAAGATTATCATGAGTAACTTATGTTCTGAAATTCTTCAAGTTCAAACGCCTTCTGTTATTAATGGGAAACAAGAATATGAAGTTTTAGGAACAGATATTAGTTGTAACTTAGGTTCAACTAACATTGTTAATTTAATGGAAAGTCCTGACTTTGGAAAATCTGTCCGCGCTATGACGCGTGCGTTAACTTTTGTAACAGATGCTTCTGAAATTGATGTCGTGCCAACTATCCAAAATGGAAATCGTTTAAGCCATACAATCGGACTAGGCGCAATGGGCTTACACACCTTCTTCGCTAAAAATCATATGGAATACGGCTCTGAAGAATCATTAGACTTTACAGACATTTATTTCATGTTATTAAATTACTGGACTTTAATGGAAAGTAACCAAATTGCGAAAGAACGTAACCAAGTCTTCCATAATTTTGAAAAATCAGATTATGCTTCTGGTGCTTACTTCGATAAATATATTGAAGGCAACTTTACACCAAAATTTGATAAAGTGAAAGAAATCTTCAAAGACATTCAGATTCCAACGGCTGAAGATTGGGCTGCGTTACGCGATGCTGTGAAAAAAGATGGTCTTTATCATCAAAATCGTTTAGCCGTAGCGCCAAATGGTTCAATTTCATATATTAATGATACTAGTGCCAGCATTCATCCAATTACTCGCATGATTGAAGAACGTCAAGAGAAGAAAATTGGTAAGATTTACTATCCAGCGCCTTATTTAGCTAATGATACAATCCCTTACTATACTTCTGCTTACGACATGGATATGCGCAAAGTGATTGATGTCTACGCAACAGCGCAACAACACGTTGATCAAGGAATGAGTTTAACCTTGTTTATGCGTTCAGAAATCCCTGAAGGCTTGTATGAATGGAAAGAAACACCAAAACAAACAACCCGTGACTTGAACATTTTACGTCATTATGCGTTCAACAAAGGGATTAAATCAATTTACTATATTCGTACATTTACAGATGATGCTGAAGAAATTGGCAGCAATCAATGTGAGTCTTGCGTGATTTAATGAAAAGCACTTAAATAAGGCGTTCTGCTTGAGCGTCTTATTTTTTAGGAATGTTCTCTTTTTAAACAGGACATTTTCAGATATACTGGACAAAGAAGAACGGCTGCACGCTCCTATTTGGACTCTGTAGAACGTTTTAAGCGAAGAAACGAGACAACTAGTCAAACAGACTGCTGTCCCAGCATACAGGAGGAATAACCATGGCAACGTATTATGAAGCAATTAACTGGAACGCCATTGAAGACGTCATTGATAAATCCACTTGGGAAAAATTAACCGAACAATTTTGGTTAGATACACGGATTCCGTTATCCAATGACTTAGATGATTGGCGGACTCTTTCCGATTTAGAAAAAACTACTGTCGGCTACGTTTTCGGCGGTTTAACTTTATTAGATACTGTTCAATCAGAAAGCGGCATGGATCAACTGAGAAATGATGTGCGGACGCCTCATGAAGAAGCCGTCTTAAATAACATCCAATTCATGGAATCTGTCCATGCCAAAAGTTATTCTTCTATCTTCAGTACATTAAATACAAAAAAAGAGATTGATGATATTTTTGAGTGGACAAATACCAACAAACATCTGCAATATAAAGCAGAACGGATTAACGAAATTTATAAAAACGGTACTCCGTTAGAGAAAAAAATTGCTAGTGTATTTTTAGAAACGTTTTTATTCTATTCTGGGTTTTACACTCCCCTTTACTATTTAGGAAACAATAAACTAGCGAACGTCGCTGAAATTATTAAATTGATTATCCGTGATGAATCAGTGCACGGCACGTATATTGGCTATAAATTCCAATTAGGATTTAATGAATTACCAGAAGATGAGCAAGATAAACTAAAAGACTGGATGTATAATTTACTTTACGAATTGTACGAAAACGAAGAACGTTATACAGAAGAATTATATGATGACTTAGGTTGGACCGAAGAAGTAAAAACCTTTTTACGTTACAACGCCAACAAAGCTTTAATGAACTTAGGTATGGATCCCTTATTTGCGGATACAGCCAATGATGTGAACCCGATTGTAATGAATGGTATTTCGACAGGAACTAGCAACCATGACTTCTTCTCCCAAGTAGGAAATGGCTATTTACTAGGAACAGTTGAAGCCATGAAAGATGATGACTATCTTTACGGTTTAGATAAATAGCAAAAAGCTAGAAACGATTAACGTTTCTAGCTTTTTATTTTACCAACTTCCTGAGGCACCGCCACCGCCGAATGAGCCGCCACCGAATGAACCACCACTGCTGCTACCAGAACTACTATGATTAGACGGATTGTATTGTGAGTTTAAATAAGCATACGTCAAAACACTACCATCATAACTATATAAAGTATCTCCTACTAATAAACGCCCAAAAGATTGTTTTTTTGCATTTGGATATATACTTAGTAAAGAACCACGCTTAGTGGCACGTCTTATTTTCCCTTTTGTGGCAAATAACGTTGCTCCATTAAGATATAAACAATAAAAAGAAGTCTTTTTCATCTTATTTAATACTTTCTTTGTCTGTTCTGAGTTATTTAGGACAGCCTTTGTTGGTAAACAATTCAAATAATCTTGATACATTTTTTTAACAAGTTTTCTTGTTCTTAAAATTTGTAAAATATAAACAGCACAAATGAGCATCCCAGCAATACTTGCCATTAAAAGAACATTTCTTTTCGTTGTGTTAGTGTTTAACTCTGTTTGTATATTTGTTAATTCATTATCCACTTGTGCGGTTTTTGAATTGATTGCAGCCGATACTTGATCAATAATTTTATTGAGACCTGTATTATAATCCTCGTCTCTAAAAGCCTCTTTTACTTCTTCATTATTAATAATATCATCCGCATAGCTATCCGTTAAAATACTCTCTAAGCCATATCCAACTTCCAAGCGAGACTCGCGATCCTCAATTGCCATTAGAAAAACCACACCATTATTTTTTTCACGATCCCCTACACCTAATTGATTAGCAATCTTATTGCTGTAAGATTCAACAGATTCCCCACTAGGTAACGCAGGAACGGTAATAAGCATAAATTGTGCGCCATTCGCATTTTCCAACAATTGTTGATTCAATTGAAACATTTTCTGTTTAAGTTGATTTGAGACAATACCTGCATTATCTGAAACATAGATATTAGCATCATTAATGTTCAACTGCCCATTCGTTCCAGTAATTGTCACTAATTCATTTTCACCAGTTATTTCTTGTTTAGAAAAGTTATTTATTGTTGTCTGGGTTGACGCTTCAGTCATTTTCCCTGCTAAGATATCGTCTCTCTTTTTTTGTAAGGCATGTTGCTTCTCTCTCAGTGCAGTTTGTTTTGCTTCATAAGAGATTCCCTTTACTTCATACCAAGCAGCCATTCCTAATATTAAAATCATACTTAAACTAATTACCACAACAATCGTTGTATTCCGCTGATGCTTTTTATAAAACAAACGAACTTTTTCTTGAATTTTTTCGACTTTTTTATCCAACCTTCCTCACTTCTTTCTTTTTAACCCAAATTTTCTATAAATTTTTATTTAAATTTTACTTGCGGCACTTCTTTTCCCTGCTCTGTCGCAACATAGTTAGTTTTCTTCTCAAATCCTAAAAGTTTTGCAATTATTTTATCAGGGAATTTTGAAATCTGTTGGTTATATGTTTCAACAGCTTGTATATAGTTACGGCGTTCAACAGAAATTCGATTTTCAGATCCTTCTAATTGAGTCATTAAGGTTTTGACATTTTCAGAAGAAGCTAACTTTGGGTAATCTTCATTCAATACTGTAACAAAATTACCTAATCCTTTTTCAATTTGCTCATTTGCTTGCCCTTTTTCAGAAGAAGATTTTGCTCCTGCGTATGCTTTACGTGCTTCCGTTATTTCTTTTAAAACTTCTTTTTCTTGAGTCATACTGCCTTGAACACTACTGACAAGATTCGGAATTAAATCAGCCCGTCTTTGCATTACATTCTCTACTTGTGACCATTCTGCTTCGACTTTATTATCTAAAGTAATCAATTGATTATAAGCTTTCATCACAAATGCACCAATAATCACAACGACAACAACAATAATACTAAGAAATTTATTTTTTTTATTCATCTTACTTATCACCTTTCTTTCTAACTCGTAATACAATCATAACTCTTTTGTAATCTTTTTGAAATATTAAACTTAAAAAATCAGTCCTAGGCCCTAGAAGAAAACCGCCATAAGCATTTTAACTTATAGCGGTTGTCATTAATTATAAATAGATGTTTCTACACATTAATCAATCGTAATTTTGTTACATTATTTGAAACAGATAGATCTTCGATAACATCGGCATACGTTAGGCCTTTAGGTAAATCAATAGTATAGATATTCGTATAGATTTTTGTATCATCTACCCAAGAAACATTGAAATTCACATCATAAATTTCAATATGTTTTTCTTCAAAATACTGATTAATAAATTCTTTGGTTTCTTGTTTATGTTGATAGCGAATTTCTAATTTTTTGATTGTTGGTACGTGAATAATTCGTTTGACAATGGTTAAGGCAAATAATACACCGATAAAACTTGTTAAGGCAATCGTATAGTAGCCCATGCCCACCGCGATCCCTAAACCAGCAACGGTCCATAGTGACGCTGCTGTCGTCAATCCTGTGACACTTTGTTTCGTTACAATGATGGTTCCAGCACCTAAAAAGCCGATTCCACTTACAACTTGTGCAATCAACCTTGCTTGATCTGAACGAATGACCCCCGTCAAAGCCGGATTAGCTAACGCATCTTTCAATGCATTGATTGCAATTTGCGACTGAATTAACGCAATAATAGCCGCGCCCATACAAACTAAAATGTGAGTGCGCATCCCTGCTGGGCGATTCTTATATTGTCTTTCAAAACCAATTGCGCCACCCATCACCATCGCTAGGACTAACCGTAAAATAATTTCTGGAATTGTTAGCTGTAACATCCTTTTCACCTCTTCTTCTATTACTTCCAGTATAACAAAAAAAGAACTTGAAACATAAGGAAATCCTTATGTTTCAAGTTCTTTTTCATCAACGATTATAATTTACTTGCAGCTGCATCATCAATGATTACAACAACATCTTGATGGTTTTGTAATGCACTTGCTGGCATGTCTGTTGTTACTGGTCCGTCAATCATTCCTTTAATGGCCTCTGCTTTTGCTTCGCCATAAGCCATTAAAATCATTTTTTTACCTTTCATGATTGAGCCAATCCCCATAGAAACAGCACGTGTTGGGACATCTTCTACTTTGTCAAAATAACGTTTGTTTGCGTTGATTGTTGATTCAGTCAACTCAACGACATGTGTTAAGCTATCTAGAGGTGTGCCTGGTTCGTTGAAACCAATGTGTCCATTTTGACCAATACCTAAGATTTGGATATCTACTGGATGTGCATCGATAATTTTTTCATATTCTGCGGAAGCAGCATCTAAATCTTCTGCTTTACCATTTGGTACAAATGTTTCTTTAAATGGTTTTTTGTCGAATAAGTGTTTGTTCATGAAATAACGGTAACTTTGCTCATCTTCGCCACCTAAACCAACATATTCATCTAAGTTTACAGAAGTCATTTCTGTAAAGTCGACATCACTTGCAGTCATTTCTTTATATAATGTTTCTGGTGTACTACCTGTTGCTAAGCCTAAAACTTTCGCACCATTGTTCATACCTTCTTTAATTAATTCAAACGCTTTTTTGCCGCCTTCTTCTGCATTTGCTACACGGATAATTTGCATTTTGACACGCTCCTTACGGTTTATTTTGGTATAGTCCAATTATAACACCTTCTGAAAAAAATTTCTAGAATAAAAGAAAAAAACTTCTATTTCCCATCAGAAATAGAAGTTTTCGAGCTTGTTTAACAGATTAATATTGTGGTGCGTTGGGATCCACATACGTATTTGGATCAGCATAAGCGTTTGGATCTGTGTACGCATTTGGGTCAACGTACGTATTCGGATCGTAGGTTCCTTCTGCTGCTTGTTGCGTATTGCCGTTGTATTCTGTTTGTCCGGCTGTGGTGTCCGCTGTGCTACTCGAACTAGTAGAGCTATTGGCACTTGAATCACCAGATTCACCAATCAGTGCAGTATCTGTAACAGCATAGCTAAACTGATTATAAAAGGCTAAATCTTTTTCACGTTCAGAAGCATGTTCTTTTAAACCAAGTTGTTTTCTAAGCGTTGTTTGTGTTTTGTATAAACTATTTGGATCTAGGACTTGATAATAAATATCATCAATGGTTGCACTGTATCCTTGTAATTGTTCTGAGTCAATTGTTTTAAAGGCAGATAAATATTTTGATTGGATGTCCATCATGTCATCCCAGGTTAAGTCTGTTTTTACGTTGGCTTCAACAGCATCAAGAATTTTTCGATATTTTGAAACACCATCAAAACTCATGACTTTGCGCACAATTTTCTCAACAACTTCTCGTTGGCGGCGTTGACGACCCACATCTCCTTCAGGATCTTCGTGACGCATCCGCGCATAAGCCAAACCTGTCGTGCCATCTAACTTGATTTTACCTGCTGGAACAGTAATACCGTCCAACGTAAATTCACCAATCGTATTATCTACTTCAATACCGCCTACCGCATCAATCAGGTCTTTTAACCCTTTCATATTAATGGATACATAGTGATGGATGGGAATATCCAGTAATTCTTGGACTGTATTAATCGCCATTTCGGCGCCACCAAATGCATAGGCATGGTTCAATTTGTCTTGTGTGTCATTTCCAACAATATCTGTTAGAATATCTCTATCCAAACTGATCATTGTGGACTTGTTTTCTTTCGGGTTGATGGTTACAACCATTGTAGTATCTGAACGACCTTGCTCTGTTCGGCCTAAATCGCCTGTGTCAATCCCCATTAAAAGAACAGAGAATGGTTCTTGCGCATCAATATTGGCCGTGGCTCCTTTATTGGACTTACGGTTAACTGATTGATAGATCCCATTAATTGTTGAATTGGCATCTGAATACATCTTAATCCCGTAAGCACATACCCCAGCTACTACCACTAGCAAGACGCTCAAGAAGCCCAGTACTACTTTTTTCCATAGTTTCATAAGACACTTCCTCGTTTATCTAAGAATAATTCTTAATTCATGCCCTTTATTTTCTCATAGTTTGCTTATTCAAGCAATATTTTTTATTTTTTGGAACAAGAACTTAACACAATTGTAAAATAAAAGAGCGCTTTATCAAGGAACAATTGTTATTTTTGAGAAAGTGTTTGCAGAAATTCTTGATAATGTTTCTGTTCATTCGTTTCAGTTATAGTTATTTTCTCAAATGCACCATTTAGTAAATCAGTCAGTGATCCTTCAATCAAATGCGTAATCGTGGCATTCCCAATTAATTCCATCCAATAACTGCCATCAGACGTTTCGTGGACGACTGTTTTCACCATACCTCCAGCATTTTTGACGGTTATTTCTTCATAAAAAACACCATCTTTCAATAACGTATAAAGTAAACTACTTGCGCACATAGCTGTCCCACAAGCACTTGTAAAACCTACACCACGTTCATACGTTCGAACAAATAGTTGATTTTTGCCAAGAATTTCAACAAAACTCACATTTATCCCTTCTGGAAAATATGGATTTTCATTATTTACATAGGTAGCGATTCGTTCAAATTCTGGACCATTTAAGGTTTCGTGATCCACAAATGCTACAAGGTGCGGATTAGGCACTGCTACCGCTGTAAAGCGAATGGTTTTAGATAAGGCTGGTACGATTTCATCAATTAATGTTTGGACCCCTAAATGCATTGGGATAGTGACTGCTTCAAAACTTACTGGTGAAATTTCCACTTGGTAAGTCGCTACTTCTTCAGCTAAATTGGGGGCTTGACGTACTTTCAAATCTGCAAACATTGTTTCAACTGTAAATGATTTTTCTTGGTTTTTTTCAGATAAATAACGGGCAACCGTACGCAAGCCGTTCCCGCACATGCTTGCTTCACTACCATCGCTGTTAATCACTCGCATTCTAGCATTGGACGTGCCGTGAGTCCCTTCTCCTACCAAAAGTAACCCATCTGCTCCCGCCAATAATCCTGTTTCCCGCGAACATAACTGGATGCGCAATTGCTCAATTTCCTCAGCGGTTAAAGAACGCTCAAACTGTGTTTCATCCAATAAAAAGAAATCATTTTCTGACCCGTGTACTTTTTGCATCATAACATTCATTTTTTTAGCTCCTTCTTTATGTATCCGTTATCTTTCCCTACTTACTTTAGTATGCCATAAACGAACAACTATTTCGACCCTGGATTTGTAAAAGGAAAGAGTCAAATGACAGCCGTCATTTGACTCTTTCCTTCACAATTGGCAAACTTATTTTGCTGCAGCAAAAAGTTCGTTTACTTTATCCCAGTTAACAACGTTCCAGAATGCTTCAATGTAATCTGGACGAACGTTTTTATATTTTAAGTAATACGCATGTTCCCAAACGTCAAGACCTAAAACAGGTGTTTGGCCATCCATTAATGGTGAATCTTGGTTTGGTGTTGAAGTGATTTCTAATTTACCGTTATTCACAACTAACCAAGCCCAACCTGAACCAAAGCGGCCAGTTGCAGCTGTTTTGAAAGCAGCTTTCATTTCATCAAAGCTACCAAATGTTTCATCGATTGCTTCTTTAATAGCGCCAGTTGGTTGTCCACCAGCATTTGGTGCCATAATTTCCCAGAAGAATGTATGGTTTGCGTGACCGCCACCATTGTTACGAACGGCAGTACGGATATCTTCAGGAATAGCATTCATATCTGAAATTAGGTCTTCTACAGATTTTTCGCCTAATTCTGGATGTTTTTCAATCGCTGCGTTTAAGTTAGTCACATAAGTGTTGTGGTGTTTATCATGGTGTAAGTGCATTGTTTCCACGTCAATGTAAGGTTCTAATGCATCATAAGCATATGGTAATTCTGGTAATGTGTAAGTCATTTTTTAAATCCCCCTATTTTTTAGTATGTAACATACGTCTTTCATACAACTATTATGATAACAGAGTGAACCGCTTTCTACAAAATAGTTTGCTTGCCAAAAGAAAAGTTTTACAAAAGAGGGAGATTACCTTGTGTTTCCCTCATAAATTCGCTAGAATGACCTGTAGAAGAATGATGTGAGGAGTAAATAAATGAATACATTGCAATTATTTAAGCAGGCCTTTTTTTCAGTTTCAGAATTACGGCATGCGAAAAAAATGGCGTTTTGGAAAGTAATTCTCTATGCTGTTTTTTTAAGTGCTATTTTAGCACTACCTATTACCAAACAAGTCTTTTCTGTGCTACAAGAGGTGCAACAAGATGGCCAAAAAATTGCAGAAAAGTTGCCTGACTTTTCTATTGAAAATGGCACGTTGCAAACAAAGGCTAAAGAATCTGGCTTTATTTATCAAACCGACTCGATTATTTTTACGTTTGATCCAGATGGAAAGCGTACAGCCGCTGATGTCCAAAAAGATTTAATTGGTAATGCGTTTGGTTTGGCTTTTTTACAAGATGAATTTGTAGTCGCCTTACCAAATTCAGGCGCAACTGAATCAATTCTAGGCACCGACCAATTTATCTTCCCCTATAGTAAAGGAACCTTAGATGGCGTTAACGCTCAGAGTATCAAGACTGCGCTAAGTGAAGCAGCAATCCCTTGGTGGACAAAACTCATTGTCTTTTTAGTGGCTATCTACCCTGTTCTAATCGGTTTAGTTTTAGACTTACTGATTGCCGCTATCGGTGCATCTCTCTATTCAAAATTACGTTTTTATTCTTTACGTTTGATTGATTGTTTAAAAATTATTACGTATTGTGCTACCGTGCCAGTTATCTTAAGTGCTATTTTAAACTTCGTAAATCCGATGTTTAACGATGGCATCCTAGTTATTTTACTGAGTCTATTCTTTTTCTTTGTCACAACCAAAAACGAACCACGGAATATCCCTGGTTCTTAAAAAAAGAGCCTGGGACAAAAATCACTTTGGATTTTTGTTCCAGGCTCAAAACCTGATAAACGGCGGGAACAGAACCAACTCCTTCGGAAATAAGCCGAAATTCTCCAAAAATTAAAAAGCAATTTTCGGAAATTCCTTCTTATTTCTCGGAGCTAAACGGTTCCGTCCCGACCTCTTTCTATTCTTCAAATTCTTCTTCATCTGTTAATTCAGGTAAGTCAATCGTGGTCACCGCAGATTGGCCAATTTCCGTTAAATATGCAGCTAATTCATCCACATTTTCCACAGGTGAGACGGCTGCTTCAATTGCCATTGCTAAATTAAGTCCAGCGACTACTCGCAATTGCGGATAAGTGCCCATGGCCATCATAGCCACATTACATGGTGTTCCTCCTTTTAAATCAGCTAATACAAGCGTCGGGGCATTGCCAGCTTCTTTTAAGATTGCTGCCAGTTTTGCTTGCGTGCCGCTCAAGCCATCTTCTGCGGTCATTGACACAATCGCAGCATCTGCTAATTCCCCGACAATCATTTGAGTAGAAGCTAAAGTTTCTTCTGCCATCCGTCCATGGCTCATTAAAATTAATTTTGGTTTCATCATATCCTCCTAAAAATACTGCTGATAAATTTTTGTTCGTGCTTTCAGAAAGCCACGTTCTTCACGAGTGGGATGAATCCGATTCGTTAACAAAATTAGGGCTTCTTTGGTCTCTTTTTTCATACCAATCGCCGTTCCAGTAAAGCCAGTATGATACAAATAGTCTGCCCCAGCTTGCGTCTTTTTCACTTCCCAACCAAATGTACGTCCCCCTTGGTTCATAGACCAGAGAGCATCGAACATTTTTTCAGAAAATAATGGTTTGCCAGACGGGTAGCGATTGTTCATAAAACACTGAACAAAAGTGAGTAAATCTGGTAAAGTTGTAAATAAACCTGCACTGCCGATTGGCGCTTTCAGTTGATAGGCTTTCGAATCGTGGACCACCCCCTGAATAACGCCGCGTTGTTTTGTAATCTCTGTGGGCACTGCCTGGGCAAAATCGCTGACCGTAAAACTTGTATGCTGTAGGTTCATTGGTTGAAATACATATGTTTGAAAGCTCTCTTCTAATGAGCAGCGATCCAATACTTGAATAATTTCTCCCAATAAGTAATACCCTAAATCAGAATAAGTGGTTTTCCCTCGTTCAGATAACGAATGCGTTAAAATGATTTCTTGCAAGCTTTTTTTTGTGACATTTTTCTTATCGGCAACATCAGCTGGCAGTCCGCTCTGATGCAGTAGAAGCTCCCCAATCGAACAAGATAGTCCTTGATAATCAGGTAGGATTTTCCCCACAGTGGTTGAAAAAGCAAGCTGATTTGTATCGATTAATTGTAACATTCGACTTGTTGTCCCAATAACTTTCGTTAAGGACGCTAAATCATACAGGCTAGCTGATGAAACCTTTTGTCTTGCAAATGGACCAGTATTACCTAAAAAGCCCGTATACTGTTCTGATAAGCTATCTTCTGTGATCGTCCCCCAAGCGACACCCGGAACGACTTGCTGATTAATCAGTCTCTGAATTGTTTCTTGAATTGCGATTTGATTCATTGTTCACCACTTCTATGCTAAAACTTCTGAAATCCGTCCGTCATGATCTGCTAATAGTTGTTTGGCTTTTTGAAAATCAACGTGGGCTTTCGCCATTACAATGGCTGGTGCCACTTCTAGCTGTGCTGCCTCCAAGTATTCTTTGGCTTGCGATTCCTCGATTTCTGCTGCTTCTTTAATGATATTCGTGGCACGTTGAATTAATTTTTCGTTCGTTGGTTGTACGTTGACCATCAAATTTTGATAGATATTCCCTACTTTAACCATAATCCCTGTTGAAAACATATTTAACACCATTTTCTGTGCTGAACCCGCTTTCATTCTAGTTGATCCTGTAATGACTTCCGGTCCTACAATTGGCGCAATCCCAATTTCCGCCAATTGATTCATCGGACTTTGATTATTACAGGTAACTGAAATGGTTAGAGCGCCCACTTTTTTTCCGTATTCAATTGCGGAAACAGCATATGGTGTCCGACCACTAGCAGCAATCGCAATTACGACATCTCGGGCGGTCAATTGATGTTGCGTTAAATCTTCGATAGCTAATTCTTTCGAGTCTTCAGCGCCTTCAATTGCTTGATACATTGCTTTTTCACCACCAGCTAAAATACCAAATGCGCGTTCTGGCGACACACTATATGTGGGCGTTAATTCAATCGCATCCAAAGCACCTAAACGTCCAGACGTTCCTGCACCACAATAGATTAAACGGCCCCCTTTTTTAAATCGTTCTGCCGCTGCATCAATTGCTGCAGCGATCTGCGGAAGCACCTTTTCAATTGCTTGTGCTACCTTTTGGTCTTCTTGATTTATTAAAGTTACCATTTCTAATGTTGACACTTGGTCAATCTTTTTAGTCGCTTCATTTCTGGCTTCTGTCGTTAATCCTTCTAAGTTCATTTGCTTGCACACCCCTACTTCTCTTTTAGACGGCTGACAAGTTGACTCGTTTCAATCATATTGCGTTCAATTTCTGTGTCTAAATCATCTTGAATTGAACCTAAATACAGAACATCGCCAATTGCCATTGACGAAGCAATCGATGAAATAGCCCCAACTCGAATGAGGTGCTCATTATTGGGGACTAAAAGAACTTCATCGCTCAATGATCGCACGTTTTCTCCATCGTTACTGGTAATAAAAATAACCGTTGCACCTCTATTTTTGGCAATTTCACAGGCGATTAAGGCTTCTTTTGTCAAACCACTATAGGAGACCGTGATCAAAATGTCTTGTGCCGTTGCATAATTTAAAAACTCCAACATCATGTGACTATCATAATTAAAAATTGCTTGGCGACCAGCGCGGTTAAACTTGTGATAAAGATTATAAGTCGTTAAAGAAGAGGCACCAATTCCAACCAAATGAATTTTTTCCGCTTTTTTAACATGCGCGATTGCTCGTTCCAAGGCTTGTTTATCTACTGTATAAAATAAATCCTCAATCGTAGCATTTAATAAAGATTCCACTTTCATACAAATAGTATCCACCGAATCATCTGCCGCTACAATTGGATCAATATCTTTTTTACCGTTACTGGCAGCTTGTACCGCTGCAATGGATAGTTTTAACTCTTCCCAGCTGTCAAACCCTAATTGTTTAGAAAAACGGGTAACTGACGCCGGAGAAGTTTCGCTATTGCTAGCAATTTCGTTTGCTGTTAATGAGAGAAGACGGGTCGGATCCTTCAGTATATAGTCTGCGATTCTCTTATTTACTTTGGAAAAGTCCTTATATTTTTGTCTGATTGAACGGATTGGCTCCATCTTCTCATCTCCATTTCTATTTTATGAAAGTTAAAATTGCTTCGTTTGGTTCAGAAGGGATCATCTGTGCGGTAATAGTCACCCCATTATCTGTTAAACGACGAACGGTTTGAATATCTTCATCGGTTAATGCAACAGATTTTTTAATTGCTCGACTGCCTTCTTTTTGAGAAATATTGCCGACATTGAAGCTCTGTAATGGGACACCGCCATCAATTAAAGCCGCCATGTCTGCAATGTCTTTCGTAATTAAAAAGACTTTTTCTTCATCATAATTGCCTGCTAAAATTTTTTCAATCGCTTTACGTTTTGATAAAATGGATAATTTAACTCCTGCAGGTTTTGCCATTTTTAAGGCACCAATTTGTAATTGATCTTTGACAGCGGCATCATTTACTACCATGATTCTTTGTGCTCCAACCGTATTCGTCCAAACGGTTGCAACTTGTCCGTGAATTAAACGCTCATCTACTCTTGCATGTACAATTGTCATAATAAATCTCTCCTATTATATACTATTTTTTTAAAATAAACCGCCAACCCAAGCCAACATTGGTTGTAAATTGCCTAAAACCATGCCAATTAAAATTAAAACAAAGATTAGCCGTGTTGAATTCATTTTCTTTTTCCCTAGTAACCAATAGGATAAAAGAACAATCCCTAAAGGAATTAATGCGGGTAAAATTTTATCCAACATTTCTTGAACAGATAATGTTACATCTCCCATTTTATAAGTTAAATCTAATTTGTAAGTAATTACCGAAGGAATCAAACCGCCGACCACTGTTAACCCTAAAATGGCTGCACCTTGCGTAAACAATTTCATTTTATCCGCAAATTCTGTCGCAATTTTTTTCCCTTGATGGTAACCAATCCAAGTGAATTTATAGCGAACCCATAGGACCACTGCTCCGGCAATTAACGGGATCAGTAACCCAACAACCTGGCCCCCTTGCGCCATGTAAGCTGCAATCGAAAAAACAATCGCACGATAAATCGCGATAAAAATGGTATCACCAACACCAGCAAACGGACCCATTAGACCTGTTTTCAAGCCAGTAATGGCCGTTTCATCTTCAATACCAACTTCTTCTTCCAAAGCCATATCAGCTCCGACAATTAAATGCGACATGGCTGGCGTTGTATTCATAAAGCCAAGATGTGTCTTCAAGGCTTTCTTCATAGCTACTGGATCTTCACTGTATAGTCGCTTTAATGCAGGCATCATCACCCAAGCGTAACCAAGTCCTTGCATTTTTTCATAGTTCCGCCCCACTGATAGCCAAAAAGATTACGGACGTAAACTTTATTAATATCCTTTTTTGTTAATTTGTTAGTCATCAATCTCAACCTCCTCATCATCTTCGTAAATAACCGTGCCACTTGTTGTAGCTGCGCCGCCTTTGTTATGATTCATCACATAAATCGCTGCTAAAGCCAAGCCAACCAGTGCGACACCTAAAACTGAGAAGAATTGGGCCCCATAAGCAAGTAACACGAACCCAATAATAAAATAAGGCCAGTATGTTTTAATTGGCAAGTAACGCATTAAAATAGCAATCCCCATCGCTGGTAAAATAGCACCTGCTGCTTTTAACCCATTCATCACCCAAATAGGAATCCAATTATTGATAGCGTTTACAACTTGTTCACCAAAAGCTAGGCCAATAAAAACTGGGATGACACGAGAAATCGTCCAAGGAAAAATTCCTAAAACATTGCAGCGCTCGACCCCTTTATAATTGCCTTCTTCCGCATAGCGATCTGCTTTGTGTTGGAAAAACGTATTAGCCATTCTGCCTAAAATATCTAGTTGTGTTAATAATAACCCAATCGGAACCGCAACTCCGATACCATACTCTGCCCCTTTCCCTGAAATGATTGCATAAGCCGTTCCCATAATGGCCCCCGAAAGAAAGTCTGGGACTGTTGCTCCTCCATAAGTCGCTACGCCTAATGTCATCAATTGAAGCGTTGCCCCAATCATCAAACCTGTTTGAACATCTCCTAAGACTAGGCCAGTAAACGTTGCAGCAAACAATGGTGTATATGGACCAATCTGAATAGAAATTTGGTCAAGTACACCAACAACTGTGTAAAGACATAAAATCAAAATAATACCAATCGATACTGTCATGCTTTCTCATCCTCCTTGAATGCGTTTTCTTTTTTGTATTTGTAGAATACCATTAAAGAAATATCATTTCAAGTTCTTTTTAAAAATATTTTTAAATGAAATTACATTTCTTATATAATTTTTGTGCTATACTAAAAGAAAACGGTTTAGGAGTGATTATGTGCGGGTTTTGCTGATTTATTTCATAACTATTTTTCTATCCAATACAGTTGGGGCGCTCTCTGGGATGGGTGGAGGCGTCATTATTAAGCCTGTTTTGGATTTTCTTGGGTTCCATTCGTTAA
Organism: Enterococcus sp. DIV0294; assembly: GCF_050558155.1. Taxonomy (NCBI): domain Bacteria; kingdom Bacillati; phylum Bacillota; class Bacilli; order Lactobacillales; family Enterococcaceae; genus Enterococcus; species Enterococcus sp. DIV0294. The sequence goes on along the minus strand of NZ_CP187889.1, from coordinate 345,341 downwards.
GCAGTATTACGTTCTATTCAAGTGTCGCTGTTTTTGTCATGTCCATTTCTTCGACTTATAAACAGTATCAAAATGGTGTCCAAATTGAATGGAAAAAAGCCGCGAGTATTTCGTTTGGTTCCTTAGTCGGCGGCATGTTAGGTGATTTACTTCTTAATCAGGCGATTGCACTAGCGCCAAATGAAGAAAAAGTACAACTAATCCAATATATCATCATGTTGCTGACCTTGGTTTTGGTTCTTCTCTACAATCAATTTTCCAACTGGCACTTACACCTCAACGGATTGAGCATTTTTCTGATTGTTGGATTAGGCTTAGGGATTCTATCAACCTTTTTAGGCATCGGTGGCGGTCCCATTAATGTAGCTTGCCTTATTCTCTTTTTTGGAATGGATATCAAATCAGCAACTGTTTATTCCATCATTACTATTTTTTTCTCCCAACTCGCCAAACTTGGCAATATCGGCTTGACCACAGGGTTTGCGGTTTTTGATTTGACAATGCTTTGGGCTATTATTCCTGCCGCTTTATTCGGTGGTTATGTCGGCGGTCTTTTCAGTAAAAAATTATCTCAACAACGGGTCGCCCAAATTTATAGTTTAGTTGTTTTTTTAGTTATTTTGTTAAATATGTATAATTTGTGGACTGTTATCTAAAAAAGAAGCGCTTTGTCGTATAGACAAAGCGCTTCTTTTTTAATTAAATCACTGTTAATTTAACATCTATATTATTTCTTGTTGCTTTAGAATATGGGCAAATTTCGTGGGCTTTTTTAACAAGTTCTTCTGCTTTAGCTTGATCTACCCCATCAATATGAACTTCTAATTCAGCACCAACGCTAAATCCATCTTCTCCTTGGAATAAGGAAACACGTGCAGTTACTGTACTTTTACCTTCGACTTTTTCTTGATCCATCACTAATTCTAATGCACCGTTAAAGCAAGCACTGTAAGCCGCTGCGAATAATTGTTCTGGATTTGTTGTATTTTCTTTCTTGACACCTGGCGAAGCAACCGCATAAGAAAATGATTTATCCGGTGAGTGAACTTCTCCTGCACGTCCACCCGTATTAATGATAGTTATTTCATAGATTTTTTTCATGTAAATTCCTCTCCTTTGTAAAGTTTTACACTTCTGAGAACTTGTTACTTACATAATTATTGTAGGAAACTTTGCCAGATACAGCAAACGTTGTGCTTGTGAATAATAAAAAATAACATTTAACGTTGTATTTTTGACGTAGAAAAAGAACCCATTCTATGATAGGATAAAGTGAACTTGTACATTTGTACACAAACTATTTTACAAAGGAGACTTTCCCTTGACACACTTACTTGATTATCAACCATTAAACCTCTACACAAACTATCAAGAAGCCGCAGAAAAAACACCAACTGTTCCAATTATTTTTGATGAATCTTTGCCTGCTTTTCCTGCACTTGGCTTAGAAACAACTTATGGTGAAAGCCATCAAGAAATTTTGAAACGGGCATATCAATTAGCCGCTTTAGGTGTAAAAAAAGGCGACAAAATTATTATTTATAAAAGTCCTAAATTCGACACGTATTTACTAGCTGTTGCAGCCTCATATCTAGCAGCCGTTCCTGTAATGGTTTCATATCATTTACCTTTTGAAACAATTGAAGTATTCGTTGATCGTTTAGAAGATCCTTATATTTTATTTGATGATGTGACTGCTGAAAAAGTTCAAGCTGTTCGTAACAGCTCTGCCAATAAAAAACTTTCGGTTGCTTCTCTTTTAGAAGCTGATGCCACGGAAGTTCCTCAAGACGAACTGACTAAAGACGAAATTGCCTACATGACTCACACCTCTGGAACAACAGGTATTCCTAAACTTATCTGTCATTCCAATCACTCTATGGGTTGGCGTACAAAATGGCAAAAAACCATTTTTACAAAAATTGCTGAAAAGAAATTAGTTGGCTTTCATATTTCGCCAGTTCATTCTCGTTTTAACATTGGCGTGTCTTCTTTAATGGCCATGGGCTTCCCTATGATGCCTTTAGCAAATGCTTCGAGCGAAAAAGTCGCTGAAATGTTCAGCACCTATCAACCAATCGCTGTAGAAACACACCCCAATAACTTCGTTCAATGGGTTCGTTTGGCCAAAGAAAAACCTGAAGCCTTCGCTAGTGTCCATTATTATCATTCTACTTTTGATGCAATTAACAACGCTACAATGGTGGCTTTCTTAAAAGCATCTGCTGCCAATGAACCAATTTTCCTACAAGTTTATGGACAAAGTGAATGCGGGCCAATGATCTTACGAGCGCATACTTTAGAATCCCTAAAAGATTCAGACGCTCGTGACATGGGTGTTGGTTTAGAGGATTTAACACAAGCTCGAATTACCGATGAAAAAGGACAAGTTTTACCTGCGATGACGGACGGCCATATCCAATTCTTATCCAAAGGACGGGCCTTAACATATTACAAAGAAGATGCCCGCTTTGCAGAAAATGTCTACGGCGAATGGTGGGACAGCGGCGATTACGGGATGTTAGATGAACGCGGCCACTTATTCTTGAAAGATCGCCAAGTAGATCTAATTGAAAACATCGACAGTAATTTAGCTATTGAAGATCATTTATTGGATGCATTAGATTTCTTAGAAGAAGTGATTATTGTCCGTGGCAAAGAAAATGAACCACAGCCAATTTTAGCGGTTGTCCCTGGGGAAGAAATGGATTGGGACGCTTGGTGGACACAAGTAGCCGATTTACCACATTTAAACGAACCTATCATTATGGCTTTTGATGAAATCCCTCACACAGCTACTATGAAAGTGCAACGTTTACAACTAGAAAAATGGTTAAAAGAACAATAAAATAAGGTTCTTTGTTAAACAATGTTGGTCAAAAGAACGTTTAGACCAGCGTTGGAGAAAGTGGAACAGAAAGCTAAAAAGTTAACTCGTTGTAGGTTATCTTAAGTTTTAAAAAGAGGGGCAGTCGTCGTTTTGACGGCTGCTCCTCTTTCTTTTGCCTACCGTTAATTAAATCCTTTTTGTGAAGAGCTTGACATGGGATGGTTCCCACAAATTATACTTAGCTTATTCAAAGAATGGAGTGAGCAAGTATGAAAATTTTAATTAAACAAGATTTCGACGCGATGAGCGAATGGGCAAAAATGTTACTTCTAAGCACGATGAGCCAAGATAAACGAGTGAATTTATCAATTACCGCTGGCAAAACGCCAACACTTGTTTACCAAAAATTAGCCTCGATTGTGAAAAATTCATCTGACTTTGATAATGTTCATTATTATAACTTTGATGAAATCCCCGTTCCTCATCAAAAGGAAGGCATTACTCTGACAGATTTGCGGACGCTGTATTTGACACCTGCAGAAATATCCGAGCAAAACATCCATCCATTAACTGTTGAAAACTTTCAACAACAAGAACAACGGATTGCTGACGCAGGCGGCTTAGATTTGATGTTAATTGGCTTAGGAGCAGATGGTCATTTTTGTGGGAACATGCCCACTACCACTCATTTTAAAAACGAAACCTATCAAGTGACCGTCACTGGTTCAGAGCCTTGGTTTGTTCCTGAAATGATGCAGCCAGGCATGACCTTTGTTACGATGGGGCCAGCCAGCATCATGAAAGTTAAGCATCTTGTCCTAATTGTAAATGGTGAACAAAAAGCTCAGATGGTCAAACAAGTACTCCAAGGACCTGTCACAGAAACGTATCCTGCTTCTATTCTTCAACTTCATCCAAATTTAACGGTTCTCTTGGATGAAGCCGCAGCGAGTCAATTAGAAAAATAAAAAATTGCGCCTATATTATGCTTCTCTGCATAGTCATAGGCGCAATTTTGTTATCATTACATGATTTTTTGATACTGACTGTATTTTAGCAAATTCGTCTGGGAAAGTGTAACACCAATACCATGTCCCTGAGGCACGGTCATTGTCCCTTGCTCTAAAATAAAAGGTTCCGTGATGATATCTTCATAAAAATAGCGTTCCGTTGCTGAAATATCACCTGGAAAGGAAAAGGTAGGCTGTGACGCAAATTGCAAATTCAATGCGCGACCAACACCAGACTCAAACATACCACCTAACCAAACCAATAAATCATTTTCTTGGCAAAATGTGGCAATCTTCAACGCCTCGTGAATCCCACCTACACGAGGAATCTTCAAATTGATACTACGGCAACTGCCTAACGCTAAAGCCACTTGGCAGTCTTTGAGGCTGCGAATATTTTCATCCAAACAAATTCTTGTCTTCAGTTCTCTTTGTAATTGTGCGTGATCTAAAAAATCATCTGCAGCAAAAGGCTGTTCAATCATCGCTAATTGATAGTGATCTAAACGTTGCAATTGAGACAAATCAGCCAATGTATACGCTGAATTGGCATCGACCATTAAAGGCAAGTTAGGAAAATGCTGACGAATCAAAGCAACGGGTTCCACATCATAACCGGGACGAATTTTCAGCTTCACTCGTTGATACCCTTTTTCTACAGCTAACTGAACTTGTTTAAGCAATCGAGGTAACTCTTCTTGAATCCCTAAACTAATCCCTACAGGAATTTTCCTCCGCGTTGGTCCAAAAAATTCAGTTAAACTCTTCTGTTGCCGTTTGGCATATAAATCCCAGATGGCAGTTTCTAACGCAGCTTTTCCCATCCAATGCCCTTTAACTTCTTCAAAAATTGTTGAAACCTCTTGCGGCTGTTCAATCGCTTCTGTTAAAAGTAACGGAATTAAATGCTGTTGGATGATGAAGCGTTCGGTTACCAACGTTTCTTGCACATAATCAGGTTGCTCAAAAGCCACTAATTCGCCAAACCCTTGATTTCCTTGCTCATCTGTTATTACAAATAGATCAAACGCTTTTTCTTCCAGGCGACCATAGCTCGTGACAAACGGCGTTTTTAAAGGCAAACGAACCTGATAGGTTTCAATTGATTGAATGTTCATTCAGATAGCTCCTTCCAATAACTCTGTCACCTTTTCATAGAAAATCGTTGGTTGTTCCAAATGGATACAATGTCCTGCTTCAGGAAAAATTGTCAGCCTCAACAACGGTTGACGTGCCTGCATTTTTTTCGCAATCCCAATAAATTTTTGATCTTCGCCGCCTACCAATAAATCGGTAGGAATCGGCTGCAATTCTACTAGACGTTCCCAGTAACTCTCTTGCGCTCCTGTCCCCATATACCACAAACTACTAGCCAATCCAAAGGCCGATTGGCTCAAACGTTCCTGACGAATGGCCATTTGCTGTGCCACAGACAAGGCTTTTTGCGTTTGAAATAACGGTAATTCTTGCCAAAAATCAATAAAATCCACCAGCGGTTCCTCTAAGAGACGTTCCGCCAAACGATGATCTTGACAGATACGAGTCTGACGTTCTGCGACGGTGGCCAAACCTGGTGACCCACTTTCCAATAAAAGATGCTGTACCTTTTGTGGATAATGTAATGCAAAACCTAAAGCTGTTCGAGCGCCCATTGAATAGCCTAATAAACAAAAGCAAGGCAAATTTAGCGATTCGGTTAGTTCAGCAAGATCATGGCAAACCTGTTTCATGGTATAACGCTCTGGTGCTACCAAACTAGCAGTCGCGCCATGCCCAGGTAAGTCAATTCCTAAAACGTTATAAGGTGTTTGACTGGGAAAAACGGCTGCAAACGTGGCTAACGTTCCTGTGAAACCGTGTAAACAGACTACTGTCGTTCGCTTTGCATCAAAAGGTGTTAACCATTGATAATGGTACTGCATCCCCCGAATTAACCGTTCCATGAAATCCCCTGTCTTTCTACTCGTCTACCAATTTCAGCTAAAATTGATTCGTACAAATGAACATTCTCTTGGCGATTTCCTTTGACTTCTATCACTTGAAATTGTGGTTCTTCAGCCGCTGCTTGTAAAATTTGCTTGAGCTCCGCGATTGTTTTGACTTCTTGGTACGAAGCACCGTAAAGTTCAGCAACTAACGAAAAATCTAAATCAAGCGGTGTTCCAAATAAAGGCTCGAAATCGTCCTCACGTAAAGTTCGTTGAGATAGAAAAGAGAAAATCCCGCCACCATTGTTATTTAATAAAACAATTGTTAACGGCAACTGATAACGTTTAGCCAAAAATAAACCATTCATATCATGATATAGCGCTAAATCACCAATCAGTAGAACGTTTTGCTGTGTCGGTGCTACGGCACTCATTCCTAAAGCAGTTGAAACAATCCCATCAATCCCGTTGATGCCGCGATTTCCAAACATCCGATAAGGGCGACTATCCATAAATCGATCTAAGTAGCGGATAGCCATACTATTAGATACAAATAACTGACCATTCTCTTTCATTGTTTGGTGAACAGCTAAGCTGGCTGTTGTTTCATTTAATTCTGTCGCGTTCAGCGTTTCTAGAAGAACTTCAGAGACCGTTTTTTCCAGCAGGAGCCATTGTGCTAACCAAGTCGCTTCTGTTGGTTTGACAACCGTTAGTAGTTGTTCTACAAACGTAGTTTCCTTTGCCTGAATAACTGTTTGTGATTTTTTCAATTGCTCTTGCCATTGCCCATTTTCGTCCACAAAATAAAAAGCAGTCTCTGTCGTTGCTAAGCGTTTCAACCATAACATGATGTTTTTAGAAATTGGCAGCGAACCAAAACGCACTACCACTTCTGGTTCTTGTGGCAAGGTCGCCACATTTAGAAACAGATCACTGTGTGCAATAACAACTTCACTATTTTGCCCATGTGTCACAATGTTTGCTAAAGGATCCGCTAGTAACGGCCATTGCAAAGCTTCGGCTAATTGAATAAATAACGCCGCTTCTTCCTCTGTATGACTGCCACCGACAACCAAAACGCCGTTTTTCTGGTACCATTGATCCGCTAGCTGTTGCACTTGTTCTGTAGAAAGGATTGATTGACCAGCGAATAAAGCCGTTTGTTGAGAACTCTTTGTTTTTCTCTCTAAGTCAGGTAATAATGGTTCCCGCAAAGGAAAATTCAAATGAACAGGTGCTGCAGGCGTTTGTTGCGCGAATGCTGCTCCTTTAGCGCCTTGCCAATAGGCGTAATTCAACATCTCTTCTGTTGCTTCTGGCAAAGCCATTTCAACAAATAATTTCACATGATTTTGATACATTTGTAATTGGTCCATGGCTTGAGGGGCGCCAACTTGGCGTAACTCATGCGGCCGATCCGTTGTTAAAACAACTAAGGGTACATGGCTAATATTGGCTTCGCAAATTGCTGGATAATAGTTTGCAGCTGCTGTTCCAGAGGTACAAAGTAAGACCACTGGTTTTTGACTCGCTTTACTTAATCCTAAAGCAAAAAAAGCAGCGGAACGTTCATCGACATCGACAAAAGTTTGGATTGCGGTTTCCCGATGAAGTAATAAAGCCAGTGGTGTGGAACGGGACCCTGGACTAATGACTGCTTGTTCAACCCCACTATTTTTTAAGCCTTCAATAAAGGCCGTTAAATAATCGGTCATTGTTTCTTGATGATTCATTAAACCTGCCCTCCAATTCCTCGTAACATCGGTTGAAATTTTATTTTCGTTTCTTCTCTTTCTAGCTCTGCTTGGGAATCCGCAACAATACCACAACCTGCATAAAGAACGCCTTGCTGACCAGCAAAGACACCTGAACGCAAGGCCACAGCGAACTCGCCACTATCATCATTCCCTGAAATCCAACCGATTGGCGCACCATATAACCCACGACTCCCTGGCTCATATTGTCGAATCCATTCGACTGCCAACTCTTTGGGCTCACCGCCTAAAGCTGGCGTTGGGTGTAGCTGCATCACACTTTCCAAAAACGAAATTCCCGGTTTACGTTGACCCGAGATTGGCACATAAAGATGTTGTACATCTCGATTTTCCAAAATAATGGGTGCTTGAATACTGTTTTCAGAAGTCGTCATCTTCGCCAACTCTTTCGCTAAACGTTCCACCACAATTTGGTGTTCTCCGGTATTTTTGCGGTCTTGTAAAAGTTGTGCTCCTAAAGCTTTCGTTTCTTCTGGTGTTTGACCCGTTTTAATGGTTCCTGCAATACAAGCGGTCGCAAACGTTTCTTTAGTACCCAACAGAAGTCGTTCTGGTGTTGCACCAATGAAGCTTGTGTCTTTGGCTTCTAAAGCAAACAAATACGTATTTTGTTGTTGTGCCATTAAATTAACGAGCACTTGGTTACTTCGAATTTTTTCAGGACTGCTCACAGCAAGTTGTCGAGCCAAAACCACTTTTTTTAAAGGGCCATCTTCTCTTAAGACTGCTACGGTTTCGTTGACAGCTTGTAGCCATTCAGTCACGGCAACTTCTTCCTTGTCAATTTTTGTTTCCGCTACAGCTGGCAACTCCTCACAGGTAGCTAACAAGCGATCAAACTGAGCCACCAAAGTCGACCAACGTTCCTCGACTTCTTGTTCACTAGAACCTGAAAAGTTCAGCGTTCCATAAATACGTGTACCTGAAAAAGTAAATAGAATACTTGGTAGATAAAACCAACCTTCCCCTAACTCTCCCCAGGCCTCAGTAGGCGTTTGTTCTGTATCAAAAGGCAAACCGCCAAATAGAAGAGCCCCCGTACCAGAAATAGACATATTTTGAAAACGAGTTGCCGCCTCTTTTTTTAAAAAGTTGTTCAATTGATGCGTTTCTGTTTCTGCGCCTTTTAAGATAGTTTCATATCCGAAGCCAACCAAAGCAAAATCTTTTTTCGGCGTTTGCCAAAAAAAACGTTCTCCTTGGTATGCCTTTTCACCAGCGGCAAAAATTGCCAAGGCTGTTTGTTCTGTTTCTAATGGAAAAACCCAACTGAACTGACGGGCATTCTTCTGATAGGCTTGTCGTAATTCATCAGGCAATTTCATCTGATTAAAAACGCCTCTCTTTCTTCTGTCATGAAACGATGTTTGGCAATCTTTCCACTTGCTGTTTGCGGGAAAGAATGACAAAAATAAATGCGTTTCGGTCGTTTATATTTTGCCAGTTTTCGTGAACACTGGTCTTGAATTTGCGCTAAGGTGATTTCTTGGTCACTAATCACATATGCAACTGGGACGGCTCCCCATTGCGCATCTGGTTCTCCTACAACTGCCGCTGCTTTAATTCCTGTTATCGCCTGTAACACCTGTTCAACCTCAGTGGGGTAAATATTTTCACCACCAGAGATAATGAGTTCACTTAAACGACTAACCAAATACAGGTAACCTTGTGCATCTAAATAGCCCATGTCGCCTGTTTTAAACCAACCATCTGCTGTCCATTTTTCAGGTTGACGCTGGTTAAGGTAACCTGAAACAACGTTTGGTCCCTTAAGTAAAATTTCCCCGACTTGCTTTTCTGGCTGTTCTTGTCCTAGTTCATCAACAATTTTGATCTGCATATCTTTTAACGGTTGCCCAGCAGAGCCGATTTTCAGCGCCGCATCTTCAAATTTCAAGGCAACAACTTGCGAACACGTTTCCGTCATCCCATAAGATTGAATAACTGGAATCCCTTTTTCCTCACACTGCGCTAATTTATCCGGTGCAATCGGTCCGCCGCCCAATAGCATTCCTTTAAAGCTGGCGCTGTAGCCAGCTTCAGGATAGACAAACAATAATTGTTGCAACATTGTCGCAACCACTGAAATGACGGTTCCACGGCCTTCTTGTAAATCTTGTGTCACTTGCTGTTCATCAAATTTATCGTAAAGGCGAATACTACAACCTAAGACGAGTTGTCGAACAACAATCGACAATCCGCTAATGTGAAATAATGGGACTGCACACAACCAACAATCTTCAGCAGTAATCCCCATATTTTCTTGAGTGCCTCTAGCACTGGCCAAATGATTTTTAAACCGTTGCAAGACCCCTTTAGGCTGTCCTGTAGTTCCAGATGTATACATAATAGAAGCCACCGACTCTAAGTCACTTGGCTGTTGAAACTCCTGATGTGAAAGACTATGCTGTTTTTTAACCATTGGCTGAACGTCGACAAAAGAAATCTCCTCTAACAAAGCCTGCGTTTCAGGCGCACCAATAATCGTTTTAACTTGCGCATCTTTTAACTGAAAAGTCAGTTCAGCAAGTGTCAAATGCGTATTTAAAAATAATAACTCTTTCCCCAATTCCCATAAGGCTAGAATTGAAAAATACAACTCTTTGCTGTTCTTACTGAATAAAGCCACACGTTTTTCTTCTGGTGCAAGCACCTGTTGATATGTGGTTACCCAATGGCTGACTTCTTGTTGCACTTCTAAAAACGTCCAAGATTCATCCTGAAAATAAAAAGCAGGATGATCGGGACGTTTTTGTACTTGTTTATTTAACCAAGTCATTGGTTTATGGGAATTTAGGGAATTGATCGAAATCTGGTGTCCGTTTTTCTTTAAATGCATCTCGGCCTTCTTGTGCTTCAGCCATTGTATAGTAAAGAAGTGTCGCATCACCAGCTAATTGTTGCACACCAGCCAAGCCATCTGTATCGGCATTTAAAGAGGCTTTAATCATCCGTAAAGCAATCGGGCTTTTGGTTAACATTTCTTCTGCCCACTCCATTGTCACATCTTCTACTTGATCCAATGGAACAACTGTATTAATCCAGCCCATATCTAAAGCTTCTTGGGCAGAATATTGTTTACACATAAACCAAACTTCTTTCGCTTTTTTATGGCCGATAACGCGCGCCAAGTAACCTGAGCCGTATCCACCATCAAAGCTACCGACATTTGGTCCTGTTTGCCCAAACTTAGCATTTTCAGCCGCAATTGTTAAATCACAAACTAATTGTAAAACATTGCCGCCGCCAATGGACCAGCCTTTCACCATTGCGATGACTGGTTTGGGAATGACACGGATTAACCGTTGTAAATCTAACACATTTAAACGTGGAATATTGTCTTCGCCAACGTAACCACCATTACCTCGAACTTTTTGATCGCCACCAGAACAGAATGCTTGGTCACCTGCGCCTGTTAAAATAATAACCCCGACATCTTCTTTATCACGACTAATGTTGAATGCATCAATCATTTCCATGACTGTTTTTGGTGTGAATGCGTTGTGAACATGCGGGCGGTTGATAGTAATTTTTGCTACTTTGCCTGCTTGTTCAAATAAAATTTCATCATATTCTTTAATTGTTGTCCAGTTTCTCATTAGGAAACCTCCTTCATTAATCTCATCTTTTCTATTATACACAAGAATCGGCACTTTAGAGAAAAAGTCGCTTGAATTTTAAGAAAAAACATGGCTATTTCAAATTTTCTTCATTCCTGTATAATAAATAAAAAACCTTTTATTCTCTCTTTTATTAGAAAGGACTGATTACTATTCATCTTTTAGAGTATTTAGGCATCACGATTCAACACGTTTCTGCTGAGAAATGTCAGCTTACTTTAACGGTAAAAGACGTGCATAAACAACCCTATGGCCTTGTCCACGGGGGCTTAAACGGCGTCTTAATTGAAACTGCCTGTAGTTTAGGTGCGAACGAAAACGTTCCTGAAAACACTTTTGCTGTCGGCATAGACTTACAAGTAAATCATCTTCGTAGTGTCCCTGATGGTATCCTTACCGTGATTGCGACACCCAATCACTCGGGAAAGACCCTTCAAGTTTGGGAAGCAAAAATTTATAACGCAGACCACCAATTGACGAGCGTGGGGCGTTGTACCTTAACAAATCGACAAAAAAAACAGTAATCTTTACAGGTTACTGTTTTTTTGTTTATGGTTTTTAATAAGTAATTAGATTACTTCGTTTATTTAATTTTAGTACCAACCATTTGCTAACCAGAATGATTTAGCTGCATCCCATGAACCATAGCGACCTGCTACGTACTGATCTGCCACGCGTTCTTGGTTGGCAGGTGAATAGTCACCATTTAAATAAGAGGCAGATAATTGGTAACGACCGATATACTGACCGTTTGTTGCATCGTAAGAACCACTAGATTCACGTTGTGCGATCCACTCTTTTGCATCACTGCTTGCGGCAGGTGCTGCTGGTTGCGCTACTTCTTGAGCAACAGGTTGTTGTACTTCTTGTTGTACTGGTTGTGCAACAGGTTGTTCAACTACTTGTTGAACTGGTGCAACTTCTACAGCTGGTGCTGGAGTATTAGCAACTTCTTTTTCTGAACGAATAACTAATTGTTCTCCTTCAAAAATTAAATCAAGGTTTGGCAATTTGTTATCAGAAGCAATTTTTTGAATTAAGCTATTGTCTCCTGCAAATTGATGAGAAATTGTTGATAAAGTATCTCCTGCTTTAACTGTATATAAGCTTTCTGCGTTTGCGTCTGTTCCTAAGAATAATCCTAAACCTGCGGCCAAAGTTGTTCCAAGTAAAATCGTTTTGATTGATTTCATGTATGTTTCTCCTTTGTAATTAAAAATATTTGATTGTTGCTCTTAGCACTCGGCAACAACCACGTCTGCTTCGCTTTATCGAAACGACTTCACATACTTTATCATCGAATGGCCGGCCGTAGGTGAATATCTCGTGACAATTTATTACTAGAATGTCGGTTTTGTTACATTTTGTAATAAAAAGCTGCTGGAAGCTTGATATTATCCTGTTTATATTTTGCGAAAAAAAGTTAAAAAAACAGGATTTTATTTTTTAGAAACCGTTTTCCAGCCCTTGATTAGCCATTAAATGTCGTTTTTTTTACATTCGTTTCAGTCAAAAAGTAACAAAATGTTAAAGATACTAGACATGAGAATGTTTTTTCAAAAACTCACGCCTAAAAAGAACAGGTGTTTTCTTTGAATTTTTTTATCATTCACTATTTTTATTTTTCCTTCTATTATATAGTTAAATTTTTTATCGTATTCATTTTTCGATTCTGAAAAAACACTAAGCACTTCCTATTGAAACAAAAAGAGTTAAACAAAAAAATCTTATATTTTGTTTGTTATTTATTCATTTTAATCTTATTCAAAAAAGGAACAGCTAAAGCAACTATGAAAACAAAGTATTGAAAATACAGCAGAATAAATATTCATTTTTATTGTAATTCACGAATAAAAAACAAATAATCACTCGAACGCTTGTTATTTAAAAACGTAATCAGTTTTTTCTCTTTCTATTTTCCAATCTATGAGTAATAAAATATATGAATCTACATTTAAGTCATTTTATTATCAAATATTCTGAATATTATAAGAATTGGAGTTTTATCTATGAGTGACAAAGAACAACTTGAGAAATTAGACAAATCCTTTCTGGGACAACCGAAAGGACTAGCAACACTGTTCTTCACAGAAATGTGGGAACGTTTCAGTTACTACGGCATGCGTGCTATTCTAATGTATTACATTTACGATACCGTAGCCAATGGCGGTTTAGGTCTCCCCAAAGCAACTGCCTTAGCCATCATGTCCATTTATGGATCAATGGTTTTCATGTCCAGTATCATTGGCGGTTGGGTCTCTGACCGTGTCTTAGGTTCAAGGAAAACTGTTTTTATTGGTGGTTTGTTAATCATTGCTGGACATATTGTTCTCGCTACCCCATTTGGTGTCCCCGCCTTATTCGTTTCTATTATGTTAATTGTATTTGGGACTGGGATGTTAAAACCAAACGTTTCAGGGATGGTTGGCCATCTTTATTCAAAAACTGACTTACGTAGAGATGCAGGCTTCTCCATTTTTTACATGGGGATTAATATCGGAGCCTTAATCGCTCCCCTTGTTGTCGGAACTTTAGGACAAGAATATAATTATCATTTAGGCTTTTCCGTTGCCGCAGTAGGGATGTTCTTCGGGCTACTACAATATTATTTCCAAGGACGTAAATCTCTTGCTGGGATTGGTCAGGCCCCAACTAATCCAATGTCTAAAGAAGAGCAAAAGAAATTTGCTAAAGCATTTATGTTGGCAATTGTCGTTGCTTTACTTATTTTTGGTGGCGCCTATGTCACAGGACATTTAACAATTGATTTCTTTATTAATACCATCAGCGTGTTAGGAATCCTGTTACCTGTTTATTATTTCAGCAAAATGTTAACGTCTAAAGATGTCACTGCTGAAGAAAAACCAAAAGTTCTGGCTTACTTGCCATTATTCTTAGCAGCAATTGTTTTCTGGTCATTGGAAGAACAAGGTTCGTCTATTCTTGCTCTATTTGCAAATGAACGGACGCAAACGAGTTTGTTTGGCTTCCCGATTGCCGCTAGCTGGTTCCAATCATTAAATCCTGTATTCGTAGTTATTTTGACCCCTATTTTTGTTACATTATGGACAAAACTAGGTAAACGTCAACCATCAACAGTTGTGAAGTTTTCACTAGGGCTAGTCTTTGCTGGTCTTTCCTTCGTCTTATTAATGTTGCCAGGTCTACTTTATGGTACCGAAGGACGGGTGAGTCCACTTTGGTTATTCTTTAGTTTCTTCATTATGATTGTCGGAGAAATGTGTTTATCTCCCGTTGGCTTATCGATTACTACAAAATTAGCACCGAAAGCTTTCGAAGCTCAAACCGTTGCTATTTGGTTATTAGCAGATGCCGCTTCACAAGCCATTAACGCTCAAATTGCTCGTTTCTATACACCTGGAACAGAGTCAGCATATTTTGGGATTGTCGGACTTGTAGCTGTCGTTGCTGGGATTCTCTTATTCATTGTGAAAAAACCAATCCAAAACTTAATGGGTGACGTCCGTTAAACCGTCAAAAAAGTTGCCTTTCTCTTTTTTGAAAGGCAACTTTTTTATACAGCGTTTTGATAACGTTTTCATCAAGTGGTATACTAAATAGAAGGAGGACGAGGACATGCGTTACTTAATTGGCGGTATTTTTTTATTGATTAGTATCTGGCAATTCATTGTTACTGGACGGACATTTTCCTACTTAAAGAAAGAGGGCGGCAAAAGAACCTCACCATTTATTCTGTTAGGACTATGGAGTAGTTTAGTGTTTGCTATTATTTCATTTGCTGTGGCGATTGCTTCTTTCTTTTATGTGAGTTTTTAGTAGAAGGCTAGCCATAAGTAAAAGGAGCGAGATTGCTAGTCTCGCTCCTTTTACTTATTTTTTATGGTTGTTTTCCAATATAAGCTAAAATTCCACCATCGACATATAAGATATGTCCGTTAACAAAGTCAGAAGCGTTAGATGCTAAGAAAACTGCTGGGCCAGCTAAGTCTGCTGGTGTGCCCCACCGATTAGCAGGTGTTCGTCCCAAGATGAATTCGTTAAATGGATGCCCTGGTTCTCTTAATGGCGCCGTCTGTGGCGTTTCAATGTAGCCAGGTCCAATCCCATTACATTGAATATTATATTGTCCATATTCAGAAGCAATATTTTTCGTTAACATTTTTAGTCCGCCTTTTGCTGCCGCGTACGCACTAACTGTTTCACGACCTAGTTCACTCATCATTGAACAGATATTGATAATTTTGCCATGACCCTTTTCAATCATATCTGGAATAACCGCTTTTGCCATAATAAATGGCGCATTCAAGTCAACATCAATCACTTGACGGAACTCTTCTGCTGACATCTCCACCATTGGAATTCGTTTAATAATTCCCGCATTATTGACTAAAATATCAATAGAGCCGACTTCTTCTTTAATCTGAGCAACCATCGCTTGAACTTGCTCTTCATCAGTGACATCACACACATAACCACGTGCTTCAATCCCTGCAGCCCGATAATTTTCCAAGCCTTGTTCAACTGATTCAGGAGATAAGTTATTAAAAACAATTGTTGCTCCTGCTTCAGCTAGGGATTTCGCAATCTCAAAGCCAATCCCATAAACAGCACCTGTAATTAACGCTACTTTTCCATCTAATTGAAAATCATTCATTTTAAATTCCATGTTTTCTCCTCTTTCTTTAGTTTATTTTAATTGATCCATTGCAACCATATCCATGTCTGTGTACGTAATATTTTCTCCGCACATGGCCCAAATAAAGGAATAATTACTTGTACCAACCCCAGAATGAATTGACCAGCTTGGTGAAATGGCTGCTTGTTCATTACTCATTACTAAATGTTTCGTTTCGTCTGGTTTACCCATCATGTGGAAAATCCGCGTATCTTCTTCCATATCAAAATAAACATACGCTTCCATACGACGTTCATGTGTATGACAAGGCATTGTATTCCAAGCGCTACCTGGTTCTAAAATGGTGTAGCCCATTTGTAACTGGCAACTTTCACAAACGTTCGGATGAATGTATTGGTAAATTTTACGTTGGTTCAATGTTAATGGATCACCCGTTTCCATTGGGGTAATTTCATCAATACTAATTTTTACGTTGGGATATTTATGATGTGCTGGCACACAACTAATGTAAAATTTCGCTGGATTATCAGGGTTTTCTGAAGAAAAACGAACATGTTTTGTTTCTTTCCCAATATAATAGCCATCTTGTTTTTTCATTGTTTCTTTGGCGCCATCAATTTCAATAAAGCCTGGTCCCCCAATATTAATAACTCCTAGTTCACGACGTTCTAAGAAATAATCAACTCCTAATTCCTTGTCCAAAATAATTTCTAATTCTTCTGTGGTCGGTGTCACACCACCAAAAATCATCCGATCATTATGTGTGTAGGTTAAGCTGATTGCACCTGGAATAAAAACTTTCTCTACTAAAAATTCATCTCTCAATTGTTCTGTTGAATAGTGACGGATATCCGCCGGACTATGTGTATAACGTGTTTCCATATTTTGCATAACTAAAATCTCCTATCTATTTATTTTTCCTGAGCTCGTTGCCAAAAAAGCAAGGACTTCTTTTTGACTAAATTGATTACAATCACCATGGACAGTATGTTTTAACGCACTAGCCGCTGTCGCAAAATCAATGCAGGTTTGTGGATCATAGGCAGCTAATATGCCATGTAAAACCCCACCAGCAAACGCATCACCGGCACCGACACGGTCAACAATCGGTTGTAATCGATGACATTTGGACATATAATACGCACCTTTGTACCATAGCGTTCCGATTAATTCATTATCTGTCGCTGAGTGTACTTGACGTTTGGTTGAATAAAATACTTGAATGTTGGGATAACGTTCTTGCATTTTTCGGTAGTACCACGTTAATGCGTCTTCAAGTTCTTCCTCGGGTTCTGGAATCTCCAATAAATAACGAGCATCTAATACCCCAGCTGAACAAATATCAACAAATGGAAGAATGGCCTTCAATGCCACGCTCGCTTCTTTCTGGGACCAAAGTTTCCCTCGATAATTAATGTCAAAACTTACTTGGCACCCTGCTTGCTTCGCTGCTTTAACTAGCGCAACCGTCATACTTTGCCAATTTTTTGATAACGCCGCTGTAATCCCTGAAATATGAAAGATCTCTACTCCTGAAAACAGCTCATGTAAGTCCCATTCCATTTCTTCGATTTGAGCAAAGCTTGAATAGGCGCGATCATAGACAACACTGGCTGCTCGTTCTCCTGTACCAGTTTCCAAGTAATACGTTCCTAGACGTGTTCCGCCAGTTCGTACAAATTCCGTTGAAACCCCATAACGACTTAAATGCTTTTTGGCGGCTTCTCCTAATGAATTATCGGGCACTTTACTAGCAAAAGTCACTTGGTGGCCATAGTTCGCTAACGAAATCGCTACATTCGCTTCACCACCGCCGTAATGTACAGCGAAATTTTCTGTTTGTTCTACGCGTATTCCGACAGGCGTTGACAAACGCAACATGATTTCTCCCAATGTTACGACTTTCCCCATGTGCCTACACCCCTTTGATTGCTTGGAATTTTTCCATATAGGCTTGGGCAACCTCACGAACTTTTTCAAAATCCCCAGTTGCTGCTGGCGCTAACAGATTGCCACCAACACCGACGGCCGTCACACCTGCAGCAAACCACTCGGCCATATTTTCCAAACTGACACCACCCGTTGGCATAATATTTAACTGAGGCAATGGCGCTTTAAATGCCGAAATAACACTCGGTCCATAAACACTTCCCGGAAATAGTTTAATAATATCTGCTCCGCTTTTCAGTGCTTCTTTCATTTCTGTGATGGTCATACAGCCTGGCAAGTAAGGAACTTGATATAAATTGCAAATTTTAGCGGTTTCTTCATCGAAGCTTGGACTCACAATATATTCAGCCCCTGCTACAATAGCTAAACGAGCAGTCGTAGCATCCAAAACTGTCCCCGCACCAATGACTACGTCAGGATTCTCTTGGTATAACGCAACTAATTCCTGAATCACTTCTGTTGCTTGAGGAACAGTAAAGGTTAACTCAATCCCCCGCATACCGCCTGCTACAATGGCTTGACTAGCTTTTAGCGCTTCCTCTTTTGTCTTTCCGCGAACCACAGCAATTACGCCAGCATTTTCTAATTTTTGTAAAATTGATACTCGCTTCAACAGACTCCCTCATTTCTTATTTAGAAATATATATTTATTATAAAGAAATTCACAACTTCATTATACAGATAAAAAAAGAAAATGCAAACGTTTTTACAAAAATAAAAAAAGAAAGACAAACAAAAATCCCAATCGACTTTTGTTTGCCTTTCTTTTTCTACTATAATTTCGCTTCAATCGCTGCTTTTGTTGCTAAAAGGGCTTGATTAATCGTCGTTTTATTTTCCTCTGTCAAACGATATTTCGGCATGCTTACACTAAAAGCACCCGCAATTTCGCCATCTTTCATTAAAGATACTCCGCTACAGAAAATATCTTGTTCAATTTCTTCATCATCGTAAGCAACCCCCGTTTGTTGCACTTGTTTTAATTCTTTTTTCAAACGCAAGGGATTGGTAATCGTATTTTCGGTATAGGGAATTAATGTCTGCGTGTCTAAATATTGTTGCACTTGTTCTTCCGAAAATTCTGCTAAAACGGCTTTACCCATGGCCGAATTATACAACGGCCGAGTAATTCCCACTTTCGAGGACATGCGAATCGTTTGATTTTTCGGTTCTAATTTATTGATATACAGAATTTCATTATTATTTAAAATCCCTAAATGAATGGTTTCATCGACCGTATTTTGAAGGTTTTCTAAATAAGGTACCGCAATTTCAGCTAAATCGATTTGCTCCACACTTTGATTCGCATAGCGAATCAATTTTGTTCCTAAGCGGTACGTCTTGTTCGTGTCTTTTTGAACATAGCCAATTAATGTTAAGGTTTCTAAAATTTTGATTGCCGTTGATGCCGTCATTTCGGTATTCTTTGCAATTTCCTGTAAGGTTTGATCGGGTTGTAAACTTAGACAGTCCATGATTTTAGCCGCTTTTAACAAGACTGTTCCGTAAGGTTTTGTTTCTTTCATCGAAACCCTCCTTTTCCATATAAGAAATTATATAGAAAAATAAAGAAATTGCAAGAAAAAAAGAACTCGAAGATTCATTCAGTAACGTTTTACTTTCACTTCAGGTCTTTCTCCCAGTCCTATTTCATTCTTATTTTCTTTTCTTTAACTCATCAGAAACATCTGCATCCTTAGGAATTAAAAGATACTCATTGACTTCTGTGGTTTCATTAAATACGACATATAATTTTTGTTCTTCATCGAAATCGCCCAAATCAATCGCTACGTAATTGGGACAAACTTCTGAGATACCATGAAACATTTGACTAAAGATTTTTTTCGTCATCCCCACATTACGATGCTGCTCTTCTGCTTTTTCCACCGCACTTTGTAACGTATATCCTTCATCTAAAAAACGCTTGATCCAATGCACTTTGACAACTGTATGTAAGCGATATTTCCGTGGACCGTTTGCGTCTTTCGCAATGGATGAAATATACCCTTTTTCTTCCCAATAACGAAGTTGACGTGGCGAAACTTCAGCAATTTCACTTAGTTCACTAATTCCTATCAACAAATTTTCTTCATTTAACAAACGCTGAATCATTTTTGACCACATTAGTTTAACTTCCTTTCCCTTATCCTTTCCTTAATTGTAGTTTTTTTTACACCTTTGTCAAGTAAGTTGACAAAGATTCTAATTAGTTGTAAAGTAGTTAATGCAATTTAATTTGAAACTTACAGAAAAAGGAGCGATATATGTGACTTCACAACAACCTGTGGATATTCACGGAAAACCTTATAACCGGTCGTTACTAGTCGGCGTTTTACTAATCGGAACATTTTGTACGATTTTAAACCAAACACTTTTAACGACGGCCTTACCTACATTAATGAAAGAATTTGATATCTCAGCTTCAAGTGTACAGTGGCTAACCACTGGATTCCTACTTGTGAACGGCATTATGATTCCAATCAGTGCTTGGTTGATTAACAAATTCAGTTCAAAAAAATTATACATAACAGCGATGTCAACGTTCTTAATCGGAACCATCATCTGTTTTGTAGCTCAAGACTTCGGCATGTTATTGACTGGACGTCTTGTTCAAGCCGCAGGGGTCGGCGTATCTATGCCTCTTTTACAAACAATTATGCTTTCAATTTTCCCGCCTGAAAAACGTGGCGCTGCCATGGGCACAACGGGAATTGTTATCGGATTAGCACCCGCTTTAGGTCCAACATTATCTGGTTGGATTATTGATTCTTATACATGGCGTGACCTTTTTGGGATGGTCATTCCAATTGTTGTTTTAGTCCTAATTTTGGCTTCATTCTTAATGAAAAATGTCATCCAATTATCTAATCCAAGTATCGATGTCTTATCGGTCATTCTTTCTACTATCGGCTTTGGTAGCTTACTTTACGGCTTCTCAAGCGTTGGTGATAAAGGTTGGGGTAGCCCGCAAGTCTATGGATTCTTAATTGTTGGTGCGATTGTTTTATGTCTTTTTACATATCGACAATTGCATTTAGAACAACCTTTCTTAGAACTACGCGTTTTTAAATCAAAAGTCTTTACTGTTGCAGCCATTTTATCTGGCGTAACCAACATGGCAATGATTGGTGCCGAAATGGTTTTACCTTTGTATATCCAAAATATTCGTGGCGAATCTGCCTTCCATTCAGGGTTAATGCTTTTACCAGGAGCGTTAGTCATGGGACTTATGATGCCAGTAACTGGTCGCATTTTTGATAAAATTGGTGCCCGTCGTCTTGCGATTACTGGGATGTTTATTTTAACAGCTGCAACGTTACCGTTTGCTTTCTTAACAAAAGCAACACCTATTATTTATATCATTGTCCTCTATGCGATTCGGATGTTTGGTATTTCGATGGTCATGATGCCTGTGACAACTTCTGGCATGAATGCTTTACCAATGAATTTATTAAGTCACGGAACTGCTGTAAACAACACCTTCCGACAAGTAGCTAGCTCAATTGGAACAGCTGTTTTGATTAGTGTTTTAACAAATGTTACCAAAGACGGCTTACCTGCATCAGACTTATTAAAAACAGCCCCACTCGCTTATCGCGATCAAGCAACAAACGCAACATTAAACGGCTATCACGCAGCCTTCTTCGTGGCAACAATTTTTGGCGTTCTCGGCTTGGCGATTACTTTCTTCTTAAATAAAAAAGAAGCGATGCCGGTTAAGGAAGTAGGTGCAATGAAATAATGATTATTTTTCTTTTAATCCTTTGCGTGTTAGGCTTTGCCTATACGAATGTATTTGGCCGAAAAGTCTGGCATAAATTCTGTATGGTTATTTTTGGTTTAGGCTTCTTAGCTTCGTTAAGTCTTATCGTTTTAAACGATAAAGATCATTTTGGTATGACCGAAGTTACTCAGGACAAAACGTTTGAACTAAAAAGCAGTAGTTCAAGCAAAGATGGCCCCAACATGTTATTGTACCAGCCGTTGGGCGATGGTTCCGAAAAAGTTTATTTATATAACACACCAGATAAAAAGAAACTACAAAAAACAGGAACGGAAAACGTCACAAACACAGTTCAAAAAGATGCTCAAAAAGCCACATTAGTCCAAAAAACGACGAAATGGTCCTATCAAGAGTCTTGGGCCAAAACACTATTTGGCCTTGCTGACAACGATAACCAATTTGCAAAACAAGAAAACACCTTCAACGTTGCTAGTGACTGGCTAGTTTTAAGTGCTGATCAAGCCAAAAAATTAGGCGAATATATGGAACAACATGCCGCTGATATCAAAAAAGAAGGGACTGAAACAGTTGGCAAAAAAATGATGGCTGCTATGATGGCGAATCCATCAATGTCCCAAGAAGAACAAGCGAAACTCACCGAACAATATACCAAAGAGTTTCAACAAGAATTGATTCAGAAAATTCTTAGTGACATGAAATAAAAAAGCGAGCTTGATAGGATCATCAAACAAGATGTGACTACCAAGCTCTTCTTTTTAATTATAAATCGCTTTAATCGGATCCATCCTCGAGGCACCAATTGCTGGAATAATCCCGAAAAAGATACCTGTGAAGACCGAAAACAATGTTGAAATAGCAAAGATGGACGGCGTAATAATTGGCGTAATCGAAATATACCCACCGACCACAGTTGCCAATAAGTAGCCGCAGCCGACACCAATCAAACCACCAATCAATGTGATAAACGCTGCTTCCATTAAAAATTGGAATAAAATGACTCGTGGTTTAGCACCAATGGCCCGACGAATCCCGATTTCTCGTTTCCGTTCCGTGACAGACACATACATGATGTTCATGACGCCAATTCCCCCGACTAATAGGGAGATTGCAGTAATTGCCATCAGAAACATTGTCATACCCGTGACCATTTCTTCCATTTGTTGTTGGAGTTGTTGGTCTTGGTCGTTTTCTTTAAACGTCCCTTTCACTTCAGGATGATTTTCACTTAAAATAGTGATTGCCTGTCCCAAAATTGCTTCACGGTCCGCTCCCTCACGAACCTTAATATTGATGCCACTAATTGCTTTTGTTTTTGCTAATTTATTGTATGATTCTCGAGAAACAAAACTGCTCATAGCAGTTGCCCAATCATCATTCATACCCAAACTATCTAAATCTTTTGGTGCTAAAATACCAATCACCTTGTACATATAACCACCAATTGAAACAGCTTTTCCAATGAGTTGGCTAGGATCATCAAGCCGAATTTGCGCTTCAAAGATATCATGATTTAAGACAATCGCATCTGTATTTGCATCGCTCGGTTGAAAATCACGACCATATAAAATATCATTCTGCCCTTTAGTCGACGTAATGGATAAATTCGCTTGCGCCCCAAAATAATCCATTGGTACAAACAAATTGTCTCCGCCCCCCATCATTGATTCACCATATTGAGGATAAATACTTTCAATTCCTTGAATGTCTTGTAATTTTTTCAAGTCCACTCGGCTAAACGTATAATCTGGCTCTTCATAGGACATAAAATTGTCACTGCTACCATCCGACATTGTATAATGAATCTTCAAAACATCCGCGTTCACTGCACTGGATGCCTTCACAACTTGACGCTTCATCCCTTCACCTAGCGCAGAAATCGTTACGACTGATGTAATCCCAATAATAATCCCGACCATCGTTAAAAATACCCGCAACTTATGCGCCTTTAAGCTTAAAAAAGTACTAACAAATAAATTAGCAATCATCTAATCACCTCTTCTTCCAAAAAGCGACCATCTTTCATATGAATCACTCGTGAGGCATATTTTTTCATATCTTCATCATGTGTCACCATGACAATTGTTTTGCCCTGTTCATTCAATTCTTTCAATAATTCCATAATTTCTGTACCCGTTTCACTATCCAATGCCCCAGTCGGTTCATCAGCCATAATCAATAATGGATCATTCACCAAGGAACGAGCAATGGCTACTCTTTGTTGCTGTCCTCCAGAAAGTTCAGTAACTTTTGATTTGGCTTTTGTTTCCAACCCGACAATTTTTAGGTATTTTTCAGCAATCGCTTTTTTCTCAGCGCGGCTTTTTTTCCCTTCATAAACACAGGGCAATTGAACATTTTGACTAACATTTAAAGAATTAATCAAGAAAAATTGTTGAAAAATAAACCCTAGATATTCATTGCGAAAGGCTGATTTTTTATTTTCAGACAATTTTGAAACATCTGTTCCTGAGAAATGATAACTTCCGTCTGTTAAGCGATCCAAGAAACCAATAATGTTCATCAGCGTTGTCTTACCGCTACCGGACTTCCCCATGATTAAAATGAACTCTCCTTGATGGATGGTCAAGTTCAATTCTTTTAAAACATGTAGTTTTTCCTTACCTACTGGATAGAACTTGTTAATGTCCCGCAATTCAATGAGGGGTTGATTTGTATTGTTTGCTTCCACCATCAAGCACTCCTATTTCGACGCATCTGTCATTGATTCGTTGGTTGCTGATTCATCAGAAGCAATCGCTGCATCTGATTCAACAATATCACCGACTTTTACTGGTTTTTTTGAAGAAATAACCACTCGGTCGGCTGATTCTAAGCCAGATTCAATCGCTATTTTGTCGCCATTTTCTTGCCCGACTTGGACATCACGACGAATGATGGTTCCAAAATCATTCACTAAAACGTAGGCCTGTTCACCCTCTTTTTGAATCGCTTTTTTCGGTAACTCAATCGCCCCTAAATCGCCTAAATCAATGGTTGCTTGCATATGGTAACCATTTTTGACTTTGTCTAAATTGGCCAACGCAATTTTGACGCTATAACTAGACATCGTCGTGCCGCCCTCTGGATTGCCACTCGCGGCATCGCTGTTGCCTTCAGGAGGATTATCATCGATATAAGAAATTGAGCCATCCACAACCACATTGTTGGAAACAGAAGTTAGTTTAGCTTTTTGCCCAACACTAATTTTAGTCAAGTCCTTTTCATTCACTTTCCCAGCTAAATAAAGATCTTCTGAAGTTAACCGTAAAATCGGTGAATTGGCATCTTTTACTTCTGGAATTGATACGCGGCCTTTGAAATTAGCCTTTGTGGAAATATATTGCTTCGCTCCTAAATCCGCTAAGGTTTCATTGGTGAAGGTAATCTCTTCATCTACCGCATCGACTTCTGTTTGATATTGTTCATTTAAATCATCACCAGACATCGTGCGGTCTTCTTCTTTAGTTTTATTAAATTTATCAATGGCCCGATTCCACTTATTATAGATATTCGCCCGCTTCGTTTCTAATTTGGCTAAGCTATTTTGTTGTGCCTCAATTTCTTTTGTGACCGCCTCATCTTCATAAGTAAATAATTCTGTGCCTGCATCTACGACATCGCCGTTTTTCACCTTAATCTCTGGATCCTTTGTTATTTTTTGATCACGCGCAAAGGCTTCCATTTGTTCCGGTTGGATGACACCGTTAATATAAATTTGTTGCAAGTCGGGAACGTCAAAATAGTCAATTCCCCAGTCATCTTTAGGCGATTGCTTGACAGCTATTTGTTGTGCATTTTTATTTAACGCATTCACAGTTACGATGCCCCCAACCGCAATTACCGCAACTGCCCCCAATATAATTATCGTTTTCTTCTTCATTTTCTTCGTTTCATCTCCTCATTCTGTCTATTTTCCCCAACAAACTAAATTGCTCGGTCATTCACTTATAACTATTTAACCATGCTTGAATTCAAGAAACAAGGGCCTTTCTCTAGGCCTTTAGTCTGATTTATTTCATTTTTGTTCATTTTTTTATTTATTTCACGACAATAAATAACCATTGTTGGGTCTTTGTGTTTCAACAATCTAAAAAGGTTATTTTTATGTTATTTATAACTAAACTATGCGCAATCGAGATTTTTTGCTTCTTTTTTTATTTAAGGTACACTAGAAGAAACAATTGAAAGTGAGGGCTTGCCATGAAAGTCATTATTTTTGGCGGTAGCGGTTTTTTAGGTCAACAAATCGCGAAAATTTTAGTCCAACGCCAACATCAAGTCATCAGTGTTTCACGTCATGGAAAGCCTGCCACGCTCTCCGCATCTTGGAGCCACCAAGTGCAGTGGGTATGCTCCGATGTTACTCGTGACACGAATTGGCAAGAACAAGTCCAGCGTGCTGACTGGGTCATTGATACAGTAGGTATTTTATTTGAAAATCCACGAAAAAAGAAAACCTATCAACGGCTAATTCTGACGCCAGTGAAAAAAATCAGCTCTTTTTTAGCACAACAAAAAAAGCCAGCTAAGTTTTTATTTATTTCAGCCAATACTGTTCCTTTCCCTTTGAGAAAATATATGGAGGCCAAATTGGCAGCGGAGGAACTAATCCACCAAGAAGTCGCCGAAGCAGTGATTTTTTATCCTAGTTTACTTGTAGGTCAAGAACGTACCGGCACCATACTTTTTAGTAAATGTATTTATTTTTTTAAGAAAATCCCCTTTTTAAAGAACTTATTTATTGGCTATGATCCTGTGCCTGTGGCAGAAATGGCACAAGAAATTGTTCACGTTTTAGAAGGCGGCAATTCTATTTACACACACAGAAGGACCCGTTAACAAGTTATCTCCCAATCGTCTCTGTCTAGAGGCGGTTTTTTTGTGTTACAATACAACTGTTCGAAGGAGAGAAGAAGCATGAAAAAAATTGCCATTATTGGCGGCGGCATTATCGGAATGACGTTAGCTAATTATTTAGATCCACAAAAATTTGACATTACCGTTTATGATGAAGGGCTCGGCCAAGCGACTAAAGCGAGCGCCGGGATTATTTCCCCTTGGCTATCCAAACGTCGGAATAAGAAATGGTACCAATTAGCGCGAGAGGGCGCTGCCCTATTTCCAAAGCTAGTCAAAGATTTTCAGCTGACGGAGGATATTTATCGTCAATCAGGGACAGTCATTTTGCGCCCGGCAGCCGCTTTGGCAGACTTAGCCCATTTGGCAGAAGAGCGTAAGCAAACTGCACCTGAAATTGGAGAAATCACGATGTTGTCAGCGGTTCAAACAGCGAAGTTCTTACCGCTACTTAAGGAAACTCCCTCACTTTTTATTTCTGGCGGCGGTCGCCTAGATGGACCAGCTTATCTAAACCATCTTCAGAAACGCGCCGAAGCTAAAGGGGTCACTTTTTGCTCACAACGGGCGCACTTTCGACAACTGAATCAAGGGTGGGAAATTGTCACAAATTCAGAAAAAAAGAGCGTTGATTTTCTCGCTTTAACACCTGGTCCTCATTTAAAGGAATTACTCGCTACTTTAAATTTATCTGTGGACATTCGTCCCCAAAAAGGACAATTATTAGTTTTCGAGACCCCTTTTACAAACAGTCAGCAATGGCCTGTTGCTATGTTAGATGGCGAAGCCGATTTAATTCCTTTTAATCAAGGAAAAATTTTATTAGGTGCCACCCACGAAAATGAACAAGCCTGGGATTTAAAAGAGACTGCTAGCGCTTTTCAACAACTAACTTCTGGGACTGCGCCATTTCTAAAAGAAGCAGAGCAGCTTTTTAAGCAACCCATGCATTACCGTGTCGGTACACGTGCTTATACATCTGATTTCGCTCCGTTTTTTAGCCCTTTGCCAGAAATGCCCCACCTTGTGGTTGCTAGCGGACTTGGTTCATCAGGACTCACTACTGGCCCATTCATTGGTTACCAATTAGCTGAATACTTCAATACAGGTGTCTTCAAAGGAGAGCTTTATCAAAAACCACTTAGTCAATATGTAAAAAACAACCCCTCACTTTAATCAGTGTGTAGTGACCCCAAAAAGTTAGACTTTTTATAGAGTGGATTTTTCCACTCTATTTTTATGCATTTTTTTGATTGAATTGTCGAAATTCTACTGGGCTTTTCCAGTTAAGTTTTTCTTTGATTCGGTGATGATTGTAATAATAAATGTAGTTCTCAATTGCTTCTCTCAATTCATTTTGACTTTGATAGATTTTTCCATAGTACACTTCTTGTTTTAGGATACTGAAGAAATTCTCCATAGGAGAATTATCTAAACAGGTTCCTTTTCGAGACATACTTTGAAAGATATTATTGTCCTTTAATGTTTGTATATAGACATTCATTTGATAAGCCCAGCCTTGATCAGAGTGAAAGGTGCGCCGATAGGGACAATCATTTGTTTGAGAAATTGCTTCTTTCAGACCTTCCATAACTGTTTTACCATTTGGTTGAGTAGAAAGGCTATAGCTTAGAATTTCACTATTATACATATCCATAAATGGATCTAAGTATAGTTTTTTCTGACGAAAGATGCCTGCGTTATCTGCTTCAAAGTACTTAAATTCAGTTGTATCAGTTGTAATTTTTTGATGAGGAACAGAGGTTTTAAATCGGCGACGAATCAAATTTTTAGCGATTTTACCAACGGTTCCTTTATAGGAATTATATTTTCTGGATTTCTTAGTAAAAGCTTTGACTTGTAACTTTAACTTTTGTATTAATCGCTGGACTTTCTTTTTATTCACTTGAAATCCACGTCGTTTCAATTCTTGGGTCATCCTTCTATAGCCATAATGTTGATGTTTTTTACGAATCGCTTGAATTTCTTCTTCGATGATTTGTGTTGAAGCTGTTCTGTCGAGGCGTTTTTGCCAGTACATGTAAGTAGATTTTGGAAACCTTAGGGTTTCCAAAATATCTTTTAATCGAAAGTGTCTTCGGAGACTGTGAATGATTCGTGCGATTCGTTCATTTTTTGTTCGTCCTCTAAACGCAGTCTCCTCAATTCTTTTAAATAGGCATTCTCAATTTTTAACATTCTATTTTTTTTTTCTAGTTTCTCTACTTGAGATCGTTCACTTGGTAGTGGTTGGGGTTCATTTCGTTTCTTTTTAGACATGGTAGGTGGACGTCCTTTCTGTTTAGAGAGTCCCTCTATACCAAACTTCTGATACGTTCTAAGCCAATTCGCAATCAATGATGGATTGTTCATTTTTAGAAGATTAACTGCTTCTTGATAGGACAACTCTGTTGTTAAATATAACTCTATCGCATCTAGCTTAAATTGAACAGAGTAATTCTTATTTTTTCGACTGCGAAGTAGGCCTTCTTCACCAAGTTCTTTATAGGCATTTATCCATTTGCTTATTTGAGAACTATCTTTAAGCCCATACTTCTTTGCGAGAAACCTTAGACCTCCTTGACCAGATAAGTAGTCATGAACAAGTTTAAGTTTAAATTCAAAACTGTATTTTGCCATACAAAAAAACCTCCAAAAGTTAGATTTCTAGGTCTAACTTTTGGGGGTCGGCTCAGTGAGCGGTTGTTTTTTCTTTAATTAAGAAATGTGAAGTATCTTGATAGAAGGATTTTGTTATTATGCTACTTGTGGTCGCGCATAGCGTTCTACGTTTTGTTTAATATTTTTAACCGTTTCTGGATCTTCAATGCCCGTTACTTCAGCGATCACTGTATCAACGCTTTCTTGGTCAAGCATTTCCTGTAATTGACGGCTTTGTTCATCTTCTGGATCATGATAATTAAAGACAATACCAATCATTGCTAATAAATGCGGCGACACTAGATTGCGTTCCTGTAATTCACGGATTGGTCGAATAAACCGTTCTTGCGCACCTAATTTTCTGATTGGTGTCCGTGCTACACGTGTAATAGCATCTGAAATATATTTATTTTGGAAACGTTGAATAATTTTTTCAATATAGGCTGCATGTTCTTGTTCATCAAAATTCCATTTAGCCACTAAAAGTTTACCGGTTTCCTGCAAAACTGATTTGAGTTGTGCTACCACTAAGGCGTCCTGCATCGCTTCGTCAATGGTTTGATAGCCTAACAACGCCCCTGTATAGGCAACTGTAGCATGGCCAGTGTTTACACTAAATAATTTTCGTTCAATATACGGCTCTAAATCAGCAACGTAATGAACGCCTTCTAACTGAATCTCTTTGGCTTTTCGGTTGGTATCATCAATGACCCATTCACAAAAAGGCTCAACTTGAACAAAAAGTGGGTCTGCATGTTTTTGTAATGGAACAATCCGATCAACTGCCGCATCAGGAAAACCAATCCATTGTTCAGCATAAGCTGGATTTTTCAAATATTTGGCCACTTCTTCTGCTAAAAAGGTTGAACCACCAATCATATTTTCACAAGCGATAATATCCAGCGGCTTTTGACAATTTGCTTCGGCACGTGCATCAATTCCTTGAGCAATTAATTCAGCAATTCTTGGTAAAATATTGGGACCAATCGCCGTCGTGACTAAATCGGCTTCCGCAATTGCTTCTACTACTTTTTCTGGTTCTGTCATGTTATTTAACCCGGTCACATTTTCAACGTTAATTTGTTGATGTGAGGCATCGGCCAATTCAATTGTATAACTTTTACGTTCTTTTAACGCTTGAATGATGGTTTCATTAACATCCACAAACGTAATATGAAACCCGTTTTTAGCTAAAATTTCGCCGATAAAGCCGCGTCCAATATTTCCTGCTCCAAAATGTACTGCGTTCATTCTTATTCTCTCCTTTAAGCAATGGCTAAATTTTCTGTTATTTCTTCTTTACTTAATGCATCGGCAAGTTGCACTACGTTATCCATATCACTACAATAAAGTGCAATTTGTTGGACTAATTGCAAATGTTCTTCACCGACTCCGGCAATCCCAAATAATACGGTAGCAATTTTTTCATCTTCTTCGGTGCCAAAATTAACGCCCTCTGGGACTTGCACTACACAGATTCCTGATTTTTTCACTAATTTTTTGGCTTCTTCTGTTCCATGAGGAATGGCAATAAAATTCCCCATATAAACAGATAGCAATTGGTCTCTTTCAATCATTGCTTCGATATAAGCGGGCTCAACACAGCCTGCCTCGACTAGTTTTTCGCCGCAAAAGCGAATAGCTTCTTCTTTTGTATTAAACTGTTGATTTAATTCAATTGAAATATTCGTAAGATTTTCCATTGTTTTCTTCCTCTCTAGGCACTTTCTTTTAAGAGCGAAACCACTGTTTCATATTTTTGGGGATTAACCATACTTTTTACTGATAAGTGTGTCGCTTTCGGTGCTTTTTTACGGGCTTGTTCCGTTAGTTCAGCTTTTGTGACAATTAAAGCCTGTGTTTGTTGAGTTAATTCATTAATATTAATTTTTCGAATCGGCATTGAAATTTTCTCTTTATCTAAAATTTCTTCTAAGACTTTCATTCCCATCGTTGCTGACCCGACACGATCATCGTGAACCAAAAGAATCTCATTGACATTTGCTAAATCTCCCTCAATTTCAGAAGCAGGTGTTGCTTTGGAGACTGTTGGTTGTGCGTCGTTTTTTTCTTTGGTACCTGATAGTTCAGCCACAATTTCATCATAACGTGGTGAGTTCAAGAAATTTTCAACTGCTACAAAGGTTGCATTAGGTGCTTTCTGTTTGGCCCGTTCTTGCAATTCCGCTTGTGTGACAATCAATGTATTTCCCTCATCGGTCAAATTATTAATAGCCCGATTCGTCACAGTTTGTACTAAACCAGCCTCTTGGACCTTTTTCCGTAAGATAGACGCCCCCATTGCACTAGAGCCCATCCCAGCATCACAAGCAAAAATAATTTGTTGAATTCCTGATAATGAAGCACTACCATTTGCGACAGTTAATCCTTTTGATGCTGCTTTAGCAGCTTGGGTTTCTTTCACTTTTTGGGCAAATTCATCACTTTCTTCTTTCGCATCTGCTTTTAAAATGACTGCGGATACTGCAAAGGAAACAGCAGTTGCTGCCAAAACACCTAAAATAACTGGTAAGTAAGAACCCATTGGTGTCATCGCTAAAATAGCTATAATGGAGCCTGGTGAAGCGGGCGCACGTAAACCAGCATCTAACGTTTGGAAAACCAAACTACCTGTCGCACCACCTGCAATAACCGATAAGAATAATAACGGTTTCATCATTACATATGGGAAGTAAATTTCGTGGATACCACCAAGGAAATGAATAATTATTGCTCCCGGCGCAGAAGATTTTGCCGCACCTTTTCCAAAAAACATAAATGCTAATAAGACACCTAACCCAGGACCAGGGTTTGCTTCTAATAGGAAAAGAATTGATTTACCAGCCGATAAGACTTGTTCTGTCCCTAGGGGTGTTAAAATGCCATGATTAATCGCATTGTTTAAAAAGAGCACTTTTGCCGGTTCAATAAAAATACTCGTTAATGGAATCAAATGAGCATTTAAAATGATTTCCACACCACGTGCCATTGCAGCAGTCAGCGCATCGACAATTGGGCCAATCGCTGAAAAACCAAGTAAAGCTAACGCAAAACCAATCAATCCAGCTGAAAAATTGTTTACTAACATTTCAAAACCAGCTTTAATCCGATGTTGGAAATACTGATCAAATTTCTTAATTGTAAAGCCACCAAGTGGACCCATAATCATGGCACCTAGCATCATCGGAATATCGGTTCCCACAATCACGCCCATTGTCGCAATTGCGCCAACTACGGCACCGCGATCACCTGCAATTACTTTCCCACCAGTGTAGCCAATTAATAATGGAATTAAATAGGTCAACATTGGGCCAACCATCGTGGCAAAAGCTTTATTTGGCAGATATCCATCTGGGATAAATAGCGCTGTCAAAACGCCCCACGCAATCAACGCCCCGATATTGGGCATCACCATGCTAGATAAGGTACTGCCAAGTCTTTGGACTTTCGCTTTAATTGATACTTTATTTTTTTCTGGTACTTGTTCCATTTTTATTCCCCTTCTCTCAAGTAACTTTTCTTGTTGACTAAATTGTATCCGCTTTCCGAATCTGGAAAAAGTCGTACTTTGGCACAAACCATTGTGCCAAAAGTTGAAAGAAAAAAGCACGTGTTCTCTAGTTACGAAAACCAGAAAACACGTGCTTATTCCATTTCTAATAATTTCAATAATAAATGAACAACTTTTTATGCTATACTTAAATTGGCGACTTGCCTCGAAAGGAGGTGCATCACATGTACGACATTGTCACAAAAATTCTTGTGCCGATTTTTGTCGGGATTGTCCTGAAACTTGTAACCATTTGGTTGGAAAAACAGAACGAGGAATAAACAAGTTGCTTCCAGCCGCTGCTGTCTAAACAGCAAAAAAAGACACCCTACTACTGATAGGGTGTCTTTTTAGTGCATCCATGCACGACTTTGTCACAAGTTACCTTAAATTTATCATAGGGCCTATTTTTTGTCAAGGAATCTTCTTATCTTTTTTGTTTGATCTCTTAAATTAAAATATTTTATTTTTTAATATAAAATTATTTCAATAATTATTGAACATTTCAAATTGAATTGATTTTTTCAGACGTAACTTTAGGCTTGAGCCAGAATTTTTTGCGCTTCATCTATTGTTCGACAATCACTGAGCCGCTGAATGTTTTCGAGATCTGAACAGAAAAAAGCTAATTCTTGAAGCATGCTTAGTTGCCGTTGACTTTTTAGAGCAACGACAAATAACAAAGTAGCTATTTTTCGATCTGCTTCCGTACCAAAGTTGACCCCATCAGGCACTTGAATAAAGCAAATCCCTTCTTTTAAAACTTGTTCATCTTGTCCTTCCGCATGAGGCAATGCCACGAAGTTACCGATATACACGCTGACTTTTTGTTGACGTTGATACATTGCTTTGACATAGTCAGGCGTGACCAACTGATTTTTTAGCAGTAATTCACCAGAAGCTGCAAGTGCTTCCTCCCAACTAGCATACGATTGATTCAACATTATTTGCTCCGCTGTAATTTCAAACATCTCTCAACACCTAGCCTTTCATTTCTTCAATTAATAATGACGAAAGCAACTGATAAACAATGGCTTCATTTCCTGAATGAAAAATTTCTGTATTTAAATCATTCATAATAATCGCACCACTGATTTTTCCTAAAATTTTCCCGATTGTTTCATCAATCGGCATTGGCGCTAGCATGAGTAACATACGTTGTAACTGCATCGGCTTTTTATCCATACCTTCAATCATAAGTGGCTGGGCCAGATTAAAAATACAAAAAACAGGCTGTGTCACTGCTGTACTTGAGGTATGGAATAAGGCCATTTCCGTCTGAGGAATCCCAATAGGCGCTTGCTCGTAACGTTTCATCAATTGCTGACAGACGATTGCACTATCGGTGATTAAATCTGCGGAAAGTTGCGCGAGAGCTTGTTGAACGGTTTCTGCTAAATCCGCTTGAGTATTTAAATCTGCTATGAAAAATGTTTCTAATAGTTTACTAATTTCTTCCATGAAAGCGACCACTGTTTCGTAGCTTTCTTCGCCACCTATTTTTTTCACAGGCGCTTTCCTAAGCGAGCGTTTTTCGTGACTAATCCGCTTAAACTCTTCTTTCAATTGGCGGATTTCATCGTCTAAAAGTAACGGTGAGATCAATTTATATTTACCATTGTATCCTGGTAATAACGAAGTGGAAATCACTAAGTCATAGTTTTCCTCAACATCCACCTTACCTAAATCCGCAATCCGAAAAAAATGAATCTGGTTGATAAAAGGAAAGTAGCGCCGTAATCGCATTTCCAGCATACTTGTCGAAGCCAAACCGCTAGGAGAAAAACCAGCAATATCAACTTCCATAATTTTGGGACTCCGCTCTAAAGAATTGGCAAAATGAAGTACCATGTAGGCAATTTCCTCTTCCGATAAATTCTTTTGCGGAAAAATTTGCGGCAACGCTTGGCGTAAAGCCGCAGCTATTTCTTGATATTGATTCATAATCCGTTCTAAAATGGGATTCGTTAAATCTTCTTCTTGTAAAACCGCCCGAGAAAAAACACCTGATAAATGCGTCAACAACATTTTATACAAATTGGTATCTTCGAAAAAATTAACTTCTGTTTCTTGACTTACTGCTTCAATCAGTTGTTTCACTGCATAAGCTAGCTGAGTGTCAAAATGTTCATCAAAAAAATCTTCATCAAAAGAATTAGAAAAATCACTTAATAAGCTAGCAAAAAAAACAATCTCACTGACAGCGTATAGTTGTTTCGTTTCAGCAGCGACTTTTGAAAAAAGTCGTTTAGAACAATTTAGAAAGGCCTTATTCATCTGCCCAGTATAGGTCTCATCAGCTAAATAAAAACCTGCAGTGACCCGATCCATCGCAATTGTTAACATTAAAATCAAATGTTGTAATTTGCGATCACTTAATGCTGGAAATAAAGTTTCTACTTCTGGCTGAACAATTTTTTGTGCAAATGCTAAATGTTCTGCATGAATAAACTGAAAGAAAAAATGGTCGTTTGTCGTTAATTCGGTAAAATGAAAAAATTGGTACTCATTAATTTCCATACTTAGAATATTCGCCATTAGAAGACGGCGATATTTTTCAGAACCAGTCACTTCATAACCTTGATTCCGAGAAATCGTCAACGGAATCCGAGCAATCCGTGTTTCTAATTGTTTAATATCGGCATAAAAAGTCGTATTACTAATACAATACGTTTCCAGAAAATAATGCATAGAGACTGGCTCTTTTGTTTGCAGTAATGTCAATAAAATCGCATGTTGCCGCGCCAAAGTAGAAAGTTCCTGTGTCTCTTCTCCTAAAATAGCAGCCTGAATTTCCGTCATCGCTGCTTCATCTGCTTGAATCGAAAAGCGCCCACGAGCTACTTTTTCCAACGTCGCGCCCATCGATGCTAGCGAGGTTTCTAAATTTTCTAATTCACGATATACCGTCCGGCGGCTAACCTTTAACAAATTCATCATGCGGTTTACTGAAACGGGGGTGGGACTATTCACTAATTCCGTTAATAGAACAGTTTCTCTTGTCGTTAAAAACATCTATCAGCTCCTCCTTCCAGCCATTCTTGATACTCTTTCTTATTCAAAAAACTAGTAACTACGTATAAATTTTGTTGCGTTAGATCTAAATGATAGGCTTGCGCCAGTTCACGAGTCACTACGTAGGTTGTCTCCTTGGTAAAAAAGACTGTTTCCAGTGGTTCTTTAGATACTTCAATCGCGACTCCTTGTTTCGCCGCTTGTTGCCGCAATAATTCCATTCCCATTGTTTGCGACCCTCGAACATTCTCGGCATATAAAAAAACAAGCTTCTGTATTTGTTTGGTCGGGTTCGTTTCAGTAGACTCTGAACCAAGTGAAGATTGCTCTTGAGAAGAAGCAGTCAGTTTGGCTAAAACTTGCGGGTAATAGGATTTAATTTCTAAAAAATTTTGAACACTCACCATATCCTTTTCTGGGACGTACTTTTGTGCTAACTGTTTCAATTCTGCTTGAATGACCACTAATGTCTTAGGCTGCCACTTCATCTGATGAACGGACTGGTAAGTCACAGGCATCTCCAAGTTCACAGCTTTTAATTGTCGGCTTAGCAAACTAGCCCCCATGGCACTTGAGCCCATTCCTGCATCACAAACAAATAAAATTTGCTGATAGTTAGGTGTGACTGTTTCCACTTGGTCTTCCTCCTTCTCCTTCATCTTTATCATTGAAACTGGTTCAATTCCTCGTTGACGTTTTAATAACAAGCTTGCTATTGCAAAAGAGCACAGAAAGCTAACAAAAATTCCGCTAAAAACCGCCAGCCTCGCATCAGTCGGGGCATTGGCTAAAATCGCAACCAATGAACCTGGCGAAGCTGGAGCATTTAGCCCCACATTAAATATTTGAAAAACAAGCGTACCACTCATTCCTCCAGCAATTACTGCTAAAAATAAGCGCGGATCCATCAAAACAAACGGAAAATAAATTTCATGAATGCCCCCAATCAGTTGAATCATGGTGGCACCTCCTGCTGTTTTTCGTTGTCCTAAAGGCCCAAACAGCAGAAAAGCAACCAAAACGCCCACGCCTGGTCCAGGATTTGTTTCCAATAAAAATAAAATGGACTGACCTGTTTGACTAGCGCCTTCTAAACCTAGAGGCGTTAATAATCCGTGGTTAATCGCATTATTAAAAAATAACACTTTTAAGGGCTCTAAGAAAACGTGAACCAATGGCAAAAGATTGGCTTCAATTAACCAAGAAGAAAATTGATACAGCCAAAAACTAGCACTTTCAACAGCAGGAGCTACAACCAGAATACCAAAACAGCACAGCAGTCCTCCCACAATTCCTGCTAAAAAGTTTTTAGTCAGCATCTCATAGCCTTCTTTAACTTTCGGTAAGAGAATTTGTTCAATTTTGGCGAAAGTATATCCTGCTAAAGGTCCAATAAACATAGCACCAAACAACTGTGGAACATCTGTGGAAACAATCACGCCCACTGTCGCAATAGCAGCAACGACGCCGCCACGTTGTTCCTCGAACATTTTTCCGCCTGTAAAACCAATTAAAATCGGTAAAACAACTCGAATCATTATCGTTTCGACTTCAGAAAGAGCTAGCCGTAGATTCCCTGTCGTATAGCCAGCCACCAAAGACAATAAGCTCCACGCAATAAAAATACTCAAATTTGGCATAATCATCCCACTCAAACGATGACCAAAACGACGTAAATAGGGAGTTACTTTCACAAACTTATGTTTAAAAAAGAGCGAATGCATTTCTTTTTCCTTCATATTCCTTGTCCCTCGCTCTCTATGTAGATAATTAGAATACTTCTATTATATGAAATTTCACAAAAAAATAGTATAGATTTTTGTAAAATAATTCTTTTATACACCTCACAAGAGAATCCGTTTACATTAATAGACAAAACTTTTATACTAAAAGAAAGAAACTCTTCGGATTGGAGGCCAATTATGGCAATCAAAGCAATTGTAATGGATATTGATGGTACCTTGTTAACTTCAGAAAAAAAGATTTCACCAAAAACGCGACAAGCATTAGTAGCTGCACAAAAACAAGGCCTCTCACTGATTTTGGCTTCTGGCCGCCCGACTAACGGTATGCGGCCCTTAGCAGATGAATTGGAGATGGCTCATTATAATGGACACTTACTTTCCTATAACGGCGCTTGTGTCACCCATCATGGCAGTCAGCAACAACTATTTAACCAGACAATTTCAAAGTCATTGAGTCAACAAATTTTAGAACATTTGAAACAATTTGACGTAATTCCAATGATTAATGATGAAACATTTATGTATGTCAATGATGTTTTTCATAACACCTTACATTTAGAGACTGGTGATTTTAATATTATTGAATATGAATCACGGGGTGGCAACTTTCAATTATGTGAGTGGCGTGATTTAGCCGCCAGACTAAATTTTCCCTTGAACAAAATTTTAATTGCTGGTGAACCCGCCTATTTACAAAAATATCATGAGGCCATCTACGCGCCTTTCAAAGAAACCGTCACCGCTGCTTTTTCCGCTCCTTTCTATTTTGAATTTACCGCAAAAAATATTGATAAAGCGCGTTCTTTAGAAAAACTAACCCTACAGTTAGGTATAGCTGCTGAAGAAGTAATTGCTTTTGGTGATGGTCACAACGATTATACAATGTTGGAATGGGCCGGCACGGGGATTGCTATGGAAAACGCCGTTGACGAGCTTAAAAGCATCGCAACGGAAGTCACTTTATCCAACGACAATGACGGCATCGCTGTTGCATTAGCCAACTTTCTTTAAGATCGTTGGTTGATGCAAGCGTACGCCGTCATTTTTTATTGCCTATTCAAATGTCGTGATTTTTTCTGGTGCTAAACGAACAGATTCATAGCCAGTTTCCATGCCCTTACCCACAGATAAAATCATTACTGGGACATAGCGCTCTTGATCTAAACCAAATGTTTCGGCTAATTTTTCCGCTTCAAAACCACCGATTGGATTTGTTTCATATCCGTGAGCTCGGGCCACTAACATAAATTGCATAGCTGCTAAACTCGCATCAATTTTTACGATGTCATTCATTTGTTCTCTGCTTAAACTTTCATAATGGGGAATAATGGCTGCTAATTGTTGGTCCCGCACTTCTTTAGGCATTTTACCACTAGCATAGGCTTGATTGTAAATTTCCTCTCCTCGCTCATGGCAGTTTAGATCACCAAAAATTAAGAGCATTGCAGAAGATGTTTCATTTTGACGCGTATTAAAGCGAATTAAGGGTTTTAATTTTTCTTTGCCTGCTTCACTTTCCACTACGACAAAACGCCATGGCTGCATGTTAACAGAAGAAGGGGCGGTGGTCGCTTCTTGAATCATTGTTAACATTTCTTCATGAGAAATTTTATGGGTTTCATCGTACACCCGAACTGATTTGCGGCCAAAAACAATCTCTGAAAAATCATTCGTTGTATATGTTGTCATTCTATCATACCTCTTTCGTTGTAATGCTTTGATCTAGTTTTGTCAAAAGTTCTTTTAACTGGCGACAGTCGTCCTTTGTAAATGTACTGGGAATAATTTCTGTTACCGTTTGTTGCTTGGCTGTACATTGCTGTAGTTCTTGTTGTGCTTTTTCTGTTAAATGCACTAGCACTTCCCGATTATTTTCTGGATTTCGCTGTCGTGTCACATACTGTTTCTCTTCTAAAATTTTCAAGTGGCGAGTGACCGCACCACTATCGATTTTTAAGTGTTCTTGAATCTCCGTTTGAAGACACGGCTGACGTTCTTTTAAAATCATCAGCAACTCATAACGAGTCAAACTCAAGCCAACTTGCTCTTCAAAAACTTTGGTAATTTTTTGATCTAATACCTTTAACTGACATAATAATTGGCTGACTTCCCGTAATGATAACGACATAGTTTCCTCCTTAAAAAGATGACTCGTCAACAATTGACTAGTCAACTATAACTGTTTCTTTCTAAAAATGCAACCTTTTTTTTACAAGAAAAATAGAACAATTGACAGAGAGAAACTACAGTATTCCCCATCAACTGTTCTATTTTAATCAATCTATTTTTCGGTAACAGGTTCTGCTGATAACCGCTTAATCCCTAAACCAGTAAACGCACTGACCATTGAGAAGACAGGCGATAATAAGCTAAAGAAAACAAATGGTAAGTAAGTCAACGTTGGTACGCCAAAGGTCCCCGCTACGAAGCTACCTGCAATCCCCCAAGGAATGAGGTAGTTAATGACCGTCCCACCATCCTCCAAGGTTCTGCCTAAAACAGTCGGATCCAAACCTTCTTTTTTGTAAACTTCTTTAAAGGCATTCCCTGGTAAAATAACCGATAGGAATTGTTCACCAATAAAAATATTTACGCCAATTCCTGTTAATAACGTTGATAAAATCAATTTCGGTGTACTGCTCATTTTCTGCGAAACAACTTCCATGACCGCAGAAATCAATCCTAATTCCATTAATAAGCCACCTAGAGACAACGTTAGAATAATAAGTGCCACAGTCGGCATCATGCTCATAATTCCGCCACGACTTAATAATTGATCAATTTGTGCGTTCCCCGTTTGAGAAACAAACCCATTTTCCAACGTGTTTCCTAATGCCTGCAACGATACTTTCGGATTTTGAATAATAATCATAATTACTGCCACAATAATGTTTAACAAAATCGTGATAATCGCTGGAATTTTGCGCCAGGCACAGATTAACATTAAGGCTAATGGTAACAATGACCAAATGGAAATGGTAAAGTGGTCTTCCAATACTTGAATAACTTGAACTACTTCTGTCAGACTTGTATTCGCGTACGTTTGCCCTAAAATCATAAACAAGATTAAAGAGACGATAAATGCTGGTACAGTCGACCACATCAAGTTTTTTATATGTTTAAACAAATCCGCTTCAACAATCGCTGCGGCTAAGTTTGTTGATTCTGATAAAGGCGACATTTTATCACCAAAAACTGAACCAGAAACAATCGCCCCCACAACTAAAGCAGGGTTTAATCCTAAGGTACTGCCAATACCGAAAAAGGCAATTCCAATTGTTGACATCACTGTAAAAGCACTACCTACTGCACTGCCGACAATCGCACAGACAATAAAAACTGACGGCACAAACCATTTAACACTAATCATTTTAAAACCAAAAACCATAATCGTTGGAATAATTCCTGCTTGAATCCAAACGGCAATCAATGCACCCACTAAAATGAAAATAAAAATTGGAATAATCCCTGGCTTCAAGCCATCAACAATCCCTTTATGCATTTGATCAAATGGTACTTTACGAAACATTGCGTAGCCTAAAATCAATGCAATCACAAACAAAATAGTAATATTTGGCGATATCTTTAAGCCAATTACTCCTGTTGCAATAGCTGCCACAATAATTAATAACACGATACTTGCTTCTCGAACACTCACGATCTTCTTTTTCTGTTTTTCTTTCATTTCGTTACTCTCCTCTAATCTTTTTTCTGAATACTCTGACATTAAAGGATCTTATGATAACGAATAACTCCTCCACAACTCATTGAAAACGCCTCCTAAAGCTACATAAAAAGAGAGATTCATCCTTAAAGAATAAGGACGAATCTCTCCGCGGTACCACCTTAATTAGAAGCTTACTTGCTTCTCGCTTATGTATTATGTAATTGTTACTACTTATTAGTGTAATTCACAAATAGACTTGATCGATTCGCAGCAACCATCGACTTTCTGAACAAAACATCTATTTCCTACTGGGCTAATAATTTATGAATCTCAATATACCAAGAAGAAACCGACTTGTCAACGAAAATAGTATAAAAAATTTTTTCACACGCCAACAAAAATTACTTTTTCTTTTTGTAAAAATAGAAAGAGGTCGGGACAGCAGCGTTTAACTCCGAGAAATAAGAAGGAATTTCCGAAAATTGTTCTTTAATTTTTGGAGAATTTCGGCTTATTTCCGAAGGAGTTGCTTCTGTTCCCGCCGTTTATCAGTTTTTGAGCGTGGAACAAAAATCCAAAGTGATTTTTGTTCCACACTCCTGTTAATTAATGGGTTGTGCCACCTTGTAGGTGAATATCTTCTTGCGTTTTTACTGCTGCTTCAATCATATAGAACAAAGAATCTGTGATTGCTTCTAATGACATAGAAGCAAACGTTGGTTTATCAATTGTTTGTTCTGGTAGGAACGGAACATGAATAAATCCGCCACGAATAGTTGGATATTTAGTGTTAATTAAGTGTAGTAAGTGATACATAATATCATTACATACAAAGGTTCCTGCTGTATAAGAAATCGCTGCAGGTAATTGATGGTCATGACAATTTTTTACCATCGCTTTAATCGGTAAATTTGTAAAATAGGCTGTTGCTCCATCTTCAACCAACGGCACATCGCTTGGTTGTTGTCCTGCATTATCCGGGATACGCGCTTCCGCTAAATTAATCGCCACTTTTTCAACAGTGACTGTTTGGCGGCCGCCTGCTTGTCCAACACAAATCACCATATCTGGTTGATGGGTTTCAATTGCTTCAGCCACTTTTTCACCACTAGTGCCAAAAACAGTTGGCACCTCAACTTTAATAATTTCAGCTCCTGCAATTTCAGCAGGTAATTTTTTGACTGCTTCAAAGGCAGGATTGATTGCTTCTCCTCCAAATGGATCAAAGCCAGTAACGACAACTTTCATTTCGATCATCCTTTCTTATTTGAATAGAATCATATAAACAATTTGGAAAATTAACATGAAAAGTGCAATCGGCAATTGATTTTTAATGACGCCGTACTTATCTTTCATTTCCAACATGGCTACAGGTACGATATTAAAGTTCGCAGCCATCGGTGTTAACAGTGTACCACAAAAACCACATGTTAAGGCAACCATCCCAACTAATGCGGGATCTGCACCTAAAGAAAAGACAAACGGCACACCAATTCCGACTGTCATCACGGTTATTGCTGCAAAGGCATTGCCCATGATAGCCGTAAAAATAACCATTCCCACAGCATAAATAATAATCCCTACATTGACATTTCCTGCTGGTACTACGGCACTAACCCCTTTTGAAATAATCTCACCAACACCAGCGCTAGTAAAAACAGCACCTAAACAAGCTAATAGCATTGGCAACGTACTAAGAGGACCGACTGTTTCTAACATTTCCGCCGCATCATCAAAAAATACTTTCGGCGTATTATTTTTAGAAAAGAACATCATGATGAAAATCGCTACAAAGACACCAACACCGACACCGACTAAAGCTCCTAAAGTAGTCAATGTGGCAAAAAGAATTGCAAAAACCCCGATACTTAGTGCGGGAATAAAAATCTTCATTCCTAATTTTTGAGACATTTTTTCCATGTATTCTTTCGAAGGTAAGCGACTTTCTCCTTTTGTCACTTTTTGAAGAATTGCCGGAATTGTCATCACAAAAATAAGTACGCCACAGGCAACTGGTGGAATAAACCGACCAAAACCGATTAAGATCCCTAAAATCCCCCAGAATAAACTAGTCCCATACGCATGTTGATTGGTTTTATCACGAAAACTACGAAAACTTGTATATAACAAGATAATCCCCATAAAAATATAAAGGACT
The DNA here is from genome assembly GCF_050558155.1 of Enterococcus sp. DIV0294. Classification (NCBI taxonomy): domain Bacteria; kingdom Bacillati; phylum Bacillota; class Bacilli; order Lactobacillales; family Enterococcaceae; genus Enterococcus; species Enterococcus sp. DIV0294. The sequence continues at coordinate 302,209 of NZ_CP187889.1, read as the reverse complement.
TCCAATAACTTTGCACTCAAATCAATACTTGGATCTGTGAAAAAACTCATTTCAGTCCCTCCTGTCCATAATATTTTTTACGTAATCTTTTTTCTTTTAAAGTAAAGTAAATACTTGCCGAAATTAAGGCAACTAAGGCGACTGGTACTTCCACTAAAGCCAATTTTCCTAATGTCACTTCATAGCCTAAATCTTTCAATGTTGATTGAACAAGCAATGCCCCAGCCCCACCAACAAACAGAACTTGACCAAAGAACCAACAGATATTTTCCATGGCTGAAGCCATCCCTTTTAGTTCTTCTTCATACTCTGGCACCATTGGTAAATTTTTTGATTCAATTGTTCCTAACGCCATTGGCAAAATAATCGGACGCACAAAACCTGCTACCCCACCGAAACTTACGTTAAAAGCGGCGAAGATAATCCGAAAGACACCATAAATGTCAATAATCACACCAGCAGATACCTTTTTGAATCGTTTAATCAACGTAGCTGCTGACTCTTTCAAGCCATTTCTTTCTAAAGTTCCTGTTGCTAACATAATAATAATAAAGATAGCCATTCCTCGATTATTCACAAAGGTTGTTCCTAGTGTTTCTAGCATCGATGTCAAACCAAGCCCGCCAGTAAAAGCCGTCACTATTAAAGCAACCATCACAATCAAGATAGCATCAAATTTCAATGCGAAGCCGACAATGACGATCAATACGCCTAATAAAGGTAATAAATCCATCAAATCTCTCCTTCTTAAAATAAAATTTCACTTTCCATTATATGCCAATTTTCGCTCATTTGTAAGACTTTTTTAATTTTTAATGTTATTTTTTCTAAAGATACAGTTTCCAACACTTTTTAGAGCTACCACTCGCACTTTTTTCTTTTTTCCGCTAGAATAAAAGAAACAATAACATTGAGGAGGATTTTTATGTTCCAAACTTTTAGAGAAAATTTTCGGCGCCATACCCTATTGCGCGACGCCGTCTTTATCGTTATCGGAAGTGCCATTGTCTTTAATCCCAGTGCTTTCTTCCAGTTCGTCGGTTATTTAATTGCTGGTTATTTGATGCTTTTAGGGTTAATTAATATTTATGATGACTACAAAATAAAAAAACAAACGGGTAGCTGGGGACTTGGTTTCGTAACAGGTTTAATCTTTGTCGTCTTAGCAGTAGCCTTTTTATTTTTTGCACCGGTGATTGTTTCGATTCTGCCGTTTTTATTAGGGATTAGTATCGTTATAAACGGCCTCGTTCAATTGACTTTTGCTTTAAATACTCGTCAAACAGGTGCGCTTATCTACAGTATTCTGGTTTTAATCGCTGGAGCTGTTTTAGTTTTCAACCCCTTCAAAAGTCTCTTAGTTTTGATGCAAGTCTTTGGATTTATCCTGATTTTCATGGGTGTCATTGAAATTATTGGTCATTTTAGAAATAAAGCTTAACGAAAGGAGCAACTTATGGATAAAGAAAGTACCAAGTGGATCCGCTTTTTAGGTGGGAAAAATTTACTTTACACATTAACTATCCTTTGTCTAATTGCTGTAACTATCTTTTTATTCAACACTGTTTCATTTATCTTTAAACCAATTTTTGTTATTTTTAGTGCCGTCTTAGGCCCGGTACTTTTTGGTATTATTCTATTTTATTTGCTTAATCCAATGGTGAAACGCCTTGAGAAAAAAATTCCCCGTGTTTGGGCGATTGCGATTCTCTATGTCTTAATTATTGCATTACTAGTGTTAGCTGGACTGCAACTTTTCCCAATTATCCAAGACCAAACGGAAGAATTAATCAAACAATTCCCAAGTTTTTGGAACAGCACGCTCCAAACAGTACAAGAATTTATGGCTAAAACACCTTTTGCAAAAGATTTAGAATCCGCTAATGAGTCGATTAATCAGCTCTGGGGCAAACTTGCAAACTCCTTTAAAGACTTTGCAGGGGATTACCTACAAACAGGCGCACAAGGTCTGGGAAGCGTCTTTTCTGCAGTCTCTTCTACTTTCCTAACCTTGTTTACAGGACCTATCATCGCCTTTTTCCTTTTAAAAGACAAAGAAAAGTTTTATCGCTTTGTAAAAGGCATCATTCCCCCAGCTTTTCGTCCTGATTTTGATGAATATAGCCAAATTGCCAACATTCAAATTGGCGATTATCTAAAAGGTCAAGTCATTGCTTCGTTGGTTTTAGGGATTATGTATTGGCCAGCTTTTCTATTAATTGGTTTACAATTTGGTAGCATTTTAGCTTTAGCTGCGGGTATTTTATGTATTATTCCTTATATCGGGCCATTTATTGCCTTTATTCCTGGATTGATTATTGCCTTTCAGGATTCCACATTTATGGTAGTTAAATTTGTTATCGTCTGGTTTGCCATCCAATTGATTCATGGTGATTTTGTTATTCCTCGTGTGATGGGCGATAAATTAAAAGTCCATCCGATTACTATTTTACTTGTCTTGTTAGTTATGGGCGAACTGTTTGGTTTAATGGGCGTTATCTTCGGGATTCCAATGTATTGCCTAGTTAAAGTGACAGTCATTTATTTATTCCGCAAATTCAAACAACGCTATAACCGCTTTTATGGTGACAACGGCGAGTATGAACACACGAATTTTACTAAAGATCAATATTTAAAATAATACAATGAAAAAACTGGGACATAAGCCGTTTAGACTTATGTCCCAGTTTTTTACCATATTTCTCTAGCAATTTCTTGAAGTAATTGAACTTTGCGCCATTGTTCTTTCTCCGTCAAACGATTTCCTTCTTCCGTTGAAGCAAAACCACATTGCGGACTAATACTTAAGTTTTCTAAAGGAACAAACTGTTGGGCTTCTTCAATTCGTGCTTTCACTTGTTCAGTCTCTTCTAATTCAGGAAACTTAGAAGTAACTAAACCTAAAACGACTTTGCTGCCATTATTTTGCCAATGTCTTAATGGTGAAAAGTCCCCTGCACGATCTGAGTCATATTCCAAGAAGAAACCATCATAATTCGTAGCAAATAATTCTTTTGCTATCGGTTCATAACCACCTGAAAATAGCCAAGACGAAGCATGGTTCCCACGGCAAATGTGTGTGGTTACAGTTAAATCTTCTGGCTTGCCAGCTAAGGCTTCATTAATAATCGTGGTACACACTTGTGCAATTTCTTCTGGCTGTATTCCTTTTGCTCGTAATTCTTCTTGTTTTGTCTGATCCGCTAGAAACGCCCAATTTGTATCATCAAATTGCAAATAACGGCAACCTCTCTCGTAAAAGGCCGCAATTGCATCTTTATATGTTTGTGCTAAATCCTTATAAAAATCACCAATCTCTGAATAAATTGTTTGAATGCGCGAGGTGCCATCGTTAGATAAAATTTCTTGACGTAAAATCATGGTCGGACTAGGGATCGTTGCTTTGGCTACCGTGCCATCACCAACTTCCACCACCTCTTTTAAAAATGAAAAGTCCTCTAAAAATGGATGTTGCGTAGGAAAAGATATTTTATCCACTACGCGGATATTATAGGCCGGAGCTGCTTTTCCATGAAAGGTTTGGTTATACCCCGTTTCTGGGATATAGCCTGTCACACCATTTAATCCTTCTAAGAAATCAATATGCCAAAAACCGCGACGAAATTCACCATCTGTGATTCCCCGTAAGCCGCCAGCTTTTTGTTTTGCTACTAATGCTTTGATTTCTTCATCTTCAATAAGACGTAGCTCTGCTTGAGATAAAGCACCTGCTTGGACCTTTTTCCGTGCTTTCTTAATTGTTTCTGGACGTAAAAAACTTCCCACATGATCAACTGTAAAAGGAATCTGACTACTCATTTGCCTCACTCTTTCCTATTTTTATTTATAAAAAAACGCCCTTTTACTAGCCGTAACTAGTAAAAGGGCGATTATTATCGCGGTACCACCTTTTTTCGGAAAGATGACTCTTTCCCTTCAACTGACAATCATAATCAGCGGTCTTGTTAACGAAAGACATTACGTTTTTGCCTACGTTTCGACAAAAATTCCTCCTAGGCCATTTTTCGATACAGACATCTAACTTTTTTCACCAACCAAAGTCTCTCTACCAGCTGTCTTGTACTTACTTTCCTATTCAACGGAAATTATTAGATTATAATTAGAATACCACGTTTAGCAAATTTGTCAACGGAAGCGGATGAAATAGTAACGAAAAAAGCAGCTTCTTTTCAGAAGCTGCTTACGTCTATTTTTATCATTGCTGATTAGGCAGAGTGTCCTACGATTGTGCTACCTGAGTAACCAAAACCGACACGTGTAATACCTGGGTTAATTTCCCAATCACGATGACCGCTACCTGAAGCTGTTACCATGCCTGTTTCATTGTACCATGCCATGATTACTGAGTTACCTGGCGCCCACATAATTGCGATAACTTCATCTCCACGAGACCAGTGATCATTTGGAATGCCACCTGCTTCAACTTGTGCTGCACGAGCAGTTGCAGAAGCTGCTAAGCCTGCATCCCATACTACTGGACGTAAACCTAATGATTGACGTAGAACGTTCAATGCATTGATTGTTGGATCAGCAGAAGGCGCTGGTGTTGGTTGCTCTGGTTCTGGTGTTGGTTCTGGTTCTGGTGTTGGTGTAACTGTTCCACCACCAGTTTGGCCACCATTACTTCCATTACCACTTGGTGTTGTTGGTTGTTCTGATGAAGAAGAACCAGTATTTTCTGTTGCACTATTATCTGTACTTGGTGTAGTTGTTTCAGTTGTTTGTTGCGTGCTTGATTCAGTTGCTGAGCTTGAGCTTGCTGGCGCTTGCGCTTCTGTTGTTGAAGAAGAGGCAACTGGTGCTTCTGCTTTTACTTCAGCTTTAGCTTGAACTGGTTTTGCAGCAGCTTGTTTAGCTTTTTCAGCTGCAGCTTTTTGTTCAGCAGCTAAGCGTGCTTGCTCTGCTTCAGCAGCTGCTTTTTGTTTTTCTAAGCCAGCTTTAGAACTTTCAGCTGATGATTGTTCTAATGCTAATGAAGCTTTCATTACGTTTAATTCAGATTGTTTAGAAAGTAAATCTTGACGTTTTGTTTCTAATTCAGCTTCTGTTGCTTCAAGTTGTTTCATTTTTTTCTCGTTTTCAGCTTTTTTATCAACAACGGCTTGTTTGTCTTCTTTTTGTTGTTGCATTAAGTCGTTGTTGGCACTTACGATTGTTGAAACAGCTTGAACACGGCTGATTGCATCTGCAACTGAGTCCGCATCTAAAACTGCATCTAGCATTGTTGTGCTTTGTCCATTAACTTGAACATCACGTGCTTGATTTTTGATTGCTTCGTTACGTTTTTCAATACGTTGATTCAAGTTTGTAATTTCTTGTTGTAATTGTTCTGATTTTGCTTTTAGTGTTTGCTTTTGTTCACGTAAAGCCATGCTTTCATCAAATACTGAAGATACTTCTGCTTCTAAAGAAGATACTTGTGAAGCTAAATCCCCTTGTTTTGCTTTTAATGATGAAATTTCTTGATTTTTTTCTTCAATTTTTTTATCAACATTGTCCGCCAAAGCGATGCTTGGGGTAGCAATTGCTGATAGCGTTAATGAACATAGTAATACTGATGCAAATAGACGTTTCTTCACTTGTCATTCCTCCGAATTAATTTCTAAAGTTTATTTAAAATATCTTAATCTTTTCTTACGACAAAAACATTCTACCACACCCATATTTCAATTAAGCAATAGAAATGTTACAAAAACATTTCAGATCACTCCTTCTTTCTCCATAATAGGTAAACTTACCTTTTGTAAGGCTTTTACACCTTGCCATGACTGGTTTTCACGTGTTTTCAATTGTTAAACAATTCTTCGATTTTTTTTCATATTTTTTCTTTTTTTATTCAAATTTTGCTTCTTTTTTGTCGATATATGCTTTTTTTCGTAAAATTAATCATTTTTCCTTCTTTTTATCAAACGTTTTTGTTACAAAATTCGTTATATTTTGGTAATGAACCAAGAAAAAGGCCGCTTCGTTGAGCCGCCTTTTATTATTTCTATGCAATGTTTTTGATCCAAACTATTCAACTTATTTTTTATGGACTTATGGGCCTGTCACTAAATTCCAAGTCACCATTGCTTGATAAGTTTGATCTTTTCTACCTTGATTTGCTGGAATTTCTAATTTGATTTGATCAAAAGAAAAATCAAATTGATAAACATCACTTTCGTCAAACTGACCATTGGCAACAATATGGCTAGCTACACCGTTGGCAACTAATTAAATAGCGGTTGTTTTGCCAAGAGCAACTTTAGTTTCCGTTGGTTGATTGTACTGAATAAAACCTGAAACATTGGTTGTTCCTAACAATAACTTTGTCATTGATGATAGTTGATCCACTCTTCCTTCAAAGGGGGATAGTTCTGCAGTTAGTGCCCAATTGGATTGTGATTTTTTCAAACGTAAATATGGATTTTCCTGACCATTTTCATAATAATCTGCTGCCTGCTTTAAACCATGTTGCTGCGTGTTGCTAGAAATGGCGACTTTACCAAAATCAAAAGTTGGTGTGCTGATAAAACCTTCCTCATCTGGTGCCACAATTTCTTGATTTTTAGGTTGGATTCTGACAGTATCAGCTGCGTGAGCAGCAGAAAAATTCCCATTCATTTCAACAGCCGCTTGTAACACTTGATCTGGTTCACCTGTAGCAATTGTTGTCATCATAATAGTTGCTGTCTGACCAATAGGCACTTCCGTATTTAAAGCAATGCCAACTCGCCAATTTTCATCAGCAATAGGAACAATTTTGTTTGGTTCAGATCCAACACGAATCGTGACTTGGATTGGCCGAGCTAGACCTGGTGACCAACCACTTGCTGGCTTTAAGTTTATTTTTTTTAACGGTACTTCTCCCACATTTGTAAGCATAATCTGCCAAATTTGTATATAACCACTTGGCATGACTTTGACTAGTCCTTCTATTTGCATTTCAGCTTTTGCAGTTATTTCCTTATACACTGCTGTAATAGCGTTCATTTCATTAAAAACAGGGGAGTTTATGGGGCGCTTCGTTTTTTCTAAGCTCTCTTGTTTTGTTTTATCTTGATACCAACCTTGATATAAATAAGTTTTACCGTTAACGCTGTATTGTTGTGGCAGTTTTTTTCCAGCTAAATAGCGAAAGCCATCCGTAGTTATTGGTTGTTGGTGATCCTGAATAAAATCAGATGGTGGTGCAATTTCAACACCGTTTACATCCTCAAATGTATAATTTTTTTGAGGTATCTCCTTATAGACAACAGTTAAATCATCATTGTCATCATAGGTAATATCATAACTGGGCGTTACGCTTTTTTCTAAATTTTCAGGTTTCGTTTTCCCTTTATACCATCCTTGAAATTGATACGTTTTTGAGTCGATTTCATAGCTACTTGGCAAAAGGCCGTTCTGTTTAAAGGTGTAAGGGTCACGTTCAATAAGCGTTTGCTTTCCTTGTCTAAACCCCGGTGGCGGCAGAATTGTTTTCCCATGATTATTCACAAAATGTTCTGTCACTTTGCGATTGATAACATGATAGTAAACCGGCCCTGAAAATTCAAAGTAATTCAATAGCCCAGATTGATTCGATGAATCAACCTTCACTTGGTTGTACAAAGGAACGATTAGTTTTTGGCTCTCGCTAATGTTAAACGTTACTCCTATTTTCTGACTATATTGTTGTTCAGACATTTTTTCCAATTCAAATTGCGAAATTGTTGTTGGATATTGGTTTCCTGGTGCGTCGGAAATAGTTGGCAGCGGATAATTGGGATCAATTTCCCCTTTCTTATTGTATAAGCTTAAAGAAGTATAATATCTTGGTAAAAAAAATGTTTGATTACTCGCTGCAAGCACCGTTGACATGTCGGGATAGACGGCTACTTTCTCACTTGGAATTACCACTTCTTTTAAATTAGCCACTGTAGATGCTGTCACTGGTTGACTTTCACCTTCCCACACATTTATGCCATTTGGGGAATTGCCTTGCCAACTATGATACTGTAGAAGGATCTCATTGGCGTTTACTGGCTGCCCCTCTTCATTAATAAATCCATAACGATAAGTTAGGTTAGGCGTCTCAATTCTTTCTCTAATCGTTTGACTTGTAACATTAGCCCCATTATCGATTAACTCACTTTTTGGCAATGCTAGTGGTTCTTCATCATGTAGTTTATCCTTTGTCTGTGGTTGTTCACTTTCGGCTTTTTCTGCTGTTAATGAATGATTGGTTCCTTCTCTTACTTGTTTTGTACTTGGTAATGTTTCTGCAAAAACAGTTGTCTGTATTAGTATGGGGAATACTAATATATGGCAGATGCCCGTTACTATCAATTCTTTCCATTTACTTCGCTTCATATTGTCCCTTCTTTCTAAAGAACAATCCAACAATTCTTAGTTAACTAAACATTAAGACACTAAACTTAGCAGAATGATCACTTACCATTTTCAGCAACAGTCTTGTCTTGTGGTATCGGTTTCATTTTTCTTTATACTTTGGATCATTCACTTGTTTCAGCGCTATTCGTCCAATACTTCTTTTTACTAACCAGTTATAACTAGTTTAGCAAAAAAGAATAATTTCTGAAATTCCGAATTTTAAACAGACAGGAGCATTTCCTGAAGATTCTATATATATCAAGGAAAATCGACCAAAAATAAACTGAAAATAAACTTTTCAATAGAGAATCATAGCTAAAACAGGATAAATTAATCATATTTTCACCTTCCTAGCTTTACCTTTATCAAAAAAAGCTCAAAAAGTTAGTTGCGCAAACTAACCTTTTGAGCTTTTTGTTTTTTTCTTAACGAATGATTTCGACTTTTTTGTCTGTCTTAACTGTAACACGGCCGTTTTTAATAACATATAACCGTTCTGGAATATCAATAATCGCATGTTCAACCACTTTTGTGTCTAATAAGACTAAATCTGCTTTATTCCCAACTGCGACACCGTATCCTTCTAGTCCCATCGCACGAGCAGGACTTGTTGTTACCATTGGTAGCACTGTTTTTAAGTCATCCGCTCCACCTAGGTGCCCAACAGGAATGGCTAGCATCGCTGTTTGAACAATATCCCCTGTGCCATATGGTGTAAAAGCATTGCGAATATTATTTGTAGCAATACAGACATTCACGCCACCATCGCGTAATTTACGGATTGGCGTAACCGCACGTCGAACATTGTACTGATCACCGCGAGCCCCTAAATGTAAATCCGTTGCTGGTAAAGCCATCACGCTAATATTTGCTTCCGCCATTTTTGCAATGATAGGCGCCAATTCCGCTTCAGGTAAGGCGTGCAATGCCGTTAAGTGGCCCACTGAAACACGTCCTTGGTAGCCTTCAGCGATGGTTTTTTCACATAAATATTCAATACTCATATCATCAGCTTCATCGGCAAAATCTTGGTGTAAATCTACATCTTTATCATATTTTTTAGCAATTTCAAACACTAAATCAATATGTTCTTTCGCTGGTGCATCATTATAAGGAATACCGCCGACAACGTCTGCGCCCATATCCATTGCTTCATACATCATTTGTTCTGTTCCAGGGGCTTTAAAAATTCCTTCTTGCGGAAACGCCACTACTTGCATGTCAATTAACTCTTTGTATTCTTCTTTCAAACGCATAATTGTTTTGAAGCCAGTAAAACCTTGCGCTGGGTCAAATTCTGCATGCGTTCTTAACGCCGTGGTTCCATGAACGATTAACATTTCTAAGGCACGTTTAGCACGGTCGTAAATGTCTTCTTCGGTAAATGTTGGTTTTAATTCTGCGGTTACTTCAATCGCTTCTTTCAACGTACCTGATTTATTTGGTTTACGATCAGCGATTAATGCCTTGTCCAAATGTAAATGGCTTTCTACAAAACCTGGGATTAAAACACGACCATCTGCTTCGATGACTTCTTTGGCATCGCCAGTAATAACTGGGGCGATTTCAATGATTTTTCCTTCTTTAATAGCTACATCTTGTAATGCTTCACCGTCTTGAAGACGAACTTGTTTAATTAATAAATCCATGTTTTCCACTCCCTAAATTGTTTTTTATCCAAAGATTAAACCGATAACTAATAATAGTACAGAGGCAATACTTAACCATTTCACGTTTCCTTTAACTACATCCAAAATTGGAATTTGGAAGCCTGAAGATAAAGCTTGCATAGTAATATTAACAAAACTCATTTGACTACCTAAACCAACACCCATTGCTACAAAACCTAATGCTAACGGTGGGAAGTTCAACGATACAGCAACTGGTAGCACTAAAGTTAAAACAGAACCTACGTAGGCCCCAGCTGGAATCCCAATTAAAATCCCTGTTAAAATGGCAACTGGCACGACAATAAAGGCTGGTGCATTTTCAGCAACACCTGCGATTACAGCAAACGTTCCTGTTTCCGCAATAACATTAATAAAGGCTAAGAAAATTCCTACTTGGAATAAACGAGTCAAAATATATGTAGACCCATCTACCATCGCTTCGACAGATTTGTTCATTGAGAAATCTGTACATAAGAAAATTAAAACTAATGTTAAAATCATGTATACAAGTGGCGTAAAGAAGGCAAAACCAATTAAATCATTCACAATTGGTCCAAAAATTACAGCAAACAATAAGAAAATGGCTGGCAAGGTAATTTTAAATAATTCACCATTGCTCTTTTTATCAAATTCATCATCTGCCGACTCTTTAAAGCCAACATTTCTATGTTTCGTGCCCCAAAAGGCTAAAACAATCGCTAATGCTACGAAGAATAACCAGTAAGGTCGCATGGTTGAAACATATGAACCGACACTGATATCGCCTAATTTTGAAACAATACTTGATTCTAATGAAGCGGGTGATGTTGTAAATGATACCGCAGCAGCTAAAGACATTGCTGCAATTAATTCAGGAACAACGCCAACTGCAGCAAAGGCCAATGGTGCAATAACCATCGCACTTCCGCCACCAATTCCTGACATATATGTGGCTGCGGCTAATAAGATAACAATAAAAGCTGAAACATACTCGACTTTTCCTTTTGTGCCTCGTTTGGCTAAAGTTAATGCAGCTGAATAACTACCTGCTTTAAAGACCGCCATCGCAACAGCTGAATTAATGATGGGAACGGTAATTCCTAACATCATTGGGATAGCTTCCAACATCTGTTTATTCGCTTCTTCTAGTCCAATGCCACCAATCAGCATCGCTAAGACGCCACCAATTAAACCAGCGATAATCATATCGACTTTCATAAACAATAGAACCAAAACAACAATCAATGGAATAATCACAACTAATGCCATGATTCCTGTCGGGGCAACTACATCCCCAATCTCATCAGCAAAGGCCGCAACTGGCACAAAAATACTAACTAAGAATGCAAAAATAAGTGCTACTTTTGACGATTTTTTCATTTTACTTTCCTCCAATAGAAAGAAGGCGAGAGCAACGCAGCAGCGAATACTCTCTGCGCTCCTCATTATTTGGCAAAGGCACCTTGCCCGCCATATTTATCGTAATGTACAATCTCACTAACTAAATAATCATAAATACTTTGTGGAATTTCAATGCCTTCTGACATGGCTTTTTGATAGTTTAGCTGACCAATTTCTCCTGGATAGTAAACTTGTTGAAACCCTTCTGCTGTAGGCACACTATGAAGTTCTTCCACCATTTGATTAATATTTTCTTTAAATCGTTCAGAATCTGTAAAGCGGCTTGGATCAATGACTAAAAACGTCTGACCCAGATTCCGTTTCTCCGTTAAATCCGCATACATGGAACTGACATGTTTACCAAAAGGTAAGCCTAACAACGAACCAGCTAAGACATCGACCATCATCATTAGTCCATATCCTTTTGGTCCTGAAATCGGCAATAAACCTCGTACTTCATAAGGATCAGTCGTTGGCTGGCCTTTTTCGTCTACTGCCCACGTGTCGGGAATTTCAACATCTCTTGAACGTGCATCTAAAATTTTCCCCCATGCCTGTACTGTCGTAGCCATATCAAACACGACTGGTTCATGACCTGCTCTAGGTGCTGCAAAAGCGATTGGATTTGTTCCAAAATAATTGCTTGTACCACCAAACGGTACCACCATTGGATCAGATTGACACATCGAAAGAGCAACCATGCCTTGTTCCGCTGCTTTTTTAACATAATACGATAACGTCCCGCTATGACTCGTTTGAGAAACGCCAACATATGCTAACCCTGAATCTTTGGCTAGGTCAACTGCAGCAGCTAATGCTTCGTTACAAACAAATTGACCCACGCCATTATCGCCATGAAAAATGGCAGTGGACGGTCCAGTTTTTTCAAATGATAATTCGGGGTCAATCGTGATCCCGCCTTTTGCAATCCGTTCCGCATAATAATCCATACGAACCGCCCCGTGTGAATGAATACCGCTAGCATCTGCAAAAGTTAAATGTCGAGCAACTTCTTCGGCATGTTCAGAATGTAAACCAGCAGCTTCTAATTTTTGTTTCATCAGCTTTTCTAATTTCTTCGGTGTAACGACAACCATTTCTTCCATTGCGCTTGCTCCTTTATCATTAATCTTAAAAAAGGGAAAGAAAACAAGTGATTTTCTTCTTCGTCCTTGCATTTCCTCCCCTTTTTTCACTACTTATTGCTACTGTTAAAGACAGTATAGTCAATTTCATCCACTGATTTTGCAACTAGGATAGCAGAGTAAACATCTGAATTGACATTTAAAATTGTTCGTAACATGCCAACAAACCATTCGACGCCTGCAAAAATTGCAATACTCTCAATGGGTAAACCCATTTGCGGAACAATCACTGCCAGTGAGACTAAGCCCGCACCGGGAACAACTGCGTTTGCTAGTGAGACAAACGTTGCTGTAATTGCTAAGTAAATCATTTTCGTAATATCAAACTCTAGCTGATACATCTGAGCGATAGTCATTACAGTAAAAGCCATATGCATCGCTGAACCGTTACTGTTTAATGACATACCTAACGGCAACACTAAGTTAGTAATTCGCTTACTTAAACCTAATTTTGTTTCTGTTTCTTCCAAAGCTACTGGTAAAGTAATTGCTGAAGAAGTTGTCGCCAAGGCCATCACAGACATATTTTTCATGTTTGTAATTAAACGTAGTGGACTTACTTTACAGTACAATGTGATAACCAAAATCCAGATGCCCAAAAATAAAATAGTTCCTAATCCATAGACCAATAGATACTTCACTAACGGTAAAATAATTTGAAGGCCTAAGTGACTAATTGTTGAAGCAATTAAAGCAAAAATCCCCAGAGGTGCTAGATACATGACGTATCGAATGACTGTAATGATAACTTCATTAAAGTCCACAATTATTTGGAAGAGTTGTGTCTCTGGATGGCTTTGTAAGTATTTATTCAGTGCTAAACCAAAAAATAATGCAAAGACAATAATTTGAATAATCGATCCTTGAGTCAGTGAATCAAAAATATTTTTCGGAACGAAATTTAAAATCGTATCAGTAATTGAGATTTCTTGCGCTTTAATAGAAGCATCTTGGAAGCCAGTCATTTCAACACCATATCCTGGATTAAAAATGACTGCCATTAGGACGCCCCATAAAGCGGCAGCTAAGGAGGAAATCCCGAAAACAGCGATTGTTCTACCCCCAAGGCTCGTTAATTCTTTTGGATTAATACTGCCAACTGCTTGGACAATTTGCCCTAAGATCAAGATAGGAATAGCCATTTGCATCAGTCGCAAAAAGACATCTCCAACTATTTTCAAGTAATTACCGCTAGCAGGAATCAAGAGTCCTACGAGGATTCCTACGACAACAGCAATTGCAATTTGGGTGATCATGGACGGTTTTTTCATGGTAAACTACCCCTTTTGACTGATCACAGTTCCTGCTTCTTTATCGATGTTTTCTAAGTTTTCGATAGAAGTAATGATTGCTTTCCGTTTGTCATCACCTTTTACGAAGTCTAAGGCAGCTTCGATTTTTGGTAGCATACTACCAGCAGCAAAGTGACCTTCTTTAATGTATTCTTCTGCTTCGGCTACACTGATTTGTTCTAATGCTTTTTGATCTGGTTGATTGTAATTAATGTAGATGTTATCAACGCCTGTCAAAATAATCAAACGGTCTGCATCAACGTTTTCAGCTAAAACACGTGCAGAGAAATCTTTGTCGTTAACCGCTTCCACGCCTACGTATTGTCCGTCTTCTGCTACGACCGGAATGCCCCCGCCACCAGAACAGATAGTTAAAACGTCCGCCTCTACTAAAGCACGAACCGCCTCTTTTTCAACAATTTCTTTAGGCATTGGTGATGGAACAACTTTTCGGTAGCCACGGCCAGCATCTTCCACATACGTAGAGCCATCTTTGGCTGCTTCCGCGTCAGCTTCTTCTTTTGTATAGAATGGACCAATTGGTTTGGATGGTTTTTTAAACGAAGGATCTTCTTTGTCCACACGCACTTGCGTAACTACAGAGATAACTGGTTTAGCAATGTTACGTTTTTCAAACTCATTAGTTAAAGCATTTTGTAACCAGTAACCGATGCTTCCTTGTGTCATCGCAACACAAGTATCCAATTTCAACGCTGGATTTTTTTCACTTTCGCCTGCTTTTTGTTGTAAAAGCAAATTCCCTACTTGTGGTCCGTTTCCGTGACAGACAATGACTTGTTCACCTTTAGCAACAAATTCTGCAATATATTTGGCCGCGTGATTAACGACGGCTTTTTGGCCTTCATCTGTTGGATCCGTATCTAAAATAGCATTCCCACCTAGGGCAATTACGTTTAAACTCATTGATTGATTCGCTCCTTTTTAGTAAAGCAAAGACAAAATCTTTTCAGTATCGACGGATAAGAAATAATTTGTTTACGAAATGAAAGATTTTGTCTTGCTCATTTTGATTGTTTCAGTCATTATCGAAGGGATAATTAACCTAATTTCGGTTTACTCTCATCTTTAGCTAAGAAAGCAAAAGCTAGTAAACCAATAACTAATAGTACACAAGAAAGATAGAAGCCAACTTGCATTGAGCCTGCTGTATCTGCTAAATATCCTGTGACATACGGTGCTAGGATTGACCCTGACATCCCGATAAAATTATAGGCACTTAACGTTGTTCCTAAGGCCGCTTTTGGTGCATGTTTGGTAACAAAAGTCACCATAATTGGATCTAACGCTAATTTCCCTGTTAACCCATAAAGAATTAAAACAGAAATTAACAATGTCCGATTTGTTACAAAAGCAATCGCAAAGACAGATAGGATTGCTAAAGGTACTAATGTAAAGACTAATTTTTTCGTCGCACCTGTTTTATCATTCAAACGAGCGAAGATTAAGGCGCCTGGAATAGAGGCCCATGGTACAAGTGATGAAATGAAACCAACGCTCGCTCCTGTAAAGCCACGTTCAGCAATTAAAAATTGTGGCAACCAAGTAATAATGACAAAGTTTGCATAAATACTTGTGAAACATAAAATAAATGCGGCTAATAAATTACGATTTGAGAAAATTTCTTTTAATGAGATCTTTTCTTGCGGTCCTTCTTCAGCAGCTGCTCGTGCGGCTTCTTCACCAGGACGAATCACTTTTTCTTTCAAAATTGTATAGAAAAGAATTCCTACGATAAACGTTGGAATCGCCATGATAAAGAATGGTTTGCTCCAATGTTCACCATTTTCTAAAACCAACTTACTTGAAAGTAGGTACCCACCTGATGTACCGAAGGCCATCCCACTATTGATGATGGCATTACCGATGGTCCGTTTACTTGCTGGAATCGCTTCTGTCGATAGCGCATATTGTGGGCCATAGTAAGCTCCTTGACCAATACCAGCAATTGCACGAATGACTAAAAACATAACAAAGGTTGTCGCTAATCCACTAAAATAAGTAGAAATAGCAAGAACGATAAACCCAACAGCAATGACTAATTTCCGCCCAATTTTATCGCCAATCATCCCAAAAGGAATCTGTGCAACAGCATAGGTTAGAAAGAAGATACTATTGGCTAAACCAAGTTGTGTGTTACTTAGACCAAATTGTTCTCCAATGACCCCCATCACTGGATTAAAAATAGTTCGTGTTGCGTACATTAAAATCCAGCCTACGAAGAAAATGGCTACGACTTTAATCCAGTAACTATTGCTCACTTGCACTGCTTGATTTTTTTTACTATTCTCCATGTCTTCTCCTCACTTCTCATCTAACTCTACAGATTGTAAAGCTAGTAACATTCCAAATGACATATCTTTACCAGAGGAATGTCCGATTTGTATAATTCTGTCAATATTTTCGTCAACTCTATTATCCCGATGGTTCTCCAAATCCAAGAGTAACTGATACAACAATGAATTTACATATCCTTTAGCCGAGCTTGCAATATAGCCTTTACTAACATCTGTTGTGGATAAATTTGCTGCCGAAAGAGTAGCGGCTAACGCCGCAGCTCTTTCATCAGCAAGTATGAACAGAATTGTTTGATACGCTACTAAAATGTCATCACCACTCGGGGTTAACCCTTTGCCCCGACCAATCAGATAATTCGTTACTTCTTGCCATTCCGATAGTGTCCAAACTTTTTGTTTTTGGCTCATTTTTTTGAAAATATGCTTTGCTCGTTCGTCTAAAGGCAGGCCAATTCTACGTTCTAAGTTTCTCGCTAATAAGCGGTCTCGCAACAAGCGTAATTGGTCTTTTTCTAACTTGAAATGAGTAATGTTTAAAGAAACGACCTCGGCAGGTGTGAGTTGGATCGTTTTCACGCCGACTGTACTGTAAAAGGTCAACTGATTTTCTGTGATTTTGACTTTATTACCTTGTTGTACATACGGAAAGATTTCTTGAAACAATTGATCTGGCAAAAACATACCAAAGCTTGATAAATAATTATGGAAGTTTGCAACATTGATTAATTGATCCTGGACTTTCAGATTAAATGAACGTTCAAAAACACTGTGAATGGTTCCCATCTTGCCATATTGGTGGATAGGAAAAATGTAGTCACTAATGACTAGTTGGTTATTCAACCGTAATGCCTAGTTTCTCAGCATACGCTTCTAGGGCTTTTTCAAAACAGCCTAGAGGTGCTCTAACTGTCCCTGCACCAATTTGACCAACACCGGCATTTTTGTGTGCAATCCCTGTATTGATGATTGGTGTAATTCCTAATTCCACCACTTTACGGATATCAATTCCTAAACAAGTTCCTTGGAAATCCCAAGTTGGAATTGAGAATGTTGGGTTGTGTCCTTCACAGATTTTTGCCATTTCATTTGAGGTTGCTAACGCATCTTCAAAGCCACCTGCACCAACAAACCGTGTTACGCCAGGTGCAGCTACCATAGCCATTGCTCCAACGCCTACTGTTTCAGTAATTGCACTATCCCCGACATCAGGATTTCCGTCTTCTTCGCTGAAACCAGTGAAGTAAAGACCTTTTGGTGTATTTACTGGTGCGGTATGCCATTGATCGCCTGTTTCTGCAATCCGAACCCCAAAGTTCACGCCGTTACGAGTCATCGTTGTGACAATCGTTCCGTTGGTATCTTTACGGGCACCATCAACAATTGCTTTTCCAGTTGCCATCATGACATTTAAGAAGAATTGATCTGTGTCAGCTAAGAATTTGATTACTTCGTATTTTTGATCTTCTGGAATATCTGTTTTGATAATTAATGGAGACAATTCTTTTAAGAAGTTCAAAGATGCGGCAATATTTCTTTGGTGGAACTCGTCACCCATTGTAATAGAGCGCGCAATCAATACGTTTAAGTTCAAGCCTTCTTCAGAAAGTTTCAAGGCTTTCGCAATAGTTGGTCCTAAAACATCTTTAATCCAATCTAAACGATCAACTACTTCTTGTGAATAAGCACCAAAACGCAATACTTTACCGATACCTTCATTCAAGATACAGTATGCTTCGTTACCTTCTAAGCGATTTTCTACAACAAAGACTGGCATATTACCAGAAGTAATACCGCCCATTGGTCCAACTGCTTTTACATGGTGACAAGGAATGAAACGTACTTCGCCAGCTTCAAAAATCTTCAAAGCATCTTCTTCATTGTCTGCCCAACGTTCGAATAATGCAGCTCCGATACAAGCACCTTTCATTGGTCCAGTCATTTCAGACCATTGGATTGGTGGTCCAGCATGAAGTAATGTTTTTTGTGCATCATCATTTAATTCTGGAATCACTGATTTCGCAGGTACCACATCTACTAAGAATGGTTGTGCATTTTTAATTTTGTCTGTTACTTTGTGATTTTCAGCTTCGATTTGTTCACTGTAATCTTCCAAAGCATCCAAAATTTTAATCATTTTTTTATTGCCGTTAGCACGTGGACGCCAGTTAAATTGAACGGTTTCGCCACCGTAATCAACGATTGATTCTGTAAAGCTTTGCAACCCAACGTTAATAATTCTTGGTTTGGTTGTTAATAGTTCCATTACTTTTTCGCCTGGTTTTGGTACATCGACAGTTGGTCCGTTGTAAGCAACCACTTCTTTATCGTCTTCTGAAATTTCGATTCCTTTTAGCAATAGAGCTAATTGAACAGCTTTAGCATTGCTTTCTGCAACTAAAACGCCGCCTTCTTTCAAACGATCAACCGACGATTGGTAATTTTGCGGATCTTTCGTAGTCCCACAAACAGTTGCAACAAAGTAAAGATCACGTCCGGCTTCTTTGGCTGTGGCACGCGCTTCTTCAATTGCTGGTAACAATGCACCAACCATGTCTTCATGAGCACCGTAGCCTAACACCACATCGAATAAGATAATCCCAGTTTTTTCATCTTGTGCGTATTCACGAATTTTTTCGATACGAACATCTGGGTCAATCATTGGGTGCGGACGACCTTGTGTATACATATCATCGCCTAAGTCAATGACTTCATAACCGTGAGATTTCAAGACATAACCTTCTGCTTTCACTAAACCGCCAAGATCTAAAGCTTCAGAAATTAACATACCTGCTTCAGAAGCTAATGTACCACCTGAATATAAGCCTTTTACAACTTTATCTTCTGGTAATGTTGGTACAGCTGGTTTTGCTAATGCTTCAAAGTAATTTTTCTTCACGGCCACATCATTTGCTAAATCAACAGCAATTTTAGCTGTTTCTTCTAATGTATGAGCTAGATAAACTTTGCCTTCGTGACTTGTTGGTTTTTCTCCTAAGAAAATCGCAACGACTGGTTTTGAAATACTTTGTAATAATTCAACCACTTCATCACGAACTTCTTTTGCAGGTGGTTTAGAAATAACTGTAATCACATCGGTTGGTTCGTGATTTTCTAAAGCCACAATAGCATCTTTCACTGTGATAGCGCCTACTTTGTCGCTTAAGTCACGACCACCAGTACCAATGGCGTGAACAACTCCGCCACCTAAGCGGTCAATAATCGTTGTAACTTCTTGAATCCCTGTTCCTGAAGCACCAACAACGCCAATGTTTCCTGGAGAAACAACATTTGTAAAGGCGATTGGAATACTTGAGATAATACCAGTTCCACAGTCAGGGCCCATCATTAGTAAGCCTTTTTCATGCGCTAATTTTTTCAAACGTACTTCATCTTCAATTGACACATTATCCGTGAAAGAGAACACGTGTAAATCATTTTTTAAGGCACGTTCCATTTCTGGCGCACCATATTCACCAGGAATACTGAATAGCGCTACATTCGCCTCTGGTAAAAGATCAAACGCTTCTGACCAAGAAGTTGCTGCTTGTGCTTCTTCACTAGTTCCCTTTGCTGATAAATCATCTAAGAATTCATCAATCGCTGGCATAACTTCTTCCATGATGTTTTCTTTTTCGCTGTCAACCACAATCATCATGTCGTTTGCAGATGCACTATTGGCCTCATCCGTTAACAAGTTCGTGTTGTTAAGGATGTCTTTGTTGGCATCTGTTCCCATCATGATTTGACTCATGGTTACACCATCTAATGCATTGATTTTATTGGTCAATAACATTAAGTTGATGGAGTCTTGGTAATTGTTTTTCAAAATTACTGTGTGTAACATTGTTCATCCTCCTATCTATTCCTTACAATGCTATTGTATCGAAACGAGAAAGTGTTTTCATCGGACATAATTCTAAAAAAATGGTATAATTTTTATCCATAAGAGGAAAAAAGGAGAAAATGATGAAATTAAGAGAGTTATTATCGATAGGTGACTTAAAAAAAGGTAAAATTTTGACGAAAGAGATTGGTTTAGACAATGAAGTTGACTCGGCAATGGTCTTAGAAGCGATTGATATCGAGAACTGGAGTAGAAAGAATCAGTTAATTTTGACTTCTTTCTACGCATTGCATGATCTACCCGAAAAAGAGTTAGAAAATTTTTTCGTAAAGATGCGCCGAATTGGCATCAGCGGCTTAATTTTGAAAACAGATCGATTCATCAAAATGATTCCAGAGTGGTTTATCGAATTATGTTTCAATTATGAAATTCCTTTAATTAAAATCACACAAGACATTAGCTATGAAAAAATTCTATTTACGATTTACGAGCCTTTGTTGAATTATCAGTCGCATGTCTTACGTACGTATTACGATGTGCGCCAACGTTTCACCAAATTAGAGCGCCACTACCCAACAGTTGAGACGATTATGCAAGAATTTTATGACATCATTAAATTACCCTTCGCTTTAAAAATGTTGGATAAACATCTGGAAATTAGCGATGGCGACTTACCCCATGATGCGATTGTGCTCTCAAGAGAAAAACTAAAAAACAGTGAGTTCACTAAAAATGATTACTCTCTTTTAACACTTTATTCTCATGCCAACCCCAAAAAACAGTTGGCACTAGAAGTTTCTATTTTCAATAGTTATTCCACTAATTGTTTACTTCTGGTTTATTTACAAGATGAAAAGGTTAAAGAAACGGATTTAGTGATTATCGAAAATGCGATTGATGTCTTACAAGAAAAATTCAATACCGAAAATTTGTTAAAAAAAGAACGGTATACTCGTTTGAACAACTTAGCGGATGCTATTTTACAAAATACACCGCAAAATCCTGACGAGCTAAACAGTTTGCTTCGTGAAGTGCAAATGCAAGAGCTAGATTCTTACCAAGCGATTGCTTTTTCTACCAAAGACACCAATACACAACTCATGAAAGAACGAATTATTGCCTTACTTCGTACCCTGCGTGTGAAATCCATCTTCTTTGATCAGCTAAATTATTCGGCGGTCCTTTTTAACTTCAATGAAAGTGATGGAAAAATTACAAAGCTGCAATTAAGTCGTTTATTAGCTGAACTTTTAGAAGAAAACGACACGCTTACCGTTGCCGTCAGCAGTTTAAAATCACGAGAAGGGATTAAAGAGCTACTGATTGAATGTCTGGACATTCTGCGCTTTAATGAAACTTTTTATAACGGACCAATTGTCACCTTAGCCGATATCGGGGTATTTAAAAATTTTATCCGCGAAGACCAATTGGAAAATTTAGACGAATTAATTCCTCGCGCACTTTATCAATTAGCCGAAAATAACTACGATTTGTTTGAAACCTTGTACAGTTTTTTCCAAAATAATCGCAATTATAAACAGACCTCTGAAGCGATGTTCCTTCATTCAAAAACGATTCGTTATCGTTTAAACAAAGTGGAACAACTTCTTGATATTGACTTAGCCAATCCCTTGCAATTGTTAAATTATGAAATTGCCACATACATTATAAAGATGAGGAGACGTGCACTTGAAAAACAATCAAACACTCGCTAATGGCGCAACAGTTACTATCTACCCCGCTACGACTGAATCAACGAACTATGTCGTCTATTTACACGGTGGCGGGATGATTTATGGAACCAAAAGTGATTTACCAGAAGAACTGAAGGATCTGTTTACAAGCAATGGCTATACCGTTTTAGCACTGGACTATTTGTTGGCTCCAAATACAAAAATCGATCACATCTTAGGGACACTAACAGAAACCTTCCAATTGCTAAACGAAGCGATTATTCAAAACCAGCCCTTTGGTTTGTGCGGACGTTCCGCTGGCGGTTATTTAATGTTACAGTTAACCAAACAATTACAAACATTAAATTTGACGCCACAATTTTTAGTCAATTTTTACGGCTATACAGATTTAGAATTTATTAAAGAGCCACGGAAATTATTAAAGCAAGCCATTTCCGCTAAAGAAATAGCTGCTATCGACCAAACGAAGCCTGTTTGGGATGATCCTTTTCTTTCTCGCTATCTGCTGTATCATTACAGTATTCAGCAAGCGCTATTGCCGCACTTTTACGGATTACCAGAAAATGGGGACTGGTCTGCTTACGCACTGTCAGACGAAACATTAAAAACTTTTCCACCTTGTTTCAGTACAGCTAGCAGCTCAGACGAAGAAGTGCCGTTCCGCTATAGCAAAAAAATCGGACGGACCATTCCTAAGAGTACCTTTAAAGCGGTTTACTATTTAGAACATGATTTTTTAAAACAAACCAAAGATCCTTCGGTCATCACTTTATTTGAGCAATTGGATAGCTGGCTGAAGGAACGATAAGCATAACAAAAAGAAGCGAGAAATCTCGCTTCTTTTTGTTATTTTTGATAAAGTGTGGTTCCTTTTACCACACTGATTTCCACCGGTGTCTGACGAGCGACAAAAGCCGCCGCACATTCTGCTTCAGTGAGTAAGTAAGTTGCTTCAGCACCAACTTGCGGCCAATTTGCTTGCCCTTGTTCGTCTAAAGTTGTGACACCATCTGTCACTAAGCCCAATAATTGGGTTAAAGCATCTTGATCTTTCACATTAAAAAGTTCACCTAAACGAGCCAATTTTTCTTGTAATGAACCATCACCATAGGGAGACCAGCAATCGTAGATATTGTCACAACCAAGATGGACATTGACTCCATGACGTAACAATTCCATAATTGGCGGAATCGTATTAGGTGTGATTGGCACGCTGGAATTAATATGAATTTTTTCTGCTGCTAAAGCATCATAAACTTCGGCACGTTCTTCACCAATGAAATCATTTAACCCGAAGGCATGGCTGATAAATACTTTGTCTTGTAGGCCATATTCTTTCGTTAAACGGATAATTTCTTTAATCGTTGTTGTCCCAGCTTCGTGACGGTCATGTAAATGAATATCCACACCGACACCATGTTTATCTGCTAAGCGGAATGTTTCAGCCAATGATTTTTTGTAATCACCATCTAGTGAATAAGGATCCACGCCACCAATAAAATCGGCGCCTTTTGCCAATGCTTGATCAACTAATTCAACGGAATCTGAACGCAGTAAGCCGTGCTGTGGAAAGACGACAATTTCTACCGCAAATGGTTTCGTTTGGGCCAACGCTTGGACTTCATCAAAATAACGTAAGTCTGTCATCGGTTCCACGTCGACATGTGTTCTGAAAGCTGTCGCGCCATGTGGTAATTCTAAGTCGATTAAATGGTTGGCGCGTTCAGTTAAAGAAAGTTCTAAACTATCTAAATAAGGAATTTCTGCTTCGACACGTTCCACAATTGACTTCGCTGGCGTCACTGGATACCACGGAACGCCTAGTTTACTTTTATCAAAGTGACAATGTTTTTCAATCAAACCTGGTAAAATTAATTGATGGTGACCATCAATAATTGTCATCCCAGGTTCTTCTACCAATTCTTCATTGGGGATGATTTTTGTAAATACTCCATCTGTTACTTCAATTGCCACTTCTTTGGTTACTGTCCCAGATAACCAGTCACCTTCTTTTTGATACCCTGTTTCAATTCGAACATTTTTTAACCAATAATTCATGCTTTCCTTCACTCCTACCTGTATTTATTCCTTCCCGAAAGGACACAATACTTAGTTGTACTGTGCTAAAATTTTACTAATTTCCGTATAACCTTTTTGATTGGCATAGTCCATTGCTGTTCGACCAGAATTGTCTTTAATGGATTGATCCGCACCATTTTCCATTAACAATTTTACAATATCTTGGTAAAGTTGGTTCCCTTCACGTAACCCCACTGCCTCAATCAATGCTGTATAGCCAAAGTCATTTTGGAAATCTATGTCTTCTCGTCCATCTTCTAACAAGAGCTTCACATTGTCAATATGTCCTTTTTCAGCTGCCGGAATTAACGCATTGCCACCGTAACGGTTATGCTTATTTAAATCTGGGGTCGCATTTTTTAACATATACGCTAAAATTTCCGTACGTCCTTGCGCTCCCGCATAAAGATAGGGACTATCACTAATGCTGTTTTGCAGATTAATATCGGCACCCCGATCAATCAACGCTTTTGCAATCTCAATGTCATTATTGTGCACAGCGATATTGAGCGGTGTGTTGCCTTCTGTGTCGACTTCATCCACTTGATAAGTAGTATCTTGTAAAATTTCCTTGACCTTCTTCGTATCTCGTTGATTGGCTGCTTCTAAAAGCGCACCCACTTCATAGGTCTTCATCGGTTCTTTCACTTCCTCTTTTGATGTTGTTTGAGCCACCGAACGGGTTGTACTGGTGCTTTCAGTTTTTGCACTACTTTGAGTAGTCACCGTTTGACTATTTTTTGACGCTGCGGAAGGTGTTTCTCCTCCTTGACACGCAGCAAGTAATGGAATGGTCACGACACTTAATAGCCCCATTAAAATTTTTTTGTTCATTGTGCTCAACTTCCTTTCCTCGAGAGAAATATGAGATTTTTCTCCAGTGGTTCTAATCTAACGAATCTTTTTTTATTTGTCGATTAAAACGCTTTCTCTGTTTTTCTATTTTAAAAAGAGAGAAACCAAAAGAAGCCGAAACTTTTTTTGGTTTCCATTCGTATGTTTTGCTCTTAAAAGGTAAATTCAGGATTAAAAGTTCCTTGGTATGGTTCATGTTCCACATAGACTTGGATATCGTTTCCTTCGTTATCTTTACCCATTCGTGTGTACGTAAAACGATTATCATTCAATTCTGTTAATTCTAAGACAGCGCCATAGCGATTGGTTCCAATCGAAACATGGGCACGGAATTTATTTTGATTTCCTACTTTAAAGTAGCCATAGTCGCCACGGGTTTCACCCGTTTGTAAATTGAAAAATTCATACTTGCTGCTGTCTTGGTCAAATTTCGCTAAGCTTATAAAGTTTTGGTTGGCCGAAGTTACGTCATTGCCATCTTTATCCACTACTTTTGTGCCATTCCAAAGAAGTTGCGGTGTCCCATCAAAGGAAGTTTTACCAATAATTTCATCCCCTTGTCGATTTACATCAATCTGGCCTGTTTGTTCTGTCATGGCACGGCGACCATTCGTAAATTCCAATGTTCTCGGACGATTATTTGGGAAAGGTTGTGGACGGCCATAGACTGGTCCTGAGGTTGCTTTATTTTCTACAAAAACTTCAATATCATTTCCGTTTTTATCTTTCCCCATCTGTCTATACGTAAAAGTATCTTGGTATAAAGTTCTAAGTGGGTATACACCTTGATAATTTTTGGTTTCAGAAATAATTACAAGACGGGAAACATCTGTAATACCAGCGGTCATAAAGAAGGTTCCTTCATCTCCTGTTGATTCTCCAGTCTCTTTATCAAAAAATTCATAGAAACTAGTGGTTGCATCAAATTTGATTGCATGTAATAGGTTTTGATTTTCATCTGTTAAGTCATTCCTGTTTCGATCATAAACGCGTGTTCCAGCCCAATCTTTTTCTGATAATCCTTCATCTTGCCGAATACCAACTGAACGTAAATACTCAGGTAAATCCCCTAAATTATTGGGATTGTCTACGTTTTGAGGAACGTATGCTTCTGCCGTCAAAGCCCCTCCTGCTCCACCAACTAATAACGCACTTAAAGCCAACAACGTAATTGTACCAACGATTTTCTTCTTCATAAACGACTACTCCCTTTCCTTTTTATAATTTAAGGATAGCAAGTAGTTATTAACTCCACCTGTCCATAATATGAAAAAATTATTAAATAATAATCATTATAATTATCTTAATAATAATATTTAATTATAACTAATAACAATTTATTTATAGAAGAAGAGAAAACAAAAGAACGTTGGGGGACGTTCTTTTGTTAAATAAGAAAGAAGACAAAAGACTTTTAGAAAGTAAAGGCTGGATGATATGTGCCTTGGTAAGGTTCATGTTCCACGAACACTTGAATATCATTACCAGCGTTATCTTTACCCATTCGAGTATACGTAAATCGATCATTGTTTAGTTCCGTTAATTCTAGCGCCGCACCGTAACGATTCGTCCCAATAGATACATGGGCCCGAATCTTGTTATCGTCCACCACTTGGAAGTACCCAAAGTCGCCGCGGGTTTCACCCGTTTGTAAATTGAAAAATTCATATTTACTTGTGTTTGGATCAAATTTCGCTAAACTAATGAAATTTTGATTGGCCGCTGTCACATCATTACCGTTTTTATCTACGACTTTTGTGCCATTCCACAAGGTTGTTCCTAAAATTTTATCCCCTGATTTATTTGTCACAATTTTGCCAGTTTGATTGGTTAATGCTTCACGTCCATTTGTAAAAGCTAATTTTTTCCCATGATAAGGGATGTGTTCCACGTAAACTTCAACATCATTCCCCAGTTTATCTTTCCCTAAACGCTTGTAAGTAAATTTGTCTTTACTCACTTCGGTTAAATCCACTACGGCTTGATAATTTTGTGTCCGCGAAATTAAAATTCGTTTTGTGCCATCACCCGTCACAAAAAATGTTCCTTCGTCACCACGGGTTTCCCCAGTGTTTTTGTCGAAAAACTCGTAAAAACCGGTTTCACCATCATATTTTGCTAACCCAATAAAATTAGCATTTTCTGCTGTTAAATCATTATTATTTTTGTCGTAAACTTTTGTGCCTTGCCAATCAGTACTGGATAAAATTTCTGTTAATTCTTGTCCTTTTGATTGCTCTTTAGCTGCTTCTGCTGAACTAGAGACTGCAGTGCTTGAGCTAGCTGCACTTGATTTATCTGTTGCAGAGTTGGCTCCGCCAGCACAGCCTGCAATCAACAACGTACTAAAGGTTAATAAGGTAATCGTACTAAAAACTTTTTTCTTTTTCATAGTTGGTAATCCCCTTTTTTCTTTTTGATATACCTAGAATAGCAAAGCCTTATAAACTCCTACTTGCCGAAAAATGAACAAATTATAAACAAATGAAAAAAAGTTAATAACAATACTAGCTTTTTTTTGTTCACTTGTAATACACTATAAGTAAGAAATAGATTAAAACCACTAGGAGGAACGCTTTTGACCATTAAACGCCGCTTTTTTATTTCTTATATTAGTGCCATCATTATTACTTTAGCCTCTGTTTTAGCTGTTTTATCCTTAGCTTCTTACATCACGTTAGGAACTGTCCCCAGTTTGCCCCAAGCTTACCGAATGATGAATAAGCAACGACCATTGACCGCTAACGAAGAAGAAAGTTATTTGGCCTTAGATCAACTGCTAAAAAAATCACCGAAATTACTAGATACACCTTTGAGTAAAGAATTAAAGGAAACGATTCAAACAATTGAAGCAAAAGGATTAAGTGTGATTATTCGAAAGAATGCACGGTTTCCTTATTATTCGGATAATTTAGTAGAAAAATCTTTGTCTGTACATATTCCAAACTACGAAATGAATAATATTATGCCAACTGGCACACTGGATAATGCAGGGCGTCTATATCATTATGTCAAATCCGATTTTCATTATTTAGATGGTTCTAACGGGAGCTTTATTGTCTTGAAACGCGAAAGCAGCCTTTTTGAATTCTTCACACGCTGGATTATCTGGATGATTTTGTTAATTATCCTTGTAGCAATTGCGGCAGCTTGGCTCATTAATAAGCGCTTAACCAAAACCACTATCGAGCCATTAGAAGCATTAGAAAAAGCGACTAAAACATTGGGTAAGGAGGCCCAAAAAGAAAATCCATTTACACCAACTAGCCACCAAACCGTCTCAACGGAAGTCAAACAGCTCCAACTTAGTTTTGAACAAATGTGGCAAGATTTAGAAGAAGCCAATGCGGAACGCGAAAAATATGAAGCTAATCGGAAAGAATTAATTGCAAATATTTCTCATGACTTAAAAACACCAATTACTTCTATTATTGGTTACGTTGAAGGTTTGATGGATGGCGTTGCCAATACTGAAGAAAAAAAACAGCGCTATTTAACGGTCATTCATGAAAAAAGTTTAGGCCTCAATGATTTAATTGAAGAATTATTTTTGTATTCTAAATTAGACCTAGACCGTGCTGTCTTTACAATGGAAAAGACCAATTTCACTCGTTTTATTGCACATATTCTTGAAGAATACCGTTTGGAACAAGAACTCGTGATCACTTCTGTACTTCCCACCGAAGCTTTATACGTTCAAATGGATCCCACGCAGATGAATCGCGTGATTACCAATCTAATTCAAAATAGCATTAAATTTGCGGATCCCACTAAAGAACAACTAGCCTTTACGATTTCTTTAACGCATAATCAAACAGACTTAGTTTTAACCATTACAGATAACGGCATTGGTATCGATAAAAAAGAATTACCTTATTTATTCGAACGCTTCTATCGTGTAGACAAATCTCGAACCCCAACAGTTAAAGGAAGCGGCTTGGGATTAAGTATTGTCAAACAAATTATTGACTATCATCAGGGAACAATCACTGTCACAAGTAAAAAAGGAGACGGCACCAACGTGATAATTACGCTGCCGTTGTTGGAGGATGAAAAATGAAACCACATGTATTAATTATTGAAGATGATCCAAGCATTGCTGATTTGCAAAAAGATTATTTAGAAATTAACGATATGACTGTCACAATTGAACATGATGGAAAAAAAGGATTGGAAGCAGCTTTAAATGAGCCCTTTGATTTAATTATTTTAGATGTGATGCTGCCAACTATGGATGGTTTTGAAATCTGTCGTGCAATTCGGAAAAAAAAGCAAACGCCGATCATGATTGTTTCGGCTAAAAAAGAAGATATTGATAAAATTCGTGGGCTTGGCTTAGGTGCTGATGATTATATAATCAAGCCGTTTAGTCCCAATGAATTAGTCGCTCGAGCAAAAGCCCATATGAACCGTTATCAATTGCTAAGCAAAGCAGAACAACCACCACAATTACTAAAAATCAATGAAATCGCTGTCGACACTGCCGCCCACAAAGTGTTTGTTTTAGAAAATGAAGTTATTTTTACAAGCAAAGAATACAAATTGTTGGTTTTCTTGATGGAACATCCTAATCGCGTGTGGAATAAAGAAGAACTTTTTGAAAGTGTCTGGGGATTTGATGCCTTAGATACTGAGGTTTCGACTGTCGTTGTTCACATTAAACGGATTCGGGAAAAATTAAAAAAAGCCAATCTTTCTGACTCTCCAATTGAAACACTCTGGGGAAGTGGCTACCGCTTCAATCGATAAAGAGAGCAAAAATAAGTCGGAGCCTATTTCTAGGCTCCGACTTATTTTTTTATTAATTCACACGAGAAAATTTTTGATAAAGTTGGTTAAAAACAATCATGAATTGTTCAATCTCTGCCATTGTATTGCTTTCATCTAAACTAATGCGCACAGCGGAAGTCGCTAATTCCCCAGGCACATGCATGGCATACAAGGTGCTGCTAGCCATTTTTTTCCGGCTAGAACAAGCACTCGTAGTCGAAATATAAATCTGTTTTTCTTCCAATGCATGGACCAGCACTTCGCCACGAATCCCTTTCAAAGCAAAACATAAAATGTGTGGCGCAAAATGTTCATTATCTTGTGAAAAAACAGTCACATTTTGAAATTCTTCTAGCGCCTTTAGTAAATAACTCCGTAATGTCGCCACATGTTGCGGCCGTTGTTGTTCGTTCTCTAAATGCAAGCGTAACGCTTTGGCCATTGCCACAATTGCTGGTACGTTTTCTGTCCCACTGCGTTGGTTGTTTTCTTGCCCGCCTCCTGTTAAAAGCGGCGCTAAACGTTTTCCTTGTTTCCAATACATAAAACCAATGCCTCGTGGTCCATGAAATTTATGTGCAGAAAACGTTGCAAAATCCACCCGATCCGTTAACCACTCTGAGTAATTAACTTTCCCAATTGCTTGAACCGCGTCTACATGAAAATGAATTTTAGGAAACTCCGCTAAAACCTCGCTGATTTCTTTAATTGGTTGAATCGTTCCCACTTCATTGTTGACTGCCATAACAGAAACCAAAATCGTTTCTTTTCTAATTAATTTCTGTAATTCCTCGACTTTCACACGACCTTCTTTATCCACTGGCGCATAAGAAAGTTCAAAACCTAGTTCGACTAATTGTTCCGCTGTTTCTGTAACTGCTGGATGTTCCACTGCAGAAATAATAATATGATTACCAAATTCTCGTTTTTCGATTGCCGTTCCTTTTAAAACCCAGTTATCTCCTTCAGTTCCGCCACTTGTAAAATAGATTTCATTTGCTGAAACATTGATTAGCTCCGCAATCTGCTTCCGTGCTTGTTGTAAGAGCCGATTCGCTTGGTTGCCTAAGTCATGCAGACTAGACGGATTGCCAATAATCCGCTGACTGGTTTTTACATATGTATCTAAAGCCTGGGGGTAAATCGGTGTAGTTGCACTATTATCAAAATAAATCATTTGTCACCCTTCTTTTTTAAAATTCTTTCCCATTATATACTTTCTAAAGTATCACTTCAAGTCACCACCACGCCATAAAAACAGAGGCTTGTCTGTCGACAAACCTCTGTTTAGTGATTGTTTAATTAAATTGCTGTTAAATTAGGGTTATTGATATTTTTAAAATAAAAATCTTCGATTCGTTTGAACGCCCCTGGCTCAACAGCTTCCAATGCCGTTCCAATTTCATCTAATGCATCTTGATAACGGAATTCTGTCGAGAATAAATACATGCTTTTATCTAAAGCCGCTCGGATGTTCTCGTGAGTATGACGATAGCGGTTTGCATATTGCATCATTTGTTCTGTCAGAGCTGCTGCATTGACTAAATCTTTTGTTTTCTTATCTAATAACTCTAAATCATCTTCGCATAAGTCACACAAACGATTGATTTCATCCATGTTAATGCGCATTTTATTTAAGGCTCGGCTTAAATCTTCAATTCGATCCGTTGCCACATAAAAAAATTCTAAGTAATCAGCAGACAAACCTGGTAATCGTTGCTTTTCAACATACCGTTTGATACTCCGTAAACGGAATTCGTATTCGTCGACTTTTTCTTGGGCGACTTTTTCGCCTTTTCTTAGTTCTTTCAATGAAGCATCAATTTCTAATTGTTGATTTTCAATATCATCTAAAATCTTATAGCATTCTTTATAGAACGCTTGAATTTCAGAGTAAGGAACGGTATGTTCTTTCATTCGAGGTTCCAAGTCTTTTTGACGGCGGATAATTTCTTCAATTTCCGTTTGGAAGCCACGACTACGTCCTAGCTCGTTGTTGTTTAAGGTGTAGCTTTGTGATACATGGTCCAATTCAATCATTAATTGACGGTTATTTTTTAAGGAATGAGAAATATAATCGTCAATAATTTTTTGATTGGTTACGACATATTTCTTCGCTTCAATTTCACGTTCCATCACTTCATATAATGCATCAATCGCCGTTGCTGTGTCGCGATTTGCGACCTCTACTGCAGCAATCTCTGTTTTCTCTAAATCAGCCATTGAATTCTCGACACGTTTTTTCGCATGTTGAATTTCTTCAGCAAAGTTTTGTTCAGGAAACACGTAATCGTCAGCTAATAATTGGTTGTAGCCTTCTTCGATTTCTTTTAATTGATCTGGGAAAGTTTCATTTAATTCTTCATACATTGGTGGAATCCGTTTCATTAAGTCTTCCAATTCATACGTATGACGTTCCGCATCTTCTAGGACTTCTCGAGCCTCGATTGGGTCCCCCGATGTATTTAGTGTGACAAATTGTGTGAATTCAATTTCGACGTTTCTTAATTGTTTTTGGATTTCGGAGTAAGCTGGACCAAAGCTAGCTTTATCATCTTTTAGTGATTTACTTAATTCTTCATAGACATCCAAAGCTTTTTGAACTTCTAATGAATTGCGCTCTTCACTTTCACGTAATTCTTTCAAGCCATTACGAATGACTTCCACTTCGGCTTCCATTTCGGTCATCGTTTCATTCGCTTCCACGACTGCTTTCTTCGCTTTCATGAAACGGAAAATTTCATTTTGATTTTCGACTTCATAAATTTGACTCTCTAGTTCGGCGAAAGAACGTGTCGATAGTTCTACCCAACGTTGATTCCATTCACGGAAACTATTTTGACTCTGTCCAACTAGATGCATTTTTTTAATGTCATCGATTTCTTCAAAGACTGGCAAGTCAAACAGGGCTTCTTTACGAACTTCTAATTCATCTAATTGTTCTTGATTTTTTTTGCGCATAAAATAACCAATTAAGTATAGCACCGCAGCAATAATAACGATTACTAGTACTAAAATGATAATCCAATTATTCTTCATTTTGGCTCCTCCGATAATTTTTCTATAATAAAAGAAAGGTTGTTTGTTCTCTTCACACGGTTATCTATTGTTCCTGACCCTTGAAAAAGGGCATTCTTGCAGAAATACCTATAGAAAATTATAGCACAAACTGTATATTCATTCACTAGTTATAACAAACTTTTTTAAGAAAACCCGCGATCTTCTTACGAAGGGGTTGATTCACTGCTTTCATCGATCCGATTTTCACTAATTTTTTTACAAATATCACTTAGTTGTGTTAAGAAGGCATCCGCTTGACTTTGATCCATCCCAAAGTGTTCATCGCGCATAGCCCAAACTTCTAGCCCAGCTTCTTTGGCAGAGGCAATGCCTTTTTCTGAATCTTCAATGGCTATACATTCCTGTGGCGCAACAGCTAATTCTTGTAACGTGTGCAGATAAATATCCGGCGCCGGTTTACTTTCTTCGAAATCTTCCCCACTCACGACCGCATCAAAATAACTACTTAATTGCCCCACTGTCAAAACCTCTTCAATTGCGTCTTTTGTGGAAGAAGAAGCTAATCCGATTTTATAACCTTGTCTTTTTAAAAATTGTAAAACACGTTTCGCATTTTCATCAAGCACAGCTAAATAATCTATAGGATGCGCTTTTTTATAGGCTATGTATTGTTCATTTAAAAAAGCAATATCTAGCTCTTTTTTGTTGACTTGTTCAATCTTTTGCCATAATGAACGCATATCCGCACCGACTAATTCTGGCAAGGTTAGGCCCTCAATGGTCAAATCAAATTCCGCTAAAAATGCTTTACGTCGCTCATAATAATAAGCTTCGCTATCTACTAGGACACCGTCCATATCAAAAATAATGGCAGTTTTGGATTCTGTCATACTATTTAACTCCTTCGTTACGACTCATATCTTTACAGTTTAACAAAATTTTAAGGAAAAATGAAGAACAAATATTTTCATGATTTCCTAACTTTCTGAAAATAAGTGGTTGCTTTTCTAAATGTTTTTCGGTATCCTTTTACTAATCTACAAATGAGAAAATAATTAAAAACAGGAGTGATAAACGTGAACGTAGTTAAATTCGGCGGTAGCTCGCTAGCATCAGCACCACAGTTACAGAAAGTCTTACAAATCGTCAAGGAAGAGCCGCGCCGAACGTTTGTCGTTGTATCCGCTCCTGGAAAGCGAACCCCGCAAGATATTAAAGTGACTGATTTATTGATTCAATACTATCAGCGCTACTTAAATAATGAGGAAATTGAATCGACAATCTCTGCCATCATTCGTCGTTATGAAGATCTTTTCGATGAATTACACTTGGATAAAGCAGTTTTAGCTGATATTGCTATTTCGATTCGCCAATTAGCCACTTTACCAAAAGAAAACAATGCTTTTTTATTTGACTATTTTTTAGCTAGCGGCGAAGACAATAATGCAAAAGTTGTTGCCAGTTTTTTCAATCAGAATGGCTTAGATGCTCGCTACATTAGTCCAAAAGAATTAGGTCTCCTAGTGACACCTGAGCCAGGCAATGCCCGCATTTTACCAAAAGCTTTAGAGAAAATTAGTGCCTATCGTGAGACTCAACAAATCTTGGTTATTCCAGGTTTCTTTGGTTATACAGAAGCCGGCGAAATTTGTACTTTTTCTCGTGGCGGTTCCGATATCACAGGGTCCATTGTTGCCGCAGGTGTTCAAGCAGATTTGTATGAAAACTTTACCGATGTAGACGGAATTTATGTCGCCCATCCTGGAATTATTGAACAGCCTCAAACGATTCAAGAATTGACCTACAGAGAAATGCGGGAGTTAGCTTATGCAGGATTTGCCGTCCTCCACGACGAAGCTTTAATGCCTGCCTATCGCGCAAATATTCCAGTCGTTATCAAAAATACTAACAACCCACATCATCCTGGCACCCTAATTACCACTTCTCGCAAAGTGAAGCATGCCCCTGTTGTAGGAATTGCTAGTGATCAAGGGTTCGCAAGTATTTACATTAGTAAGTATTTAATGAATAGAGAGTTAGGTTTTGGGCGACGGCTTTTAGAAGTACTAGAAAAATTAGCCTTAAGCTATGAGCATATGCCCTCAGGAATTGATGACATCACAATTGTTTTAAGAGAAGACCAGTTAACAGCTGAAATTGAAAATAGACTGATGGCTCAACTCCAAGAAGTTTTAGCGCCTGATGAGTTACGCATCACGCATCACCTTTCCATGATTATGATTGTCGGGGAAGGCATGCGCCAACGAATTGGGGTTACTGCTGAAAGTACAATGGCGTTAGCCAAAGAAAAAATCAACTTAGAAATGATTAACCAAGGATCTTCGGAAGTAAGTATTATGTTTGGTATCAAAAAAGAGCAAGAGGAAAAAGCCATCAAAGCCTTATATCGGACGTTCTTCCATGATTAATAAAAAAGACGAATGAGTTTTCTCATTCGTCTTTTTCATTGGTCTCAGTAATTTTCAATTGGCGTTGAATTTCCGCTTTAATTTTAGCTTCTGGCGCAAAATCTTGTTCCCAATTTTCAGGTTTTAATACTTTATTTGTTTCCGGATCATAATGTGGCTGCCCATCTGGAAATAATTTCCCCATATTGGCTTGATGAACGATTTCAATAATTTTTGTTGGATTGACGCCCATTAAGCAAAACGAACCATAAGTAAAATACAATAAATCGACTAGTGCATCCACTTCCTCCACTAAAGGATCAGATACTGGTTTGCCTTTCGCCAAGACTTTCTGCTCTGCTTTATCGACAGATTTTTTTAATCCGTCGACCAATTGTTGAAAAAGCACTTGGTCATTATTAGCAGCACTATATAAAAATTCCACAAGTTCTTCGACTTTAAACTCTGCTCGTCGACTGGCTAGCTCTGGCGAAAAAGCAGTTGGTTGCTCTGGTTGTTGTGGATTAAAAACCTCGTGGAATGCACAAGCCATTTCATAAGGGGATTGCTTTTCAGACATTCAGCTACCTTCTTTCTCAAAATAAATCTAATTGTTTTGGATTCAAATCATCGTAACTCAAATTCAAGACTTTTTGCATCTGTAGGGCGTTTTCTGCAGCATCGCCGCCAGAATTATTATTAAAAATTACGCCCACTTCTTTAGCTTCTTGCGACATTTTTAAAACAGCTTCGCTTAAATCAGCGATTTCCTGCGTATTATAATGATAGAGGGTTCTTTTTTTACGCCACTCTGCATCATTGGCTAACCAGCCAGCCGCATTACGTCCGTGAAACCGGAAGAGCACGAGATTAGGATTCGTTACATACGGATAAAAGGGCACTGGATTTGTAGGAATCTGCGGTTCATCTACAATCACAAGTGAAAATTGATTTTCTTTCATAAATTGCAACATTTGTTTTACAAAGTTTGGTTGATACCATGAATTATTTCGTAATTCAATGGCGATAGGTAGGTCTTTAAACCAGTGACGAATTTTTTGCAAGTAAGCGACATTTTCTTTCGTACAACCAAATGTTCCTGAAAATTGTACCAGAAAGGCAAATAATTTTTTACTTTCAATTAATGGGGCCATACTTTCTAAAAAAGCGGTGATCATTTCTTCTTCACTTGCATAATAGGTCTGCCACTCACCTTGACAACTGATTCCACTATAAACTTTCATGACAAAGCGAAAGTTTTCGGGAACTGCTTTGACCCATTCAGCTACTCGTTCTTTGGGAGGAATCCCGTAATACGCCGTGTCCATTTCAACTAGCGGTAAATGACTGGCATATTCATAAAGCGTGGCCCGTTTTTTTCCAGTTAAATAGTCGTGTTCACTAAAAGATGTTAATCCTAAGCGAATCATGTCCTTCCTCCTCTGCGTAACTTTTTATTTTTCTAAACCGTCATCTCAACTTAGTTGGTCCAATCGATATTCGCTTCACAATAGGTTTGACCATCAATCCGAATCTCATGGCGCGTTTTCAACTGATTTTCTTGTTCGACAATTTCGTAATGACTTTCGACTTCTTGGCCATATTCTACTTCTTTATCAAATTTCACAAGAATTTTTTTCGGTTGATGCGTTGTTAAAAAGTCATACCCTAACACATCCAATAACCAATTAAAGTAAATCGCATTATTAACATGTTGATTGCCATCAATATCAAAAAAACGCACACGATAAGGTAAAAAGTTCCCCTCTGTGACTTTTTCAATTTTTTCATGGCGATAAATTTTAGTGATTTTTTCAGAATCAAAAGGTGCAATAATTTCTGGTAACACACTACTGATTTTCCGATTTTTTTGATCCATTAAGACAAAGGTTGATTTCACAAAGACACATTCATTGCCTTCTTCATCATGAACCCAAAAGTTACGATAACAAAAATATTTGTTATAACTCATAGCTTGCGTTGTAATTGCTACTTTTTCACCAACTTTCGGTAAGCGGTGAATCTCTATTTCATAATTGGTGATGACCCAGCCTAGACCAAATTGAGCGACATAAGCCGCATCTCTTCCTAGTAATTCTGTTTGTTCTTCTGATACTTTAATGACAACCGCTAACAAAGCCGGTATCTTCATTGCACCAGTAAAATCGCCGTCATAGTAGGCAACTTCATAAGAGGATGTATGTTTTTTTCCCACGAAATAATCTCCTTTTTCCAATGGCTACTTTCGTGTCATTGTTTCTTCTTAAAAGTATACCACGTGATTTCTTCAATTGCGATTCCGAATGAAAAATTAACAAAACTTTGAAAAACACTATTATTTATATTATTTAAAAACATTCTTAATATTACTTAAGAAATATTTTTTTATTTTTAAAAATAACATTTCTTATTATTTGTATCCGAAAGATTATTATGTTATATTCCTATCTGTAAGCGCATACAAAATAATTTTTTAGGAGGTTTTTTTCGTGAAAAAGAGTTTATTAACAATCGTCCTGGCTTTTAGTTTTGTTTTAGGTGGCGCTGCATTGGCCCCTACTGTTTCGGAGGCTCATGGTTACGTAGCAAGTCCTGGAAGTCGTGCTTTCTTTGGTAGTTCTGCTGGTGGTAACTTAAATACAAATGTTGGTCGTGCACAATGGGAACCTCAAAGTATCGAAGCGCCCAAAAATACGTTTATTACTGGTAAATTAGCCAGTGCAGGTGTCTCAGGTTTTGAACCTTTGGATGAACAAACAGCTACTCGTTGGCACAAAACAAACATTACAACAGGTCCCCTTGACATCACTTGGAACTTAACTGCCCAACATAGAACTGCTTCTTGGGATTACTATATTACTAAAAATGGCTGGAATCCCAATCAACCATTAGACATTAAAAACTTCGACAAAATTGCTTCAATTGACGGTAAACAAGAAGTTCCTAATAAAGTTGTTAAACAAACAATTAATATTCCGACAGACCGCAAAGGTTATCATGTCATTTACGCTGTTTGGGGCATTGGTGATACGGTGAACGCCTTTTACCAAGCGATTGATGTGAACATTCAGTAAAAATACTCACATCTTAAACTAAATTAAAGGAGTTCTCAAAAAAATGAAGCTAAAAAAAATAATCCCTGCTTTTCTCCTTCTTTCAACCGTAGCAGTTGGCTTGTGGTTAACGCCTACTCAAGCTTCTGCAGATGCTGCGGATACGATGGTAGATATCTCTGGCAAAAAAGTGTTGGTTGGATATTGGCATAACTGGGCCTCAAAAGGACGCGATGGTTACAAACAAGGAACATCAGCATCGCTGAACCTTTCAGAAGTAAATCAAGCCTACAATGTCGTACCGGTTTCCTTCATGAAAAGCGATGGTACAACACGGATTCCTACGTTCAAGCCTTATAACCAAACGGACACTGCCTTCCGACAAGAAGTCGCACAATTAAATAGTCAAGGTCGCGCAGTTTTATTGGCACTTGGTGGAGCAGATGCACATATCCAATTAGTCAAAGGCGATGAACAAGCCTTTGCGAATGAAATCATTCGTCAAGTGGAAACATACGGCTTTGATGGTTTAGACATCGACTTAGAGCAATTGGCGATTACTGCTGGCGACAACCAAACCGTCATCCCTGCTGCGTTGAAAATAGTCAAAGACCATTATCGAGCACAAGAAAAAAATTTCATCATTACGATGGCGCCAGAATTCCCTTATTTAAAACCTGGTGCCGCTTATGAAACATACATTACTTCCCTAAATGGTTATTATGATTACATTGCCCCACAATTATATAACCAAGGCGGCGACGGTGTCTGGGTCGATGAAATTATGACTTGGGTTGCTCAAAGCAACGATGCTCTAAAATACGAGTTCCTCTATTATATGTCTGATTCATTAATCCATGGCACGCGCGGCTATCTACAGATACCAAACGATAAATTAGTCCTTGGTTTACCAGCAAATCGGGATGCTGCTGGTAGCGGCTATGTCGTTGAGGCTACCCCTGTAGCCAAAACTTTTGATCAGTTAGCAAAAGACGGTAATCCTATCCGTGGCTTAATGACTTGGTCTGCAAATTGGGACGTTGGTCAAGATGTCAACGGCAAGTCCTACAACAATGAATTTGCGACACGTTATAGTAACCTTGTAAAATAAAAGCTATTTTGAGACAGAACACCGCATTTGGTTCTGTCTCTTTTTAAATTTTACTCACCTGTCTTTCAATAATCCAAACAATGTTCTCTCGCCTTCTAACCAATTAATTTTAAACCAATCACAGAAACAATGATTAAAAAAATAAAAAATATCCGGCGTAGGTCTTTTGATTCACCTAAGAGCATTCCTAAAATAGCGCCTCCTGCTGTACCAATTCCTGTCCAAACTGCATAAGAAACGCCCATCGGCAATTGTCTCATCCCTAAATATAAGAATAAGAAACTACCACTAAACGCTAGAATTAAAATTAACAATGAACGTAAGTCTTTTTTTGTTGTAAATAATTTAATTGAACCTACGCCAAAGATTTCAAAACAGCCTGCAATAACTAAGTATAACCAACTCATCTTGTTTCCTCCTCTTTATTTCCAGTTACCATTTTTAAGCCAATCACACCTATTAATAACAGCAACAGAAAAAGAACTTTTCCTATGCCCAATGGTGTGTGGAATAAAAAATGATCTGTTACAATAGTTCCAGCACTACCTAAGCCGACAAATACAGCATAGGCTGTGCCAACTGGCAATTCCTCTCCTGCTTTAATCAGCGCATAAAAACTGATAAAGATTGCGATTACTGTCCCTAAAATCTCCCACCATGTTGTGCTATGCTTCATGCCAATGACCCAAATCACTTCACAAAAAGCGCCAAAAATAACTTTTAACCAAGCTTTACTCATCTTGTTTTCCTTCCCTTCCAAACAAAAAAAGTGCCAACAAACAGTTCAGCTATGGCCTAAGAACTGTTCATTAACACTTTAGTCGCAAGCATCCGGCGATGTTTACGAAAGTTTATGTATTAAAATATCTCAGGCTATTATATTCTTATTTTTTTAAAAAATCAACTAAAAAATAATAGTTCGAATTCGAGACATTTCTTTTGCATTTTTAGGACTAATCATTTAAACTTACTTTTAGTAAGTTAATTAAAAAATTATTTTTCTTTTAGGAGGATTTTTATTATGAATACACAAATTTTAGGTTTACACCACGTCACTGCCATGACTTCAAGTGCTGAAAAAATTTATCACTTTTTCACCGATATTTTAGGTCTACGTTTAATTAAGAAGACTGTCAACCAAGACGATATTGAAACATATCATTTATTTTTTGCTGATGATGCCGGCTCTCCCGGAACAGATATGACTTTCTTTGACTTTCCAGGCTTACCTAAAGGAACCAAAGGAACCAATACAATTTCTCGTACTTCCTTCCGTGTAAAAGATGATGCTGCTTTGGATTACTGGGTATCACGCTTTAATGAATATGCAATTGATCATGGAGAAATTCAAGAACGTTTTGGTAAAAAGTATTTAGAATTTGAAGATTTTGACAATCAACGTTACCAACTTATTTCTGATGAAAAGAACCAAGGTGTTGCAGCTGGCACGCCTTGGAAAAAATCTAACGTCCCTAGTGAACATGCTTTAATCGGCTTAGGTCCAGCCTTTGTAACTGTCGAAAATTACGAACATCTGCAACTAGTTTTAACTGAAGTTTTAGGATTCAAATTGATTGATGCTGAAGGTAGTTTCCGTTTATTTGAAGTTGGCGAAGGTGGAAATGGTGCCAGCATCATCGTAGAGCATCGGGAAGATTTGCCAGCGGCTCAAGAAGGCTACGGCAATGTCCATCACTTAGCCTTGCGCGTTGCCGATGAGGAAGCACTACGTTTCTGGATTGAAAAAATTAATCGTTTGGAATTTCCTAATTCTGGCTTTGTGGAACGTTTTTACTTTAAATCTGAATATTTCTTGGCAGCAACACATGTTTTATTTGAACTGGCAACCGATGGTCCTGGGTTTTTAGAGGATGAAACCTACGAACACGCTGGCGAAAAATTATCATTACCGCCATTTTTAGAACCAAAACGGGCAGGGATTGAAGAATTTGTGCGTCCTTTCGATACTTCAGATGCGAATGTTCAACGAAATTAGTATTTTTTCTAGGAGGCTCCTATGATTCATTACAATAGTAACGAGTTATCTGCAAAAACAGCGTATAAATTTTTATCAGGAAGTATTATTCCTCGGCCAATCGCTTGGGTTACGACACAAGATACAGCCACAGGTATCGTCAACGCTGCTCCCTTTAGTTTCTTTAATGCGGCGGCAGCTGAAATTCCTTTAGCAACGTTGTCCATTTTACGACCAGACAAAGAGCCTAAAGATACGGCACGAAATATCTTGGCTACTAAAGAACTTGTCATCCATTTCGTTAACGAAGACGTTCTTACTCAAATGAATCAGACTTCGGCGTCTTTAGCAGCAGAGATCAGTGAAATTGACACATTTGGTATTGAAACCATTGCCAGCCAGACTGTTGCTGTTCCAGCAATCAAAGCCGCGCCGATTCGGATGGAAGCTCGCTTACATCAATATGTACCTATTGCTAACCATGAAGGTCAAATTATTACGGATTTATTCATTGTAGAAATTACCGATTTCTATTTTGATTCAGCCGTTTTTGATGAAGAACATCAGTACATTTTACCTGAAAAACTCCAACCGATTGCTCGTTTAGCAGGCAATGATTATACAACATTGGGCGAAATCCGTGAAGTTCGCCGCCCAACGTAAAAAGAAGGCCCCCGCCATGACGGCGGGGGCCTTCTTTTTCTGTTTTATGCTAATGCTCCCATTGGATCCCAAGGTGCCAAAACAGTTGGCGCTTGTTCCCAAGCTTTTTTCTGTTCATCAGTTAATAAATCTTTGTGCACAACGATTTGATAAGTGTATTCGTCCATCCACGCATCGCTCATAACGAAGAAGCCATTTTCACCGACTTTTTCGCCCCAGCTATTTTCCACTTTCCATTTTGTTGTTTGACCATCAACGATATCAACACCTGTTAAAACCATGGCGTGTGTCATTAAGCTTTCACCAAAGTCTAAACGTTCTGCTTTAGTCATCGTAAAATCAATATCAAAAAGATCGTTCATATCGTAAACGTCTAATGCCATAATTCCTGTGTCACGTGTTGAAGATTGTCCGACATCACAACCAAACCAAACAGATTCGCCTTGTTCCAATTGTGCAGCAGCTAATTTTTTGAAAGCAGCCATTTCTACATTTAAATATTTAACTTCTTTGCCGCCGACAACATTCCCTAACATTTCAACAGTGTATGTTTTGTTGAAGGGTTTATCTTCTGTAGGAGCATTAATAATACTTACATAATCATGTAAATTAACGCCAACGTATTTTTCAAAGAATGTTTGCGGTGTTAGATTTTGATCCAAATGATAATTTTTTTCTTCGTCACGGTATTCAAAATCAAAGGTTTCTGGCGGCGTTCCTAAAGAGATTGCTAAGAAATTATAAATTTCTTGTAACATTGCTTCTTTGTTTTTTTGGACTTCTTCAGCAGAAGCGCCTTTTTCAATTAAACTACGTAAAATTGTTGCATCTTTGCGTAATTTTTTATTTAAATAGTTGTTTAAATCACGTGAATTGGAACTGTTGCTGCTTTCAGGCATTGCCGTTTTAGGCACTACGCCATATTTATCAAAAATTGAAACGATCATATCCCATTGCCCACCATCTTGTTGTGGTGTAGCTAATAAAAAGGCCACTTTACGACTAGTCAACGGTTGATCGGCTGTTGCAATAATATTTTCATAGAAATAGTTTGATTTTTCATATTTATCCCAGAAAAATGTATAGTTTTGTGATAATTCAAAATCTTTTAATTGAAACGCATTTAACATTCTATGTCTAAATGTATTTAATGCCGCAAACATCCAGCAGCGACCGCTTTGTTTTTGATTGGCCACTTTTCCAGTAGCTAAGTCGACTGAAAAGACGGGTACGTTATTCACGGCTCCTTGTACAGATTCACCTGAAGCGCTGATACCATTTTTTACTACACTACGTTGTAAGGCATTTTGTTTATTATTGTTCAAGAAATCTTGATGGAATTTCTCTGTTAATTTTGGTTCAATTGCTGTCATATTTTCATCGTCCTTTCATTTTACGTTCTTCTTCATTATATGCTTCTCTTTAAACAGAAACAACCATTTACTCTAAATTCCTTGCTTTCCAACTCTTTTTGTATTATTATATATAATACAGATAGCACAAATAAGACAGGAGTGATTCGATGCTTTTAGAAATAGATGAACAAAGCGAACAGCCCATCTATCAGCAACTCATTGATCAAATCATTGTAGGCATTGCCAAAGGTGAACTGGTTCCCAATGAAAGTTTGCCTTCTATCCGACAATTGGCGGACGAAATCGGGGTCAATATGATGACTGTTTCAAAAGCTTATAATAAGTTAAAGCAATCAGGTTATATTGTGACTGACCGTCGTAACGGCACCAAAATTGCCGCAAAGTTACCTGCTACCGCTGTTTGGCAACAGCAATTGCATGAGCGTTTAGAACTTCTGTTGGCTGAAAGTTTTTTACATCAGCAATCCGAAGCAGAAATCCAAGCACTTATTCAGAAAATTTATCAAAATTTTGATTCGAAAGGGCGTGCATTATAATGGCGGTATTCTTTTATTTCATCCTAGTTTCTGTCGCTTTTTTTATGGCATT
This sequence comes from Enterococcus sp. DIV0294, assembly GCF_050558155.1. Lineage (NCBI taxonomy): Bacteria > Bacillati > Bacillota > Bacilli > Lactobacillales > Enterococcaceae > Enterococcus > Enterococcus sp. DIV0294. The sequence continues at coordinate 258,597 of NZ_CP187889.1, read as the reverse complement.
TACTATGGGGATTTATGCAAATCCTCACAAAAATATTATTTTGGAAAATACTTTACCAGAAGATAAACTACAAGATCCCAGCGTTCAAGCAATCCGAAAACGTTATAAAAAACGCTTGGTTCAACTAGCAGCCGTTTTTAGTGTTCTTAGTTTACCTTTGTTATTTATTCCTTATGATTCGATTTTATTGTTCCTTTTTCTGTTACTTTTATTTAGTTTTATTGGCAGTGGCTACTATCTGCAAATCGTTTATATTCGCAAAATGGCCGCTTTAAAAATGCAAAACGGCTGGTTGCTACCTAAGCGTCCTCTCTTAATCGATACGCAATTAGTTTTAAATAAAAACCAGAAACTTATTTCATTTTGGTGGTTTTTACCTGCAATTATTCTTACTTTTGCTGGGGGCTTTTATTCCTTGCAAACGGCGATTGGTTCCTGGATTCTTTTCTTAATTACTGTTTTGATGTTAAGTTTGTTCATTGGCGGTTATTATTTTATTGCGCGCTTACCTGTCAAACCGCTAACTAGCGACTCAAAAATTAATCAGCAAATCAATGATTTATTTCGGCATCATTGGTCTGTTTTAATGGTTTTATCCGCCTTAGTTTTTGCACCGCTAACCATTTTACCAACTTTGACAATTGTCATTGATTATACGGTTGCGATGGCTCTTACATTTTGTTACTTTATTCTTTTGTTTGTTTATGTAGGCTTTCTCTTCTACTACTTATTTTCAATGCGCAAAAAACAAGATCAATTCGTTCTACAGGCTGGCGATTATCGCTATGGGGATGACGATCAATATTGGCGGTATGGGATTTATATCAATCCAAAGGACCCCAAAATCATGGTTCCTGATCGCATTGGTATGAATTTATCTATTAACCTAGGACGGCCTGCTGGGAAAATTATTCTAGCCGCTACTGGTATTTTAACGATTGCGGTGCTGTTCTTTGCCACAGTACCAATGTTTATAAATGATTTTTCTAGTCATGCCTTTCAAGCAACTATTGAAAAGAACCAAATTGAATTATCTGCCCCATTAGCAAAAACAAGGTCAATTCCTTTTAACCAAATCACTGCTGTTTCTTTGATTGATGACTTACCTCAAGAACGCATCCGCACAATGGGTGCTGCGACAGATAGTTACTTAACAGGAGAATTTAAAGTCGCTGGAAAACCTGCTTATTTACTAATTTATACAAAAAGTCATCCGATTCTGAAAATAGAAACGCGGGAGAAAGTTTATTATTATACTGCGCGTGAGGGTCAAGAAACGACTAAGATTTATCAGGAAATCAAAGCAAAACTTCCATAACCAAAAAACAGGGTCTACTCATGATGGTAGGCCCTGTTTTTTTGTTATTCGCTGACAACCTTGAATTTTGTATCTGCCAACGTGGTATTCAGTTCATCCTGGCTTACTTCACGATCTGCTGTCACAACGGCTGTTTGATCTGCCAAGTGAACCGCAACATTCGTTACGCCGTCAATTCCACTAAATTTTTCAGTGACCGCTTGAACACAGCCATCACATTTCATCCCATCAATTTTTACTGTTTTTTCCATTTCACTTCATCCTTTTCAATTTTATTTTTGACTTCCACTAGTTCTTTTCACCGTCGAAGGTTTAAATCCTTTCAATCGTAAGGCGTTTAGTAAGACAGAGACTGAACTAAAACTCATAGCTGCTGCTGCAATCATCGGACTTAACAAAGGTCCACCAAATAAGTGTAACACACCCATAGCCACTGGAATACCTAATGTATTATAAGCAAATGCCCAGAAAAGATTTTCTTTGATGTTTTTGATGGTCGCTTTACTTAATTCAACTGCTGTAGGCACATCCATTAAATCACTACGCATTAGCACAATATCGGCCGATTCCATTGCAACATCTGTGCCTGAACCAATAGCAATCCCCACATCTGCTTGGGCAAGTGCTGGTGCATCATTAATACCGTCACCCACCATCGCAACTTTTTTGCCTTCTGCTTGTAGTTTTTTCACTTCTAACGCTTTATCTTCTGGTAAAACTTCACTTAAGACACGATCGATACCTACTTGTTTCGCAATCGCCTCTGCAGTACGCTTGTTGTCTCCCGTAATCATCACGGCTTCGATCCCCATTTTATGCAAACGTGCAATGGCTGTTTGACTGCTATCTTTCACAGTATCTGCTACCGCAATGATACCCGCAAACGAACCATCTTTTGCCACAAACATTGGGGTTTTCCCTTCTTCTGCCAAACGATCCGCTTGTTGAACAAACGTTGATAGCTCGATTGCTTCTTCTTTCATTAATTTTATATTGCCCAAAAGTAGGACTCGTTCGTTGACTGTCACACGGATGCCGTGACCTGGAATCGCTGAAAAATCGCTTCCTTCTGCTAATGGCAATTGACGTTCTTTAGCCGCCCCCACAATTGCTTCACCTAGAGGATGTTCTGATCCTTGTTCTGCAGAAGCTGCTAATTTTAGTAACTCAGCTTCGGAAAGTGCTGAATCAGCAACTAAAATATCCGTAACCACCGGTTTGCCTTCTGTAATAGTTCCTGTTTTATCAAACACGATTGTTTGAATTTTGTGAGTGGTTTCTAAAGCATCCCCACTTTTAATTAAAACGCCATTTTCAGCGCCCTTACCTGTTCCCACCATAATCGCAGTCGGCGTTGCCAAGCCGAGCGCACAAGGACAAGCAATCACTAACACAGAAATGGTAATTGTCAAAGCGAAAATCCATGACTCTTGTCCTAAAAAGAACCAAGCCAAGCCAGAAAGAACAGCCAAACCAATAACGATTGGGACAAAAACACCCGAAATTTTATCAGCTAATTGTGCAATCGGCGCTTTTGAGCCTTGCGCATCTTCTACTAATTGAATGATTTGGGCAAGGGCCGTCTCTTTTCCCACTTTTGTCGCCTTGAATTGAAAGCTGCCATTTTTATTGATGCTAGCACCAATTACTGCATCACCGACTTTCTTTTCAACAGGCAAACTTTCGCCCGTTAACATGGCTTCATCCACAGAACTACTGCCTGAAACAATCACTCCATCAACAGGGATTTTATCTCCTGGGCGAACAATCACAATGTCATCCAACTGAACAGCATCAACTGGCACTTCAATTTCTGCCCCATCACGTAAAATATGAGCAGTTTTCGACGCCAAACCCATTAATTTTTTTATCGCATCTGAGGTTTTCCCTTTTGAAACAGCTTCGAAATATTTTCCTAATGTAATTAAGGTTAAAATAACACCCGCTGATTCATAATAAAGAGCCATTGTAAAACTTGTGTCTCCTAAAAATATCATGACTGTGCCATATAAACTATACACAAAAGCAGCACTGGTTCCTAAAGCTACCAAAGAAAACATATTCGGATGCCCTTTAAATAATGCTTTAAAACCGACTGTGAAAAATTCTCTGCCGACATATAGGACGGGTAACGTCAAAATCAATTGAACCATTGCAAAGGTCGTCGCATGTGTCATTGGATTCAAAAAATCCGGCAATGGTAAGCCTACCATATGTCCCATCGCAATATAAAGAAGGGGTACTGTAAACACCGCTGAGATCCAAAAACGTTGCCACATCTCAGCAATATGTTTTTGTTTCTTTTCACGATCTTGGTCCGCTGTTGCACCTGCAGCGACTTCTTCTGTCGCTTGATAACCTGCATCCGTAACTGCTTTGATAATTTCAGCACTCGTTACTTGATGGTCGTCATAACTAACCACCAGTTTTTCCGTGGCTAAATTAACAATCGCTTGTTGAACACCAGATAATTGGTTCACAGCTTTTTCAATCGTTTGGGCACAGGAAGCACAACTCATTCCTTCAATCGCAAACGTTCGTTGCTGGGCTGGGCTAATCGCCTTGTAGCCAGCATCTGACACAGCTTCCTTAATTTCTTCTTCTGTGACTTCCGTCTGATCATACGTGACACTTAATTTTTCCGTAGCTAAATTGACACTTGCCTTTGCCATCCCAGGTAACTTCGCCGTAGCCTTTTCAATCGTTTGGGCACAGGAAGCACAGCTCATCCCTTCAATATCAAACGTTTTACTTTCCATTTTTTTCACTCCTTTTTAAATTAAATGACATTGGCATTGACCAGGAATACAGTTGCAAGGAACAGATTCAACCGCCGTCTTGCGCTTCTCTTTCAAGAGTTCCTCTAATCGATCCAAATCGTCATAACTCAACTGACTCTCTGTTAAAATTGTTTCTACCACGGAACCAACTTTACGGCTGCACACTTTGGCCAAAAGTTCGTCTGCCACCGTTTCAACGCTCTGACGTTCTTCTACTAGCGGATAATAAATATATTTATTGCCTGCTTTCTCCGTCCCAACTAACCCTTTATCTGTTAAACGACTTAGTAACGTCTTGACGGTCGTTGATTTCCATTCTTTCTTCTCATTTAAAAGTGTATGCACTTCACGACTCGTGGTCTTGCCTTGGGTCCAAATAACCCGCATGACTTCCCACTCTGCATCAGTAATTGTCGCTAATTTATCTTTTGCCATACTCGTTAAATTCCTCCTTCATCAATAAAAAAGAGTTCAAGATTATCGACTACAAACGTAGTCGTTTATCTTGAGCTCATCATATAGCTATTTTATTTTTTTGTCAACAACTTCTGCTCATCTTTTTTTATTGCAACGCAGATTCTTGTTTTTTAACAAAGTATTTCAATAAGAACGGTGCAACTAAGGTCGTTAAGATAATTACCACAATCATGCTCGTATAATACGCTTCTGAAAGTAATTTAGATTGGTAGCCAATTTGCGCAATGATTAATGCCATTTCCCCACGCGAAACCATCCCAGCACCGACCATTAAAGAACTTGTATTGGAGAAACCAACCATTTTCGCTCCCCAGGCACCGCCCAGTAATTTCGTTAAAATCGCCATAATCGTCATTACCAAAATAAAAGGTAAATCTTTTCCTAACGTGTTAAATGTCACTGATAAGCCAATGCTGGCAAAGAAGACGGGAATAAACACGGCATAGCCAATAGCTTCAATATTGAAATCAATTTCTGTTTTTGCATCCGTTTGTCCCACAGCAATCCCTGCAAAAAAGGCACCTACGACAGAACTTAAACCAACTAAATCAGCCAAATAAGCCATGCCCAAACAGATAATCAATGACATGATAATAACAGACGACCCAATGTTCATTTTTTGACTTAAACGTAGTAAATAGGGAGCAATAAAGCGGACCAAAAAGAAAATCCCAATAAAGAATAAGCCTTGTTCAATTAACTTAACAATAAAGCTGACTTCTGTATTGCCGCCTGTACTTGCACCAATCATGCCGACAGCGACACTTAAAATAATCACGACCACGATATCGTCAACGACGGAAGCCCCAAGAATCGTTGCACCTTCTTTACTACTTAAAACATTCAACTCTCTTAATACTTCTACTGAAATGCTGACCGACGTTGCTGCTAAAACTAACCCAAGGAAAAAAGCTTCTTTCCAAGAAAAAGCAAACAGCTGACCAATCAACATAGTAAAACCAACCGGTAAAACGATGCCCAAAATAGCGACCATGACACTAGGTTTCGCATATTTTTTCAATAATTCCAATTCACATTCCATTCCAGCAATAAACATCAGCATAATGACACCAATTTCTGAAAAGTCATGCACAAACACATCTTGATGCACAATATTTAACATCGCTGGACCTAACACAATCCCTACTAGCAATTGCCCAATTACCGCAGGAATTCCTACTCTTTTACAAGCAACACCTGCTAAAGTCGTTGTAATTAAAATCAAACATAAAATACCTAAAAATTCCATTCTATTTCCCTCTTTCTCTATTAACCAATCATCACTGATTCTTTTGGATATTGAACTTTCGACTGACTTTCCAAGCCTTTCTTAATTAATGACAATAACACCGTGTACACACCCACACGACCGACGAACATTAGAAAAATAATCACTAGTTTACCAAAAACAGTTAAATCTGGTGTTAACCCCATTGTTAAACCGACCGTTCCAAATGCAGAAATCACTTCAAAAACAATATACTCAATCCCGTTTTTTAAAGGTAATGTTTCTGTAAACGAGAGAATAACCGAAGCAGTTACACATAAAAAAGTTGCCAAGAAGAACAAAGTAAACGCTTGGAGCACTACTCGCTCAGGAATTGTGCGTTCATGGAATTCCACTCGCTGTTTCCCTTTAAAAATTGCACGAAATTGTAAAAATAACACACCAAACGTAGTGGTTTTCAAGCCGCCAGCGGTTGATCCTGAAGTGCCACCAATAAACATCCACAAAATCGTGACAATCAGGCCTGGATTACTCATTTTCAAATAATCAACTGAATAAAAGCCAGCAGTTCTTGGTGTAACCGACAAGAACCAACTGTTGACAAGACGCTGCCAAAAAGACATGTCAGCTGGAAAATGGCGATATTCTGAAATGTAAAAAATAACGGTCCCTAAGACTAAAAAGGTGGCGGTCACCGTTAAAGCAAGGCGTGTATGAATACTAACACGGTGCTTAATTTTATTTTTATAGCCTTTAATCATTGCAAAAATATCGCGCCACACAATAAATCCTAAACCACCAGCTATAATTAAAAAGCTAATGACTAGTAAAAGATAAGGCGAATTTTGATAAGGAACCATACTATCCCCTAGCAAATCAAAGCCAGCATTACAAAATGCCGAAACGGCATGGAAGAGACTAAAAAACAACCCTTTTTTCCACCCAAATGTTGGCACAAATTGAAAGGACAACAAGAAGGCTCCAAGTAATTGAATAATGGCCGCAAACTTCATAATATATTTCATTAAACGAAAAACTCCGGAAACTTCACTAACATTTAAAGCTTCTTGATACAACATCCGTACACTTAGTGACGCTTTTTTTCGCAGCAAACTAAAGAAAATCGTGGCAACGGTTAAAAAGCCTAAGCCGCCTAATTCAATCAAAATCATAATAATAACTTGCCCGATAGGACTCCAATGTTCCGCCGTATTCAAAGGCGAAAGCCCTGTAACACAGACGGCGGAAGTTGCCACGAAAAAAGCATCAATCCATTGCGTTTTTTGTCCAGCTTGTGCAGAAAAAGGCATCATTAATAAGATTGTGCCTACAACAATTAATAAAAAAAATCCTAAGACAATTGTTTGAACAGGTGAAATATACAACCTTTTTTTGATCTGATGTTTCATTTTTTTCTCCTCTACCATTTCTTTGTTAATCAAAAACAACACAAACGGCTAGACAACTGTTGCTTTGTTCCTCTCGCCCTATGAGAAACTCAAAACCTTGAAAGCAACTTGCCCAACCGAATAATTATTTTTTAATTTTTGTTTTCACGTTGATAAATCGAATAAACCAACTCATTTTTTTGATAAACCTGTTTTAAACGAACTGGGATTGATTGAGCCATTGTCTCGTATAGAGCAATGCCCTCACCCAGAAACAGTGGTATTGTCGTCAAAATGAAGGTATCAATTAAATCAGCTGCCAAAAGCGGTTGAACCACTTTTGGGCCTCCAACAATCCAAATTCCCGCGCCGTCTTCTTCTTTGAGACGACGAATTAATGTGACTGGATCTTCCTTGGTAAAAGTTCTTGAAGCAGTTGATGGTTCTGGATGAGAGGTAATGATATAAGAATGCTTGTCTTCATAAAAATACACATCTGGGGACAATTCTTGTGTAACTTGATCATAAGTAGTCCGCCCCATTACCACAGTGTCTATTTTTTCATACATTTCATCGTAACTACGATCTTCTTCATCGCCACGAATATTCTCTTCTAACCAAGCAACACCGCCCGCTTTGTCCGCAATGAAACCATCAATACTCGCTGCAATAAATAAAATTACTTCCCGTGCCACATCAACGCCTCCTTTTCTCTTCTTATCTATTTTAGCTTGTTTTCTCAAAAAACTCTAGGGGTGCGCATTGTTATTTTTAAAAGAAAAAAGAGAAAAACTAGGATAATTGGGCTACTTTTTGTAAAATAGGAAATAAGAAACTTTTTATTGAGTTATTTTACATTTTTTTCAAGAAAAATAAGAATTGGTTTATTTGATTTACACAAAAAAATAACATATTCAGTTTTTATATAAAGGAGGATTACTTTGTTTGATTTAGAGAAGGTTCAGACCTTGAATGAATTAGAAATGCTCGTTTACCATTATGTATTGGAACACCTGCACCAAATCCCTCAACAGACCATTCGCCAACTGGCTACTTCCTGTCATGTCTCCACCTCAACGATTCTACGATTTTGTAACAAAATGGGCTATGCTGGTTTTTCCGAATTAAAATATGCAGTGAAAGAAGAAGCCAAACAAACACAAACGTTTGAAAATTTTTATGATGCCACAGTTCACGTCGATGCTTTTTTGAAAAAATTAAACCAAGAAACCTATTACGAAATGCTTCGTCCAGCAATTCAAATGATTGTTCAAGCACGTCACGTTGCCTTTACTGGCATTGGTACTAGCGGAATTTTAGGTAGTTATGGCAGTCGTTATTTTGCCAACTTAAATATCAATTCTTACAGTATTGCTGATCCCTTTACGCCTATCCCCAAGCGCGGATTTGAAAATACATTAGCCTTGATTCTGTCTGTATCTGGGGAAACCAATGAAATGATTAAACAAATGACCGATTTTAAAACAGCTGGTGCCAAAGTGCTAAGCATTACCAACAATCAACATTCAACTATTGCCCGCTTGGCTGACTACAACATCTCCTATTATATGCCCGACGAACGTTCTCCATTTGCAGATAAATCAGTCAATACAACCACTCAAATCCCTGTCATTGCTTTAATTGAACTCCTAGCTCATCAAGCAAGTCAACTTTTAAAGGAACTAGATGAAACACCTTCCTAGTTGTTTTTCACAAAAGCTCATGCTGTCTAAAACAGCATGAGCTTTTTTGTTTTTTTTCTTGGTACATGTTTCTCATTCAAGCAAAAGTCTATTTTTTCTTCAAATAACCTTATATAGTAAATATGTAAACGGATACATTTGCATTTATATTATTCTTCAAAGGAGAGATTTTTATGAACGAATGGATTAACGAGAAATTATTACCTCCAGTACTAAAGTTCGTCAATACCAAAGCAATTACTGCCTTACGGAACGGGATGCTTTACACGATGCCTTTTACCATTGTTGGTTCCGTGTTTCTTCTATTAGCGAATTTCCCAGTTACAGCTATTTCTGAATGGGTTAACGCAAGCGGTCTGGCTGTTTATTTCAATCAAGCATATGGTGCATCTTTTGCGATTATGTCGTTATTTGCGGTCATCGGTATTGCCTACTCATATGTAAAAAGCGAGGGATTTGAAGGCCTCCCAGCGGGCATGATTGCCATGGTGGTTTTCATTTTGTTTATGTCATCTGAAGTCAAAGATGCGGTTTCTGGCGCAGTAGTTGGCAACGTCATCAACAAAGATTGGACAGCTGGCAAAGGGATGATTACAGCTATTATTGTTGGTTTGTTAGTCGGCGTTGTATATAGTTGGTTTTTACGTCATGATATTCGTATCAAATTACCAGAAGCTGTACCAGAAAATGTGGCCAATTCCTTTACTGCGTTAATTCCTGCCAGCGTCATTGTAACTGGTGCAATGCTAATTTTCATTCTTCTAGATAAAGTCTTCAATACGACATTCTTTGACTTTATTTACGAAGTGCTACAATCACCACTTCAAGGAGTCACAGATTCACTAGGTGGCGCATTACTATTAGGTTTTGTCATTCCGCTCTTTTGGTTTTTCGGTGTTCACGGGTCAACAATCGTTGGCGGTATCATGGGCCCTATTTTACAAGCAAACTCTTTAGAAAATACCGAAATTTTGAAATCTGGAAAAGACTTAACACTGGCTAATGGTGGCCATATTGTTACACAACAATTTTTAGATCAATTTTTAACGGTCACTGGTGCGGGCATGACAATCGGGTTAGTCGTGTTCATGGTTTTCTTTGCCAAATCAGCTCAGTTTAAGCAATTAGGTCGGCTTTCAATTGGGCCAGCTGTTTTCAATATTAACGAGCCAATTGTCTTTGCTACACCTATCGTGATGAACCCAATCATGGCTGTGCCATTCATTATCACACCGATTGTTTCTTCTGTTGTGACATATTTTGCCTTGTACACAGGACTGGTTCCTCTCTTTACGGCGGTACAAGTTCCCTGGACTACTCCTCCAATCATTTCTGGACTTTTAGTTGGTGGTTGGCAAGCAGCGTTGCTTCAAGTAGTGGTACTGACGATGAGTTTCTTTATCTATTTACCGTTTGCTAAAAAAATGGATGCACTTAACTACGCAGAAGAAACCAATCAACCGATTACTGAAGAAACCCTTGAAAAAGTCGAAGCACAAAACGTATAAAAATTTGAACAAAGGACTGAAACGATATGTCAATTTTGAAAAATGATTTTCTTTGGGGCGGCGCTGTCGCTGCTCATCAATTAGAAGGAGGCTGGGACCAAGGCGGTAAAGGGGTGAGCGTGGCGGATGTAATGACTGCCGGTGCACATGGCGTCCCTCGTAAAATTACCGCAGGCGTTTTGCCAGATGAACACTATCCTAACCATAAAGCGATTGATTTTTACCATCGCTATCAAGAAGATATTCAACTATTCAAAGAACTTGGTTTAAATTGTTTCCGAACCTCTATTGCTTGGACACGAATTTTTCCTAACGGAGATGAAGAAACGCCCAATGAAGAAGGTCTTCGTTTTTATGATGCACTTTTTGACGAGTGTTTGAAAAATGGTATTGAGCCAGTCGTGACACTGTCTCACTTTGAAATGCCTTATCATTTAGTCACAAAATATGGCGGCTTTCGCAATCGCCAGGTCATTGATTTTTTTGTCAAATTTGCTGAAGTTTGTTTCACTCGTTACCAGAAAAAAGTCAAATATTGGATGACCTTTAACGAAATTAACAACCAAGCTAATTATGAAGAAGATTTTGCACCTTTTACTAACTCTGGTATTGCTTACCAGGAAGGAGAGGACCGCGAAGCAGTTATGTATCAGGCTGCTCATTATGAACTAGTCGCTAGCGCACGTGCAGTGAAAATTGGCCATGCTATCAATCCCGACTTCCAAATTGGCTGTATGATTGCGATGGTGCCTATTTATCCTTATTCTTGTAATCCTGAGGATATGATGATGAGTGTTAGCGCAATGCAAAAACGTTATTGGTTTACCGATGTTCATGTCCGCGGTCATTATCCAAGTGCAATTCAATGCTATTTGAAACGAAAAAACATTTCATTAGATGTCACAGAAGAAGATTTAACTGATTTGGGTAATGGCTGTGTTGATTATATTGGCTTTAGCTATTACATGTCGTTTGCTGTGAAAGGTGCAGAAAAGGCCCCTACTTTTGACTACAATGAAGCAAAAGACTTGGTGCGAAATCCTTATGTAGCAACATCTGATTGGGGCTGGCAAATCGATCCTATGGGCTTGCGCTATGCAATGAATTGGTTCAATGATCGGTATGAATTACCACTCTTTATTGTTGAAAATGGCTTTGGTGCTATTGATGAGCTAGAACCAGACGGAACGATTAACGACACTTACCGAATCGCTTATTTACGTGAACATATTGAGATGATGAAAGAAGCCGTTGCGTATGACGGCATTGATTTGATGGGCTACACACCTTGGGGATTCATCGATTTAGTGAGCGCTAGTACAGGCGAAATGAAGAAACGGTATGGCTTCATTTATGTAGATAAAGACAACGATGGTCACGGAACGTTGGAACGGCGAAAGAAAAAATCGTTTGCTTGGTATCAACAAGTGATTGCTACGAATGGTGAAGAATTATAAACAAAAGGCCTTCGTCTAAAGACGAGGGCCTTTGTTTATGCTTGTAATCCCTTTTCTAAATCAGTCAACAAATCTTCGACTGCTTCAATTCCTACAGATAAACGAATGAGTCCATCTTTAATTCCCACGGCTTCACGATTTTCTTTGGGGATAGATGCGTGAGTCATAATGGCAGGTACTTCAATTAAACTTTCTACGCCACCTAAACTTTCCGCTAAAGTAAAAATTTCCAACGCTTCTACGAAAGGAACGACTTGCTCATCCTTGGCTAATTCAAAAGAAATCATGCCACTAAATCCCGACATCTGTTTTTGCGCAATTTCATGACCAGGATGACTCGCTAGTCCTGGATAATACACCGTTACTACAGCTGGATGCGCTTCTAAAAATTCTGCGATTTTTTGAGCATTTTGGGTGTGCGCTGCCATCCGGACGCCTAATGTTTTTAAACTACGTTGGACCAGCCAACTATCATGTGGTCCTAGAACAGCACCAATCGCATTTTGTAAAAAGGCAATTTTTTCTGCGCTTTCTGGGTGATTCGTTACGACTAAACCAGAGACTACATCACTATGGCCCCCTAAATATTTTGTCCCGCTGTGAACCACAATATCAGCACCTAACGCTAACGGCCGTTGAAAATAAGGCGTCGCAAATGTATTATCGACAATAGTTAACAACTGATGTTTTTTAGCAAGCTTAGCTGCCGCTTCAATATCTGTAATTTTTAACAGTGGATTACTTGGTGTTTCCAAAAACAAGGCTTTTGTATTTGGCTGAATTGCGGCTTCAATTGTTGATAAGTCGCTGGCGTTTACAATCGTGTAGCTTAACCCATTTGCTACAAATACTTTATCCAATAAACGGAAACTGCCCCCATAGACATCATCACCTAATAAAATATGATCTTCGGGTCCAAACATAGAAATGATTGCATGGATACCAGCTAAGCCTGAGCTAAACGCAAAGCCATGGCTCCCACCTTCTAACTCAGCGATTAAGGTTTCTAACGCGTGACGTGTGGGATTACCTGAACGAGAATATTCATATTCTTTTGGCTGGCCCACGCCATTTTGTTCAAAGGTTGACGTTTGATAAATAGGAACACTCACTGCACCTGTTGTTGTGTCTTTGCTAATGCCGCCATGAATTAATTTGGTATTGAATTTCATAAAAGTTTTCCTCCTAAGAATAAATATTTTTTGATAAATAACGGTCACTACCGTCAGGAAAAATAGTTACAATTGTGCTGCCTGCTGGTAAGCGGCGCGCCTCTCTTAATGCCGCCGCAAATGCTGCGCCGCTGGAGCTTCCCACCAGCAAAGCGCTTTTCTTGGCTAATTGTTTGACCCAGAAAAAACCATCCTCGTCTGAAATGGTATAAAAGCCGTCCACAGGAATCTGTTTAAGAAAAGGCGGCACGAACTCCACACCAATGCCTTCGATTTCATGTCCGTGTGCAGGTCCGCCATTTAAAATCGAACCTTCTGGCTCCACGCCCCATAATTGCGTCTTACTATTTTGTTCTTTGAGATATCTGCCAACACCTGCAAACGTTCCACCACTGCCTAAACCTGCGACAAAGCTGGTAATCTTTCCGCCTAAGTCTTGAACAATTTCAGGTCCTAATCCTTCGTAGTAAGCAGCAGGGTTATCCGGATTTTCAAATTGTAACGGCACGTAACTATTAGGAATTTCCTTGGCTAAGTCTTGGGCACTAGTTATCGCTCCGACAATCCCTTGCTCTGTTGGCGAAGGGACAATTTTAGCACCTAACGCTTGCATCAGCTGTTGTTTTTCCTGACTAAATTTTTCTGGCACAACAAAGATTGTCTTGAGGCCCAGTTGACTGGCAGCTAATGCCAGGCCAATCCCTGTATTCCCCGCTGTCGGTTCAATAATTGTTGTGGCTTGATTTATCTTTCCCGTTTTCATTGCTTCTTTGAGAAGATGCACACCAAGCCGATCTTTGACGCTGCCACCTGGATTCAAATATTCTAGTTTCGCATAAATTTTAGTGCCTTCTGGCATAGGATATTGTTCACTTGTAAATTCAAATAATGGTGTTGCTCCGATTGTGTCTAAAATTGACTGAACAATCATAGCGAATTCCTCCTTCTAATACATGTACATAAAACAAAAAGGTGCTGATCGCATCAGCACCTTTTTTGTTTATTTCTGGTTGTCTAGATTCAGAGAGGAATCGTGTTAGGCAATTTTTCAGAAATAACGGAGGTTTTCCCCATCACAAAAGAGTATGCTGCACTATTTTGCACCATACAACAACAGCTTTCCGTTTCTAAAAAAAGGCTAGCTTGTTTTTTCGTCATGGTTGATTTCCTCCTTCGTCATGTGTTGACCAAACTATACCATTTCCCATTTTCTAGTGTCAACGATTCTAACGATTGCTATTTCCTATCACACCAATGGTTTTCTTATAGGTAAAAGAATTAATAGACAAAAAAAACAGAAGGCTAGCCTTCTGTTTTTCTGCTACTTATTTAGCACGTTTTAAATACGTTCCTTCCGCAGTATTGATTTCTAATAATTCGTCTGCTTCAACAAAATCTGGAACGTTAACAACTAATCCTGTTTCCATTGTAGCGGGTTTACCAGAACCAGTTACTGTTGCGCCTTTGATTGAAGGTTGCGTTTCAGCAACACGTAAGATTACCGTTGTTGGTAAAGTTAAACCAATGACTTCTTCACCATAAAATTGAATTTTTACTTCCATATTTTCTAATAAATATTTTAGTTCTTCTTCAATTAAAGCAGTTGGTACTTCATATTGTTCATATGTTTCTAAATCCATGAAAATAGCCATATCATCTTGGCTGTATAAATATTGAACCGGTTTTGTATCGATGTGCGCTTTTTTCACTTTTTCATCTGGGCGCATTGTTGTATCTGTTGTTGAACCCGTACGAACATCTTTTAATTTCATACGCATAACCGTGTTACCTTTACCTGGTTTGTGGTGGCTAGCTTCCATTACTTTAATTAATTTGCCGTCTTGCTCAAAAGTCATACCGGCTTTTAAATCGCTTGCTGCAATCATTGTAATTTCTCCTTTTCTCTGGTTAATTCTTCATTATTGTAGCAAATAACCTAGGATTAATCTAGGAAATCACGTATCTTTTTTAGAAGTTTATCACTCCCCAGACATTGACTTGGGAAATAAAACGAGTTTAACTTGCCTTTTTTCTTGAATTGCGTTAGAATTACCAAGCTTTCATCAATTATTTTCACTTTTTACATAGAAAAAATCAATCATTAAAGGGGGTGATGATATGATACGTCAAACGCTATCTTTATCAAAAACACATGAGGTTGTCTGTCACTAAGCATACGTTGGTGAGACAAATTGCCTTTCAGCGTATGTACTCGGTCTATTTGAAAGGAATTTAAAATCATGAACCCAACTATTCAACCTTACCAATTTAACATAATTAAAGAACAAGTCGCTGTGTTACTAAACACCTATACGTCTGTTAACGATGCTACGACTGTCAAAACTGTCCAGGCCCTATGTGCCGAAAAAATCAATGGGTTATTTCCAGAAGAACACCCTGCTGTTACGATTTTGTTGGACAAAGTGATGGATCGTCGTTTAACACGCGCGCGTGCTGAAAAATATTTAGACGAATTAAAAGAAACCGTGTTGCCCTTTAAAGAACCTTCAACACCACAAGTCACGAAAGTCTTTCGCAAAGTGAAAAAGTTAAAGATTCCTGAGTGGGAAAACATGGATTTACGGAACAATACCTATGTCGGTTGGAACGACGCTGGGACTCAGAAAAAATTTATCTTAGCTTATCGAGAAAATAAATTAATCGGCGTCCACGGCACCCTTTCACCCACCATTGTTAAAGGTGTTTGCTCCATCTGTCAAACAATCACGAATGTGTCTATGTTCCTAGCTACCACCAAATCAGGCGGCGACGGAACCTATACGAAAAAAGGCAATTACATTTGCCATGATAGCGACACCTGTAACCAACAATTAACACAACCTGAATATTTGGAAGCCTTTATGGAAAATGTTAAGGCTGTGAAATAACAAAAAACCGTCAAGAAAATTTCTTGACGGTTTTTTTGTTACATCTCTTTCAATTTCCCACGAAATTCTTCAATACTTTCATAACCTTTTGCTGCCATGATTTCTTGTAATTCTTTGGCTAGACGCTCAAAAACTTGTGGACCTTCTTGATGCAATTGTGTGCCGACTTGTACTAATGTCGCACCACATAAAAGATGCTCAAAAACATCTTTTCCACATGTAATACCGCCCGTTCCAATAATTTTGATTTCTGGTTTCAAACGTTGCGCAAACGCACGAACATTGGCTAACGCTGTTGGTTTGACATATTCGCCGCCCAGTCCACCGAAGCCTCCTTTTGGTTTAATGACTACTTCTTCCTTGTCACTGTCAATATATAAACCATTACCGATGCTATTAATACTATTCACGTATACTAAAGGGAATTTATTTAAAATTTCAGCCATTGCGTCAAAATGTGCAATATCAAAAAATGGGGGTAATTTTACACCTAATGGTTTAGTAAAAAATTGGAAAACTTCTGTTAAAAGCTTTTCTGTTAATTCAAAATCATAAGCAATTTGCGGTTTACCAGGCAAATTGGGACAAGACAAATTAAATTCTGTCACTCCTGTGTATTCACTTTCTTGCACTTTTTTTAAAATAGCGATATTTTCCTCATAATTCATACCAGATACAGATAAAAAGCGTAACTCCTCAGGAAATTCCTTTTGACGTGCAATCTGATAATCTAAATAATAATCAATCCCTAAATTAGGCAAGCCCATTGAGTTAATACTTCCTAATGGTGTATCAAAATACCGTGGTTCCTCATTGCCCTGACGAGGATTAGGTGTTGCCGTCTTAGCGACAAAAGCACCTGCTTGAGAAGCCGCTAACTCGTCCATTTCCTTAATTGTCATACAATGAATACCTGATGCGTTCATTAACACATTCGCCAATTTATGTCCCGAAAACTCTACTGAAATATCCAAAAGAAAAACCCTCCTGTAAATTGTTTTACTCATAAGCTTACCACCTTCACATAAGCTTTTTATGATTATAGCATGTTTTTTTGCGTTAGTGTTATTTATATTTGCGACGAGCATTTTTTTGTATTTGGTGTTTTTTTGTATTTCTTTTAAACTCTGTTTCATTTGTTCTAGCCACTTCTTTATAAAGTTCTATTAATGTGTTTACAGGTTTAAATTTCAACAGATATTTTTTTCCTAAAATATATATTATTCCTAAGATACATAAACGTATTAACCCTTTACTAAACCAGATTCTGTAAAATTCTAGCGAGTCTTCTGGAAAAAAATATAAACTAATTTTATTAATCCAGCCACAAGATTCTAAAATATCTGAAATAACAAATGAACTATAAAGCATTACCGACCATATGACTATTAAAAATTTTGTCCTTCTCCATTTTTTTTGTAAAAAATTTGGTATTTTTATTTCAGTAAGTTCTTCTTGAGCAAAGTAATCTATTCCTTCTTTAGAGTAAAATAACAAAACAAAAGCAGTAAATAATGGTATTACAGTCCACCAATCTCTATCAAAAAAACCTAAACTATACACAACAGCACTTATTTTTAGAATATTTTTCAATTTAATCTTAGGGTCACTTTTTAGTTCATATACTATAAATATTAGAATTATTGATAAAATATAAACTAAGCTGAAATATAGCGTAATTTTGCCGCGTATATTTAAATAATAAGTAACATCTACCAATGCAAAAAATCCCGAAATAATTAAAATCCATATTGCCAAGTCCCCTTTATTCCCTGAAACACTCTTTCTATTTTTCATATACAAAAAAATATAAGTAAACGACAAAATACCGAAAACTATACGATTTAGTCCTTTAGGAATACTCTCAAAAAAATAGTTAAGCGTTCCCCAAAAGACAAATAACAAACCATAGATAACTGTTTGTTTAAAAAATTGAGGTTGTAAGTTTTTCAACATAATTTACCTCCAGCACCTTTTTTTATTAATTTTATCATACCAGAACAAAAAAAGAGCAAGCCTTCACCGCTTGCTCTTTCTAATTATCTTTTTATCGTCCCACAATAAACGTCAATTCACATTCGCAGACCTTTTTATCTTCCACGTAAGCAGTCGCTTTGCCGATGCCGACAAAGTCACGTAATTTGACGATTTCAAAATGTAATTTCAAGACATCACCAGGGACCACTTTTTGACGGAATTTGGCTTTGTTGATACCGCCAATATAGGCTGTTTCACCTTCAAATTGATCCATTTTTAAGATTAAAATCGAACCTACTTGTGCCAATGCTTCAATAATCAAAACGCCTGGCATTGTTGGATTTCCAGGGAAATGTCCTTGGAAAAATTCTTCGTTAATTGTCACATTTTTTGTTGCAATAATCTTTTCATTTGGAATAATTTCATCCACATAATCAATATAACAAATCGGATAGCGATTAGGAATCATTTCCATAATTTCTGTTGCAGTCATTACTTTTTTCATACTAGTTTTCCTCCCATTTCTTCAAGCAAATTACACCATTATGGCCACCAAAGCCAAACGAATTACTAATTGTATAGTCCGCTGTAATGTCACGTGCACCTTCTGTGACATAATCTAAATCACAATCTGGATCAGCAACTTGGTAGCCTACTGTCGGATGAGCTTTTCCTTCTTGCAATGTTTGCACACAAGCGATCGCTTCGATACCGCCAGCCGCGCCCAATAAATGTCCAGTCATACTCTTTGTACTTGAAATTGGAATTTGCGATGCTCGCTCACCAAAGACACGTTTGATGGCCGTTGTTTCCGCAGCGTCATTCGCTGGGGTTGACGTACCATGAGCATTGATATACCCAATTTGTTCCGGTGTAATCCCTGCTTCTGCAATCGCCATTTCCATCGCAGCTGCCGCGCCACTACCGTCTTTTAAAGGAGCGGTCATGTGGCTAGCATCACAGTTGCTGCCATATCCAACAATTTCGCCGTAGATAGTTGCGCCACGTTTCTGTGCATGCTCGAGTTCTTCTAAAACCAGCATTCCTGCGCCTTCACCCATCACAAAACCTTTTCGTTCTTTATCAAAAGGAATCGAAGCCCGAGTCGCATCTTCTGTTGTATTTAAAGCATTCAATGCTGCAAAGCCTGCAATCCCAATTTCACATACTGTGGCTTCTGTCCCCCCAGTTACCATCATGTCCGCTAAACCATATTTAATCGTGCGAAAAGCTTCACCAATCGCATTCGTCGCAGAAGCACAAGCAGTCACGATAGTTTGAGAAGGTCCTTTTGCACCTAGACGAATCGAAATATTTCCCGCTGCCATATTAGCAATTACCATGGGCACGAAAAATGGTGTTACGCGTTTTGCGCCTTTTTTATCCATTACCCGTACTTGGTCTTGTAAGGTAGTCATCCCGCCAATCCCACTACCGACAATCACACCTAAACGAGTCGGGTCAATCGTTGCTTCTGTTAAACCACTCATTTCCCACGCTTCTAAAGCAGCG
The DNA here is from genome assembly GCF_050558155.1 of Enterococcus sp. DIV0294. NCBI lineage: Bacteria > Bacillati > Bacillota > Bacilli > Lactobacillales > Enterococcaceae > Enterococcus > Enterococcus sp. DIV0294. The sequence goes on along the minus strand of NZ_CP187889.1, from coordinate 239,189 downwards.
ACCAAGCCATATTGAGAAAATAAGTCCATTCTTTTTTGCTCTTTGCGTTCTAAAACAGCACTTGGGTCAAACTCTTTCACTTCACCAGCCAAAGCCACCCCAGTATCTTCAGAATCAAATTTAGTAATTTTGCCAATTCCTAGCTTGCCATCCACTAGATTATGCCAAAATTCTTTTACGGTATTGCCTAATGGTGTTACGGCACCCATGCCGGTTATGACCACTCTTTTCATACTGTACCTCCGAGTTTATTTTGATTATCAAACTATTATTTCATGCGGTTTCCAGCACTTTTTCTTAAAAAATAAGAAAAATAGTTTGACTTTCAAAGTATTTTGGTTAATAATTCAGACATCAGGAAAAATGTCTGTTTTTTTCAAGATTAGAAAATTGAGAAGATTTTGTTATCATTCTCACACAGATAATACCAGTTGAAATTTTATTCGTCAACTCAATAAATGTAACTTTTACATTTTGATGAAGAAAAGCCTATTCTATCAACAAAAATTTTTTATTAAAGGAGATTTTATATGTTTTTACAAAATAAGAATGTCGTCGTAATGGGTGTTGCCAACAAAAAAAGTATTGCTTGGGGCTGTGCAAAAGCATTAAAAGATCAAGGGGCCAATGTTATTTATACGTATCAAAACGAACGCATGAAAAAGCAAGTGGTTAAATTAGCAGATGAAAATGATTTGTTGGTGGAATGCGATGTTGCTTCTGATGCGTCCATTCAAGCAGCCTTTGAAACAATTAAAAATGAAGTGGGCACGATCGATGGACTAGTCCATGCGATTGCTTTTGCCAAAAAAGAAGAATTGTCTGGAAACGTTAGTGACATCACTCGTGATGGTTTCCTATTAGCACAAGATATTAGTAGCTACTCTCTTTTAGCAGTTACTCATTATGCGAAACCTTTTTTAAATCCTGGTTCAGGAATTGTCACATTGACGTATTTAGGTTCCGAACGTGCGATTCCTAACTACAATATGATGGGGATTGCTAAAGCTTCTTTAGAAACTGCCGTGAAATATTTAGCTTTTGAATTAGCTGCAGATAAAATTCGTGTCAACGGAATCTCCGCAGGAGCGATTAAAACATTGGCTGTGACTGGTGTAAAAGACTACGATCAATTGATTAGTATTTCTAATGAGCGGACACCAGATAAAACAGGTGTAACCATTGAAGAAGTCGGAAACACTTGTGCCTTTTTAGTCAGTGAACTAGCTAGTGGCGTGGTCGGTGACATCATTTATGTCGATAAAGGCGTTCACTTAACTTAATCATTTTTTGTTTTTATTTTCTATTTATACATTAAAAAACAGAGATTGGACGATCTCTTTCACTCATTGATTGTCCAATTTCTGTTCTATTTTGTACTTTATTCTATAATAAAATTGACAGTTCCAATTCCAAAAACAGTTGTTAGGATTTGATTAACTTGTTCAAAAAGTTTTGGTAAATCTTCCAGTTTATTTTTAGATTGGATTTTTTCAGAACCGTTATCGTAGCTTAAATGATTGTACGCTTCTTTAAAGGTTACTGTTGTGTCTTCTTTTCGATAAAGGATATATTCGTCATCTAGCATATCCATTTGCAGCTCCTGTTTAAATCCATTTCTGGCAACAATAGCAGAAACTAGATGAGCAACAGTCAAGCCATCTAACGGAATATCCACTCCATTCATTGCTAATGTGTAGACGGTATCTTCCACTAAACCACAGGCGTTGCAACCACCACTGGTTAAATCTACTGTACTTGTTATAATTGCCTCTTGCATCGTTTCTTCCCCCATATTGTTTTTTAAAGTTATTCTTTCATTTGTTATTTACGAACGTAATTCACATCATAATCGTCAACTTCAATATAGATATAGATTTTTTTATCAGGCATTTTACTTCGAATGTCTCGTTCAATCGCATTCACAACATCAGGTGCATCTTCTTCCATTGGTTCTACCACATCAATTTTTGCCGCTACTAAAATTTCAGTTGGACCTAAATGAACGGTCTTTACATCAATTAGTTTTTCAACATCCGCCCGATCAAATGCGGTTTTAATTTTTGCTAAATCTGTAGCGGTCACACTTTCACCAATAATCAAACTATAAAATTCTTTCGCTAAGAAAATGGCTGCACACATTAATAGTAAACCAATCAGTAAGCCGCTGATAGCATCAAATGCAGCAATCCCAGTTACCATTGTTAAAAGGGTTCCCACCAAAGCTAAACACAAACCAATAACCGCACAAAAGTCTTCCGTAAAAATAATTAAAATTTCACTGTGACGACTTTCTCGCAAAAATTTTAAGAGCGATAACTTCTCTGTATTCAATTCTTTGATTTCTTTCATCGCTACACGCAAAGAGCTACCTTCCACAAGCAAACCAAAAATTAAAATACCAATGACAATAGCCACATTTTCTACTTCATGAGAGGGATGCAGTAACTTCTGAATAGCCTCCATTACGCCTAACGCGCCCCCACCAAAAAAGAGCATCGTTGCAACAATTGTACTAAAAAAGTATTTTGCACGGCCTTCTCCAAATTGATGTAACGCACTTTGTCCACGAGAAGCGCGCTTATTCCCAAAAAGTAATAACACCTGATTACTACAGTCCACGACACTGTGGATACTTTCATTCATCATAGCGGTACTACCACTTAAAGCAAAACCAACAAATTTACTAATCGCTACTAAAATATTCGCAATCAGTGCGGCAATAACTGCAAACATGCCACTCGATTTTTTTGTCTCCATAATTACCTCCTATATGTAACGTAAAACTAAGATAAACCACCCGTTTATTCATCCATCATTTTACCACTTCTGAGGTATTTGTAAAAAAGAGTTCTCTTAAAATTCAAAAAGAAATGTACTGGCTGTTTTAGTTGGCCCTCATTTATCGGTGTCCATCCCACTCTTGATAAAATTCCTCCAGATAAAGTTCCATAAATTGATGACGCTTTTCCGCCAATAAGCGACCATAATTTGTATTCATTTGTTCCTTTAACTTTAAAAGTTTCTCATAAAAATGCATAATAGCAGTATCTTCCCCATTCCGGTATTCTTCTTGGGTTAACTGTTCACGAGGTTGTTTATGAGGATCGTGAATTAAACGGCCTTTATTTCCCGAATAAGCCATCACCCGTGCAATTCCAATCGCACCGATGGCATCTAATCGATCCGCATCCTGGACCACTTTTCCTTCTAATTTAGTGACTGTTTTCCCAGTATTTCCTCCTTTAAAGGACATATTAGCAATAATGGAAAGGATGTGATTCGTTTGCTCTGTTGATACGTTATTTGCTTCCAACCATTGTTGCACCTTTAGCAAGCCAGCCTCTTCACTTTCGTTAAATTTTTCATCGCCAATATCATGTAACAATGCTGTTAATATACATAAAAATAAATTTGCTTGTTCTTTCTCTGCAATTGTTTTTGCTAATTGTGTCACTCGATAAATATGCCACCAGTCATGGCCACTTGCTTCGTTGGCTAATTCTTGTTGAACATAACGCTCTGCTGCTTGAATAATTGTTTGTTCTTCAAAACTAAGAGATTCATTTTCAAACATCCTAACACTCCTTTATTCTGGATTTAAAATTTCCACCTGGATAATCCCGCTAGCTTTCAGAAACATATTGGTGACAATCGGACCTACAAAAGAAAATCCTCTTTTTTTTAAGTCTTTTGCTACGTTATCTGACAAAAGCTGTGTGCGCGGGACTTGGTATGCTTCTTCATAAATAGATAAAACGGGGACGTTTTTTACAAATTGCCATAGATAATTGGCAAAACTGCCAAATTCTTCTTGTACTTTTAAAATTGCTTGCGCATTTTTAATGGTTGCTTCAATTTTGCGCCGATTGCGAATCATATCTGGATCAGCTACTATTCGATCGACTTCGTCAGGCAACAGCGCGGCAACTTTTTCCGGCTTCATTTGGCAAAAATTTTTCATGAATGCTACTTTTTTCCCTGCTGCTGCTTTCCAACTTAAACCAACTTGAAAAACACCCACCCTCAACAATAAAAACAGCAAATCATCCTCTCTTGTAGGGTTTCCCCATTGTTCTGTATACCATTGATAGTTGTTCATCGCCGCCTCCTTTTAAGACTGTTCAAATGTTAATAATGCTTGTTTCATTGCTAAACCACCACGGTAACCGGTTAATTGTCCCTTGCTGCCGATGACTCGATGGCAAGGAATGACCATTAATAAAGGATTTTTCCCAATCGCTGTGCCAACTGCTCGAACCGCACGTGGACGCCCAATTTTTTCTGAAATTTCTTGATAGGTCATTGTCTCACCATAAGGTATTTCTTGCAACGCCTGCCAAACTTCTTTTTGAAAGGGCGTTCCTTCGATGTCTATGGGGCAAGCAAACGTTGTCGAATGTTGGTTAAGATAACTTATGAATGCTTCTTTATAAGGCGCAGTTTTCTTTTCAGAAGCTTCTAATTGTGCTTGAGGGTACCAGTTTTTCAGCTCTTCTATCGATTGATTGGCTGAACCTACAAAAGCTAGTCCAGCGTCTGTCACACCAAGATAATAGTGATCGTTCTGCCATTCTTGTTGCGTATAATAAATCTTTTTTGCCATATTTTTACACTTCTTTCTCGTGTTTTCTTATCTTCATTATAATTCTTTTGGCTTTCAAAATCTTGCGCTCCCATCACTTTTTACTTGTTTTTATTAGAGATTCTTTTACAATGAAGAAAACGGGAGGTGTGCTTACAATGAAAACAACGTATCGACTTACTCAGAAACGTTGGGAAGCCATTCAAAATAATAATACGCAATTTGATGGTGATTTTTTTATGGTGTGACCACAACTAAAATTTTTTGTCGTCCTTCGTGCCCTTCCCGTGTGCCCAATAAGAACCACGTTCTGATTTTCAAAACGGCTCAGGAAGCTTTAACACTTGGTTTTCGGCCATGTAAAAGATGTCAACCAACCGGGCAAGTCGTTCCTAACGAGGAATGGGTTGCTCAAATTAAGCAATTTATTGATCGGCATTCAGCGGAACCTTTAAGTTTAGACTATTTAGCGCAAGTCTGCCACGGTAGTCCCTTTCATTTGCAGCGAACCTTTAAGGAACAGACGAAACAAACCCCGTTAGCTTATTTAACAAGTGTCCGAATTAGGCAAGCCCAAGAATTGCTCCTCCATTCACCCCTTACGATTCAACAAATCGCGAAAAAAGTTGGCTTCCAAACCGCAGCATATTTTGCCACCACTTTTAAAAAAGAAACAGGCGTAACCCCCTCTGTTTATCGCAGTAAAAATGAGCCGAAAAAATAACATTTCGGCTCATCGGATTATTTATTGGGGCGTGATTGTAGCCATGCTACAATCAATTGACTGATTTCTGTTTGCTGTTGCTCATTAGAAATTGTCGCTTTGTTATCTCCTTTTTGGACACCGTAATTACCAAACCCTGCATGATTCCCACCTTCGATAGATACATACTGCGTATCTTTTGGCAAAAACTGTTTGGCTTTTTGGTAGCTAGTCCAATTTAAAACACCATCGTTTGTGGCTGTTATTGACAGAACCGGCAGATTTTGCTTGTTTAGTGCACCTTTTTCGTCAGGATAGCTGGCTAAATAAATCATGCCTTTGATTCGTTGCTCATTTTCCGCTACAAAACGACTAGCCATCACACCACCCAGAGAATGCCCAGCCAAAACGAAGTTTTGTTGTGGATGATCCTTTATAATTTGTTCTGCAGCATTTGGTGCAAGAACCGCTAAATTCAAAGGAAAATGAACAACATAGACATCGTAACCTTTCGTAGCAACTTCTTGCGCCCATTCACTATAACTAGCGGGCGCAACCAATACACCTGGATAAAAAATCAGTGCTGTATCATTTTTTTGCCCGTTTGTGTAATAATCATAATTTTTTTCTTGCGTGGCACTTTGACTTATTTTTAAGGCCGAATCGGTTGCTTGATACGTACTATTTTTAATAAAAATAGTCAAACCGATGACTAAGATTACTAAAAAAAGCCCAAGTCCTAGGACAATTTTTTTCCAGCGTGATTTTGTTCTATTTTTCATTTCATTTCCTCCCAATGAAAAAATTCTTCTTTCTGATTCTACCTTTAATAAAAAAAGAACACAACAATAGGAGTTGGTGGAGCAACCCTTTTCTTGCTCCACCAACTCCTAAATAGACTGTTTCTCTAATCCAGGGATTATTTTGTCTCTTTTTTGCCTGCTTCTAAGTAGCTGACATCATTGACTTTATCCAAAGTATATTCGCCATTTTTGTAATGAATTGTTGTGACACTAGCATTCTTCAAACCGCCTTCTGGGACTTTAAAATCATCAAATAAAGTTGCTAACAACGCTGAAATACTCAAGCCATGAGAGACCACTAAAACATTGCCATTCCCGGGATTGGCTGATTCTGTAGCAACAATTTTATCTAAGCCTTTTTTCAAACGTTTAGTAATTGTAGCATAGTCTTCTGCAGGCCAGTTATTCTTGCTTTCCTCGCGCTGTTGATCCAGTTTAGCTACACTATTGGCAAAGGATTCAGGGGTCATGTTTTTCATAAATTCTTCTAAGGAAACACCTTGATCATCAGCAATATCCTGCCACATTGTCTTATTTAAATCCCCTTCATAGCTACCAAAATTAAATTCACGTAAATCTGGGTCACGCACGACTTCAAGGTCTTTGCCTGCTTTATTTTGATCTAAAATAAGTTGAGCAGTTTGCAAGGCGCGGCCACTATCACTACTATATGCATTTTGAAAGGCAACATCTTTCAGACCAATCCCAGTTGCTGTCACAACTTTTTCACCTTCTGGTGTTAAGACCGCATCTGACCATCCTTGTACGCGGTCCGTCGTATTTAACATAGTTTTTCCATGGCGCACAATGTAAAGAGTTAGTTCTTCAGGTTTTGTCTCTTTTTCTTTTGTCGTTGCTTGCTGATTTTTACCACAACCAACCATTACTAAAATGGCCAGAAAAAGCATCCCCACAATCGTCAATCGTTTTTTCATTTTTTATTTCCCCTCATTTTCTACTCAGTTGTTAAGTTTTCACCATTACTAGCGATAACTTGTTTGTACCAATTAAATGATTTTTTCTTAGTTCGTTTCAAGGTTCCCTGACCTTGGTCATCCATGTCTACATAGATAAAGCCGTAACGTTTTTTCATTTCGCCAGTCCCTGCTGAAACTAAATCAATACAACCCCAAGGCGTATAACCAATTAAGTTAACTCCGTCTTCTTCTACTGCGGTTCTCATGGCTTCAATATGTTGTTTAAAATAATCAATGCGGTAATCGTCGACAATCGAGCCATCCTCTTGCAATGTGTCCACCGCACCAAACCCGTTTTCAACCACAAACAATGGCATATTGTAACGATCTGACAGCTGACACAATGAAATTCTTAACCCTAAAGGATCGACAGCCCAGCCCCATTCAGATTCTTGCAAATAAGGATTTTTAACCGCAGGCATTTGGTTGCCTCCGACATATTTTACTTCTTCGGGATAAGCAGTCGAAACAGTCGACATATAATAACTAAACCCGATATAATCAACTGTTCCTTTTTGAATAATCGCTAAATCCTCTGACTCCATTTGAATTGTCATTCCTTCACGCTCAAATTCTTTGAGCTTATGCGCTGGATAATAGCCCTTAGCCTGGACATCCATATAAAATTCTTGCTCTCGGTTAAATTGAACAGCTGCCATCACATCCTCAGGTTTGCAGGACAAAGGATAACTTGGAATATAAGCCACCATCATACCAATTTGGAAATCTGGATTGATGGAATGTCCTAATTCAACTGCTTTCGCACTTGCTACAAATAGATGATGCGCTGCTTGATATTTACTTTGTTTATCATTATTGTGAATCCCAATTTGCGTCCAACTTCTTAAAAAATTAATTTCATTAAAAGTCATCCAATACTTCACTTTATCCTGATAACGTGTAAAAATGGTTTCGCAAAAGAAAACAAAGAAATCAATCACTTCACGATTTTTCCAACCATCATATTCATCGGCCAAATACATCGGAATATCAAAATGGTTAATCGTCACAACGGGCTCAATTCCATGGCGCAGCAAAGCATCAAAAACTTTATCATAAAAGGCTAAGCCTTCTTCATTAATCTCTTTTGTTCCATTTGGGCAAATCCGGCTCCAGGCGATAGACAGCCGAAAACATTTGAAACCCATTTCTGCAAATAAGGCGATATCTTCTTCATAATGATGGTAAAAGTCCGTCGCTACATGACTAGGGTAGTATAACTCTTCATCGATATAGCCAATCGCTCCTTCGGGTAATGCTTGATCGCGCGTACACGAAGCTTTTTGGCCCTCTTTAGTTAAATACGTAATCCGTCGCGGTTCTGTTTGACTACCACCAGTAATTGCATCTAATGTACTCAGACCTTTGCCTCCTGAAAGGTAGCCACCTTCATATTGGTTAGCAGCTGTTGCACCGCCCCATAAAAAATTTTCTGGAAATCCCATAAAATCCCTCTTTCCCTCTGTTTTTAGGCATCACAAAGAAACCATCAAGGGAATTGACGCTGGCAGAAGAGTCCTTGTTTTTTCTACCAATGTCAAACGCCCTTTAATAGTTGCTAATTTTATTAATTACTTAAATCTTCACCATTTGTTGCGATTACTTTTTTGTACCAATCAAACGATTTCTTCTTGCTTCGTTTTAACGTACCATTTCCTTCGTTATCGCGATCCACATAGATAAAGCCATAGCGTTTTTTCATTTCACCTGTTCCAGCTGATACTAAATCAATACAGCCCCAAGTCGTATAGCCTAACAAGTCGACACCATCTTGTTCAACGGCATCTTTCATCGCTTGAATATGCGCCGCCAAATAATCGATACGATAATCATCGACTACATCACCATTTTCGTCTGGTGTATCTACCGCTCCTAAGCCATTTTCAACAATGAATAGTGGTTTTTGATAACGATCATATAAGTCATTCATCGTAATTCTCAAACCAAGTGGATCAATTTGCCAACCCCATTCACTCGCTTTTAAATAAGGATTTTTCACAGAGGCAAAGATGTTACCAGCTGTTTGTTCATTAATTTCTGGATCTGTTGATGTGACACGAGAAGAATAATAAGAGAACGAAATGAAGTCCACCGTATGTTCTTTTAAAAGTTCTTCGTCGCCTTCTTCCATTTCAATTTGAATACCTTTACGTGCCATATCTTTTAAAGCATACGCAGGGTATTCCCCGCGTGATTGGACATCAATAAAGAAATAATTTTCACGATCTGCTTGTCGAGCAGCGAAAACATCTTCTGGTTTGCAAGTATAAGCGTAGTTGGAACCAGCCGCTAACATACAACCTACTTGGTTTTCAGGATCTACCTCATGAGCAATTTTTGTCGCAATTGCACTTGCTAGTAGTTCATGATGGGCCGCTTGGTATTTCACTTGTTCTTTGTTTTCGCCTTCTTCAAAGTATAGACCTGCTCCCATAAATGGTGCATGTAAAATCATATTAATTTCGTTAAATGTTAACCAATATTTTACTAATCCTTTATATCGGTTGAAAATTACACGGCAAAGATTTTCATAGAAACCTACTAACTTACGACTACGCCAAGCGCCATATTCTTCCACTAAGTGCATTGGGCAGTCAAAGTGTGTAATCGTTACTAGTGGCTCAATCCCATATTTATGACATTCTTTGAATAAGTCTTCATAGAACTTCAAGCCTTCTTCATTCGGCTCTGTTTCATCTCCCATTGGAAAAATTCGACTCCAAGCAATGGATAAACGGTATGTTTTAAAACCCATTTCACCAAACAAGGCGATGTCTTCTTTATAGCGATGATACATATCAATCGCCTCTTGTGCAGGATAGAAATGTTCTTCATCAAAGTTAAACATTTTCTTTTCACCAGTGATTACTGGAAAACGATCTGGACCAGTTGGCGCTAAATCGACGTTTGCCAAACCGCGTCCACCTTCGTTATAGCCACCTTCACATTGATTGGCTGCTGTTGCGCCACCCCATAAAAAGTCTTTTCTAAATGCCATAAATTCTCTTCCTCCACATCTTTTTATATTAAAGCGGTCAGCAAATCATCACTTGTTGAAACTTCATTACTGCCGACTTCCAAAATATCTAAATAATCCGCTGTATTCGTCACAACGATTGGGATTTGTGTACTAAACCCAGCTTTTTTAATTCCTTCTAAATCAAAGGTTACTAATGTTTGACCTTTTTTCACGCGGTCACCTTGTTTTACAAAAGCTTCAAAGCCTTCGCCTTCTAATTGAACTGTATCAATCCCAATATGAATCAATAATTCTGTGCCGTTATCTGAAATCAAACCTAATGCATGTTTTGTTGGGAATAGTGTGACAATCGTTCCATCAAAGGGTGCAACCACTTTGCCTTCCGTTGGTTCAATCACGACCCCATTTCCTAATGCTCCATTTGCAAAAGCAGGATCCTCTGCATTTTTTAAAGATAACACTCGTCCTTTGACTGGACTTGTAATATTTTCTTTTTTAATCGTTGTTTTATCAATAATCACTTCTTCTTCCTCAACTGTATTGTCTTTCCAGAAGAAGAATGTTAGACCAAAACCAACGACCGCTGCAATGGCAATTGCAATAAAGGACTGAATCATCCCACTTGCATCATCACCATTGATAAAGTTTAGCACACCGAAAATTCCTAAACCACCCATTGTATAAGCTGTCACATTGTTGATCATCAAATATAAACCACCGACAGCGCCACCAATCATTGAATAAATAAATGGCCATTTTTTCGGTAAAGTGATTCCATAAATTGCTGGCTCTGTTACACCAAAAATACCAGAGATAATTGCTGGCGGACACAAAGCTTTTAACTTTTTATCTTTCAATTTGAAGAACATCGCTAAAACAACCGCTGTTTGCGCAAAACTAGCTGCAAATGATCCCGTTAATACTTGGCTTGAACCTTCTTGTGTCACTTGCATAATAGCTAATGGCACAACGCTCCAATGTAAACCAAAAATAACTAAGACTTGCCAGAAGAAACCAAGAATCAAACCATACAAAGCTGGTGAGAAACTCATTAATGCTGTAAAGCCAGCGCTTAATAAATCTGTTAGCATGCTAACGATTGGCCCAATTACTAAGAAACCAATTGGTAAGGCAATCAACAAGACGAAAAACGGTACTAAGAACGTTTGAACAACTTCTGGAATAATCCGTTTAAACACTTTTTGAACTTGTGCCGCAAAAGCAATAATGAAGATGATTGGTACGACACTACTTGTATAGTTCGCACCGACCCAAGGAATCCCCATAAATGTATCATAGGCAGGTAAGCCGAATAAATTATACGGTGCTGCGGCTCCCGCACCCGCTGTTGTTTCAAAGGCCGTTTGTAATGCACTTCCTTGAATCGTTGGGTAACATAAAGCTGCGCCAATCACGATCCCTACCATTGGATGCAACCGGAATTTTTTAGCTGCTGTATAACCTAAAATAACTGGCATAAAGTAGAAAATTGCATCGCCAATCCCATTTAACATGGTATAAGTCCCTGACGTAGCCGTATAGAGCTTTAAGAAAACCAATAAGGCATTTAACCCTTTGACCATCCCAGCCGCTGCTAACGCCCCTAAAAAGGGTTGGAAACAACCACTTAAAATATCTATTAAGCGATCAAATAAATTCCCACTGGAAGCTTCTTCTTCACGTTCTCCTGACAAGCCTGCAATACTAACTACTTCTTCATAAACGGCTGGGACATGATTTCCAATAACGACTTGGTATTGTCCACCGCTTTTCATAACAGTTACCACACCGTCCATATTTTTTAAGACATCATCATTCGCTTGACTCTCATCTTTTAATTTGAAGCGAAGACGTGTGATACAATGTGTCAAACTATTAATATTCTCTTGCCCACCGACATTTTTTACAATTTTTTCTGCTAGTTCATGATATTTTCCCATCTTTTTTTCCTCCAAAAATTTATTTTCATTTGAAGGTTTAGCCAACTGAATGTCACTATCCAAAGTGGTGCGTTTATTGTTCCGTTGTTTGTACAATTCGTGCAATGTGAATCGTTAGGTACAAGCGTTCTTCATTTGAAACTTGATAGTCATAGTTCTCATTTAAATACAAGCTGATCTTTTCCACGCAACGATAGGCGTTGAGATATTTCTTTTTAATTACCGCATACAGTTCTTCATCATCATTTTCGACAACTTCACGTTGGTGTAATAAGCGATAACAGAAAAATTTTAAATGTGTGCTAAATCGATAAAAGTAAACAGAGTCTTCATCAAAACTTACCTTAAAATAGTATTTGACGATATTTGTAATCTCTTGCATCAACTTTGTCAATTCGTAAATATTACCGACTTCTTCCTCCATCTCCGCATTCACCAAGTGCAATGCGATAAAACCTGCCTCATCCGTTGACAATTCCATTCCTACGCGCTTTTGTACCATTTTTAAAGCATTTATTCCTACTTCGTACTCTTCAGGAAAAAAACGTTTAATATCCCATAATAATAAATTCTTAATTGCAATTCCTTGTTTTTTTCTTTCTAAAGCTGTGTACAAATGATCCGTCAGAGAAATATAAATGGTATCATTCAAACTCTTTTTCAACGTTGATTTTGCATAAACAATAATGTCATCCGAGAGTTTCATCATCTCTAAAGGAATATTTCCTAACAATTCTTGAAACTTAAGTGATGTTTCTTGATTGGCTAAATAAAAAACTTGGTCGATACTTTCATCAGGAACCCAATCACCAATGCGTTTCTTAAAAGCAATTCCTTTGCCCATAACAATTTGCTCTCGTTTATCATCATCTAATGTAATAACCACATTATTGTTTAAAATTTTGTGAATAATCAATGCCCCACCTCCTTTGTGTTTCGTTGAAAAAAGAAAAACCCAATTTCTTCAAAAAGAACGACACACCTGTCGCTTCATGAAAAAATTAGGTTTAGCTTGTCTTTAAACAATCACTATCCATCTATTTACTTATCCCTACATCCAAAGAATAACATATTTACAACAAATGTCAACGCTTTCAACGACATTTTTTTGTAATAAAAATAAAAAAAGCATACAAACATTGTTTGTATGCTTCACTATGACCCGTACGGGACTCGAACCCGTGTTACCGCCGTGAAAGGGCGGTGTCTTAACCGCTTGACCAACGGGCCATTAAAAAGAAAAAACGGAGAAGGAGGGATTTGAACCCTCGCGCCGGTTTCCCGACCTACACCCTTAGCAGGGGCGCCTCTTCAGCCACTTGAGTACTTCCCCAAGAAATAAATGGGCCTAAATGGACTCGAACCATCGACCTCACGCTTATCAGGCGTGCGCTCTAACCAGCTGAGCTATAGGCCCCAAATAAGAAAAAAGCGGGTGACGAGAATCGAACTCGCGACAACAGCTTGGAAGGCTGTGGTTTTACCACTAAACTACACCCGCAAATTTTTCTTGGATGGCGCGGGACAGAATCGAACTGCCGACACATGGAGCTTCAATCCATTGCTCTACCAACTGAGCTACCGAGCCAAAAACGGTCTGGACGGGACTCGAACCCGCGACCTCCTGCGTGACAGGCAGGCATTCTAACCAGCTGAACTACCAAACCAATTCGTTTTTGCTTTATACAAATGTATGCTTTAAAAAATAAAAGCAATTGCGGGGGCAGGATTTGAACCTACGACCTTCGGGTTATGAGCCCGACGAGCTACCTGACTGCTCCACCCCGCGATAATTAGACTAAGGAAACTTAATTCCTAAGAAAGGAGGATAAGGGATTCGAACCCTTGCACGGTTTTACCCGCCTGACGGTTTTCAAGACCGTTCCCTTCAGCCGGACTTGGGTAATCCTCCGTAACAAAACTTATGACCCGTACGGGACTCGAACCCGTGTTACCGCCGTGAAAGGGCGGTGTCTTAACCGCTTGACCAACGGGCCATTTTATAAAATTATGGGCCTAAATGGACTCGAACCATCGACCTCACGCTTATCAGGCGTGCGCTCTAACCAGCTGAGCTATAGGCCCAAAAAGAAAAGCGGGTGACGAGAATCGAACTCGCGACAACAGCTTGGAAGGCTGTGGTTTTACCACTAAACTACACCCGCATGGCGGTCTGGACGGGACTCGAACCCGCGACCTCC
>NZ_CP187889.1:0-220000 GCF_050558155.1 Enterococcus sp. DIV0294 | reverse complement strand
CTCCGGTTTGTCACCGGCAGTCTCGCTAGAGTGCCCAACTAAATGATGGCAACTAACAATAAGGGTTGCGCTCGTTGCGGGACTTAACCCAACATCTCACGACACGAGCTGACGACAACCATGCACCACCTGTCACTTTGTCCCCGAAGGGAAAGCTCTATCTCTAGAGTGGTCAAAGGATGTCAAGACCTGGTAAGGTTCTTCGCGTTGCTTCGAATTAAACCACATGCTCCACCGCTTGTGCGGGCCCCCGTCAATTCCTTTGAGTTTCAACCTTGCGGTCGTACTCCCCAGGCGGAGTGCTTAATGCGTTTGCTGCAGCACTGAAGGGCGGAAACCCTCCAACACTTAGCACTCATCGTTTACGGCGTGGACTACCAGGGTATCTAATCCTGTTTGCTCCCCACGCTTTCGAGCCTCAGCGTCAGTTACAGACCAGAGAGCCGCCTTCGCCACTGGTGTTCCTCCATATATCTACGCATTTCACCGCTACACATGGAATTCCACTCTCCTCTTCTGCACTCAAGTCTCCCAGTTTCCAATGACCCTCCCCGGTTGAGCCGGGGGCTTTCACATCAGACTTAAGAAACCGCCTGCGCTCGCTTTACGCCCAATAAATCCGGACAACGCTTGCCACCTACGTATTACCGCGGCTGCTGGCACGTAGTTAGCCGTGGCTTTCTGGTTAGATACCGTCAGGGGACGTTCAGTTACTAACGTCCTTGTTCTTCTCTAACAACAGAGTTTTACGATCCGAAAACCTTCTTCACTCACGCGGCGTTGCTCGGTCAGACTTTCGTCCATTGCCGAAGATTCCCTACTGCTGCCTCCCGTAGGAGTCTGGGCCGTGTCTCAGTCCCAGTGTGGCCGATCACCCTCTCAGGTCGGCTATGCATCGTGGCCTTGGTGAGCCGTTACCTCACCAACTAGCTAATGCACCGCGGGTCCATCCATCAGCGACACCCGAAAGCGCCTTTCACTCTTATGCCATGCGGCATAAACTGTTATGCGGTATTAGCACCTGTTTCCAAGTGTTATCCCCCTCTGATGGGTAGGTTACCCACGTGTTACTCACCCGTCCGCCACTCCTCTTTCCAATTGAGTGCAAGCACTCGGGAGGAAAGAAGCGTTCGACTTGCATGTATTAGGCACGCCGCCAGCGTTCGTCCTGAGCCAGGATCAAACTCTCATAATAAAAGTTAGAACAATCTTGCGATTGTTAAGCTCAATTTGTTTGCTAGCATATTGCTTGCTTGTTAAAAATGTTTGTTGTCTTGAATTGAATCAAGACGCCCTACACATTTGGTTCGTCTATTCTTTGTTCAGTTTTCAAAGGTCTACGTTACCTCGCAGCAACTTTTATATCATAACAAACTTTCGTTTGAATGTCAAGAACTTTTTTAAAAAAGTTTTTTAAGTTGTTTTGCTCGGTTGTTGTTGTCTGTTGTGACAACTTCTATATCTTATCATCTCGCTTGTTATTTGTCAACAACTTTTTTTGTTGTTTTTTCAAACTTTTTTCGAGATATTTGAAATCAAGAATTGTTATTTAATTATTGATTTCTGAATCGCTCAGCTGTGTGACTCGCCTTGCGACATGTAATAATATACCAAGATTTCAAGCATTGGTCAATCATTATTTTCACTTTTTTTAAACTTTTTTTCAATACCGATTATTCTTTCTTATCCGATTAGATAAAGTTCGTTTTTTTATCAGATTACCCATTCTTTTTATTACTCATCTTCGATTTTTTTAGAAAAAAAGAATTGGTTTCAATTGTTTTTCTATTCTTTTTTTATTTAATTTTTTGCGAATACAAAAAAAAGATGCCCTTAAGGGCATCTTTTTTTATCTCATTGTTGGGAATAATAATACATCACGAATTGATTGAGCATCGGTTAATAACATAACTAGTCGATCAATCCCAATACCTAATCCTCCGGTTGGTGGCAAGCCATATTCTAAGGCTTCGATGAAATCTTCATCTACTCCGTGTGCTTCATCATTTCCTTGTTCCCGTTCTTTTTCTTGTTCTTCAAAACGTTCACGTTGGTCAATTGGATCATTTAATTCTGTAAATGCATTAGCAAACTCTTTTCCGATAATAAATAGTTCAAAGCGGTCAGTGAAACGACCATCTTCTGGATTTTTCTTCGCTAATGGTGAAACAGCTACTGGGTGACCATAAATAAATGTTGGTTGTTGCAATGTATCTTCTACAAATGTTTCGAAAAATTCATTAATGATATGACCGACTGTCATCGCATCTGTAATTTCAACATTATGTTCTTTAGCCAACGCACGGGCTTCTTCTATCGTCATCTCTTGCCAAAAATCTACGCCCGTTTGTTCTTTGACCGCATCTACCATGTGTAGACGTTTGAAAGGACTTCCTAAGTCAACCGCTTGACCATCGTACGTGATATCAGTAGTTCCTAAGACTTTTTCCGCAGCATTACGAATAATTCCCTCTGTTAAATCCATCACATCTTGATAATCAGTATAAGCGGTATAAGCTTCTAGCATTGTAAATTCTGGGTTATGAGTGGTATCGATTCCTTCATTACGGAAGACACGACCAATTTCATATACTTTTTCCATGCCACCGACAATTAAACGTTTTAAATGTAACTCTAGGGCAATGCGTAAGTATAAGTCCATATCTAATGCATTATGGTGTGTGATAAATGGACGAGCAGCAGCTCCTCCTGCTTCGTTATGCAAGACAGGCGTTTCTACTTCGACATAGCCATTGCCATCTAGATAACGACGGATTTCGCTAATAATTTGACTGCGTTTCATGAAACGATCAAAGCTTTCTTTGTTACTGATTAAATCCAAATAGCGTTGACGATAGCGTTGTTCCACATTCGTTAATCCATGGTATTTATCTGGCAATGGACGCAAAGCTTTAGTTAATAACGTAATTGTTTGAGCTTTAACAGTAACTTCCCCCGTATTGGTTTTCATTACTTGACCTGTCACACCAAAGAAGTCGCCTAAGTCAGCATGTTTAAATAGTTCATAGGCTTCGTCTCCAACTTGGTCCTTCCGAACATAAATTTGAATTTGGCCTTCACGGTCTTGCAAATGGGCGAAACCAGCTTTTCCTTTACCACGTTTTGTCATCATACGTCCAGCAACGCTGACTTCTGTATTCATTTCACTAAGTTCTTCTTTTGTATGATTATCATATTGTTCATGAAGTTCTGCTGAATTATGAGTGCGATCGAAACGTTTACCGAAAGGATCAATCCCTTCTTCACGTAAAGCTTCCATTTTTTCGCGGCGCACGAGCATTTGATCATTTAAATCCTCTAAATGCGCTTGTTGTTCTTCTGCCACTGTTGTTCCTCCATTCTTGATTTTAACCTATCCTAATAATGCCACAGTAATTCGAAAAAAAGCAAGCCGAATTTTACTTTCGGCTTGAATTTTTTATTCTTCTATAGTAGTTACAGCAACTTTGGAAATCTTCTCTACAAAGGCATCAAGTAAATCGACAACTGCTTGTTGTGTTTCAACTTGGTTAATCGCAACTTTCACTTTGGCTGCTCGCGAAATTCCTTTTAGATAGTAAGAAGCATGTTGGCGAAACTCACGGACCGCAATTTTTTCACCTTTTAAATCCACTAATCGTTGTAAATGAACTTTTGCAATGTTAATTTTTTCAGCTGGTGAAGGCTCAGGCATCAATTCGCCCGTTTCCAAGTATTCTTTCGTCCGTTGAATCATCCAAGGATTGCCCAAAGCAGCTCGACCAATCATCACACCATCCGCTCCAACATATTCTAACATGCGTTTAGCATCTTCAGGCGTTTTGACATCGCCATTTCCCATAAAAGGAATGGTTAAATGCTTTTTCACTTCCTTTAAAACGTCCCAGTTGGCTGTCCCTTCATACATTTGGACACGTGTCCGACCATGCATAGCAATGGCCGAAGCCCCTGCTTGTTCGGCAGCCAAAGCGTTGTCTACAGCATATAGATGATCTTCATCCCAGCCTGTTCGCATTTTTACAGTGACAGGCAAAGAAACTGCCGAAGAGACTGCGTGAACCATCTCATGCACTTTATTCGGATCCAGCAACCATTTCGCACCAGCTTCAGCTTTAATTATTTTATTGACAGGGCAACCCATGTTAATATCAATAATCGCCGCTTGCGTATTTTCTTCCACAAACTTAGCAGCTTCCACTAATGTTTCTTTATCTCCACCAAAAATTTGTACACTTAAAGGATATTCTCGCTCATCAATATATAGCATTTCTAAGGTTTTTTTGTTTCTTAATTTAATTCCTTTATCACTAATCATTTCACAAACGACTAATCCTGCGCCAAATTCTTTTACAGTCACACGAAAAGCAGCGTTACTAATACCCGCCATCGGAGCTACGACAACACGGTTGGGGATTTCAACGTCTCCAATTTTCCACATAGTCTTTCCTCCTACTTTTGTTTCGTATTGCGAATCGCTTCATCGCGAAGTTCAATTAATTCTTCTTCACTATAGTGATATTTATTGTTACAGAATTGACAAACTGCTTCTGCTCCATGATCTTCATCAATCATCGCATTTAATTCATCGATCCCAACAGCAATCAAAGCGGTCGCAAATTTTTCTTTGGAACAGTCACATTTAAATTGTACAGGCATTTTTTCTAAAATTTCTACTTCGTCTTCTCCCAATAAGCGATACAAGACTTGTTCAGGTGTTTCTCCATTTTCTAGTAATTGTGAAATTGGTGGTACTTCCGCTAGACGCTGTTCAATAAAATCAATGGTACTTTCATCGGCACCTGGCATTACTTGAATCATAAAACCACCGGCTGCTTTCACAGATTCATCCGTGTCCACCAATACACCTAAACCGATAGCTGAAGGAACTTGTTCAGAGACCGCCATAAAATATGTAAAGTCTTCACCGATTTCACCAGAAACAATAGGTGTTTGTCCAGAAAAGGTTTCTTTTAATCCTAAATCTTTAATGACTGTGAAAATTCCTTCGTTACCGACAGCACCACGTACATCAATTTTACCTGTTGCATTCAACTTTAAGCTGACATGTGGATTTTTAATGTAGCCTTTTGTTTCTCCACGGCCATTACTATCGACAATAATAGCGCCAGCTGGGCCATTTCCTTGTACTTTTACAGTTAATTTATCGTCACCTTTTAAAGTCGCTCCTAGTAAAAGGGCTCCAATCAATGTGCGCCCTAACGCTGCGGTAGAAGAACTCCATGTATCATGTCTTCTTTGCGCTTCGCTAACAGTTTCAGTGGCACTGATGGCATATGCTCGAATTGAACCTTTATAACAAAGGGCTTTTACTAAATAATCTTCCATTCTTTTTCCTCTTCTCTTGGTGCTTTTTTGTCCATTAGTCAGATAATACTAGGAATCAGGTGTTTTTTCAACCAAATAATCTTCCTTCTATAGAATATCTTAATATTATAGAAGGTGCAGTATTCGTCAACTCGACAAATACTGCACCTTCTACTAATTGGTTATTTATAACGATCTTCGTAGTTATTGCGATCATATTCAGAATTGGAATCTGAATCTTTTTTCTCTTCAGATTGGACTTCTTTTTCTGTTTGTTCGCTTTCTACTTTGACTTCTTCTGCTTCATCATGTAATTCTTTTTTCGCTTCTTCAAAGTCTTGTTTTTCTTCAACTTGTTTTTGCGCTTCTTTTTCTTCTAAAGCACGTTTTGCTTCTTCGAATGTTTGCGCTTCTTTTTCACTAGGATAGTCGCTGTCAGCACCTTCAGGCATTTTACCTGTTTCAAATAATGATTTGATTGCTTTTGCATCTAATGTTTCATATTCTAATAGTTTTTCAGCGATTAGTTTATGTTGTTCACGGTGCGCTTCGATAATTTCATGCGCTTTTGTATGAGCATCCATTAAGATACGGCGAACTTCCTGATCGATTTCAAACGCCACTTGTTCTGAGTAAGCTTTTGTTTGACCATAATCACGACCGACAAAGACTTGATGGTTTCCTTCATATTGAACAGGTCCTAATTTGTCGCTCATTCCATATTCAGTTACCATGCTACGGGCAATCCCTGTTGCTTGTTCAAAGTCATTTGAAGCCCCTGTTGATTGAACGCCAAAGATAATTTCTTCTGCTGTACGTCCACCAAGTAAGCCAACGATTTGTTCAAACATATCTTCTTTAGTCATTAAGAATTGATCTTCTTTTGGTAAAGCAATCATATAACCGCCTGCGCGACCACGAGGGATAATTGTTACTTTATGGACAACACGGGCACGGCTTAAGACTAAACCAACGATTGTGTGTCCGGCTTCATGGTAAGCCACCATTTCGCGTTCTTTTTTATTAATCACGCGATCTTTTTTAGCTGGACCAGCAATTACGCGGTCTTCGGCTTCATCCACATCAGAAGCATCAATTTTTTTCTTGTTACGACGAGCGGCAACTAAGGCTGCTTCGTTTAAGACATTTTCTAAATCAGCACCAGCAAAACCTGGTGTTTGTTGTGCAACAACTTTCAAATCAACGTCATCAGCTAACGGTTTGTTTTTCGCATGAACACGTAAAATCGCTTCACGACCTTTGACATCTGGACGTCCTACCAAGATTTGGCGGTCAAAACGACCTGGACGTAACAACGCTGGGTCTAACACGTCTGAACGGTTCGTTGCAGCAATTACGATAACTCCTTCATTGCCATCAAAACCATCCATCTCAACTAATAATTGGTTAAGGGTTTGTTCACGTTCGTCGTGTCCGCCACCCATACCAGCACCACGTTGACGACCAACTGCATCGATTTCATCGATAAAGATAATCGCAGGCGCGTTTTTCTTCGCTGTTTCAAATAAATCCCGGACACGGCTAGCACCGACCCCGACAAACATTTCAACGAAATCTGAACCTGAGATTGAGTAAAATGGCACACCTGCTTCACCTGCTACGGCTTTAGCAAGTAACGTTTTACCAGTCCCTGGAGGTCCTTCTAATAGTACGCCCGCAGGAATCCGTGCGCCTAATTCAGCGAAACGACGTGGATCTTTTAAGAATTCCACTACTTCAACTAATTCTTGTTTTTCTTCTTCCGCACCAGCTACATCTGAGAAGCGGACACGGTTAGCTTTTTTATCGGCTTCTTTGGCTTTGGATTTACCGAAGTTCATCACACGGCCACCGCCGCCACCGCCACCGCCTTGTTGGCTCATCATCATGTAGAAGAAGAAGAAAATAATCACTAATGGTAAGAAACTAAACAACAGTGACAACCAAGCACCACTTGTTGATTGTTCTTTGACAACTAGCTTCACCTTGTTATTTTGTGCCGCATCTTGAATGCCAGCTAAGGTTGTATCACTAGGTAAAACGGTTGTTGTGAAGCCTTTTGACGACGCTTGCGTTGAGCCCCACAATGACAGACCACCTGTGTCTTTCACTTCTTGTTTTTCTTTATACTGACCTTCAATCCGGTAAACCCCATTGGTTGGTTGAATGGTCATGTCTTTGACTTTTCCGTCTTCCAATTGTTGTTGGAAGGTTGAGTAATCGATGTCTGGCGATTGTTGGTTGTTATTTCCAAAAATGAAATAGACAACCATGACCATGGCAAGTACTACTAAGACGTAGTATAAACCATTTTTCATGCCATTATTCTTTTTGTTCATGCCTGTCCTCCTTATGCTCATCATTACAATTCATGTTATTCTTTTATCAATCCTGACCTTTACATTGTAACACAATTAATTCCTTGATAGATATTAATTTGATTCGTAAACTTCAGGTTTTAAAACGCCAATATAAGGCAAGTTGCGGTACGTTTCTGCATAGTCTAATCCGTAACCGACCACAAACTCATTGGGCACATCAAACCCTACGTAGTCAGCTTTAATGTCTACTACACGGCCTTCTGGTTTATCTAATAAGGTAACAATTTTCACAGATGCAGCTTTACGGTATCTAAACAAATCTACTAAATACGCTAATGTACGACCACTATCGATGATATCTTCTACGATTAAAATATGTCTACCTTCGACATTTGTGTCTAAGTCTTTGACAATTTTTACTTCGCCTGAAGAAACTGTCGCGTTGCCGTAGCTAGATACATCCATAAAGTCCAATTCTAAATAAGTATTGATTTCACGAGTCAAATCAGCCATAAATGGTACTGCACCTTTTAAAATACCGACCACTAAAGGATTTTTCCCTTGATATTCTTCTGTCAGTTGCTTGCCAAGCTCTGCAGACTTCGCAAGAATTTCTTCTTTGGAGATTAGGACTTTCTCAATATCTTTTTCTATCATAGTGCGCTCCTTTCAGCATTACTCCTTTGTCTTAAAAAGGAGTCTGTAGTGTATTTTATCAGTTTCTAAAGGAATACTCAAATAGGAATTTGCAAATTTTGGTACCCAAATGATTTCCTCTTGCTCATCCGTAATGACCCAAGCACTCTCTCTCGCTTCATTTGGCACTTTTTGATCAATAAAAACTCTGCTTAATTTTTTCGTAAACCCTGGTTTTAATGTAATCCGATCACCACTTTGGCGATGACGAACGGTCAAAGGTGTGGCTGTTGTCAACGGGATTGCTAACAACTGACCCGTCCATTGATTAATCTCTTCAGGAAGAGGAAACGGTTTGTCTGTCGCAATTAATCCTAGCCACTCGGTTTCCGATAAATAAATCCCCGCGCCAGGTACTAATAAATGTGTAACTTCTTCTCGCAGTGCAGCCTGTTTTTGTTCTAAGCATAGCCAATCATAACTTTTAGCTAGTTGCCATTGCTGTTCTAACATAACCGAGCCTTGCGGTTGCCGTTCATCATTCAAAACTTTTAAAATTTGTGTCATCTGGCGTTGGTTTAACGAAACCCCTAATGGCACTAATGTTTTTTGGAAAAACGCGGTTAAAAAGAAGTGCTGGTACGCAGGCGTTTCTTTTAATAATCTCTTCAAAGGAATGCGCCATCCTTGTTTGGTCGGTTCTACGGCTTCAGATAATTGAGGCTCAATTTGTTCTTGAATAAATTCTTGGGCAAAACGTTGTTCATTACTAAAAGAAGCAATCTGATCTAAGAATTGCGGATTTTCCTGCTTTAATAGCGGCAAAACCTGATTACGGAGCCGATTTCTCAAATATTCATTGGTTTGGTTCGTTTCGTCCTCAAAATAAACGAATGCTTGGCGCTGTGCAAATTGATACAATTCTTCTTTTGGATAAATGAGTAACGGACGAATCAATTCCCCTGTCGCAAAAGGACGTCTCTCTTTAATGCCTGCGGAATGGGAAAAATTAGTTCCTCGAATCAGTTTCATTAAAATCGTTTCCGCTTGATCGTCTAGATGATGTGCCGTCATTAAGACCGCCGCACCTTCAATTTCCATGACTTCTTTAAAAAATTCATAACGAAATGTGCGCGCTTTCGCTTCTAAATTCCGTTGCTTTTCAGGGTCTTCCCAACGTGTTTCATAATACGTTAGCTCTCGCTGCTGACAATAGGTAGCGAGATATTGCGCTTCCTGTGCCGACGCTTCTCGCAATTGATGATTGACATGTGCAACAACCAATTGTAACTGTTCTTTTTCTGCCACCTGTTCCATTAACGTCAAAAGGGCCATGGAGTCTACACCACCAGAAACAGCGACCACGATTGTTTGATGCGGTTGCCAAAATCCTTGTTCTTTTCCTCGTTTATAAAACTGCCAAAACATTGTTCGCCCTTCTTTCTTCCTTAGAATAAAAGAGGAACCGAGAAATAACCCATTCGTTATCCCCAGTCCCCCTATTTGTTTGTGCTTAGCCGCGACGTCCGCCACGTCCGCCACGTTTGCCTTCAGTATTACGTTTTAATGAAGATAAACGGTCATCACTATCTTTCAAGAAAGAGCTCATCAATGAGTCAAAATCTTGTTTATTGTTATTGTTATTTGCTTGTGGTTTATTGAAAGGCTTTTTGCCCCCTGCGCGTGGATTACGGTCACGATTCTCATAATTGTTTTCACGACGTTGAAATTCACGTTTTGGTTGTTGCCCTTCTGCTGGCTCTTGTGCTTTACGGATCGATAAGCCAATTTTGCCGTCGTCACCAACTGAGGTTACTTTCACTGTTACTTCGTCACCTACTGTTAATACATCATGAATATCTTTAACGAATCCATTAGACACTTCACTGATGTGTACTAACCCAGTTTTTCCTTCTCCTAAATCAATAAATGCACCAAAGTTAGTAATCCCTGACACTTTTCCTGGCAATTTAGCTCCTACTTCGATTGACATAAAAAAATTGTTCCTCCTATTTTTTCCCTAATTATAATTGCAGTTTATTCAGCTGAAGACTTAGTTGTTTCAGTTGAAGACTGTGATTGACTATTTTTTTCTGAACTGCTCTTGCTTTCTTCCGCTCCAGAAGTCTGTGTTTTTTTCATTTGTTCTGGTGTGGGATAAATCTGTTCGCCTTCTTTTGAGAGAAGGAAACGGCTACGTGCTAATTTTGCCACATAATCATCATCTTTTAACAAAGCAACGTCTTTTTTTAGATCCTTGACCTTCTTATCAACTGCTACGGATTCAGCAATTGCATCTGCTCGTTCTTGTTTGAAAGCACCTAAGCGATGATAATCTTTCATCAATTGGATGCCAGAAAAGGCAAAAATAATGAAGGCCACGAGAAAAATCGCTGCCAAGCGTCTGCGTCTAAAAATCAATTGTTTCTGTTGTTTTTGGAATTCGACATACTGTTCTTTCGTGTAGTCATTTTCCAATGCCGCAACTTTCTTCGAGTTTTTTTCATTCTTTCCCATCGTCTCGCTCCACTCGCTTTGGATTGTCCGTTTTATTATACCAACATCTAAGAACCTTGTCTAATGTTAATTTCAGAGAAGTTAAAGAAAATCAAGCTTTTTTCTAAAATATTCTTTGCTTTCGAAATAACAGCGGTTGATTTATTAATTTTTTTCAAAAGCGGCGCGTCTGTTTCATTAAAAAGCTGAAAGGATGAAGCGCTTGGAATATTCATCTTTTCAATGAACTTGCCAAGCGCTCCATCCTCACCTGCTTATTCTTCAGAGACGCGTGTTTCTGATTTTATCTCATACATTTTTGTGGCATCTTCTTTTTTCGTAGAGTCATTCAGTTGCAGGACTTCTACTTCTAAAATTCTGTTCCCAAATTGAATTTTGACAAGGTCACCAATCTTCACAGTACTAGAAGATTTGGCTAAGACTCCGTTGATTTGAATCCGGCCTTTATCAGCGACTTCTTTGGCAACTGTTCTTCTTTTAATAATGCGAGAAACTTTTAAAAATTTATCTAACCGCATCACATTCACCTCTTTTATTTTTTTTGTCTCATCCGTAAAATTTTTGCGCCATACGGTAAACTTAACCATTCACGTATCGTAAATAATTCTAACTTAATGATGGTGCTAATAAAAACTGTACCGCCCACTGCAACACCTATAACTGTAACGAAAAACGCTTGACTTCGGTGATGCACACCTTGGAACAAGATGGAGATAATTCCTTGATAGACCAGTAATGACAGCATCATGATTGCTAAACTAAGCAACAGTTTTTTCAAAAAGTTTCGTTCTCGAACAAAACAATTAATCGCTGCATCCGATTGTCGGACTAAAACGAATAACGTCGCTAGTAACCCAAGAATAGTAGACCAACTAGCGCCTAATGTTCCCCAACGAATGGTGAAAAAGCCCGTTGTCAGTAACTTCACTAATAAGCCCACACCAGCTGCCACTAAAGGACCTTTAAAACGATTGCGACTTTGTTCAATACTTTGGTAGGCCTGAATAATGGCCATAAAAGCGATGGATAAAACATACACCCCTAAAACATCATTGCCTTTATAATCTTTAAAAAGTGTAAAGTTCATGTACGGCAATAACATCATCAGACCAATCGAAGCCGCCGATGCCAAGGTTGTGGTAAGACGCAAAAAGATTTTTGCAACTTGTAAAAATTGTTGACGGTCTTTTTTCATAAAATATTTTGTCAAACCTGGTAAAAAGGTCGAGCTTAAAGCTAAAGCAATTACCAATCCTAATTGAACTAGTGGTTGTCCTCTATCATAGACCCCTTTGTCAACTTTCGCAGCTAAATCAGAGAGCCCGAAAAGCATGAGAGCATTTTTTACTTTAAAGGAATCAATTAATTGAAATAGAATCAGAAAAGCACTATATAAAGAGACCAAACCACCCTCAATCATTAAACGTTTAAATAGTCCTATGGTTTGAGGCATAATCTTCCATTGATGCAAGTATTCCGTACTTCCACTAAGAATTTTTCGATTGTAGTACCATAAGACAAGTACCGCTAAGACACCGCCAGCCAACGCACCACTCATGGCCACCGTCCCCGTTTGGTAAATGGAGCCACCAAAGTAATGATAGGACAACGCAGCTACTAGAATAACCCCGACACGCACAAACTGTTCCATCACCTGTGAAATACCACTAGGCACCATCAACAAATGCCCTTGAAAATTCCCACGATAGAAGGAAAGAATTGGAACGAGTAAAAAGGTAAAGGAAACAACTTCCATTAATGGTTGGAGTGCAGCATCCCCCATACTAATAGCAATTTCTTGACTACCAAAGAAAAAGAAGGCCCAACAAGCAATCGCTAACCATAACACATAGGGATATAGTTGGCGCAACACTTGTTTTTGACTCCGAATATCTGGTTGTTCAGCAACAATTTTGGAAATAAATTGCGGTAAGCCTGACAATGCTAATGTCATCGCAATCCCATAGATTGGATAAACTTGCTGATACACGTAAAATCCTTCATCCCCTACAAAGTTCTGAAAAGGAACGCGATAAAACGCACTCAACACTTTTGCAATGAAGGAAGCAATGGTTAACACAACGGCACCTTGCATCATTCGTTGCATTTCTTTTTGTGCCATCTTCTAGGCCTCCTTTTAAAGGGAATCCGTTTCTTGCGAATGTTTGTATTTTTCTTGTCGCAATGCGGTTGTAAAAGTAGCAATTTCTTGAATCCAAACAGCTTCTTTACAATCTTTCGGCAACTTCAAGGAAATAGTCATTTGTTCTTTCTCAACTGCTAGATCCGCTTTTAAGCTGGTTGCCGATAACGCTTCAAACAACTGCTCCACAGAGTATGTTTTTGTGCCAATTTTACTTAACACAAACTTGACTTTTTGGTCGCGTTTACGAATACTTTCTAACAAGGCACGGTCGCCATCCATTTTGATACGGCCAGTAGTTAATAAATGCGCCACTTCGTCAGGATACTCTCCAAAGCGGTCTAACAAGTCCGCTTCTAATTCTTCGTACATATCCATATTTTCTAATTGACGAATCCGTTTATAAATTTCAATTTTTTGTCGTTCGTCTGTAATGTACGTTCCTGGAATATAAGCATCAATGCCCAAATCAATTTCAACAGACGTTTTTTGGTCTTGGATATTTTTTCCTTGTTTACGAGCAACTGCCTCAGATAACATCTGTGAGTACATATCAAACCCAACCGAATCAATGAAGCCATGTTGTTGGGCACCAAGAAGGTTTCCGGCCCCTCGAATGGAAAGGTCACGCATCGCAATTTTGAACCCAGAACCTAATTCCGTAAAGTCTTTAATTGCTTCTAAACGTTTCTCGCTAACTTCGTTTAGGATTTTTTGCTGTTCGTACATAAAATAAGCATAGGCCACTCGATTGCTACGCCCCACACGACCACGTAATTGATACAACGTAGATAAGCCCATGTAGTCCGCATTTTCTACAAACAAGGTATTAGCATTAGGAATATCTACTCCTGTTTCAATAATTGTTGTAGTGACTAATATATCATATTGTCCTTCAATAAAATCAAACAAAGTATTCTCCAGTTGTACTTCTGTCATTTGACCATGTGCATACGCAATTCGTGCATCTGGAACTAGTGCTTGTAACTCTTCAACTTTTCGTTCAATCGTATCTACTCGATTGTATAAATAAAAGACTTGACCATCTCGGGCCATTTCTCGCTCAATCGCTTCCCGAATCGCCCCAGGATTATTTTCCATGACATACGTTTGGATCGGATAACGATTCTCTGGTGGGGTTTCGATGACGGATAAATCACGGACACCTAACATAGACATATGAAGGGTCCTTGGGATTGGCGTTGCTGTTAACGTCAAGACATCCACTTGTGAACGCAATTGTTTTAGTCGTTCTTTATGTTTCACTCCAAACCGTTGTTCCTCATCAATAATCAACAAGCCTAAATCACTAAAATTAATATCTTGCGACAATAAACGATGGGTACCAATCACAATATCTACTTGGCCATGTTTAATTTTTTCAATTGTTTCATTTTGCTGTTTTTTCGTGCGGAAACGACTTAATAAACCAATTTCTACAGGAAAGCCCTCAAACCGCTCTTGAATCGTTTCGTAATGTTGTTGCGCTAAAATAGTTGTTGGCACTAAAAAGGCAACCTGTTTATTGTTGCTAACAGCTTTGAAAGCCGCTCGTAAAGCCACTTCTGTTTTACCAAACCCTACATCGCCAACTAACAAACGATCCATTGGTCGAGATTTTTCCATGTCGTGTTTAATTTCGGCAGCACTACGTAATTGATCATCTGTTTCAGAATACGGAAAAGCCTCTTCAAATTCTTTTTGATACGCATCATCTGGCGGAAAAGCATAGCCTTTTTCCGATTCTCTTGTCGCATAAAGTAAGATTAAATCATCCGCGATATCTTCAATTTTCGAAGCAACTTTTCGTTTGGTTTTCGTCCATTCACTGCCGCCTAGCTTGTTAATTTTCGGCGTTTTAGACTCGGAAGCAACGAACTTTTGAATCAAGTTCAATTGTGTTACTGGAATAAATAACTTGTCATCATTTTGGTACAAGATAGTCATGTAATCTTGATGGACCCCATCAACTTCTAAGGTTTCCATACCAATATATTTACCAATCCCGTGATTCGCATGAACGACATAATCGCCCGTTTTTAAGTCGCTATAACTTTTCAAACGTTCCGCATTAGAGATTGTTTGACGACGTGCCCGTTTTTTGGTCGTTGTATGAAAAATTTCTTTTTCCGTAATCGCCACGAGCTTGTTTT
Source organism: Enterococcus sp. DIV0294 (assembly GCF_050558155.1). Taxonomy (NCBI): domain Bacteria; kingdom Bacillati; phylum Bacillota; class Bacilli; order Lactobacillales; family Enterococcaceae; genus Enterococcus; species Enterococcus sp. DIV0294. The sequence goes on along the minus strand of NZ_CP187889.1, from coordinate 204,905 downwards.
TAGGTAATTCAAACCCTGTTTGTAATGCCCCTTGGACAATTTGGACATGCCCATCTAACAACTGATCCCAATTGCTTACTACGCTAGGTATGTCAAAGTCCTGAAATAGCTCTTCGACTTTTTGAATCCGTTCTTTCGTAGGAACAAAAACAACGACCGTTTGGTTTTGCTTTTGCCAACGGTCCACTTCCGCTTTTAGCAACGGCATTTGACCGAAGAATTGTTGCATTGAACGATATTGGAAATTATGGACTTCTTGGAAACGAAGATTCCCCATCCCTTTTTGAAAAAGTGAAAAGAAGGTCGTATTTCGTGCAGTTTTTCGCAATTGATCATGAAAGTCTACGCCAAAAGTTTGTTCAGAAAACACGCGCATTTCTTCAATTTTCAGGGTTTGCCATTCCGCTTCCTCTCTAGCGATTTCTCGCTCCGTTTCCATCATACGAGAATAATCATCCACAAAAAGCAAACTATTTTCTGGTAAATAATCTAACAGCGTAGTTTGTTGTTGGTACAGAAAATCTGTATAATAGTGAGCATTTTCTGTAGGAATCCCTTGTTCCCAAGAAGACAGCAACTGACCAAAATATTCTTCTAAAAAATCGGTCTCCGTTTGATCTTTAGCTGTCGCTAAACGTTTTTCTAGAGCATCTTGTAACCTCGTCATGCCATGATTCATATCTGCCTTTGAGAATACTAAATCAGTCATTGGTGAAATCATTACTTCTTCAAGATTTTCTAATGAGCGTTGAGTATCCGCTTCAAAATAACGGATTGAGTCGATTTCAACATCAAACAGTTCCACCCGAACAGGGTATTCGGCATTTAGCGGATAGACATCAACAATGCTTCCGCGAATACTAAATTCGCCAGGCTTTCCGACCATCGATTGGCGTTCATAGCCCATTAACACTAAGCGTTGCGCGAGGATCTCAGGTTCTACTTCTGTCCCGATTTCCCAATGAAGTTGCGCATTTTGCCACGTTTCTTTCGTTGGCAAATACTTTCGTAGTCCAGCTACTGGTACGACCACGATTCCTGCATTCGCTGTCATCAGGAAATTTAACGCACTCACTCGATCTGCGCGCGCTTCTGGTGAAGAAAAGGCCATTTCGGCGGATAACACTTCATCTACTGGAAATAGATGAACTTGTTCTGAAGGTAAAATATTTAAAAAATCATCTACTAATTGATTGGCATAGTATAGGTTTGGAACCGCAATAACAATTTTTTGATGCGTCTTTTGTAAAGCTCCTGCCATCAGTAATGTTTTAGCAGAGCCTGATAACCCAGTAATTAGTTGGCGCGTTCCTGTTGTCATTAGTTGACTGCGCCATGATTTAGCAATTTCTGTTTGGCTAATTCGTTCGATAATATTCAAACAAGGGCCCTCCTTTCTGCTATTTTCCATTAAATTGATTCATTGTTTCAACAAACGTATGTCCTTCACATGCATATAAAGCGGCATCGGCTGCTTTTTTTACAGCAAGTAACATCTCTTCGTGTGTTTCTTTGGGAAAAGTACTTAGTACATGGTGGATAACTGTATCATTTTTTGAGGGCCGACCAATGCCAATTTTAATTCTAGGAAAGACATTTGTTCCTAAATGGGCAATCAGACTTTTTATCCCATTGTGGCCGCCAGCACTACCTTTTTGCCGTAAACGAATTTTACCGACCTCTAAGTCTAAGTCATCATAAATAACAATCAAGTCTTCCTCATCTACCCCAAAGTAGGTCAACAACGGACCAACAGAGCGACCTGATTCATTCATAAATGTTAATGGTTTCACTAACGATACTTTCTCAGTCCCTATAAAAAACTCTGCAATATCTGCTTCAAAATTACTATTATTAAACGAAACATTTTGCCGATACGCAATTTCATCTAGCGTAATAAAGCCAATGTTGTGTTTTGTTTCTTTGTATTTACTACCGGGATTTCCCAGTCCTACGATTACTTTCATCTTTCATTCTCCTTGGATTATAAGCTTGCCAACACAAAATGGCTGGGAAGCGTATGCGCTACCCAGTTTTATTCATTATACCATAGAAATAAAAAAACTCGCAGTCTTTGAAGATTAAGAAAGATGTAAAAAAATTTTTTAGAAATTTAAATATGCGTAAGATAGTGAAATTACGCACATGTAAGAGCTACCATTTTGAAACAGGTCTGAAAACTGTATCATTTTTACAATCAAAGTTCGTGACATTTTTTACAAACCATGTTACTATCACTTTAGCAACAGGAAATAAAAACTCGTTGCTCACGAAAAAGAATGTAGAGGAAGGAATGGTACACATGACTGCAGCCGCAGGGAATAAAGATCACCAAAAAGTAATTTTAGTCGGGGACGGTGCCGTAGGTTCTAGCTATGCCTTTGCTTTAGTAACTCAGAATATTGCTCAAGAAGTTGGGATTATTGATATTAATGTACCAAAAACTGAAGGAGACGCGTTGGACTTATCTCACGCATTAGCATTTACTTCTCCTAAAAAAATCTATGCTGCTACTTATGACGATTGCCATGATGCAGACTTAGTTGTCTTAACAGCTGGCGCGCCTCAAAAACCAGGCGAAACTCGTTTAGACTTAGTTCATAAAAACTTGAAAATTAATAAAGAAATCGTTACAACAATTGTTGATTCTGGTTTCAACGGTATCTTCTTAGTTGCCGCAAACCCAGTTGATATTTTGACTTATTCAACTTGGAAATTCTCTGGCTTCCCGAAAGAACGAGTAATCGGTTCAGGAACTTCACTAGATTCTGCTCGTTTCCGTCAAGCAATTGCCGAATTAGTTGACGTTGATGCACGAAATGTCCATGCCTACATCTTAGGTGAACACGGAGATACAGAATTCCCAGTTTGGTCACATGCGAATGTCGCTGGCTTACAAATTTACGAATGGGTGAAAAATAATCCTGACGTCGATGAAGAAGCAATGGTTAATTTATTCTTCAACGTACGCGACGCTGCTTACACAATCATCGAGAAAAAAGGAGCTACTTTCTATGGAATCGCGGTTGCACTAGCGCGTATCACTAAAGCTATCCTAAACGATGAAAACTCTGTGTTACCATTATCTGTTTATTTAGAAGGTGAATATGGTCAAAACGATATTTATATCGGTGCACCAGCGATCATCAACCGCCAAGGCGTTAAACAAGTCATTGAAATTCCATTAACAGATGCTGAACAAGAAAAAATGGAAGCTTCTGCTTCTGCATTAAAAGAAGTTATTGAAACAGCTTTTGCTAAATTTGAAGCAGAAGAAGCAAAATAACTCCTTCTATAATAGTCGAAAATTAAAAACAACCAAGAGTGACCACTATTGTTACTCCGCTTTAAAGCCTGGTACAAAAATCCAAAGTGATTTTTGCACCAGGCTTTACTTTTAATCTGTTTTACTTTACTCATCACTCAACTTTTTCAAAAAATTATTGTTTTGTTTAGCTCGAAAATAACAATAGCCAAAAATAAGTTTGTTATCTAAAATTCACTACACTACTTAATACAGTCCGTCTGCTTCTTCTTTTGTCACAATGTAAATATTTTTCATTTGCGTATAAGCATCTAGCATTGATTTATGCGTTTCTCGACCAATTCCTGATTTTTTATAACCGCCAAATGGCGCGCCCGCAGGCAATTGATTGTATGTGTTGACCCACATCCGACCTGTCCGTACACCACGAGCAACCCGTAATGCCACATTGATATCTTGAGAAAAGACCGCACCACCTAGACCATATTCAGAATCATTAGCTAAACGAATGACTTCTTCTTCCGTTTCAAATTTAATCACTGTTGCAACAGGACCAAAGATTTCTTCTTGGGCCACGCACATTGTATTCGTGCCGTTCGCTAATAACGTAGGTGCTAAAAACGCCCCCTTGTCTAGCCCATTTTCTGTTAAACGTTGCCCACCAGTAATCAGCGTAGCTCCTTCCTTCACACCAATTTCGACATATTTTAAAATTTCTTCCAATTGATGCTCATTGATCTGAGCGCCCATTTCAACATCTTTTTCCCACGGGAAACCAACGTTCACTTGTTCAAATTTTTCCTTTAAAGCTTCTACAAATTGATCATAAATACCTGACTGAACGAACACACGAGACCCAGCACAACAAACTTGCCCTTGATTGAATAAAATCCCTAACTGCACGCCTTCTAATGCACGTTCCCAATTGGCATCTTCAAAAATAATGTTGGCTGATTTTCCGCCAAGTTCTAAAGTGGCTGGAATTAGGCGGTCGGCCGCCGCTTTAGCGACAGTGTACCCCACCTCTGTTGAGCCTGTAAAAGCTAGCTTATCAAACCCTGGATGTGCCAACATATAATTTCCTGAATCAGAACCACGACCGGTGATTAAATTCACTACTCCTTTCGGCAAGACTTGATCAAAAATTTTAAACAATTCCAACAGACTTAATGATGTGCTCGAGGACGGATGAATCACAACCGTATTACCTGCTGCCAACGCTGGTGCTAATTTCCAAGCACCCATTAATAAGGGGAAATTCCACGGAATAATTTGACCCACAACACCAATGGGTTCTTTCACAACAATGGATAACGTATCCTTATCAAATTCTTTGACAGACCCTTCTTCTCCACGAATCACACTAGCAAAATACCGAAAATGGTCTGCACTGGCAGGGACATCAATCGATTGCGTTTCCCGAAGCGGTTTTCCATTATCTAAAGTCTCCACCATAGCCAAATGTTCTTGATTTTCTTCAATCAAATCAGCAATTTTCAACAAAAGATTGCTTCTTGTTACAACGTCAACATCTTTCCATGTCTGAAACGCTTCTTGAGCTGCTTCTACAGCTCGATCCACATCTGCATTTGTGGCATCAACAAATTCTGCTAATTTTTCGCCATTACTAGGATTGTAACTAGCAATCATTTTGTTACCACTACCTGTTGTCCACTCTCCATTAATATACAATTGATAGCTACTGGCAACTACTTTATTTATTTCTTTTTTACTCATTTACCCACCTCTTTTTTATTTTGTATCCGCTTACAATTATAAGACATCTTCCACCTAAAAGTAAATGATTATACCTAAAAAAAATATAGCTCTCAGCGACTGTTGCTAACTCATCCCGACCTGAAGCCTCCTGGCAATATCTGAATGTATTAAACTTTATTGGAGAGAACTTTTGCCACAAAAAAAGCTAGCACTGAAGAATTAAAATTGCTTCTTCAGTGCTAGCTTTGATTTTTCCAACTCATTCGTTCTTATTGACAAAGAGCTGATTTTTTTATTTATCTTTTGGAACGATATAGTTCATTAAATGTGTTTCATCGGCTGAGATTGTACGTGTCGAAACAACGTTTAATCCCTTCACGTTCATTTCAGAAATTAAGATGCTACCATCTTTAAAGACTTTTTCCACAAATGCGACATGACCATAAGTATTGTCTGCGCCTAAAACGCCAGCTGGGAAGGAAACCGCTGCGCCTGCTTTTGGTGTACGACTTACTTTGTACCCGCGTGCACGACCTGTTTCGCCCCAATCTTGACCATTCCCCATTGTTAAGTCCACACGTTTACCTAATTGCGTAATACGGTTGTAAACATATTGTGTACAGTTGCCCCAAGCATAACTATTAAAGGTGTCATAGTTTTTGCCATTATAGGCTGGGAAATTTGATTCCATTGGTTCAACGGTTGCTTTTTCTTTATCATAATAAGTTAAATCGTATGTTTTAATTAACGCATTTAATTTCTTATGGTAATCTTTGTCCGTTGCGTATTTTCCTGTTAGGAAACGTGTCGCTTCTTTGTATGATTTGGCTTCCGTTTTCCAGACACCATGATAGAAATCTTTATTGGAATCTAAACCATTTTTCAATAATTTCGCATAATCTTCCATTGATTCTTTATACGTTGGATATTGACGGAATTTTGCTTCTACTGTGTATAGGTTACCGAAACCATTGTCTTCATAGGTAATAAAAGAAACAGATTGACCTTTGTAATCGCCTTTAATACCAAACAAATTGTAGTTTGGTTTCTGGCTTAATTTACTATTGCCGCTGCCACTTTCTAAAATTGCTTGAGCAATCATCACACTAGCATATAAGTTTTTGTCCTTGGCCACTTTCCGAGCAGATTCACCGATTTCTTGAATAAACTCTTCTGTCTTCTTCGTTTTGCTGACCGTAAACGTCTCATCGTCTTCCACTAACCCAACCGTTTCATTTGTAACTGGTGGGACTATTTCGGGCTGCGGTGTTGACGCTGCTGGTTGTTCTACTGGCTTTTCAGCTGGCGCTGTTGGTGTCACTGGTTTCGCCGGCTGTTTTGATTCAGAAGTACTCGTGCCAGGTTTTGGCTGTTCTTTAGAAGAACTTGGTGTGGTCGTCGGCGTGGTACTTGATTCAGTTGTACTTGTTGACGTAGAATCTGTGGTTGACTCTGTTGTACTCGTTGAGGTGGAGTCAGTAGTCGATTCTGTCGTACTTGTGGATGTTGAATCCGTTGTGGAATCTGTCGTTTCGGTTCCTGACGTTTCCGTGGACTCCGTGGTTGTAGATTCACTTGATTCGGTTGAACTTTCTGTTTCAGTTGTTGATTCTTCTGTCGCTTCTGTTGTTTCACTAGTCGCTGTCGTTTCAGTGTCTTCAGCAGTTGTTGCTTCTGGGGTTGTTTCTGCAACAGAACTATTTTCAGCTACCAAGTTATTACCTTCTGCAAATGCGCCTACTGGCATTGATGAACCTAAAAGTAATAAGGTAGAGAACATGGCAAATTGTTTTTTCATACTCATTCTCCTTTTTTATTTTTCTCCATTTATTTTTATGTACCAACATAATAATTGACATAGTTATTGTTTAAATGGCTCCTTTTTTAATAGTATACTGTTTCATAAAAAATTTCTAGCAAAAAGTTGAAAAAATAGAAGAAAATTCACAAATTCTTCTATCTTTTTTTGGTAATTTTCTAAGAAAAAAAAGAAAGGGCTTGAACAAACATCAACGTCCTCTCTTTTTCTCGTTATCCTTCAAACAAAATACTTTTTTTTCGAAGTGCCTCTTTGATTTCTTGGAAAGTTTCTTCGTCTGCACAGCGAATAGTATGCAGATGGACGCCTCCTGTTAAAACTGATAGTAATGTAGCATGCTCTTTTTGATACTTGTCCATAAATTTATCAATATCTTTCTCTGATTGAATGCGCAAACTGCCGATTAATTCCCCATAAAGCGGATGTGCAATACTCACATCTACCACTTCTCCACCTTTGGCAACAATGACTGACAATTCTTCTCTCGTTTGTTCAGGTGTATGTTGACAAGCAATTTTCCGTTCAATTCCTTCTAAAGGTTGTTCCAACATATACCCTCGAGCTGTTGCGACAATTTCGACCCCTGTCGCCCGTAATAGAGCGACATCTCCTACAATAATTTGTCTGCTGACATCAAAAGCTTTTGCAAAACGAGTGGCACTAATTGGCTTTTCGGTCTCTCTTAATCTTTTAACAATCTCTCTTCTTCTGATTTCTCCATCCACGACCTTCGCCTCACTCTCCTAAATGTTTTTCTTGGAAACGTTTAGAGGCGTCCATAATTCCCTGGAAAGTCTCAGATAATGTTTCTTCATACTCGGCATTTTCAACATGATTCAGAATAGTTTCTAATACTTGTTGTTCTCTTTCAGAATCAAAAACCGCATGACCTGCTTTCTTTTTCACTGCAGCAATCTCTGCGACGACGTCCATCCGCTGTTCTAATAAACGGACCAGTTCCTTATCGATTTGGTTAATCTTTGCTCGTTGTTGTTCTAAAGAAGTTGTTGGGGCGTCATCTTCAGTCAATTCTTTAATTATCCGTGCTGGATTACCTGCGATCACACAGTTTTCTGGGAACGATTTAGTCACAACAGCACCTGCTGCCACCACTACATTATCGCCTAATGTTACGCCAGGAAGGACAATCGCTCCACCGTCAATCCAAACATTGTTGCCAATGATAATTCGTTTCCCTGATTCCATTCCGCTATTACGCTTGGCTGCTTGTAATGGATGCTCGGCTGTATAAAGTTGCACATTGGGTCCAAACATACAGTTATCGCCAATTTCGATTGGACAAACATCTAAAAAAACGTTATTAAAATTGGCATAGAAATTTTTTCCCACAGAAATGTTGTAGCCATAATCAAATTGAATCATCGGTTCGATGTACGTCCCGACACCCACTTTTCCAAATGTTTCTTCTATTAATTGACGACGAATATATGTGTCTGGTTGTTGGTTAATTAACGCCATTTGTTCACGGGCTTTTTTGCGATCAGCCACTAATTCAGGATCTGAGGCAAAATATAGTGCACCTGCGATCATTTTTTCTTTTTCTGATTTAAATTCTTCCATTCCGTTACTCCTTTATCGTTAATTCTGCAAATATCGTTTCGGCTTTCGCTTCTAAAAAATAATAAGGTTGTTGTAAAAATAGCGGCGTTTGATTAATAGCTAAAATAGCTGCCGTTGGTTGTTTATAATGAATCAAATCGCAAAATGGATGCACTTGAAAACTCGTGCCGACAATCACGATTAAGTCGGCAGAAACAACGGCCTGAATGGCTTTTTCAATTGCCTCTTCGGATAGTCCTTCTTCATACAAAGTAATAGCTGGACGGATTTGTCCACGACAATCAGCGTGCCGATCACTAAGCAAATAGTCTTGCCAAGGAACCGTTGTACCACAAGTTTGGCAATAACATTCATATAAATTACCATGAAAGTCCACCACTTCTTGGCTACCTGCTTTTCGATGAAGCCCATCAATATTTTGTGAAACAATTTTTCCCCGTTTCATTTGCTCTAATTGGGCCATTTTCTGGTGAATGATATTAGGTTGTGCGTCTGGATGATAGAGCGTTTTAACGAATTGATAAAACTTTTCTGGCTCTGTTTTTAAGCAAGTCCGGCTCAATAAGTATTCCGGTTGCTGGATTCCTTGATAGACACCTTTTAAGGAACGATAATCTGGCACACCTGAGGCTGTCGAGATACCCGCACCTGTTAAAAATGTGATTTTTTGTTGGGTTGCCAACCAATGAATTGCCTCGGCTTGCGTGATATCTTGCATATCGATTCAGCTCCTAATCTTCTATATTATAACGTATTTTAACATTAGCACCAAAAGTTTTTCCACTTTTTGAAAACTTCTTACCTATATATTGATTTATCTTGAAAGAGTTTGTGACAAATTTCTCAACTCGTGGTAAAATATGCATGAGTAAAAGTGAGGTGAAACAACAATGGTCGCATTTATTATTTATTGGGCTGCAATTATTGCCTGCATCGCTTGGGGCGTTTTAAGCATTTGGTTCTCTGTTTTTTATCTTTCTCGTAAAGAAAACGGAAATCTTTGGGCTTTTGCGTTCTTCAACGTTATCGCTATTATCGCCTTAGCAATTGTTTTATTAGTTTACAAAACTTGGGATTTCGGTATCTTAACTTACTCAAGTCTAATTTATACAATTTTAGCTTCTTTAGGTGTATTGACTGTTCTTCAAGCTATTTTAGGTCGTGAACCAAAAGCTGTCAAAGCTTAAGTAAAAAGCAACTGTTCCTTTAGGAATGGTTGCTTTTTTCGTATTAGTTTCTATTTCGTAGGGAAAATGTTACGCTAATTTCATGGTGTTTGTGTCCTCTTGATAAATTCCTTTGCTGGAACATATTGACTTTCTTCTGGATTTATCCTAAAATTAATAACTGAATTTAATAACTGAATAGTGCCTCAAAAAAGAGGTAGAGGTCGCGGTTTTTATTACGCTTGTGGAGTGAGAGGACACTGGGAAGCAAGTTTAGGATCAATCGCCGAAATGCATAACGGAGCCTCTTCTGTTGTGTGTTGGGACGTAAGTTAAGAGCTTGCGGACTGTCTTAGTAGTGATGCTAAGTTGTGCTATGTTTCGTTGAGGAATTTTTTTCGACATTACCTAGCAACCTTACATCTGTTTGGTTGTTTTTTTGTATTCAAAAATAGGTTGTGACAGAAGTATTCTCCTTTAAAAAGACAGAATCGCTTTTGCTCAGCTGATTATCAAAGCTTGTTGATTGAAAAAAGACAAAACGATCAATCAGACAAGAAATTTAAAGGAGAGAAAAAGATGAACAAAAAAGTTTTTTCATTCAGTCTACTACTTGTCACGCTATTTTCGTTACTTGGCATGACAACCAACGCTTCGGCGGAGGAAAATGGTGAATTTCGTGTCGGCATGGAAGCTGGCTACGCCCCTTTTAACTGGTCACAGAAAAATGACGCACATGGCGCAGTGCCTATTCAAGGCAACTCTTATGCAGGCGGCTATGATGTTCAAATTTCTAAAAAAATTGCCGATGGTTTAGGTCGTAAATTAGTAATCGTCCAAACCAAATGGGATGGCTTGGCGCCCGCCTTACAATCTGGAAAAATTGATGCCATTATCGCCGGAATGAGCCCAACCGCTGAACGAAAAAAAGAAATTGCTTTTACAAACCCTTATTATGAATCACAATTTGTCGTAATTGTTAAAAAAGATGGCAAATACGCTAATGCAAAAAGCTTGAAAGATTTAGCTGATGCTAAAATTACGGCTCAACTAAATACATTCCACTACGGATTAATTGATCAAATTCCAAATGTCAATAAACAGCAAGCAATGGATAACTTTTCAGCTATGCGAACAGCACTTGCTTCTGGCATGATTGATGGGTATGTTAGTGAACGCCCTGAAGGCATAACAGCAACTAGTGTCAATAAAGAATTAAAAATGTTAGAATTTCCAAAAGAAAATGGCTTTGATGCTAGCGCTGAAGACTCGCAAGTAGCAGTCGGCATGCGTAAAGGCGATCCAGATATTGAAAAAGTAAACAAAATTTTAGCAGGTATTTCTCAAGATGAACGGACAAAAATTATGGACCAAGCAATCAAGGATCAACCTGCAGCAACAGATAGTGATGAACAAAAAACAGGACTTATTAACGATTTCAAAAATATTTGGAATCAATATGGCGACATGTTTTTACGTGGTGCTGGTTTAACGCTATTTATCGCGTTAATTGGGACAGTTGTCGGAACAACCCTTGGTTTACTAATTGGTGTCTTCCGTACAATTCCAGATTCTGAAAACCCAGTCGCTCGTTTCTTCCAAAAATTAGGAAATTTAATTCTTTCTATTTATATTGAAGTTTTCCGTGGTACACCAATGATGGTTCAAGCAATGGTTATTTTCTATGGTTTAGCTCTAGCTTTTGGCATCTCTTTAGACCGAACAGTGGCCGCACTATTTATCGTTTCTGTGAATACTGGTGCCTATATGTCTGAAATTGTTCGCGGAGGTATTTTCGCAGTGGATAAAGGACAATTCGAGGCAGCACAAGCGATTGGGATGACCCATGGACAAACAATGCGTAAAGTCGTTATTCCCCAAGTATTACGTAATATTTTACCTGCAACAGGGAATGAATTTGTCATTAATATCAAAGATACGGCCGTGTTAAGTGTTATCGGTGTCGCAGATTTATTCTTCCAAGGGAATGCTGCTTCTGGCGCAAACTTCCAGTTCTTCCAAACCTTTACAATTGTCGGCATCATGTACTTGGTAATGACTTTTGTGATCACACGAATCTTACGTGTTGTGGAACGTAAAATGGATGGCCCTTCTGCTTACGTTAAAGTAGAAGAATTAACTGAAGAAGGAAAAGAAAGCTAGGAGGCAAACAAATGAGTGCAATTATTGAAATTGAACATTTACGAAAAAGCTTTGGCGAAAACGAAGTATTAAAAGATATCAATATGAACGTCAATAAAGGAGAAGTTGTCACCATTATCGGTTCTTCTGGTTCTGGTAAATCAACGTTACTACGTTGTATTAATTTGTTAGAAAAACCAACAGATGGCAAAATCATCTATAATGGTAAAAATGTTTTAGAACGTGGTTATAGTTTGCCCAAATATCGGACCCATTTAGGTATGGTTTTCCAATCATTCAATTTATTTAATAACATGAATGTCTTAGAAAACTGTACTTCTGGTCAGATGACTGTCCTAAAAAGAAACAAAGAAGAAGCCAAAAAAATTGCCTTAGAAAATTTAGAAAAAGTTGGCATGGCTCGTTTTATTGATGCCAAACCTGCTCAATTATCTGGTGGACAAAAGCAACGGGTAGCCATTGCTCGAGCATTATCAATGGATCCAGATGTTTTACTTTTCGATGAACCAACTTCTGCATTGGATCCTGAAATGGTTGGAGAAGTGCTAAAAACGATGAAAAATCTTGCCCATACAGGGCTAACAATGGTGATTGTAACACATGAAATGGAATTTGCGCGGGACGTATCCGATCGTGTTATTTTCATGGATAAAGGTGTCATTGCCGAAGAAGGGACCGCTGAAGATATTTTTGTCCATCCAAAAGAAGCTCGGACAAAAGAGTTCTTACATCGGATTTTAACGAAAAACTAGTAAAAAAGAGGCAGTCATTCTGGTTAGAGTGACTGCCTCTTTTGTTATTTTTTGTATTGACGAATCATTGGCGGTTCATAGGAATCAATAAATGCACCAATTTCTTCTAAGGAATCTGAAATGAAAATTTTAGCTCGATCCGCCGCTGTTAAGAAATTAGTTTCTACCATTTTATCAAAAAAAGCAGCTAATAAATCATAGTAACCATTCACGTTGTATAAAATACAAGGATTCATATGTTCACCGACTCGGCCCCAAGAGATCACCTCGCTAATTTCTTCGAGTGTACCTGGACCACCGGGCAAAGCTAAATACACATCTGCCAATTCAATCATCTTTTTCTTACGCGCATGCATATCGCTAACTGTATGCATCTTTGTAATGCCATTATGTGCAATCTCCCGCTCCATTAAAAAAGTGGGCATAACACCAATTACCTCTCCACCTTCTGCTAAAAGCGTGTCAGCCACCGTACCCATTAGACCAACATTGCCACCGCCATAAACTAGATCATAGTGATTTTCTTTCATCCAAGCGGCTAACGCTACTGCAGCTTGCTGATAGATTGGCTCATTCCCCAGACTGGCGCCACAATATACTGCCATTTTTTTCACAAACATACCCTCCATTTAGATAGATTCTTTTTTACCATCTATCCTCTGGTAGCTATGGTAGCATATTTTGATTTTATCGAAAAGGTGCAGCCATTTTTCTTTTCGTTTTAAAAGTATTTGAATTTTCAGACAATAAATGCTATAGTCTTTTTATATTTTAAAATTTCAGAAAAAGGAGCCCTATTATCTTGTCTACCTCACTCACTATTCGCTTAGTTGCCGAAGCAGATTGGCCCGCATTACATGCCTTGGACCAAATCATTTGGACAAAAAAGAATACCCCTGCCGAGATACAACCACTCTCGCTTGCGGCATATCAGGAAAAAATGAAGGATGAAACGATTTTCGTTGCCATCAGCGGACAACAACTTGCTGGATTTATTGAAGTCCATCCGCCCACTTCGTTAGCAGCTCATCAAAAGCAATGGCTACTAAGTATTGGCGTTTCGCCAGATTTCCAAGGTCAAGGGATTGGTGGTTCTTTGTTGTCGTATGTCAAAGAGATGGCTCAGATAAGCGGGATTCATAAGCTGAGTTTGCGAGTAATGGCTACCAATCAAGAAGCCATTCGATTCTATGAAAAACATGGTTTTGTGCAGGAAGCACATTTTAAAGAAGAATTTTATATAAATGGACACTATTGTGATGATTATCAGTATGCTTATTTCATAGAAAAATAAGAAAACCAATGTTTTCTATAAAAACTGGTTGCTCTCTGTTTCTTCTTCTGTTATTTTAAATAATAAGACAATATTAAGGAGTGTGAATCTATGCAAAAAAAGTTAGTTTGGCGTGATTATCTATACGTTGGTTCAATGTTATTCGGTTTGTTTTTCGGTGCCGGAAATTTAATTTTCCCTGTACATATGGGACAAGAAGCGGGGGCTTCCGTCTTTTTAGCAAACTTGGGCTTCTTAGCCACTGGAATTGGCTTACCTTTTCTTGGTGTCATTGCTATGGGTGTTTCTAAAAGTTCAGGTGTTTTTGACTTAGCTTCTCGGATTAATCGTCGTTATGCTCTTATTTTTACCTTACTATTATATTTAACGATTGGTCCTTTCTTTGCTTTACCAAGGTTAGCAACTACTTCTTTTGAGATTGGTCTTGCACCATTTGTTCCTAAAGACTTGCAATGGCTGGTTCTTGCTGGTTTTTCCGCATTATTTTTCTTAGCCGTTTGGCTCTTCTCTAGAAAGCCAAGTAAAATCTTAGATTATGTGGGTAAATTTTTAAATCCGTTATTTTTAGCATTGCTAGGAATTTTGATTGTTTTAGCCTTTGTAAAACCATTAGGTCATGTGGCCAGTGCCGCTGTTGGTGAAAATTATATTTCAAGTCCTTTCTTTAAAGGATTTACAGAAGGTTATAATACGCTGGATGCTTTAGCTTCATTAGCTTTTGGGATTGTTGTCGTTTCCACTTTACGAAATATGGGCATCGAAAAACCAGGAGATATCGCTAAAGGAATGATTAAATCAGGTGCTTTCAGTGTTGTATTGATGGGGATTATCTATACCTTACTTGCTTATATGGGAACAATGAGTATCGGGGCTTTTCCAATCAGTGAAAACGGCGGGATTGCCTTAGCTCAAATTGCCAATTACTATTTAGGCCTACCAGGGAGTATTTTACTGGCTTTTATCGTAGTTCTTGCTTGTTTAAAAACCGGTATCGGCTTAAGCACAGCCTTTTCTGAGACTTTTGAAGAAATGTTTCCGAAAGTTTCCTATCAAAAATTCTTGGCAATTGTTGTTATTTTACCAGCTATTTTTGCAAATGTCGGCTTAACCAACATCATTCAATTTGCCGTTCCAGTCTTGATGTTCCTTTATCCATTGGCGATTACTTTAATGCTTTTGGTAATCATCAGTCCTATTTTCAAACATCGACGGGAAGTCTATCAAGCAACGACCTATATCACATTGATTGCTGCTGTTTTAGATGCATTAAATAGCGCGCCTGCCTTTATCAAAGATACGGCGTTTGTAACAACGCTTTTAGAAAAAGCCGGCCAATACTTACCATTGTTCACTATTGGCATGGGCTGGGTCGTTCCAGCAACGGTTGCTTTTCTAATTAGTTGGGTTTGGGTCATGATTTCTAAAAAAGAGCCTATTCTTGATTAATTCTTACCAAAACGACACTAGAAAAAATGCGGAAGCGCATCTTTTCTAGTGTCGTTTTTATGTATATTCGTTGTACCAAACTCTTGACTATGGTAAATTGAAGTTACCAACAAGTACTGGAGGAAATTGCCCATGTTAGTTACAACAACCGAGAGAATTAGCGGTCAAGAATATGAAATTATTGGAGAAGTTTTCGGGTTAACCACACGTTCTAAAAATATGTTTAAAGATTTAGGTGCTGGACTAAAAAGCGTAGTTGGCGGTGAAATCAAAGGTTACACTGATATGCAACGAGAAGCACGCGACCAAGCAATCGAA
This sequence comes from Enterococcus sp. DIV0294, assembly GCF_050558155.1. NCBI lineage: Bacteria > Bacillati > Bacillota > Bacilli > Lactobacillales > Enterococcaceae > Enterococcus > Enterococcus sp. DIV0294. Next base: position 189,382 of record NZ_CP187889.1, on the reverse strand, counting down.
CGTTTAAAAGCAGAAGCCTCTAAATTAGGTGCAGATGCCGTTGTGATGATGCGTTTTGATTCTGGCACAATTGGCACAGACATGCAATCTGTCGTGGCTTACGGAACAGCTGTTAAATACATCTAAATTTTGCAACTAAAAAGACGCAGACCTTTTCTTGTAAGGTCTACGTCTTTTTAGTTTTCATATTTCACTTCTGCTAAATACAATCCTTCTGGATGAGCAGTCGGACCTGCTAAATTTCGATCTTTGGCTGCGATAATTGCTGGAATCGCGGTTGGTTCCAGCCGCCCATTGCCGATTTTCAATAGCGTACCAACTAAAATCCGAATCATTTTGTACAAGAAACCATCGCCCCGAAAAGTGAATGTTAATTCATCCCCCGTTTCATTGACATGAACACTGGCTTCATGAATAGTTCGGATTTTATCTTCTACCGAACTTCCTGAGGCACAGAAAGAGGTAAAATCATGGGTGCCTAATAAATCAGGTAAAGCTTGTTGGATTTTTTCGAGATCAATGGGATACGGAAAATAACTGGCATAAAAACGTCGAAATGGACTTCGCGGTTTGCCAATATCCACTTTAAATTGATAGGTTTTTTCGATCACGTGATAACGTGCATGAAAGTCTTCTGAAACACGTTCCACGCTGCGCACAGCAATGTCTTCTGGTGTTTGTGTATCTAACGCAAAGCGCATTTTTTCCAACGGACGTTCCTGCGGATAATCAAAGTGAATCACTTGGCCCATTGCATGAACACCTGCATCTGTTCGTCCTGAACCAAAAACCGTCACGGAGTGTCCATTATTCATGCGTGCTAACGTTTTTTCTATTTCTTCTTGAACGGTACGCTCATTAGGCTGCTTTTGAAAGCCATGAAAATGAGTGCCATCATAGGCAATGATTGCTTTATAGCGGGGCATAATTTTTCTTCACCTTTTCTAAGTTCTTAATACAAATAAGCCAATGGTTAACAAGACAAAGCCAAACATTACTATTGTATCTCGTAGGTGCCAATGAAGAATGCGGTATTTTGTCCGTCCTTCGCCACCTTGATAACCTCTTGCTTCCATGGCAGTCGCCAAATCTTCCGCACGATTAAAACTACTTACGAAAAGCGGAATTAACAGTGGAACAATAGCTTTCATTTTTTGAAGTAAGTTTCCTTCACCAAAATCAACACCACGGGCACGTTGAGCATTCATAATCTTTTCCGTTTCATCCATTAATGTTGGGACAAAACGTAAGGCAATTGATAACATCAATGAAACTTCATGAACTGGAAATTTCACTACACGAAGTGGGCGTAGCAAATATTCAATCGCATCTGATAACTCTAATGGTGCCGTCGTTAAAGTTAATAACGTTGACATGAAAATAATTAAAACAAAACGACAGAAAATAAACAGCCCATTCGTCACACCAAACTGGGTAATGGAAATAATTCCCCACTGAAAGTACACTTCGCCCCCTTGTGTAAACAAGGTTTGAAGAGCCACAGTAAACAGAATTAGCCATAATAATGGCCGAACACCGCGGATAAAGAAGCGGGCGCTGATTTTTGATAATGAAATAGCAAAAGCAGTAAAGGCTGCTATTAAAACATAACTCTGCCAATTATTTGCTAAAAAGATAATCCCAATAAAATAAAAACTAGCTAATAATTTTGCGCGCGGATCTAAACGATGGATAAAAGAATCACCTGGAATATAGCGCCCAAAAATCAATTTATTCATCATTTTGCCTCACCTGCTTCCTGCATTTTTTTCAGAAGCTGATCGGCTAATTGATCGGCTGTTAATGGTAATTGCTCAAAAGAAAAGCCTTTTGCCACTAATTTTTCAGCAAATTCGGCTGCAGTTGGCACGCCTAATTGTTTTTCTTTCAACCATTGTGTCTCTTGAAACACTTCTTGTGGTGCTCCCGCTCGGACGATTTGTCCTTTTTCTAAAACAATCACATGATCTGCGTAATTAGCCACATCATCCATCAAATGTGTCACTAAAACGATGGTCATATTATGTTCCTTATGCAGACGACTAAACATCTCCATCATTTCTTTACGACCCTTAGGATCCAAACCAGCAGTCGGTTCGTCTAATACTAAGACTTCTGGTTCCATCGCTAGCACACCAGCAATTGCGACACGGCGCATTTGACCACCTGATAACTCAAACGGAGAATGTTGTAAGTATTTTTCATCTAAGCCGACTAAATCAAGCATTTTCTTAGCTAATTTTTTCGCTTCTTCGTCTGAAACACCAAAGTTTTTCGGTCCGAAAGCGATGTCTCGCTCCACTGTTTCTTCAAACAATTGTGCTTCTGGAAATTGAAAAACGATCCCAACTTTTTTACGAATTGGTTTTAAATTCTTATTATCAGTTTCTGGCGTAATCACACGCTCTCCAATTGTCACTTGGCCTTTAGTTGGTTTCACCAAAGCATTCAAATGTTGTAATAACGTTGATTTGCCACTGCCAGTATGTCCGACAATCGCTGTATAAGAGCCGTCTTGAATCGTTAAATTAATATCGAATAATGCCCGTTGCTCAAAAGGAGTATTGGGTTGGTAAGTAAAATCTACTTGTTTAAAACGGATGTCCATAACCAATCCACCATCCCTTCTTCTGTTAAATAATTCGTTGGCACAACAACGCCGCGCTCTTTCAAAGCTACTTTTAATTTTTCAGGAAACGGTAAATCCAAGCCCATTTCAACAAGCGCTTCTCCTGCAGAAAAAATCTTTTCTGGTGTTCCCTCGTTTGTCAATTGTCCTTGGCGCATCACTAAAATACGATTCGCATTAGCCGCTTCATCAATATCGTGGGTAATAGAAATAACTGTTAAATTGCTTTCTTCTTTAATCTTTTGAATGGTAGCAATTACTTCTGCACGACCTTCTGGATCTAACATACTTGTCGCTTCGTCTAAAATAATAATATCTGGTCGCAAAGCAACCACACCAGCGATAGCTACTCGTTGTTTTTGGCCGCCAGATAGCCGAGCAGGTTCTCGCTTGGCAAAATCTAACATACGAACCCGTTCTAATGCATCGTGAACACGTTCGACCATTTCATCACGCGGAATACCTTGATTTTCTAAACCAAAAGCCACATCGTCTTCGACTGTTGAACCGACAAATTGGTTATCTGGATTCTGAAAGACCATTCCTACCATACGCCGGATATCCCAGACGTTTGCTTCATTTAATTCTTTGCCGCCAACTTTGATAGTCCCAGCAGCTGGCAGTAACAGCCCATTGATCGTTTTGGCTAACGTTGATTTACCAGAACCATTATGGCCAATAATAGCGACCCATTCGCCTTGTTGAATGGAAAAAGACACATCTTTTAAAGCGGGAGAAGCATCTTCTGGTTGATAATTAAATTGGATATTATTTAGTTCAATGATTGGTTGCATCGCGTACTCCCTCAATCTATTTATTCTTTCTAACACTACCAAAAAAGTAGCGTTTTTTCAATCATCTGTTCTGATTCTTCACACTATTTTTTATTATACCAAAAGAACGGTCATTATGGGAGCTCTTATCTGTCTTGACAGGTCTATTTTTCATAAAAATAACTTCTTGTTCTCATAAAACAAGAAGTTACTGATTTTCTTTTAGAAATGTGTCTTCAAATATTCAAACGCATATTGGGCATATAACTCAGCACCCATTGCCATCGCATCTTCATCAATATTAAAACGACCATGGTGATGTGCCCATTCCGTATCTTTCTCTGGATTACCACTTCCCACTAAGGCAAAACAACCAGAAGCATGTTCAGTATAATAACTGAAGTCTTCACCACCGGTTGTCGGCTCTTCTTGTCTTAAGGCCGCTTCACCAAAATTTTCCTTAATTAGTGTTTGAGCAAACAAGGCATCTTGCTCATCATTAATCACTGGCAACGTTCCATATTGATAATCTAACGAAGCCGTACCACCATAAATAGCGGCTGTTTGTTCCGCATAGCGTTGCAGCGCCTGTTCTACTCGATTACGCGTTGCTACACTAAAGCAACGAACCGTTCCTTCTAAACGTGCATTCTCAGCAATCACATTAAAACGGGTCCCCACATCCATCCGTCCAATCGTGACAACTACTGGATCTAAAGGATCTGTCTCCCGAGAAACAATCGTTTGCAGATTCATCACGAAAGAAGAAGCTATAACTGCCGCATCAATACAAGCGTTTGGCATGGCACCATGGCCACCACGGCCTTTAAAATCAACAGAAAAAATATCTGCGGATGCGAAACTTGAGCCCACTCGACACGAAGCGGTTCCTACAGGCATTTGTGACCAGATATGTAAGCCAAATACATCATCAACACCGGTCATTGCGCCTTGCGCAACCATTGCTTTAGCGCCTTGCGCATTTTCTTCAGATGGTTGAAAAATTAACCTTACTGTTCCCTGAAGTTCTTCTTGGATTTCTTTTAATACTTTAGCCGCTGTTACTAACATCGCCGTATGGGAATCATGCCCACATGCATGCATCTTGCCAGCTTCTAAAGATTTATAAGCTAAATCTTCATTTAATTCCTGTACAGGTAAGGCATCCATATCCGCCCGCAGCGCAACCACTCGGCCTGGTTTGCCGCCCACAATTTCAGCAATTAAACCCGTCGGTTCTGTTTTGCGATAAGTAATTCCCAATTGATCAAGAACTGCCGCAACTTTTCCTGTCGTTCGAAATTCTTCAAATTGTAATTCTGGATGTTGGTGTAAATCCCGTCGAAAAGCAATCATTTCTTGTACATGCTGCTTGACTAGTGCTTTGATTTTTTTCATACTTACGCCCCGTTTCTACAAACTTAATAAAATACTTGAAAAAATACCCGCTAAAATAACCGAAACAATGGTGACTGTTACGAAACCTGCCACTAACATCGGTGGCATTAAATGGCTCGTTAAAGCCGCCTGTTCTTGTTCATCTTCTGTCAATGATTGAATCACTTCATTCGTAATAATATAATCGGCTGGAAAGCCATATAAAGCTGTCAACGAAACTGCGAATGCCATCTCTTTACTCACACCTAATACACGACCAACAATTGCTGAAAAGATGTACATCCCGATAACACCAATCACAATAATCCCAATCATTGGTAAAAATAAATCCATCAACATTTCAGGTGTGGCTTGTTTTAAGCCATCAAAGACAAAAAGCATTAACCCTAAAATCGCAAAACCAAAGCTATTTGCTTTCTGTAATGGTTGCTTTTCTAAAAAGCCTAAAGACGTTGCAATCACGCCAAAACATAAACACAGCACAAAAGGACTAATCGTCACAAACGGTGCCGTCCACACAGAAACATAATAAGCGAGTGTGGCAACTAAGGCTAAACGTAAAATTCGTGAATAATCTGTATGATATCGTTTGGGTACTTTTTCAAATAGTTTAGGCACATCTGGTTCTGCTCCTGTTTCTTGCCCCTCTTGTTCATGAACCGGCTGCCATGTCCCTGCTCGATATTCTTGAAGCTTCCGCTTTCCTTCTTTTTTTAGAACAATTGAAGTTAAGGGATAACCTGCAAACCCTTGAATGACATAAATTAAAATTGCCAAAACCGAAAGTGAGGCTAAACCAGCTGATTGAGCCGCTTCTGACATTACTAATGAAGAAACTAAACCTCCTACTAACGGCGGGATTGCAACTAAAACTGTTTTTAAGTCAAAAACAAAAGTCCCTACAGCTAATAACAAGGCAATAATGCCCAGAATACCTGACAAAGCAATCACAATCGTTTTCCATTGATTAACCAATTCTTTAACAGAGAGCAGAGTGCCCATATTAGTAATCAACAGATACATTAATAAAGTGGCAACCACTGTAGGAATCCCTGCCACTTCCACAATATTTTGTGGAAAAATAGTCCAATAACCAAGAATAAATAAAACACCACAAACAAAAACAGATGGAATCCAAGCTTTTGTTTTGATAGAAACTACATCACCAATGTATAAAATAACCATCAGCAACGAAAAAGCAAACATTTGCGACATATAATTCCCCCTTCTACTAACTCAGATGTTTAATTATCTGAAAATTCCAATTAATAATCAGTATAACAAACCGGAAAAGCTTCTGCAATGCTTTTAAGAAACAAAAAAGCTTTGAGAAAACAGCGTTTTCCCAAAGCAAAAAAAAATCACCTTTATATGATGAGTGCTCCCCTGCTAAAGCCATCTTTAGCAGGGAAAGCAGAGCTAGACTCGGAGTCGCCTCCAACATCATAACACTCTAAAAGAAACATCTATAAAGTGATCGGTTTATTAATTATTTAACAAATTCGATAACTACCATTGGTGCTGCATCGCCGCGTCTTGGTTCTGTCTTCAAGATACGAGTGTAACCACCTTGGCGTTCCGCGAAACGAGGTCCTAAATCGTTAAATAGCTTTTGTAAAGCTGATTCAACAACGATAGACTCATCTTCTTCACGAACACTAGCAACTTCATTACGAACGAAAGTAGCTGCTTGACGACGTGCATGAAGATCTCCACGTTTACCTAAAGTAATCATTTTTTCTACAGTTGAACGTACTTCTTTCGCACGAGCTTCAGTAGTTACGATGCGTTCGTTGATGATTAAATCAGTTGTAATATCACGTAGCATAGCTTTACGTTGGCTTGATGTGCGTCCTAATTTACGGTAACTCACGTTGGGTTCCCTCCTTCGTTTCTGTTCTCACGAGCCACTGCTGTTAAGCAGGACTGGAAACTTCGTAAAAGTCTTAATCGTCCTTACGTAATCCTAATCCTAGATCATGCAATTTAAGTTTTACTTCTTCAAGAGATTTACGACCTAAATTACGTACTTTGATCATTTCTGGTTCAGATTTGTTTGTAAGTTCTTGTACAGTATTAATGCCTGCACGTTTTAAACAGTTATATGAACGAACTGATAAATCAAGTTCTTCAATCGTCATTTCTAGCATTTTCTCTTTTTGAGTTTCTTCTTTTTCCACCATGATTTCAGCGTTTTTCGCTTCGTCAGTAAGGTTTACAAAGATATCTAAATGCTCAGTCATGATTTTCGCAGCTAAACTTAGTGCTTCTTGAGGAATGATTGAACCATCTGTCCATATTTCCATTGTTAATTTGTCGAAATCATCACGACGACCAACACGTGTATTTTCTACTTGGTAGTTAACACGACGAACGGGTGTGTAGATGGAATCAACTGGAAGTACACCGATTGGCATATCTTCTTTTTTGTTTTCGTCTGCTTGAACATAGCCACGACCAGGTTTCACTGTTAAGCGAGCATGGAAAGTAGCTCCTTCAGCAACACTACAGATAACTAAATCTTTATTTAGGATCTCAACATCACTGTCTACGATAATATCGCCGGCAGTCACGGTAGCGGGTCCTGTAATATCGATCTCAAGGGTTTTCTCTTCTTCAGCATATAATTTCAATGCTAAGCCTTTAATATTCAAAATAATTTGTGTTACGTCTTCTCGTACACCTGGAATGGTTGAGAATTCGTGTAAAACACCATCGATTTGAATATTCGTAATTGCAGCTCCTGGTAAAGAAGACAATAAAATACGACGTAGAGAGTTACCTAAAGTAGTTCCGTAACCGCGTTCTAATGGTTCAACGACGAACTTACCATAATCTCTATTTTCATCAATTTTTTCGATTCTTGGTTTTTCAAATTCAATCATTCTTATCTATACCCCTTTCAAAACGAAAAGTGTCTTGTTCAATGACGTTCCTAATTCAAACTCAGAATGAGTGGCGCTCATTAAACACGACGGCGTTTTGGAGGGCGGCATCCATTATGAGGAACTGGAGTCACGTCACGAATTGCAGTCACTTCTAAACCTGTTGCTTGTAATGAACGAATTGCTGCTTCACGTCCAGAACCAGGTCCTTTAACTGTTACGTCTACAGTTTTAAGTCCATGTTCCATTGCCACTTTAGTTGCGGCTTCTGCAGCCATTTGAGCGGCAAAAGGAGTTGATTTTTTGCTTCCTTTAAAGCCTAATGATCCTGCTGATGACCATGCTAATGCATTACCATGTGTATCAGTAATCATTACGATTGTATTGTTGAATGTAGAATGGATATGTGCTACACCTGATTCTATATTCTTTTTGACACGGCGTTTACGACTAACTTTTTTTGCTGCCATGAAGTTCTAACCTCCTTCACTTAGGAATTATTTTTTCTTGCCTGCTACTGTTTTAGTAGGGCCTTTACGAGTACGTGCATTATTTTTCGTGTTTTGTCCACGAGTTGGTAATCCACGACGGTGACGGATTCCACGGTATGAACCGATTTCCATCAAGCGTTTGATGTTTAAGTTCACTTCACGACGAAGATCCCCTTCAACTTTTAACTTATCAATTTCCGCACGAATCGCATCTGTTTGTTCGTTTGTTAAATCACGTACACGAACATCTTCAGATACGCCAACGTTTGCTAAAACTTTTTTAGCTGTAGTGTTACCAATACCATAAATGTAAGTAAGAGAAACTACTACACGTTTGTCACGAGGGATGTCTACTCCTGCAATACGAGCCATTATTCGTTACACCTCCTAATTATCCTTGACGTTGTTTATGTTTTGGATTTGCTGGGCAAATAACCATAACACGTCCTTTACGGCGAATTACTTTACAATGTTCACACATTGGTTTTACTGATGGTCTTACTTTCATGATAATACCTCCTGTGGTTTTACGGAGTACAATTATTTAAAGCGATAAGTAATACGGCCACGCGTTAAATCATACGGTGATAATTCAACTGTTACTTTGTCACCAGGTAAGATACGGATGTAGTGCATACGGATTTTACCTGAAACAGTAGCAAGAACTTGGTGTCCATTTTCTAGTTCGACTTTAAACATTGCATTCGGCAAAGTTTCGACGACTGTACCTTCGACTTCAATCATATCTTCTTTTGCCACGCACAGTACCTCCTTGTACTTGTTTCGCGTTTTCACACGATAAAACGGCGGAAACTCCAGCTCCCACCTAGAAATTCTCAACTAACTTCGTTATTCATTTTGATGTCACAAAACTGTAGAAGTCGGACTGATATATTCTACCATATTTAGTTATGTTTTGGCAAGAGAAACTGAATACAACAACAGGGTTAAACTGCGGGCAATTGGAAATTAGTTTTCGTCAATGATTTTTTTCACATCAGAAAAAACAGTATCGATTTCGCGATTGCCATCGATTGTATGCATCAAGCCTTGTTCTTTATAGAAAGCTAAGATTGGTGCGCTACTTTCAATGTTGACTGCCAAACGATTTTTAACCGTTTCGGGCTTATCATCTTCTCTTTGGTAGAATTCATGTCCGCCACAGCGATCACAAGTGCCTTCAACTTTTGGCGGGTTGAATAATTTATGATACGTTGCGCCACATGTGCGACAGATGAATCGTCCAGCTAAACGCTCGATTAATACATCTTCTTCTACATGGATGTCAATGACAGCATCAATTTTTTTGTTTAATTCTTTAAGCATTGTATCTAATGCTTTTGCTTGATCCAGTGTACGTGGGAAACCATCTAATAGGAATCCTTTGTCTGTATCTGGTTCAGCAAGGCGTTCTTTAACAATTCCGTTTGTTACTTCGTCAGGAACCAGTTCACCTTTATCGATATAAGATTTCGCTTCTAGGCCCAAGGCAGTTTCATTTTTCATTGCTGCACGGAACATATCTCCAGTAGAAATATGTGGAATGCCATACGTATCAATGATTTTTTCTGCTTGGGTGCCTTTACCTGCTCCAGGTAATCCCATTAAAATGAGGTTCATATATTCTCCTCCTAATTTTAAAGACCGGCTTATGAAGCTAGCCATATGTGAGAATGGTGCTGAGGTAAAACCTCAACACTCGATTCTTACTTATTGATAAAGCCGACATATTGACGTTTCATCATTAATCCTTCTAATTGTTTCGTTGTTTCTAATGCAACCCCGATAACGATTAGTAAACTTGTTCCACCTAAACCGATTGATTGAGGTAAGTTCCAAACCATTTGCGCAATGATTGGAAGTAAAGCAACAAGTCCTAGGAAAATTGAGCCGACAACACTTAATCTCATTAACACGCCAGATACATATTCTTCTGTACCTTTACCTGGCCGCACGCTTGGAATGTAGCTTCCTTGTTTTTGTAAGTTTTCCGCTAATTTCTCAGGGTTTACTTGAACAAATGCATAGAAGAACGTAAACGCAACGATTAGGACAGTATAGATGATTGCCCCTGGAACTGTGTTATAACTGAAGATTTTTGTCATAATGTCATACCAATTTTCACCAGCGAATTTTGATGAGAAAGCTTGTAAAATGGCATTTGGTGTTGCAATTAACGAGCTGGCAAAGATAACTGGAATAACCCCAGCAGCGTTTACTTTTAACGGTAAATAACTACTTGTTGGTGCACCAGAAACACGTTTTGTATATTGGATTGGAATCTTACGTTCTGCTTGTTGGAAGAACGTTACGACTGTAACAATCACCAAAATAGCAATAACTAAGATTGCAATGAAAATAACAGATTGCCAAATACGAGAAGACTCGATATTGACGAAGTAATCTTCATAGATTTCTTTGACTGCTCCTGGCAAACGAGAAATAATCCCGGCAAAGATAATCATTGAAACACCATTTCCGATTCCTTTTTCTGTAATTTGTTCACCCATCCAAGTCACAAACATCGTCCCAGCAGTTAAAATAACCGCAATCATCACAAAGGTACCTAAGGTTGGATTGTTTACAATCCCAGTTTGACTTAAGCTATTAAAACCAGCAGTGATCCCCATTGACTGAGCCACACCCAAGACAATCGTTAGATATCTTGTTGCTTGATTTAATTTCTTACGCCCTACTTCCCCTTGTTTTGACCATTCTACAAATCTAGGCACAATATCCATTTGCAATAGTTGAATAATAATAGAGGCTGTAATGTATGGCGAAACCCCCATCGAGAAGATAGAGAAGTTTTGCATGGCACTACCACTCACCATATTCAACATATTCAAAAAGGGTAAGCTACTTAAATCAGACAATCCCTTTGCATTCACCCCGGGCACAGTAATGTGCGCACCTAGGCGAAATACAAACAAGATTAAAACTGTAAATAAGATTTTTGATCTAATGTCTTTGACTTTAAAGGCGTTCTTTAATAGCTTGAACAATTAGATCACCTCGATTGAACCACCAGCAGCTTCGATAGCTTCTTGTGCTGATTTCGAGAATTTAGCTGCTTTCACAGTTAATTTTTTCGTTAACTCACCATCTGCAAGAACTTTGATTCCCGCTTTTTCGTTTTTAACGATTCCTGCTTCTTTTAGGACAACAGGAGTTACTTCTGTTCCATCTTCAAAACGGTTTAAAGTATCTAAGTTCACAACAGCGTAATCTTTACGATTAATGTTTGTAAACCCACGTTTTGGTAAACGACGGAATAATGGAGTTTGACCCCCTTCAAATCCTAAACGAACACCACCGCCTGAACGGGCTTTTTGCCCTTTTTGTCCACGGCCAGCTGTTTTACCATTACCAGATGAAGTACCACGTCCAACACGGTTACGTACTTGGCGTGAGCCCTCAGCAGGTTTTAATTCATGAAGTTTCATAGGTTTGGCACCTCCTTAAGCAATCTTCTATTACAAATCTATAAATCTTAAACTTCTTCTACGTCCACTAAATGTGAAATAGTGTTAACCATACCTTTGATTGCTTCATTGGCAGGTTTTGTAACAGTACTATTCACTTTACCTAAACCTAACGCTTTAACTGTAGCACGTTGGTTTTGAGGACGTCCGATAACACTGCGTTTTAAAGTAATTTTTAATTCAGCCATTATTTTTGTCCTCCTTAACCGATAATTTCTTCTACAGATTTACCGCGAAGTGCTGCCACTTCTTCGGCACGTTTTAATTGTTTTAGACCTTCAACAGTTGCGCGAACAACGTTAATAGGTGTGTTTGAACCTAGTGATTTAGATGTAATATCTGCTACACCAGCTAATTCCAATACGGCACGAACTGGTCCACCAGCAGCTACCCCAGAACCTTCTACTGCAGGTTTCATAAGGATACGGCCGCCACCGAATACGCCAATTACTTCGTGCGGGATAGTAGAACCAACCATAGGCACTTCAACTAAGTTTTTCTTCGCGTCTTCGATTGCTTTACGGATAGCTTCAGGTACTTCTTGTGCTTTACCAGTACCGAAACCAACGTGTCCGTTTTTGTCACCGACAACAACTAAAGCTGCGAAACGTAAACGACGTCCACCTTTAACAACTTTTGTTACACGGTTGATCGCTACAACGCGGTCTTCTAATTCCAAATGTTTTGGATCAATATAAACCATGAATGGTGTTCCTCCTTCTCCTAAAATTCTAGTCCATTTTCACGAGCAGCTTCAGCTAAAGCTTGCACGCGGCCATGGTAAAGGTATCCACCACGGTCGAAGACTACTTTTTTGATGCCTTTTTCAGCGGCACGTTCAGCAACTAGTTTACCAACAGCTGCAGCTGTTTCTGTTTTTGTTCCACCTGAAATTTCTTTATCCAAGGCAGAGGCACTTGCTAGCGTCACACCCGCTACGTCATCAATGACTTGCGCGTAGATGTTTTTGTTAGAACGGAAAATGTTCAAGCGTGGGCACTCAGCAGTACCAGAGATTTTGTTACGTACACGACGATGTCTCTTTTGACGTGTTTTGTTTTTATCTGGTTTTGTAATCACAATTTTCACCTCTTTGATTTAATGTTTACTACTAATATTTCAAGCAGTCAGCAGATTACGGAAAAGAGAAGCTGGCAGACAAGACAAAAGCATTTTATTGGAAAAATCCCATAAAATGACAGTTGCTTGTTGTTGACTTCTGTTTTCTACACAGCTGTTATTATTTACCAGTTTTACCTTCTTTACGGCGTACAAATTCACCAACATAGCGAATCCCTTTGCCTTTATAAGGTTCTGGAGGACGAACGCCACGGATGTTAGCAGCTAATTCACCAACAACTTCTTTGTTGATGCCTTTAACGATAACTTGTGTGTTCGCAGGTACTTCAAATGTTACGCCTTCTGGTGCTGTCATTTCGACAGGATGAGAATAACCAACGTTTAAAGTTAATTTGTTGCCTTGTACTTGGGCACGGTATCCGACCCCGATAAGTTCAAGTGCTTTTTGGAAACCTTCAGAAACACCAACAACCATGTTGTTGAAGTTTGCACGAGTTGTTCCGTGGATTGTTTTCATTTCTTTTGAATCGTTTGGACGAGTGAATGTCACTTCGTTTCCTTCGATGTTCATTTTGATATCAGAAGAAAATTCGCGTGTTAATTCACCTTTAGGTCCTTTAACTGTAATGTTGTTTCCGTCTTGCTTGATTTCAACACCAGCAGGAAGAACAACAACTTTATTACCAATACGGCTCACTTAGAGACACCTCCTTGTGTATTTTTTAGAATTACCATACGTAGGCGATTACTTCGCCGCCGATATTTTTCGCTCTAGCTTCTTTGTCAGTAATTACACCCTCTGATGTAGAGATGATTGCAATTCCTAGACCGTTTAATACTTTTGGTACTTCGTCAGCTTTTACGTATGCACGTAAACCTGGTTTAGAAATACGTTTTAAGTTTGTGATAACACGTTCTTCGTTTTTACCATATTTTAGGAAAACACGGATTACGCCTTGTTTGTCATCTTCGATGTATTCTACGTCGCGGATAAATCCTTCACGTTTCAGGATTTCTGCGATATCACGTTTGATTTTTGAAGCAGGTACTTCTAAAGTTTCATGTTTAACCATGTTCGCATTACGAATGCGAGTTAGAAAATCTGCAATTGGATCTGTCATGACCATTGAACTATTTACCTCCTTTATGCGAGTTTACTTGTTTACCAGCTAGCTTTCTTCACGCCGGGAATTTGACCTTTATAGGCAAGTTCGCGGAAGCAAATACGGCAAAGATGAAATTTACGATAAACTGAATGTGGACGTCCACAACGTTCACAACGAGTATAAGCTTGTGTTGAATGTTTAGCAGGACGTTTGTTTTTAGCAATCATTGATTTTTTAGCCACGTAGTTCGCCTCCTTATATTATTTTTGGAATGGCATACCTAATTGTGCCAACAATTCGCGAGACTCTTCGTCAGTGTTCGCTGTTGTAACAATTACGATGTCCATACCGCGTACTTTATCTACTAAATCATAATCAACTTCTGGGAAGATTAATTGTTCTTTAATACCTAAAGTATAGTTACCACGACCATCGAAAGCTTTTTTGCTGACACCGTGGAAGTCACGTACACGAGGTAAAGAAACTGTTACTAATTTATCTAAAAATTCGTACATTCTTTCGCCGCGTAGCGTTACTTTCGCACCGATTGGCATTCCTTCACGTAAACGGAATCCAGCGATAGATTTTTTAGCTTTTGTGATAAGTGGTTTTTGACCAGTGATTAATGCTAATTCTTCAACAGCTTTGTCTAAGTTTTTAGCATTTGATACTGCATCACCCACACCCATGTTGATAACGATTTTATCAACTTTAGGTGTTTGCATAACTGAGCTGTAATTAAATTTTTCCACCAATGATGGTGTTACTTCTTTAATATATTTTTCTTTCAGGCGGTTCATTCAGTAAGCCCTCCTTCCGCAATTTTTATTTATCTAAAACTTCACCTGTTTTTTTAGAAACGCGGACTTTTTTGCCGTCGACTTCTTTAAACGCAACTTTAGTAGCTTCTCCGTTTGAAGGATCAATCACCATTACATTAGAAACATGAATTGGCGCTTCCACTTCAAGGATTCCACCTTGTGGGGCTGCTTGGTTTGGTTTTTGGTGTTTTTTAACGACGTTGACACCTTCAACGATAACTTTATCTTGTTTAGGAAACGCTGCTAAGACAACGCCTTCTTTGTTTTTATCTTTACCAGTGATAACTTTTACTTTATCGCCTTTTTTAACAAACATTACTGTTTCGCACCTCCTTTAACGTGGGCTCGAGATTATAATACTTCTGGTGCTAGAGAAACGATCTTCATGAAGTTGTTTTCACGTAATTCACGTGCAACTGGTCCGAAGATACGTGTTCCGCGTGGGCTTTTATCGTCACGGATAATTACCGCAGCATTTTCATCAAATTTGATGTAAGAACCGTCAGCACGACGAGCGCCAGATTTTGTACGAACGATAACGGCTTTAACTACTTCACCTTTTTTAACAACCCCACCTGGCGTTGCTTGTTTGACAGTAGCAACAATAACGTCACCGATGTTAGCAGTTTTACGACCAGATCCGCCTAGGACTTTGATCGTTAAAATTTCACGTGCGCCAGAATTGTCAGCGACTCTTAAACGACTTTCTTGTTGGATCACGATGTGTATCCCCCTTTCAGATTTTGTGCTTCAATCTATTAGGAAATTCTCGTTTTATTAGATAATAACTGCTTCTTCGACTACCTCTAGTAAACGGAAACGTTTTGTAGCTGATAATGGACGAGTTTCCATGATTTTTACGATGTCTCCAACTTTCGCTGTGTTGTTTTCATCATGCGCTTTATATTTTTTAGAATATTTCATACGTTTGCCATAGATAGGGTGGTTTTTCTTTGTTTCAACGACAACTGTGATTGTTTTATCCATTTTGTCTGATACCACGCGACCTTGGTAAACTTTACGTTGATTTCTTTCTTCAGTCATACGCGTTTGGCCTCCTTCCACTATTAGTTAGCTTGTTCACGCAATACTGTTTTGATGCGTGCAATCGATTGACGTACTTCTTTAATACGTGCAGTGTTTTCTAATTGACCTGTTGCTAATTGGAATCTTAAGTTGAACAATTCTTCTTTTAATTGTTTTTCTTTATCTAGCATTTCGGCAGTGGTTAATTCTCTGATTTCTTTAACCTTCATTCGATTCACCACCCATTTCCTCACGTTTTACGATCTTAGTTTTTACCGGCAATTTGTGAGATGCAAGACGAAGAGCTTCACGAGCTACTTCTTCAGGAACGCCTGCGATTTCAAACATGATTTTACCACGTTTAACTGGTGATACCCAGCCTTCTGGTGCCCCTTTACCTTTACCCATACGTACGCCGATAGCTTTACTTGTGTAAGACTTGTGAGGGAAAATTTTAATCCATACTTTCCCGCCACGTTTCATGTAACGAGTCATTGCAATACGGGCTGCTTCGATTTGACGGTTAGTAATCCAGTGAGATTCAGTTGCTTGTAAACCCCATTCACCAAATGCTACTTCTTTTCCGCCTTTAGCTTCACCGCGCATTTTTCCGCGGAATTCACGACGGTGTTTTACACGTTTAGGTACTAACATGATTATTTCCCTCCTTTCTCAGTGTTTTTTTTCGTTGGAAGAATTTCTCCACGATAGATCCACACTTTAACTCCTAGTTTTCCGTAAGTAGTGTCCGCTTCTTCCCATGCGTAATCAATGTCCGCACGTAATGTGTGAAGTGGTACAGTTCCTTCAGAGTATCCTTCTGAACGAGCGATATCCGCACCGTTTAGACGACCTGATACTTGAGTTTTGATTCCTTTAGCGCCAGCACGCATTGCGCGTTGGATGGCTTGTTTTTGAGCACGACGGAAAGCAACACGGTTTTCTAATTGACGTGCAATTCCTTCGCCTACTAATTTTGCATCTAAATCTGGTTTTTTGATTTCAACGATGTTGATGTGAACTCGTTTGCCAGTTAATTTGTTTAATTCTTTTCTTAGGTTTTCGACTTCAGATCCGCCTTTACCGATAACCATACCTGGTTTAGCTGTGTGAATTGAAATGTTAACACGGTTTGCAGCGCGTTCGATTTCAATTGTAGATACAGCAGCATCAGCAAGTTTTGTTGCGATAAATTTACGGATTCTTAAATCTTCGTGTAAGAATTCAGCATACTCTTTTTCAGCATACCATTTCGCATCCCAGTCGCGGATGATGCCTACACGCATTCCAATTGGATGTACTTTTTGACCCACTGATTGTCCCTCCTCTTAAATGTTTAAGCTCTGTTTTCATAAAGAAAACAGCCTATTTCATGAGACTTATTTCTCTGTTACAACTACTGTGATGTGACTAGTACGTTTGTTGATTGGTGAAGCTGAACCTTTTGCACGAGGACGGAAACGTTTCATTGTTGGTCCTTCGTTAACAAATGCTTCAGATACGACTAAGCTTTCAACGTCTAAGTCAAAGTTGTTTTCTGCGTTAGCAACTGCTGACATTAAAACTTTTTCAATGATTCCAGCAGACTTGTTCGGTGTGAATTTCAAGATTGAAATTGCATCCGCAACGCTTTTCCCTCTGATAAGATCGATTACTAAACGTGCTTTACGAGGTGAAGTGCGAACTGTTTTTGCAGTTGCTTTAGCTGATGTAATTTGTTCTGACATTTGCATATCCTCCCCTCAAAATTAGCGTTTAGTTTTTTTATCGTCAGCAACGTGGCCACGATAAGTTCTAGTTGGTGCAAATTCACCTAATTTATGTCCTACCATGTCTTCTTGAATGTAAACAGGGACATGTTTCCGTCCATCATATACAGCGATTGTGAAACCTACGAATGATGGAAAAATTGTAGAGCGGCGAGACCAAGTTTTAATTACTTTTTTCTTTTCGGCACCTTGTTGTGCTTCGACCTTTTTCATCAAATGATCATCGACGAAAGGTCCTTTTTTTAAACTACGACCCATGGTGAACCTCCTCTCAAAATGTACGACACATGGTCAAAAAAATTATTTAGTACGACGACGAACGATAAGTTTGTCTGATTTAGCTTTTTTATTACGTGTTTTGTATCCAATTGCTGGTTGACCCCATGGAGATACTGGCGCTTTACGTCCAATTGGTGTTTTACCTTCACCACCACCGTGTGGGTGATCGTTAGGGTTCATTACGCTACCACGAACAGTTGGGCGTTTACGCATCCAACGAGAGCGGCCAGCTTTACCAATGTTGATTAATTCGTGTTGTTCGTTACCAACTGAACCGATTGTTGCACGGCAAGTTGCTAAGATCATACGAACTTCGCCAGAGTTTAAGCGGATTAATACGTATTTGCCTTCTTTACCAAGTACTTGCGCGCTTGTTCCAGCTGAACGGATTAATTGTCCACCTTTACCAGGTTTCATTTCAATGTTGTGGATAACTGTACCAACTGGAATGTTTTCCAATGGTAATGCGTTACCTACTTTAATATCTGCTTCTGGACCAGATACTAGGCGCATGCCTACTTCTAATCCTTTTGGTGCTAAGATGTATGCCTTAACCCCGTCTTCGTAATGAACTAACGCGATGTTAGCAGAACGGTTTGGATCGTACTCGATCGTTTTAACAACCGCTGCGACGTTATCTTTATTACGTTTGAAGTCAATCACACGGTATTGACGTTTGTGACCGCCACCTTGGTGACGAACCGTAATGCGACCGTTGTTGTTACGACCGGCATTGTTTTTTAATGGCTGTAACAATGATTTTTCTGGTGTTGAAGTTGTGATTTCAGCGAAATCAGAACTTGTCATGTTACGACGGCCATTTGTGGTAGGTTTGTACTTTTTAATCGCCACGTCTTATTTCCCTCCTACGTTGATATTGTTCAGGACTGCTTATTCAGCAGCTTCGAATAATTGAATTTCTTTTGAATCTTCAGTTAATGTAACGATCGCTTTGCGACGTTTTTTTGTATAACCTGCATATTTACCCATGCGTTTGAATTTTGGACGCACGTTTAAGATGTTTACGTTTGCTACTTTAACATCGAATGCTGATTCAACAGCTTGTTTTACTAAAGTTTTGTTTGCGCGAGTGTCCACTTCGAAAGTATATTTCTTTTCGTCCATAGCTAACATGGATTTTTCAGTGATCACTGGGCGTTTGATTACGTCTAGTAATTCCATTATGCAAGCACCTCCTCAATTTGAGTAAGAGCTGTTTGTGTTGCCAAGACTTTGTTAGCTGACACAACATCTAACACACTAACGTTATCAGAAGTTACTACAGAAACGTTTGGTAAGTTACGAGCTGATAAAGCTGCAAAGTCGTTACCATTTTCTAAAACAACTAATACTTTAGTATCGATAGACAAGTTAGCAAGAACTTGTTTGAATTCTTTTGTTTTTGGTGCATCGAAGCTTAAACCTTCTACTGCTACCAAGTTATTTTCAGCAACTTTGTCTGATAATACAGATTTCATTGCTAAGCGACGAACTTTTTTAGGAAGTTTGTAGCTGTATGAACGCGGTGTTGGTCCAAAGACTACGCCACCTCCACGCCATTGTGGTGAACGGATTGAACCTTGACGAGCACGACCAGTTCCTTTTTGACGCCATGGTTTGCGGCCACCGCCACGAACAGCGCTACGGTTTTTAACTGCGTGTGTTCCTTGTCTTAATGAAGCACGTTGCATGATGATTGCATCATAGACAACACTTTCATTAGGTTCGATTCCGAAGATTTCTTCATTTAAAGTGATTTCACCGTTTTGAGTTCCATCTTGTTTGAATAATGCTACATTCGGCATTCCTTAGTTCCTCCTTTCCCTACACTTATTTAGCTTTCACAGCTGATTTGATTGTGATTAAAGATTTTTTCGCTCCAGGAATGTTTCCTTTGATTAAGATAACATTTCTTTCTACGTCCACTTTAACAACTTCAAGGTTTTGAATTGTTACGCGGTCGCCACCCATACGGCCGGCTAGTCGTTTATTTTTAAATACACGGTTAGGCGCTACTGGACCCATTGACCCAGGACGACGGTGATAACGAGAACCATGAGACATAGGTCCGCGGCTTTGGCCGTGACGTTTGATTGCCCCTTGGAATCCTTTACCTTTCGTAGTACCTGTAACATCAACAACGTCTCCTGCTTGGAAAACATCTACTTTGATTTCTTTACCTACTTCATATTCTCCTAGCTCAACATTCTTGAATTCTTTAATGAAGCGCTTAGGAGCCGTGTTTGCTTTTGCAACATGACCTTTCGCAGGTTTGTTTGATAAAACTTCACGTTTGTCTTGGTAACCAACTTGGATAGCTTCGTATCCGTCAGTTTCAACAGTTTTTACTTGTAAAACTACGTTTGGCGTAGCTTCAACTACTGTTACTGGAATTAATTCACCAGACTCAGTAAAGATTTGTGTCATTCCCACTTTTTTCCCTAAGATTCCTTTGGTCATGAGTACACCTCCATCTTAATTTTATAGTTTGATTTCAATATTAACACCAGACGGTAAGTCAAGCTTCATTAGAGCGTCAACTGTTTTTGGTGTTGGGTTCACAATGTCAATTAGACGTTTGTGAGTACGCATTTCGAATTGTTCGCGAGAATCTTTGTATTTATGAGTCGCACGAATAACTGTGTAAAGTGAGCGTTCTGTTGGTAATGGAATCGGACCTGATACGTCAGCTCCAGTTCTTTTTGCTGTTTCCACAATTTTATCCGCTGATTGATCTAAAATACGGTGTTCATACGCTTTTAAACGGATACGAATTTTTTGTTTTGCCATCTTGTTCCCTCCTTCGCCTATTTTAAAAGTAGACATAGCTCCACGAAAATTTATCCGGCATGCTCGTTCATGGCAAAGCGTCCGAGCGTGTCGCAACCTCTCGCTTCACAGCCGGCAAATCAAATCGTTGATCTACCAATGCTTTTTACACTCCTGTAAACAGCACCTTTTTGATTATACTATGAAAGGATAGTGTTAGCAAGGATTTTCTGCGTTTTTTTGAAAGAATTTTTTCTTGTTTTGAAAAGCATTTGTTTTGTTTTTCAATTCTTTTCATTCTATTTTTATAAAAAAAGAATTTGAGATTCTTTTTTTACCAGAATCTCAAATTCTTTCTTTTTTATTCTATTAACCAATCCGGCGCATTGGAATATCATTGTTATCTGGATGAACCAATAAATATTGAATAACATCAATATTGCTTGCTTGGAATGAGGCTGCACATGCTTGCAAATATAAGTCCCACATTCGATAGAAGCGCTCGCCTTTTTCGTCAACAATTTCTGCTTCTATATTATGGAAGTTTTTTGTCCAATGTTCCAACGTCAATTGATAATCTCTGCGCAAACTTTCCAAGTCGATCACTTGCAAGTCGTTTTCTGTCATATGGCCGACTAGCTCAGTGACACCAGGAATATAGCCACCTGGGAAAATATAACGATTAATCCAAGCATTTTTAGCCCCACCTTGTTGGCGACTGATCCCATGAATCAACGCCGTACCTTTAGGCGCTAAATTTCGTTGAACGACGTCAAAATATTCATGTAGATTTTCTGCACCGACATGTTCAAACATCCCGACACTCGTAATATGGTCAAAAGACTCTCCTTTTAAATCACGATAATCCATCAACTTGACAGTCATTCGATCTTGTAGGCCTTCTTTTTCTATAATATGGCGAATATGATGAAATTGCTCTTCACTTAATGTAATCCCAGTTGCTTTGGCTCCGTATTCTTTCACCGCAGTTAAAATTAACGTGCCCCAGCCGCAGCCAATATCCAGTAAAGTGTCGCCCTCTTTGATAAACAATTTATCTAAAATATGATGAACTTTATTCACTTGCGCTTGTTCTAATGTATCTTCAGGCGTTTTAAAATAAGCACATGAATACGTCATTGTTTGGTCAAGCCATTTTTTGTAAAAATCATTTCCTAGATCGTAATGGCTGTGAATATCCTCTTGCGAGCGTTTTTTTGAATGACTTTCTTTAGGAAGCCATTTAATAAATTTAGCATTGTGTAAAAAGCTATCCTTTTGGTTATACACATCATAAATCAGTGCTTGGATATCGCCTTCGATTTCAATTTTGCGATCCATGTAGGCTTCCCCTAAAGTTAACGAAGCGTTATTCAGTAAATCCTTCACAGGAATTTTTTCATTGAATACAATTTTAAAAACCGGATCCCCCGACCCTTGCCCATACTCTTTGACGGTACCATCCCAGTATGTGACTTGTGTCTTTTTTGAAAAAGACCATTTAAACAGTTGACTGTACGTTTCTTTTTCTAACATTGCATTCCCTCCATTAAATACCATTTGAAGCCAAAACAAAAAGAAGTCGCTTTCCGGTAGTTCGTCAAAACAAACACCACAGTCCGTTCTAAACTGAAGCACAGAAAAGTTAACACCCCTTCTATGTTCCGCTTCTTTTTTTGCAATTACAGTTCTATTCTACTCCTCTTTTAAAAATTTGAACATTCTTTTAACGCAATACCTACTATTGTTATTCTTTATCACAAAAAAACTAGAGCCAGTCCTTGACAGACTCCTCTAGTTTTAAATATTATGCTTTCTTACACATCCGTTGTTCCGCATGAGTGTATGCGCCATGCCATACGTGCCCCACATAAGGATTAACTTGAATACCGTGTTTAATCGCCGCTGCTACAAATTTTTTTGCTAAAGTTACTGCTTCTAACACCGAATAACCTTTCGCCAAGCCAGCTGTGATTGCCGCTGAAAAAGTACAACCTGCACCATGATTATAATCAGTAGGATATAATTCATTTTCCAAAAGATGCGCGGTGTGACCATCGTAAAACAAGTCCAGTGCTTTTTCACCAGCTAAGCGATGTCCCCCTTTAACCACGACATGCTTGGCTCCCATTTGTACAATTCGTTTTGCCGCTTCTTCCATCTCCGCCACGGAAGAAATTTCGCCTAAACCAGATAAGATGCCCGCTTCAATTAAATTAGGCGTGGCCACTAATGCTAATGGCAGTAAATCGTTTTTTAGGCCTTCCACACTTTTGGGTTGTAGAATTTGTGCCGTTCCCTTACAAGCAATGACTGGGTCAATCACGACTTTTTGAATTTTTTCTTGTTTAATGTACTTACTAGCCATTTTAATATTTTGTTCATTACCCATCATCCCTGTTTTCAAAGCCGCTACTGGACCGCCTGCAAAAACCGAAATCAATTGTTTTTCTAAGAGCGTTTCTGGCAATTCAGTTACTTCATGTGACCAACCTGTCGTAGGATCCATCGTCACAATCGAGGTTAAACTTGAAAATCCAAAAACTCCATACTCTTCAAATGTTTTTAAATCTGCTTGAATCCCTGCCCCTCCAGTTGAATCGGAGCCTGCAATCGTCAATACTTTTTCCATTAAATCACCTAACCTTTTTATCCAAGTATACGGAAGAAACAAGTCTGCTAAAACAGCCAATTGGCTTATTTTTTAGCCAGCCAATTTCTAAACAAAAAAAGACCAGAGAATAAATTCTCTGGTCTTACGTCCGAATACCCCAGTTTTTTACGCTGGTTAAAGCTATAGTTAAAAAGTTAATTATTTAACGATTTCAGTAACAACGCCTGAACCTACAGTACGTCCGCCTTCACGAATAGAGAAACGAGTTCCGTCTTCGATAGCGATTGGGTGAATTAATTCAACGTCCATAGCAACGTTATCACCAGGCATTACCATTTCAGTACCTTCTGGCAATTCTACAACACCAGTAACGTCTGTTGTACGGAAGTAGAATTGAGGACGGTAGTTAGTGAAGAATGGAGTGTGACGTCCGCCTTCTTCTTTTGATAATACGTATACTTCAGCTTTGAATTTTGTGTGTGGAGTGATTGTAGCTGGTTTAGCTAATACTTGTCCACGTTCGATATCTTCACGTGCTACACCACGTAATAAAGCACCGATGTTGTCGCCTGCTTCAGCGTAGTCTAATAATTTACGGAACATTTCAACACCTGTAACAGTTGTTTTAGATGTTTCGTCTTTAATACCAACGATTTCAACTTCGTCACCAACGCGAACTTCACCACGTTCAACACGGCCTGTAGCAACAGTACCACGTCCAGTGATTGAGAATACGTCTTCGACTGGCATCATGAATGGTTTGTCAGTATCACGTTCTGGAGTTGGGATATATTCGTCAACTGCAGCCATTAATTCTAAGATTTTTTCTTCATAAGACTCGTCGCCTTCTAAAGCTTTCAAAGCAGAACCTGCGATAACTGGAACATCATCGCCTGGGAAATCGTATTCTGATAATAAGTCACGAACTTCCATTTCTACTAATTCTAATAATTCTTCGTCATCAACCATATCCATTTTGTTTAAGAATACAACGATGTATGGTACACCAACGTTACGTGATAATAAGATATGTTCACGTGTTTGAGGCATAGGACCATCAGCAGCAGAAACTACTAAGATAGCTCCGTCCATTTGAGCAGCACCAGTGATCATGTTTTTAACGTAGTCCGCGTGTCCTGGGCAGTCAACGTGTGCATAGTGACGAGTTTCAGTTTCATATTCGATATGAGAAGTGTTGATTGTGATTCCACGTTCTTTTTCTTCTGGAGCGTTATCGATAGAATCGTAGCTTTGTGCTTCCCCGCCACCGTGTTTTGATAATACAGTAGCAATTGCAGCTGTTAATGTAGTTTTACCATGGTCAACGTGTCCGATAGTACCAATGTTAACATGGGATTTAGAACGGTCAAATTTTTCTTTTGCCATTTTGAATGTTCCTCCTAAAAATATAAATTTTATTGTTTGTTTTATATGTGATAGACGTTACTAAAAATCGTCTGATCATCATAAGCTATTTTACACGAAATCTTGAAAAAAGGATAGTTCTAAAAACAAACCTTTTATTCTCAAGGAAAATTATGCGTTGCCGCCGTTTTTCTTGATGATTTCTTCTTGAACAGACTTAGGTACGTCTTCATAGTGGTCAAATACCATCATAAATGTACCGCGTCCTTGTGTTGCTGAACGTAATGTTGTAGCATAACCAAACATTTCAGCTAAAGGTACCATCGCATTAACGATTTGAGAGTTACCGTGTGCTTCCATACCTTCAACACGTCCACGACGACTTGTTACGTGTCCCATGATATCACCTAAGTAATCTTCAGGAACAGTAATTGTAACTTTCATCATTGGTTCTAAAATAACTGGGTTTGCATTTTTAGCCGCAGCTTTCAATGCCATAGAAGCAGCTACACGGAAGGCCGTTTCATTTGAATCGACATCGTGGTATGAACCATCGTAAAGTTTTGCTTTGATATCAACTAATGGATAACCAGCAAGAACACCGTTGTTCATAGAGTCTTCTAACCCTTTTTCAACTGCTGGGATGTATTCACGAGGAACCACACCACCGACAATTGCGTTTTCAAACTCGAAGCCTTTACCTTCTTCATTTGGTGTAAATTCAACCCATACGTGACCGTATTGTCCTTTACCACCAGACTGACGAACGAATTTACCTTCTGCTTTAGTCGCAGCACGGAATGTTTCGCGGTAAGATACTTGAGGAGCACCTACGTTAGCTTCAACTTTGAATTCACGTTTCATACGGTCTACTAAAACGTCTAAGTGCAATTCACCCATACCAGAGATAACTGTTTCACCAGTTTCAACGTTTGTTTCAACGCGGAATGATGGATCTTCTTCAGCAAGTTTTTGTAGAGCCACGCCCATTTTATCTTGGTCAGCTTTTGATTTAGGTTCAACAGCGACTTGGATAACTGGGTCAGGGAATTCAATAGATTCAAGAATAACTGGTGCATCTAATGCACATAATGTATCACCAGTTGTTGTGTCTTTTAGACCAACAGCAGCAGCGATATCACCAGAGTACACTTTGTCAATTTCTTGACGAGTGTTGGCGTGCATTTGTAGGATACGACCGATACGTTCTTTTTTGCCTTTTGAAGCGTTCAATACGTATGAACCACTTTCAAGGACACCAGAATAAACACGGAAGAAAGTTAAACGACCTACGAATGGGTCAGTCATAACTTTAAATGCTAATGAAGCGAAAGGTGCTTCGTCATCAGCTGGACGAGTTGTTTCTTCGTCTGTTTTAGTATCGATCCCTTTGATAGCATCGATATCTAATGGAGATGGTAAGTAATCAAGAACAGCGTCCAACATTAATTGAACCCCTTTATTCTTGAATGCTGAACCAGCTAATACAGGGAAGAACTCAACGTTGATTGTTGCTTGACGGATACCAGCGACTAATTCTTCTTCAGTGATTTCTTCACCTTCAAGATATTTCATCATTAAGTCTTCGTCAGTTTCAGCAACAGCTTCAACTAATTTTTCGCGCCATTCTTGCGCTTTTTCTAAATAATCTTCAGGAATATCAGTTTCTTGAATATCTGTTCCCAAATCATTTGTGTAGATTTCAGCTTTCATTTTAATCAAGTCAATGATTCCAGTGAAGTCTTCTTCAGCTCCGATTGGAATTTGAATTGGATGAGCGTTTGCTTGTAAACGATCATGTAATGATTCTACTGAATAGAAGAAGTCCGCACCGATTTTATCCATTTTGTTACAGAATACGATACGAGGAACTTTATATTCAGTCGCTTGACGCCAAACAGTTTCTGTTTGAGGTTCTACACCTGATTGAGAGTCAAGAACTGTTACCGCACCATCTAATACGCGTAGAGAACGTTGTACTTCAATTGTGAAGTCCACGTGTCCTGGAGTATCGATGATATTTACACGGTAGCCTTTCCACTGTGCAGTTGTCGCAGCGGATGTAATCGTGATACCACGTTCTTGTTCTTGTTCCATCCAGTCCATTTGTGAAGCACCTTCATGGGTTTCACCGATTTTATGGATTTTACCAGTGTAGTACAAGATACGCTCAGTTGTTGTTGTTTTACCAGCATCAACGTGGGCCATGATACCAATGTTACGAGTTTTTTCAAGTGAAAATTCTCTTGCCATTTTGTATGTTTACTCCTCTCTTTATTTAAATCGATTGTAAATTGACTTTCTGCTGCCACTTTACGCGACAGACAGAGAGGATCTTACCAACGATAATGAGCAAATGCGCGGTTTGCGTCTGCCATTTTGTGTGTGTCTTCGCGTTTTTTAACAGAAGCGCCAGTGTTGTTAGCAGCATCCATGATTTCTTTCGCTAGACGTTCTTCCATTGTGTGTTCACCACGTAGACGTGCGTAGTTAACTACCCAACGTAAACCTAAAGTTGTACGACGTTCTGGACGAACTTCAACTGGTACTTGGTAGTTAGACCCCCCAACACGACGTGCTTTAACTTCAAGAACAGGCATAACGTTTTTCATTGCTTGTTCAAAAACTTCCAATGGATCGTTACCTGTAGATTCTTTGATGATATCAAATGAATTATAGATAATGTTAGCAGCAATCCCGCGTTTACCGTCAACCATTACACGGTTGATTAAGCGAGTTACTAATTTTGAGTTATAAATTGGATCTGGTAAAACATCACGTTTTGCAACAGGACCTTTACGAGGCATCCGTAACTCCTCCTTCCGAAATATGATTTTTCAAGTTGTTATTGTCTTATTATAATTAAGCTTTAGGACGTTTTGTACCGTATTTAGAGCGGCTTTGTTTACGGTCGTTAACACCGGCAGTATCAAGCGCACCACGAACGATATGGTAACGTACCCCTGGTAAGTCTTTTACACGTCCACCACGTAATAATACCACGCTGTGTTCTTGTAAGTTGTGACCGATACCTGGGATATAAGCTGTAACTTCGATTAAGTTTGACAAACGAACACGGGCATATTTACGTAAAGCTGAGTTCGGTTTTTTAGGTGTCATCGTACCCACACGTGTACAAACTCCACGTTTTTGCGGAGAGTTAACGTTTGTTTGAGTTTTCTTAAAACTGTTATATCCTTTGTTTAAGGCTGGTGAATCAGATTTTTCTACTTTAGATTTACGAGGTTTACGTACTAATTGGTTAATTGTAGGCATTCCTTGTTCTCCTCCTTCCTTACTTCGCTTCTAGTTCCACACATCCAGGTGGTTCTTTTTTCGCGATAAAAAATAATGCAATCTCTGCACTCTTTATCAAATATGCTTTGATAGACAGTCAGCACGTCCCTATAAGGAACCTGTAGATAAAGCACCTTTGTTAGGATACCACGATAAGTATCAGCTGTCAACCCTCTTCTTTCGCCTTTCGTAAAAAAGCTTTTCCTTCTATTTAAATGCACTTTTCCTTTAAAAATTTTTATGACTTTTTCAAAAACTTTCTATCTTTTTTAGTTAAATAACGGTACAATATCTTTGACTATTGAAGGGGGCGGAAAACAGCGATGAATCTGAAACAAATGGTAGGAATCGAAGCTGCAAAATATGTAGAAGACGGCATGATTGTCGGTTTGGGTACTGGCTCAACAGCAAAATTTATGGTAGACGAAATTGGTCGTCGCGTAAAAGAAGAAGGATTGTCAATCGTGGGGGTTACTACTTCAAAAGAAACAGAGAAACAAGCCTTAGCCTTGGGCATTCCTTTAAAGGGTATTGATGAGGTTCCGTATGTGGATCTTACTATTGATGGCGCCGATGAAATCAGCGCTGATTTTCAAGGAATCAAAGGCGGTGGCGCTGCCTTACTTTTTGAAAAAATTGTGGCCACTTATTCAAAGAAATGTATTTGGATTGTGGATAAATCAAAAATGGTGGACGATTTAGGGGCTTTCCCACTTCCAGTTGAGGTTGTTCCTTATGGCAGCCGCCAACTAGTGCATTTATTTGAAGAAAAAGGCTATCACCCAACACTTCGTTTAAACGCTGCTGGCGAAACATTAATAACAGATGGAGGCCACCATATCATCGATTTACATTTAGAAAAAATTACAGATCCAGAAGCTTTAGGTTCTTATTTAGACAACTTGGTTGGCGTCGTTGAACACGGCTTATTTTTAAATATGGTTTCTATGGTAATCGTCGGTTATGAAGATGGACCGAAAACCTTACATGTTCCCGCACGTTAAGAATGTGTGAAAAAAGATTATTTATATAGGAAGGATAATATATGAAACGAATTGGTTATGCACGCACAACTATTATTGAAGACGATTTAAAAAATCAACTAACCACTCTCCAATCGTTTGGTTGTGATGATATTTTCCAAGAGACATTTGATCCTCAAGCGGAGATCAGTGTCTTAGACGAAGTCGAAAAACTTCTTTCTGCTGGGGATACACTTATTGTTTGTAAATTGCACCATTTAGGTAAAACAACCCGCCAATTAACAGACTTTATGAAAATGTTAAAGGAAAAACAAGTTGATTTTGTCAGCATTTCAGAAGGAATTGATACTCACCTTCCAACAGGTGAAGCCTATTTCCAATTAATGGAGAGCTTATCTGCGATGGAATGTGCACTAATTAAAGAACGAACACTCGTCGGGCTCCACAAAGCTCGTGAAAACGGAAAAGTAGGTGGACGTCCAAAAATTGATGGACGTACCGTCCGCAAAATCCGTGCATTATATTACGAAAACAAAGAAACAATCCAATTTATTTCTAATAAATGCGGCGTTTCGGTGGGCACTTGTTATAAGTACATCAATTTACCTGAGACAGATGTCGAGCGGCTGTATTCCTAAGAATAAAAAAGAAGTCCTTCAGATGGGGCTTCTTTTTTGATTCGATTTCACTCTAATTTTTCAGCAACTTTCACGTTTTTTTACTATTTTCCATTGGAAATCTTACGCAAAACGGTGTACAATAAACGTGGAAATCTTATTTTCAGAAAACTAAACTCAAAGGAGAGCTTATACATGCCAAAATTAGTTTTTTCTCGTCATGGACTTAGCGAATGGAATGCCTTAAACCAATTTACTGGATGGGCTGACGTAGATTTAGCACCTGAAGGTGTTGAAGAAGCAAAAGAAGGCGGCCGTAAAATTAAAGAAGCAGGCATCGAATTCGACGTTGCTTATACTTCTGTTTTAACTCGTGCCATCAAAACTTGTAACTATTTACTAGAATACTCAGATCAATTATGGGTACCTCAAATCAAATCTTGGCGCTTAAACGAACGTCATTATGGTAAATTACAAGGACTAAACAAAAAAGAAACTGCTGAAAAATACGGAGACGAACAAGTCCACATCTGGCGTCGTTCTTACGATACTCTTCCTCCATTAATGGAAGCAACAGATGAAGGTTCTGCAGCAAACGACCGTCGTTATGCAATGTTAGACCAACGCGATATTCCTGGTGGCGAAAACTTGAAAGTTACTTTGGAACGTGCATTACCATTCTGGCAAGATGAAATTGCGCCAGCTTTAAAAGACAACAAAACTGTCTTAGTAGCGGCTCATGGTAATTCATTACGTGCTTTAGCTAAACACATCGAAGGCATTTCTGATGAAGATATTATGGATCTTGAAATCCCAACAGGTAAACCATTAGTTTATGAATTAAACGATGATTTAACTGTGAAAGAAAAATACTACTTATAAGAACTTGTTTCTTATTAACAAAAGCGGTTTGCCAAGGCAAACCGCTTTTTTATGGATTAAATAAATTGACTTTCGGTTAAACAATCTTTATAAATCGCTACTATGTCCGCTACATCCAATGGTACATAAGCCTTTTCGGCAATTGCACTATGGGCCACAGCTTGTTGTGCCATTTCTTCAAATTTATCTGCTTCGATGCCAACTTCTGGTAATGTCATTGGAATGCCACAAGCCACAAAGTAATCATACAATGCTTGAATACCTTTTTTCGCTGCTACTTCCTCCTCTTGTTCGACTATTCCCCAAACATTTCGAGCAAACTGTGCAAACTTGCCTACGGTTTGTTCAGACAAAACGTAATTCATCCAACGAGGCGTTAAAATTGCTAAGCCAATCCCATGCGTAATGTCATAAAACGCACTTAATTCATGTTCCATTGGGTGACAAGACCAAACACCTTGTTTGCCGCGCCCTGTTAACCCATTTAAGGCTAAACTACTTGCCCACATTAAATTAGCACGTGCATCATAATCTTCTGGATTTTCTAAAGCAATAGGACAATTTTTGATAACCGTTCGCATTAAGCCTTCTGACACAAAATCTTGGACGTCCGTGCCTGTCGAAATACTAAAATAGTTTTCAATCAAATGACTGAAAATATCCGCTGAGCCAGCTGCTGTTTGATTTTGAGGAACCGTAAAAGTATTCGTTGGATCCAAGAACGAAACTTTTGGAATCATATTCGGACCACCAAAGCCTAATTTTTGATTGGTTTCTAAGTTAGAAATGACAGCACCTGCGTTCATTTCACTACCTGTTGCTGCTAAAGTCAAGATGGTCACGATTGGTAAAGCAGGACCAGTATACCCTTTTCTGGCTGCAATAACTGTCCAGATATCTTCTTCCGAATAAAAGCCCGCAGCAATTGCTTTGGAACAATCAATGGTTGAACCACCGCCAACTGCTAAAATAACATCGACTTGGTTTTCTTTACACAACTCAATTCCTTTTCTAACGGTTTCAATGCGCGGGTTTGGTTCGACACCGCTCAACTCAATCAGTGTATGCCCGTTTTTTTGGGCCAAATCAGTAATTTGTTGGTACAAGCCATTACGTTTGATACTACCGCCACCATAAACAAGTAAGACATTTTTGCCAAATTGATCTAACACAGCAGGTAATTCGTCTAAACGATCTTTCCCAAAACGGATGTCTGTTGGTACATAAAAATTAAAGTTTTCCATTCTTTCATCCTCCATTCAATGCTCTTACGCATTTATCATACTATTTTTTTAAAAATCCGCCAATAAAAAAGCCGAGCAAATGACAGTTGCTTTCACAACGATCGCTTGACCCAGCTTTTGATTCTTTTTTATAACGAATCGCTTGTTTTGATTAACAAACAAAGAAAATAAGGCGCACCGATGATCGCAACAATAATCCCTGCAGGCATTTCTCCATTGCCAGGCAATAGCCGACCAATCGTATCACTAACCAATAAAAGTAAACTCCCAAACAACGCCGCCAACGGCAATACCTGTTTTTGTTGCGTAAAACCACATTTGCGAGCAATATGTGGCGCAAGTAAACCTAAAAAATTAATTCCCCCTGTAACGGAAATCGCTGATGCCGCCAACATCACCGCTAACAGCAACGAAACGATTCGTTCTTTTTTCACAGCAATACCTACAGAAATAGCTGTTTCGTCCCCCAATTGTAAAATATCCAACAGACGATGACGCTTCATCGCAAAAAAGAACCCGATGACTAACCAAGGCAACAAAGCGCCCACAAAGAACCAATTACTGCCCCAGATACTGCCTGCTTGCCACATTGTAACAAAACGGTACTTTTCAGTGTCAATTTTTGATGTAATTAATAAGGTGAGTGCTGAAATACCCGTACTCAAAATGACACCCGCTAAGACCATTCGAACTGGCGTCAATCCTAAACGATGATGATACGCAATTACCAAAATCCCAACAGCCGCTAGCAAGCCGCCAACTAAGGCCACGAGCGGAAGTGCAAACGTCGTGATACTTGTCGTTTCAATAAAACTAATAAACAAAATCACTGCCAAACCCGCACCCGCATTAATGCCTAAAATCCCAGTATCTGCTAACGGATTCCGAGTAATCCCTTGAAGAATAGCGCCGCTTAAGCCTAAAGCTGCGCCCGCTAGGACCGCAAGCACAATCCGTGGTAACCGAAAATCCCAAACTAACAGTTGTTTGGCCTGACTTCCCTGTCCCAAAAGAAGGGCTTTTAAATCCATGAAGGAAACAGATAATTCCCCTTGCGTTAAACTGATACAAGCAGTTAGGATAATCCCAACTATTAAGATAGCCACCCAACGGGACACTTTTTTCTGTGTCATCCTAGTTGCCCTCCTTTACGAAATAAATAAAGAAAGAATGGGATGCCAATTAAGGCCGTGATAATCCCAAATGGTGTTTCAAAAGGCGGATTCACCATTCGAGCGATTAAATCTGCCACCAAAACGAGGAGCGCACCGCCTAACGCCGAGAACGGAATCAAGCGACGGTAATTTTCTCCAGAAACTGTTCGCATCACATGAGGCACCACCAAACCAACAAAACTGACCGAGCCAACTAGCGCCACAGACAATCCTGATAAAAGCAAAATCGTTATACTGGCAAACAACCGAATACGCTGCGGATTTCGCCCCAAACCAATTGTTGCATCATCGCCAAACCGTAAAATAGTCACCGACGGACTAATCAGAATTGCTAATGCAAATGCGCCCAGAAAGATCGGGACGACTATTTTTAATTGTGCCCAAGAAATAACGCTGACACCGCCAAGAAACCAAAACGTTAACTCTTGACTCAAATTGAACTGAATGGCTAAGAATTGACTAAATGATAAAAAAAGGGCACTAATACCAGCTCCCACTAAGGTCAGACGCATGGGGCTTGCTCCTCGAATTGAATGATTAGAAAGATAATAAATCAGTGCCACACTCACGCCAGCACCAAGAAAAGAAACAACTAAAAACCACCAATAACTTGCCTGAGGGAGGAAAGCAAAAACAAGCGCTAAGCCCAAGCCAGCCCCAGCATTGATACCCAGCAAGCCAGAATCTGCCAATGGGTTTTGCGTAATCCCTTGCGCTA
This sequence comes from Enterococcus sp. DIV0294, assembly GCF_050558155.1. Classification (NCBI taxonomy): domain Bacteria; kingdom Bacillati; phylum Bacillota; class Bacilli; order Lactobacillales; family Enterococcaceae; genus Enterococcus; species Enterococcus sp. DIV0294. Next base: position 155,976 of record NZ_CP187889.1, on the reverse strand, counting down.
ACGCCCCACTCACCGCTAAACTTGCTCCCACAAAAGCGGCCCCTAAAATCCGCGGCAACCGAACCGTTTGGATGACTTGATGCGCTTGATTGGTCGCATCGAAGTGCGTAAATGATTCAATAATCGTTTGAATCGAAACCGACGTCGCACCAAACATCAATGACAGAAGCATTGTCCCAATTAGCAAAAAAAGACAGACAAGTAACACTTGCCATTGGTGTCTATAAAATCCGCTTATGCCTTTCATCCATCCAGCTCCATTTCCATCAACTCATAAGAAAGCACTAGTGGCCGCTGTGTCTGACTATGATAACTAATTTCTGCTTGAATAGCGAAAACATCTGCTAAGCCAGTAACAGTAATCACTTCTTGCGGTGTTCCCTCATTGATAATCTTTCCCTCTTTCATCGCAATCACGCGATCAGAAAAACGAGAAGCTAAATTAATATCATGAATCGTCATCACGATAGTTTTCTGATGTTCTTGATTAATTCGTTTTAACACATTTAAAATTTCTAGCTGATGCGCTGGATCCAAATAGGTGGTCGGTTCATCTAAAATTAAAATATCTGTATCCTGCACTAGCGCCATAGCAATCCAAACCCGTTGGCGTTGCCCACCTGATAAAATTGCCACAGACTCTCTAGCTAACTCAGTTAAGCCTGTTAATTCTAATGCCCATTGTATGTACTCTTGATCTTCTGTGGTGACACTTTTCCAGCCCGATTGATAAGGATATCGCCCGAAAGAGACGAGGTCAAAAACAGATAAATCGATTGTATTTTCTGGCGTTTGTGATAAGATCGCTAGTTCTTGTGCTACTTCTTTTGAAGAAAAATGTTGAAGTTCTTGGTTCTTAATGAACACCTTGCCTTTCTCAGCTGGCAAAATACGCGCAAGTGTTTTTAACAAGGTCGATTTGCCACAACCATTTGGTCCAATAATACTTGTAATAGTTCCCGCTTCAAATGAACAGTTCAGCGCTTCACTAATCACTTGACGACCATATCCTGTAGTTAAGTCCTCTGCCTCTAAATAATTCATAACCATTCCTCTTTAATTTTTCTGTCGTTATTTTACATTTATTGAGAATCGTTCTCACTCATTGTTCCTTGATTATAAAAGACCCTTCCTTAAAAAGCAATGTTTCTTCCAATCAAAAAAACGAATTATCTAAAAAATGCAACTTATTTGCTCAAAAAAGCAAGCGATGATTGACAAACGGTCGTTTTTAACTGATAATGAGAATCGTTATCAACTAAAAATAAAGGAGTTACACAATGAAACTTTTAAAAAAGACGGTCCTAATTGGTACAACCCTTCTTCTTGGTTCATTCTTACTCGCAGCTTGTGGTAATACGAATAAAGAAGCCAACAACGCTGACAAAACACATGAAGTAACAGATACCTTAGGCAATAAAGTAACCGTCCCCGCGAAACCCAAACGGATTATTGCGAGTTATTTAGAAGATTATCTAGTTGCATTAGGAGAAAAACCAGTGGCACAATGGACAGTTGGACAAGGTAGCATTCAAGATTATTTAGCGAAAGAATTGAAAGATGTCCCCACTATTTCCTATGACTTGCCATATGAAGCGGTTCTAAAATTTGAACCTGACTTATTATTAATCAGTTCATCTGCTCTAGTTGAAGGCGGTAAATACAAAGAATACAGTAAAATTGCGCCAACTTATGTAGTCAAAAACGGCGAAAATGTCACTTGGCGTGATCAATTGGAAGATATTGCCACTGTTTTAGATAAAAAAGAACAAGCGAAAAAAGTGTTAGAAGATTATGATACCTTAACCAAAGGCGTCCAAGAAGACCTTGGCAAAAAAGATGCTGGCAAATCTGCGGCAGTCTTATGGGTAACCAACAACCAAGTCTTTATGGTTAGCGATAATCGCTCAAGCGGAACCGTGCTCTATCAAGACTTAGGCCTCCAAGTTCCAAAATTAGTGGAAGAAATTTCTAAAAACGCTACTGCGGATTGGAATCAAGTTTCTTTAGAAAAATTAGCTGAGCTTGACGCAGACCACATTTTCCTTGTAAACAGTGATGAATCAGCACCTCTTTTCCAAGAAACAATTTGGAAGAACTTACCTGCTGTGAAAAATAACCAAGTTCATACCTATGATAAAAAAAGTAGTTGGTTATACAACGGACCTATTGCGAATACCCAAATTGTTGAAGATGTAAAAAAAGCGCTCTTAAATTAAAAAAAATGCTTGGATGATTGTTTTCATCCAAGCATTTTTTTAATTAGCAATTGCTGTTTCTAAACCAACTTCAATCATTTCATTAAACGTCGTTTGGCGTTCTTCTGCCGTTGTTTCTTCGCCTGTCACCAAGCTATCACTCACCGTCATAATCGCCAATGCTTCTACATCAAATTTTGCTGCTAAATAATATAACATTGCCGCTTCCATTTCAATCGCTAATACCCCGTATCGACCTAAACGAAAGACATCATCTAAGCTATCTTTGTAAAAAACATCATCTGACAATACGTTACCAACATGGGTAGTAAAGCCTTTTGCTTTAGCAATTTCGTAAGATTTGAGTAAAAGATCAAAGCTCGCAATTTGTGGAAAATCATATTTAGGAAAATCATTGCGAATCGCGGAAGAAGGTGTCGCTGCTGCTTGTGCGATAACTAATTCACGAACGTTGACTTTTTCTGAAATAGAACCACACGTACCAACACGAATTAACTTCTTCACATTGTAAGAGTTAATTAACTCATGGGCATAAATACCTGCTGAAGGCATACCCATCCCTGTTCCTTGGACCGAAACATGCTGTCCCTTATACGTTCCTGTGTAACCTAACATCCCACGAACTTGATTATAGCAGACAGGATTCTCTAAAAAAGTTTCCGCAATATATTTTGCTCGGAGGGGATCCCCTGGTAGTAAAATTTTATCGGCAATTTCACCTGGTTTTGCTTCGATATGCACACTCATTCTGGTTTACTCCTTTTTTATAAAGCTGCTAGTGTTGCTTTCACTAACTCTTTGAATTGTCCTTTAACGCGTTCAGTTGTTTCAACTACTTCTGCATGATTTAAGCTACTTTGCATACCAGCTGCTAAATTCGTAATACAAGAGATGCCTAGTACTTTCATGCCACTATGCACAGCTACAATGACCTCCGAAACAGTTGACATGCCAACTGCATCCGCACCCATCGTCCGTGACATCCGAATTTCTGCAGGCGTTTCATATGTCGGGCCAGAAAAGCCCATATACACGCCTTCTTTTAAATCAATATTTTGTTCCGCAGCCACTTTTTTTGCCACTTCCCGATATTCTTGCGTGTAAGCATGACTCATATCTGGAAAACGCGGCCCGATTTCTTCATCATTTTCACCAATTAACGGATTATCGCCTGTAAAATTAATGTGGTCATTGATTAACATCAAATTCCCCGGTGTATATGTTTCATTTACGCCACCAGCTGCATTGGTTACAATCATTGAATGAATGCCTAAAGCAGCCATCACACGAACGGGATAAGTGACCGTTTGCATCGAATGTCCTTCATAATAATGAAAACGTCCTTGCATCGCCAAAACTTTTTTTCCAGAAAGCGTTCCGTAAACTAATTGTCCAGCATGTCCAACGACTGTTGAAACAGAAAAATGGGGAATTTCAGAGAAAGGAATAGCAATCGCATCGGTTATTTCATTAGCTAATTCACCTAACCCAGAACCTAAGATTAGACCGAAGTCTGCTTGTTGCACCCCTTTTTCTTTCAAAAACTCAGTTGTTTCGTTTAAATGGTTCGTTAACGTTGTCATGTGTTGCCTCCTCGAATTATTGTAATTGATTTAAAAAGCTTTGACCGTTTTCCGTTGCAGGAACTTCAAAGTTTTCAGCAATCGTTGCTGAAATATCTGAATAAAATCCTTGTGGCAAGCTGCCTTGTTTTGTCATTTTTTTACTATAAGCCAATAAAGGCACATATTCACGTGTGTGGTCTGTTCCTGGGAAAGTTGGGTCATTCCCGTGATCTGCTGTAATTAAAAGCAAATCATCTTCGGCCATAGCAGCCATAATCTCTGGCAAACGACCATCAAAATCTTCGATGGCTTTTGCATAGCCCTTCACATCACGACGGTGGCCATACAGCGCATCGAAATCCACTAAGTTAGTAAAACTTAAGCCTGTGAAATCTTTGTTCATGACCGTTAATAATTGATCCACCCCATCCATATTGCTCTTCGTGCGGATAGCTTCAGTAATTCCTTGTCCATTAAAGATGTCGTTAATTTTCCCAACAGCGATCACATCATTGCCGTTTTCTTTCAACGAATCTAAAACAGTGTGGCCAAAAGGATCTAGAGCATAGTCATGACGGTTACTGGTTCGAGTGAAATTACCTGGTTCACCAACATACGGGCGAGCGATAATCCGACCAATCATATAAGGTTCGTCTTTCGTAATGTCACGAACATATTGACAAATTTTATACAATTCTTCTAATGGAATAATGTCTTCATGCGCCGCAATTTGTAAAACAGGATCTGCTGAAGTATAAACGATTAGATCCCCTGTTTTCATTTGATGTTCGCCATAATCATCAATGACTGCTGTCCCGCTATATGGTTTGTTACAAACAACTTTTCGCCCAGAAAAATCTTCAATTTGTTTCAGCAATTCTTCAGGAAAGCCGTTTGGGAATACCCGAAAAGGTTTTTTGATGTTCAAGCCCATAATTTCCCAGTGACCGGTCATAGTATCTTTTCCAACAGAAATTTCTTCTAATTTGGTGGCATAGCCATCGTGGTCTGCCACTGCTTTGACACCTGTTAAAGGAGCAATAGTTCCCAATCCAAGTTTTTCTAAATGAGGAATGGTTAGTCCCGCTTCTTTGGCAATATGACCCAGTGTATCACTGCCGACATCTCCAAATTTTTCAGCATCTGGTGCTTCACCAATACCGACTGAATCTAGTACGATTAAATGAACACGTTTAAACACACTTGCTTCCTCCTCTAAGGTCGTAAATACGTCAAGAATGACAATTATTTTACGCTAGCCTTTTAAATAGTCTCGAGAATCAAACAGAATAATCTATTTATTCTCAGCTCTTCAATTATACCATGAATCCGCTATTATTGCCTGAAAGAGCATTAAAATTTTCAATGATTCCTTCGATTTTAGCAGGGCTTAAAAACGGAAAGAAAAAAAGTCTCCCACCGTAATTAGGAAACTTTTTTATTGTTTTTTTCGAATAGCCTGCTCTTTAAAAAGAACACGATTCTTTATACAATCAAAACTTTTAACACTCCAAGCGGTCTCCCTCTTTTGGCACATTTAAATACCAGATAACCGCTTCTGATAAAATCACACCAATGCCAATGGGCGGATAAAAATAAATACCGATATATCCGATTGCGAAAAGACAAAGATGAATGATTTTTGTTGCCTTACTATAAGATTTCGATTTTCTTAACTTAGCTGCACCCTGTGGATCTTTCACTGCATTGTCTTCATAAATGATCCTTGTTAGCAAGAAGTAAGCAAAATCCCAAACCGTATACACAACAAGATAAAAATAAACGGGTGCCCGCATCCACCAAAATTCACTCACCCAAGCAGTTGCTACCGGAATGAAGGCCATGGAGAATAACCAAAAATTATTTGCCCAAAACGCTTTTTTAGAAAACCAATGAGTTACGGACATTATGTAATGATGATTGTACCATGCGATACAGATAAAAATAAAACTGACAATAAACGATAAAAAATATGGGATATTTTCTATCAAACCTGCCAAAACACCCACTTGAGGAGTCTTAATTTCTAAAATCATGATGGTCATGATGATGGCAATGACTGCATCACTAAATGCTTCTACACGTGTTTTATTCATTGAACGTCCTCCACTTTTCCTATTCTGACTACAAACAAAAGTATAGCAGAAAAACCAACGATTTTTGAAAAAAAGCTGCTAGACCTGTTTGGTTTTTTTCAAAATTTCGACACTTCCTTCGAATTGTAAAAAACAGCCAAAAGAAAAAAGTAAAGTTATCTTTATCAACTCGCTTTTTTGCAGTGAAGCAGTGCCTAATGTCGCTTGTGTTCAACTGATTATCCTAAGAAAAGAAATGGCCCCCCGTCGCTTTGACGGAGGGCCTATTTCTTTTCTTATTTCGTTTTGACGTAATTTTTCCCGTTCGCTTTTGGTCCCGATGATTTTCCGAAGAACACAACTAGGACTAAAATGGTCAATACGTATGGCGCTGCTTGTAGATAAACTTTTGGAATTTCTGAAATAATTGGTAAGTTTTCCCCAGCAATACTTAAGTTTTGTGCAAAGCCAAAGAATAAGGCTGCGCCCATTGCCCCAAGTGGATTCCATTTACCAAAGATCATTGCGGCCATTGAAATAAACCCTTGTCCTGCAATTGTGGTAATCCCAAAACGACCCGCAATACTTTGAGCAAAGACAGCTCCGCCCATACCGCCTAAAAAGCCGGATAACAAGACGCCAGAATAACGCATTAAGTAGACATTAATTCCCAATGTATCTGCCGCTTGTGGATGTTCTCCCACAGAACGTAACCGTAAGCCAAAACGTGTTTTATAAATGACAAACCAAGCTAAAATCGCAATCAAAATTGCTACGAAAGCTGGTAAAGAGGTTTTTGCAAAGAATAGTTCACCAATCACTGGAATTTTTGACAATCCTGGGAAAGAAAAATAACCAAATGATTGTGTAATCATATCTGTTTGTCCTTTTTGATAAATAACTTTTACTAGGAAAACCCCTAGCGCCGGTGCCATCAAGTTAATGACAGTACCACTGATAATATGATCTGCTCGTAAGTTAATAGTTGCAACGGCATGTAAGAGAGAAAAGACAATCCCGACAACGCCTCCTACTAAACAAGCAATCCATGGTGTCGCCGCGCCAAATGTATCAGCAAACGTCAAGTTAAAAACGACCGAACTGAAAGCGCCCATTACCATAATACCTTCCAAACCAACGTTAACCACACCACTTCGTTCTGAGAACGTTCCGCCTAATGCTGTCAAGATGAGCGGAGTTGCATACACTAATGTTTGCGTGATGATTGAGGAAATTGTTGCTAAATCCATTAGATGTCTCCCCCCTCTTGATTGTTTTTGTCTGGCGCCGCTTCAATTGTTTCTACAATCGCTACTTCTTTTTTACTACCAGACGCTTTTGCTAACAAGAAACGAATTAAATAACTAATTCCCACAAAGAAAATAATCGCTGCAATAACAACATCAACTAATTCGGTTGGTACACCAGCTATCAACGGCATCCCTTGTCCACCAAGTTTTAACATCCCGAACAGTAATGCGGAAAGTAAAATCCCGATTGAGCTACCTGCTCCTAATAGAGACACGGCCATACCATCGAACCCAATGCTCAACGATGTGTTTTGAATAAAGAAGTTTTGGAAAGTTCCCAATCCTTGGACCGCACCACCTAAGCCAGCTAGCGTTCCTGAAATCATCATAGATAAAATAATTGTTCGCTTGCTGCTCATTCCAGCATACTCAGAAGCAAATGGGTTTAACCCCACCGACCGAATTTCAAAGCCAAGCGTTGTTTTTTTCATCAAAAACCACACAAGGATAAGGAAAATGAAGGCCAAGAAAATGCCGATGTTCAAACGAGAGCCATCACTGATACTTGTTAAAAACGGTGAGCGTAATGATGCATTCGCACCAATCATTTTGGTGATCCCTTTGTTCGCCATAATACTTGGTTTCATGACATTATTAGCAATATGATTTCCTGTGTACAATAAAATATAATTCAACATAATTGTAACAATAACTTCACTCGTCCCAAAATAGGCACGCAAGAAACCTGGAATGGCTGCTGCTAAAGCTCCTGCAACCGCGCCAACAATAATCGCCACCGGCAACGCAATCATCCGGGGTGCATCAGGCATGGATAAAGCGACCCAAATACTAGCCACCCAACCACATAAGGCTTGTCCAGAAAGCCCGATATTAAAGAATCCAGCCGAATTAGCCACCGAGAATCCTAAAGCGGTAAAAATCAACGGTGCTGCGGTGACAAAAATCTCACCAATACTTTTCTTTCCTTGGAAAGCTGTTTCAAACATCGCTTGATACCCAGCCACTGGGTCATAGCCAAAGATAACCATAATAATTGCCCCTAAGAGGAAACCCATAATAACAGATAACACAGGGACTAAAATATTTCTTATTTTTTCAGAACGATTATTCAACAGTTTCACCTGCCTCTACTTTTGATAACTCAGCACGGGCTTCTTCCAATGAGTAGCCAGCCATTAACAAGCCCAATTCATTTTCTGTCGTTTCTTTCGGATCAACAATTCCGACAATTTCCCCCGCATGAATAACAGCGATACGATCAGAAACGTTTAAAATTTCATCTAATTCAAAACTTACTAATAAAACAGCTTTATTTTTATCTCTTTGTTCAATTAGTCGACGATGAATGTATTCAATAGCTCCGACATCTAAACCGCGTGTTGGTTGAGAAACAATCAACAAATCTGGATCGCGGTCCACTTCTCGGGCAATAATCGCTTTTTGCTGATTCCCACCTGAAAGCGCCCGAGCTGGTACTAGTTCATTAGGAGTCCGTACATCATATTCTTCAATTAATTCACGGGCGTGTTTGTTAATCATTCGATAGTTTAAAATACCTGTTGAACTGTATGGTTTTTGGTAATACGTTTGTAGGCCAATATTTTCAGCCAATGTCATCTCTAATACCAAGCCATATTTATGTCGGTCTTCAGGAACGTGGGCGACACCCATTTCCGTAATTTCCCGAGGTTTGCGATTAGTAATCTCTTTTTCATTCAAATGAATGGACCCGTTTTCGACTTTGGTTAATCCTGCTAAGGCTTGGATTAATTCTGTTTGTCCATTGCCATCAATCCCCGCAATTCCAACAACTTCCCCTGCTCGGACATCTAAGCTAAGATTTTTCACTGCATCTAAGCCGCGGCTTTCTTTCACTACTAAATCTTTAATTGATAAAATTGTTTCTTTCGGTTGCGCTGGTTTTTTCTCTGTTTTGAAGGAAACAGAACGACCCACCATCATATCGGCTAACTGTTGCGAAGAAACATCTTTCACATTGACAGTGCCAATACTTTGCCCCCGGCGAATGACCGTACAACGGTCTGCCACTTTTTTAATTTCATCTAACTTATGTGTAATTAAAATGATCGATTTGCCTTCATCGGTTAGTTCTTTCAAAATAATCATTAATTCATCAATTTCTTGTGGCGTTAATACTGCGGTTGGTTCGTCAAAAATTAAAACGTTCGCACCGCGATATAAGGTCTTTAAAATTTCAACCCGTTGTTGCATACCCACAGAAATATCGCGAATATAGGCATTGGGATTTACATCCAACCCGTATTGCTTAGACACTTCTTCAATCTCTTTTTTCGCTTTTTTCCGGTCTAAAATACCGCCATGGGTAGGTTCACTACCTAAGATAATATTTTCAGTCACAGTAAAGGCTTCAACTAACATAAAATGCTGATGGACCATTCCGATTCCTAAACGATTGGCTGCAGTAGGACTTGTAATGTTGACTTTTTCGCCATTCATATAAATCTCACCTGAGGTCGGTTCCAATAGCCCTGATAAGATATTCATCAAGGTCGACTTGCCTGCACCATTTTCACCTAGCAGTGCGTGGATTTCACCAGGTTTTACTTGTAAATCAATTTGGTCGTTGGCTTTGAACGTCCCAAATTCTTTGGTGATTTTACGCATCTCAATTACGTTTTCTTCTTGAGACAAGGTCTATTCACTTCCTAACAAAATTATATTGGCAATACTTTAGAGGGTAATTTTGACCCTTAACTAAGTAGTTGAAGAACCTCAACTATTTAGTTAAAAATCCAAACATCATAAAGGGTTTCCTTGGCAGCCGTCGCTGCCAAGGACCACTTTATTTTTAGAAGGAACAATAATGAGCCCTTCTTTCTTCATTTAGGAGCTTAAATTATTCTGGTTTTTCTGGGACTTTTACGTCACCTGAGATTACTTTATCTTTTGCTGTTTTAACAGCTTCTTTTGTTTTGTCGTTTAAATAGCCGTCTGTTAAGTCAACGCCACCATCTTTTAATCCATAAACTAAATGTTCGCCACCAGGGAATTTGTCTTCTAACGCACGGTTGGCAATATCTTGAACCGCTGTGCCGACACCTTTAAGGGTTGAAGTTAACGTGAAGTTGTCTTCTTTGCCGTCTTTTGTTTTGTACTTGCCATCAGCATCTTGATCACGGTCAACACCGATTACCCAAACTTTGTCGCCAGAACCTGATTCATTCAAGTCTTTTGCTTCTTGGAAGACCCCTTGTCCAGTAGCACCAGAAGCATGGAAGATGATATCAACGCCATTTTGGTACATTGCAGCAGCTAAAGCTTTCCCTTTGGCAGGATCAGCAAATGAAGCCGCATATTTTGTATCAACAGTAATTTCTTTACCTAATTCTTTCGCAGCATCAGCCACACCTTTTTCAAAACCAGCTTGGAAACGGTCAATTACGACCCCTTCTTCACCACCAACAAAACCGACTTTGTTCGTTTTTGTTTCATTTGCAGCAGCAACACCGGCTAAGTAAGCTGCTTCATTATCTCTAAATGTTGCAGAAACGACATTCTTTTTGCCATCGATTTGATCATCGATTAAAACAAAGTTTGTATCAGGGTTGGCATCTGCTGCAGAAGAAATTGCATCTTTTAGCAAGTAGCCAATACCAAAGATTGTGTTGAATTTACTTGATACCGCTTGGTCAATATTGGTTGTATAGTCAGCTGCATCATTCGATTGAATATATGCATACCCTTTTGAACCTTCTGGTAAATCATGTTCTTTACCCCAAGCTTGCAATCCTTCCCAAGAAGATTGGTTGAACGACTTGTCATCCACGCCGCCTGTATCTGTAATGATTACAGCACTATGCGCTGCATCCCCTTTGCCACCGCCGCTTTCAGCGGTTTTGCCTTTGCCACCACCACATGCTGCAAGTGAAACTGATAAACCTAATGCAATCAAACTAAAACCGAATAATTTTGCTTTTTTCATTTCTGTAAAGCCTCCTAAAAATAGTTTAATGTATTTAAACAACTAAGTTGTTTCTAAGGTTGGTCTGGGACTTTTACGTCACCAGAGATGATTTGTTCTTTGGCTTCTTTAACTGCCGTTTTGGCTTGATCGCTTAGGGCTTCTGTTGTTAAATCAACACCGCCATCTTTCAATCCATAAGTTAAATGTTCGCCGCCAGGGAATTTATCTTCTAATGCAAGATCAGAGATTTTTTTCACAGCAATATTTACACCTTTAATGGTTGAAGCTAACGTTAAGTTATCATCCTTGCCATCTTTGGTTGTATATTTACCGTCTTCGTTTTGGTCACGGTCAACACCAATCACCCAAACTTTATCTTTTGAACCTGTTTCATTTAGCGCTTTGGCTTCTTGGAAGATTCCTTGTCCTGTAGTCGCCGCTGCGTGATAAATAATGTCGGCACCTGCTTGATACATAGAAGAAGCTAAGGCCCGTCCTTTTGAAGCGTCTGCAAATGTCCCTGCATAAGTAGACGTAATTTGAATATCTTTGCCTAATTTTTTGCCAGCGTCTGCTACACCTTTTTCAAAACCAGCTTGGAAACGGCCAATAACGGGTCCTTCAACCCCGCCAATAAATCCTACTTTGTTGGTTTTCGTAGTGTTAGCTGCTGCCACACCTGCTAAATACGCAGATTCATTATCTCTAAATGTTGCAGAAGCGACGTTGTTTTTCCCATTAACTGTATCGTCGATTAGAACGAAATTCGTTTCTGGGTTGGCGTCCGCTGCATCTACTACTGCATTTTTTAGTAAATACCCAATGCCAAAAATCGTTTTAAATTGACTTGAAATGGCTTGGTCAATGTTTGATGTATAATCAGATGCTTCATTTGATTGAATATACGCATACCCTTGAGGTCCTTCTGGAAGTTTGTGCTCTTTGCCCCACTCTTGCATTCCTTCCCACGCAGATTGGTTAAAAGATTTGTCATCAATGCCGGCTGTATCTGTGACCATTACGACACTATGTTGTGGATCACCTTTTGTGTTGGCGTTCTTTTTGCTATTGCCGCCACATGCAGCTAACCCAATGGTTAAGGCAACTGCTGCCAATCCTAGACCTAAAAATTTTGCTTGTTTCACTTTCCGAAAAGCCCCCTACTATTTTATCTATTATTTCATTCGCATTTATGCTATTGAAATCTACTTTGAGCCCAACGAAACCTTATGTCCTTTTTTTAAAAATCTTTATCTGTAAATGAATAGGGCAATAATGCCTCAACTGTCATTGTTTTAGTCGCGCCATCTTTACCAACTAGCGTGACCGGCATTTGTGGATCAAAGAATTCAGCCATTACTTGACGACAAGCGCCACATGGAGAAATGGGTGCCTCTGTATTACCTGCTACAACTAAATGTTGGAAGGTCCGTTCATCTTCTGAAATGGCTTTAAAAATCGCCGTTCTTTCTGCACAATTTGTTAAACCAAAGGAGGCATTTTCAATGTTGACTCCTTGATACATTTTCCCGTCTGCAGTCACTAAGCAAGCGCCCACAGGAAAGTTAGAATACGGTACATAGGCGTGTGCCAATGCTTCTACGGCACAATCAAGCCATTCTTGTTTTACTGTCATCTTTTTCGCCACACCTTCGTTTAATTTGAAATACGAATTAATACCCTTCGCCAGTTGCGCCAGAAACAATTGCTACACCCGTACTTGCACCGATGCGTGTTGCCCCAGCTTCAATCATTGCTAACGCTTCTTCTGCATTATGCACGCCACCAGAAGCCTTAACGCCCATGTCAGGACCAACTGTCTCACGCATTAAACGAATGTCTGCTACTTTAGCGCCGCCTGTTGAGAAGCCAGTAGATGTTTTAACGAAATCGGCACCTGCTTCTTTGGCTAATTCACAAGCTTTAACTTTTTCTTCGTCTGTTAATAATGCTGTTTCAATAATCACTTTGACTAACGCTTTTCCTTTGGCTGCATCTACTACGCCTTGAATGTCTTGACGTACGTAATCGTATTGTTGTGATTTTAATGCACCAATATTAATCACCATATCCACTTCATTCGCACCATTTTTAATTGCATCAGCTGCTTCGTATGCTTTAACTTCTGGTGTATTTGCCCCCAAAGGAAAGCCAATAACGGTACACACAGCGACGTCGGTATATGCTAATTGCTCGCTAGCAAAAGCGACCCAACAAGGATTGATACATACAGAGAAGAAGTTGTACTCCTTAGCTTCGTCAATAATTTTTTGGACAGCGGCTTCTGTCGCTTCTGGTTTCAAAATAGTGTGGTCAATCATGCGGTTTAATTCCATGATGAGAATTCCTCTTTTCTTTTTGTTTTATTCCGTAATAATATCGTGAATCAAAATAGGCTCTTCGCCGGTTGGTCCAATTTCAATGTTTTTATAAAGCAATTGTTCAACTTCTGTCACGTCTTCACGATTGGCGTAAATGGTCAATAATGATTCGCCTTTTTCAACTGGGCTCCCCACTTTTTTGTGAAGTTTCAAGCCAACTGCAAAATCAATCGTATCTTCTTTCGTAGCCCGACCAGCGCCCAGTAACATTGCGGCAACGCCAATTTCATTGGCAACGATTTTTTGTACCACGCCTGTTTCTTTGGCAGGTAAATCAAATTGATAAGTTGCGGTTAATAATTTTTCTGGCTGGTCAACAACGGAACTGTCGCCGCCTTGATTTTCAATCATTTCTTTAAATTTTGCGAGCGCTCGACCGCTTGTTAAAGCTTCTTCTAATAAAGCCCGTGCTTCGTCTAACGTCTCGGCTTTTTTAGCTAAAACGACCATCTGACTTCCTAAGACATAGCACATCTCCACTAAATCTTCTGGCCCATTTCCTTGCAAGGTCTCGATTGCTTCAACGATTTCTAAACTATTTCCGATGGCCTCCCCTAAAGGTTGTGACATGTCTGAAATTACTGCCATCGTTTGGCGATTTGCCAGTTTCCCAATACGAACCATTGTTTCCGCTAATCGACGAGCACTTGCTAGGTCTTTCATAAAGGCCCCTTCACCAGTAGTCACGTCTAAGACAATCGCATCTGCCCCTGCGGCAATTTTTTTACTCATAATGGAACTTGCAATTAATGGAATTGAGTCAACAGTGGCGGTCACATCACGTAACGCATAAAGTTTTTTGTCTGCTGGTGCTAGATCACCTGACTGACCAATCACTGCCACTTTTGTATCGTTGACCAATTGAATAAAACGTTCTTCTGTCAATTCAACTTTAAAACCAGGAATCGCTTCTAATTTATCCAACGTACCGCCCGTGTAGCCTAAGCCACGACCAGACATTTTTGCTACATTGACCCCGACACTAGCAACTAATGGCGCTAAAATAAGCGTCGTAGTGTCGCCTACGCCACCTGTAGAATGCTTGTCGACTTTGATTCCTTCTATAGAAGAAAGATCCACAATTTCGCCTGAATGGACCATTGCTAACGTCATTTGTGTAATTTCTTCGTCTGTCATATCTTGGTAAAAAACAGCCATTAAAAAGGCACTTACCTGATAATCTGGAATTGAACCATCTGTGTATCCGTTGATAATAAATTGAATTTCTTCGCTTGTTAGTTGATGCCCGTCACGTTTCTTTTCAATAATGTCTACCATTCTCATGAATTCGTTCCCTCCGATTTCCCGATAATGTATTATACAACAAAATCGTTCAGCTTTAAACCATTTAGTAAACCAGTTTACTATTATTTTTTTCTTTTGAAAACGCAAACAACACGAACATTCCATTTCTAAGCTGTTTTTTAAATCGGTTTTGTGCTTTTTCTAGCAATAAACGTCGCATCAAAAACTTTATTTGGAACTTTCCCTGTTGGATCTGCAATAGCTTCCACCAAAAATTTTGCTGCATAATAGCCAATATCAAAACTCGGCTGATAGACGGTTGTTAAACTCGGCACCAAATATTCGGAAATTTCCAAGCCATCAAAACCAACCACCGAAATATCGTCAGGAATTTTCTTGCCCGCTTCTTCAATGGCTTGATAGGCCCCCATCGCCATTTCATCATTGCCACAAAAAATTGCTGTGATTTCTTCATTTTTCAAAACTTCTTTCGCCGCAGCATAGCCGCCATGCAAGTTCAATTCCCCAGCACAAACATAATGCGGACGAAAAGGTAAATTGTTGTCCTGTAACGCATGCTGATACGCCGTCACTCGTTCCGTCAAACGATAATAGCCGGCACTTTCACGCAACATGCCAATATGCTGATGCCCTTGTTGAATCAAATGATGGACCGCTTGATAAGCACCTTCGTACTCTTTAACGATTAATCGTCCACTATCTCGTGGATTAATCCCACGATCGACAAGAATGACAGGAATCGGATGTTCTCGTCGGTCTTTTAAAATATGATTTTCTGGCAAAACATTCGGCGTGGCAAAAATAATGCCATCCACCGACCGATGAATCAACTCGCTAACATATTGCATCGCTTGCTCGGAATCATGCTTTGAATTGCATAACAAAATCATGTAGCCTAACGAATTTAAATATGTTTCCACACCTTCAATCACTTTTGAGAAAAAGAAATCCGTCACATCTGGCACAATCATACCAATGGTTTTGGAATGACGGTTGATTACATTCGAAGCAAAGTAATCTGGTTTGTAATGATTTTCAGCAACTACCGCCAACACCTTGTTGCGGGTTTTTTCACTGAAACGACTCCCTTTATTATTCAGAATTTGTGAGACGGTTGTGACAGAAACACCAGCCATATCAGCAATTTCTTTAATCGTTAGTTTCATCGCGCCCCTCCCAACGTCTCCTTTTGCATTGACAGACATTTGTAGACGTGTTACAGTCTTCAAAATACTTATCGAATCTTTTATATTTTAACAAAAAAAAGACAAAAGAAATAGACTAAAAAGATTAAAAAACAAAAGAAAATGGAGGCTATTTTTTTCATGGAAGAATCCCGTGTCCGTCAATTACCAAAAATCGAGCTGCACTGTCACTTAGATGGGTCGATTCGACCAACAACTTTACGCACCATTGCTGAAAAACAAAACATTCCATTACCCCAAGACGAACAAGCCTTGAAAGAGTTAGTGGTTGCCCCTGAAAAATGCACCGATTTGAATGATTATTTAACTCGGTTTGACTTTGTGCTAACCTGTCTACAAACAGCTGAAGCTTTGCAAGCAGCGGCGTATGACGTGATTAGCCAAGCTGCCGAAGATGGCGTGGCATACATAGAGGTGCGTTTTGCGCCTTCGCAACATACAGAAAAAGGCTTACGGTTACCTGAAATCGTGACCGCTGTTTTAACTGGCTTAAAACAAGGCGAAGAAGATTTTGGTGTAAAAAGCAATGCACTGTTATGCGGCATGCGGCATGACCAACAACAAGCCATAGAAAAAATCGTTCACTTAGCGCATGATTTCAGAGAGACAGGCGTTGTCGGCTTTGATTTAGCTGGCAATGAAGTCGATTTTCCTCCATACACATTTGAAGACGTATTAGCTTTAGCCAACCAATTGTCAATTCCATTAACACTCCACGCTGGGGAATGCGGCTGTGGCAAAAATGTCGCTGATGCTGTCACTTTAGGTGCTACTCGGATTGGTCACGGTATTGCTTTGAAAGATACACCCGAATACTTGGCGCTCTTAAAAGAAAAAAAGGTTCTTTTAGAAATGTGTCCAACTAGCAACTTCCAAACAGGCACCGTCAAAACATTGGCTGAATACCCTTTTCAACAATTTATAGAGGCTGGCTTAGCCGTCTGCATCAATACCGATAATCGCACTGTTTCAGATACTACGTTAACGAAGGAATTCATGAAATTGGCCACTTGGTATCAATTAAGTTATGACGAAATGAAGCAACTCACTAAAAATGCGCTTGCAGGTGCTTTTTTATCGCCAGACGAAAAAAAACTGTTGAACCAAAAAATTGATCAAGCATATCTATTCTAAAAAAGAACCTCCACTAAAGTGGAGGTTCTTTTTTACTCTGCTTCTTTAACACTTCGTAAAATATAATAGCCTTTGTCTTTTGTCACAATTTCAACATTGCCAAATACTTCAGCCATTTTCTTTTCTGCACTAGGTGCACCTTGTTTCTTTTGAATAACTACCGTTAGTGTGCCACCAACTTTCAACAACGGAAAAGCCCCTGTTAAAATGCCATGGACAACTTTTTTGCCTGCACGAATGGGCGGATTGCTAACAATCGCCGCGTAGGTCGTTTCGTTTAAGGTTTCATACACATTGGAAGAATGGATATCCACAGTAGTAATTTGGTTGCGTTGGGCGTTCATTTGAGCTAGCCAAACTGCCCGTTGGTTGACATCCACCATTTCCACCAGTCGACCAGTCGCTGCTGCTAAGGACAACCCAATTGGTCCATAGCCACAACCAACATCTAACAAACGGCCTGCTGGTAAATTTTCCCATTCAAAGGCATCAATCAACACACGAGAACCATAATCCACTGTTCCTCTTGAGAAGACCCCGCTATCGGTCGTAAACTGAAAGGTCCGACCACGTAATGGAAAAGACCAGCTTTCTAAATCATGTGCTAATTCTGGATTTTCTGTATAATAATGATTCGCCATTTTGTTCTTCCTATCTATGCTTGTTTTGGTTTTAGTCTACCTTTTATTTCTCGAACAATCAAGGCACCTAATAATTCATAGCCCACTTGTGAAAAATGCAAACCATCCGCTTGTAAAAATTCATCCGTTCCAGGATAAACAGTCATCGCTTTATACAAATCAATAACTGGCAGGTTATGTGCCGCTCCGACTTCTTGTGCAACCTTGACCAATTCCTTGATACGCGTTTGTGGCCGTTCTGGACGTCTGCCACTATCCGCATATGGTGGCGTAATTAAAATCACCTTTTCTGAACCAATTTCGTGAATCATTGTTTCAAGGTTTTCTCTAAACGTGGCTACTGTTATATTTCGATCCAGTGACGCATCATTGGCGCCAAAGAAAATCACCACTTCATCAGGTTTCTCAATTAGTACTTCTTTATTTAATCGTTTTAAACCATCCTCTGTTGTATCGCCAGGCATTCCAGCATTAATGACGGCCACTTCTTCTAGACCCATCGCAGCAATATCCCGTTTCACTAAGTCAACAAGAACAGGTGAGACGGCTTCGTCTAAATAACCAGCAGTAATGCTATCACCAAATAATACAATTTTTCTCATGGCTTTTCCCCTCTTTTCTAACAGTTTTCTCTTTTCATGATACCATTTTCATCATAAATTGGCGAAGAAGGGAATTCTTTTGTAAAATCCTGTGTTTCCCTTGTGAAATTATGGTAAAATGTACAAAGATTGAACAGGGTTTGGTGGAGGAACAATGGACGATAAAATGAATTACTACCCAATTTCCAGAGAAGAATGGCATGGGTTTTATCATGACGGCAAAGCACCGTTAACCGAAGCAGAATTGGATAACATTAAAAGTGTGAACGACCAAATTTCACTAAAAGATGTACAAGAAATTTATGTACCCTTAACGCATCTTATTCATTTGTACATGAAAGAATTTGAATCGCTAACACTTAGCAAAGGATTATTCCTACATGAATATGTCTCTGTACCACCATTCATCATTGGAATTGCCGGCAGTGTCGCCGTTGGTAAAAGCACCACCGCTCGTCTTTTGCAAAGAATTCTGGCCCGAACGTTTAAACGAAGAAACGTTCAACTCATTACAACGGATGGATTTTTGTATCCCAATAAAGTGTTAGAAGAACAGGGAATTATGGACCGAAAAGGGTTTCCTGAAAGTTATGACATGGAGAAGCTAATTAATTTCTTAAACGAAGTCAAAAGCGGCAAAGACGAAATTAAAGCACCCGTCTATTCTCACAGTGTCTACGATGTTATCGAAGGCGAATATGAGTTGATTCAACAACCAGATATTCTGATTGTTGAAGGCATTAACACATTACAGTTACCCGCCAATCAACAAATTTATGTGAGTGATTTTTTTGATTTTTCTATTTTTGTGGATGCCGATCCAGCCTTAATTGAAAAATGGTACCTAGAACGTTTTGGGGCCTTATTAGATACGGCTTTCTTAGATCCTAATAATTATTATTACCAATATGCAATTGGCAAACGAGAAGATGCTTTCGCCATGGCACGGAATGTTTGGAAAACCGTGAACTTGCCGAACTTGGAGGAATATATCTTGCCAACGCGCGGACGTGCGGACATTATTTTGCATAAAACGGAAAATCATTTGATTGACCAAATCTATCTACGTAAATATTAAGGGTTGACGAGCTAAGAAATATCCTGTATCTTTTGTAGAAATATCCTTGAAAATTTTCAGCAGAATGCATGACTTTCAAGGAGTAAAATGTTTTAATAAGTATAGCTAGACAAAGAAGAGTACGGAACAAAAGTGAACCACTTTTTAACCGCCTGATTCTCGGCTGTTTAAAAGTAGCCCCTGCGGAATTAAGCCAAAATTTTCTAAAAATCGTAAAACAATTTTTGAAAATCCTTTCTTAATTCTTGGTGCTGACCACTTTTTAACCGCCTTTTCTTTAGATAAATTTAAATGGATAAGGGGTAATAGACGTGACTAACGTTGCCGATTTGACATCTGTCGAAAAAATTATTGTTTTAGACTTTGGTAGTCAGTTTAACCAATTGATTACTCGTCGTATTCGTGAATTTGGCGTATTCTCTGAGTTATTAAGCCACCGAACTACGGCAGAAGAAATTCGCAAAATCGCGCCTAAAGGAATCATCTTCTCAGGTGGACCAAACAGCGTGTATGACAAAGATGCTTTTAGCATTGATCCAGAAATTTATGAGTTAGGAATTCCCATTCTTGGCATCTGCTACGGTATGCAATTAATGACTCATAACTTAGGCGGAAAAGTAGAACCTGCCGCAAACCGTGAATACGGAAAAGCAGAATTAGAAATCCTTGGTGATGCGACATTATTCCAAGGAACACCTGCGAAACAAACCGTTTGGATGAGCCACGGTGATTTAGTAACAGAAATCGCTCCTGGATTCGAAAAAGTTGGGACAAGCAATGATTGTCCAATCGCTTCTATCGAAGATGCCAACCGCAAATTCTACGGCGTACAATTTCACCCAGAAGTTCGTCATTCAGAATATGGTAACGACTTATTACGTCACTTTGCTTTTGATGTGTGTGGCTGTACTGGTGACTGGAGCATGGAAAACTTCATCGATATGGAAGTCGCTAAAATCCGTGAACAAGTAGGCGATAAAAAAGTCTTACTTGGTTTATCAGGTGGCGTTGACTCAAGTGTTGTCGGCGTGCTTTTACAAAAAGCCATTGGCGACCAATTAACTTGTATCTTCGTTGACCATGGATTATTACGTAAAGGTGAAGCAGAACAAGTAATGGAAAGTTTAGGCGGTAAATTTGGCTTAAACATTATTAAAGTAGATGCGAAAGAACGCTTCTTAAGTAAATTAGCAGGCGTTTCTGACCCTGAACAAAAACGTAAAATCATCGGTAACGAATTTGTGTATGTTTTTGATGACGAAGCAACTAAACTTGCTGGGGAAGAAGGCGTTTCATTCCTAGCACAAGGAACTCTTTACACAGACGTCATCGAATCTGGTACAGAAACTGCGCAAACAATTAAATCACATCACAACGTTGGTGGTCTTCCTGAAGACATGCAATTTGAATTAATTGAACCTTTAAATACATTATTCAAAGACGAAGTTCGTGCCTTAGGAACTGAACTTGGCATGCCTGATGCAATCGTTTGGCGCCAACCATTCCCAGGACCAGGATTAGGTATTCGTGTGCTTGGTGAAATTACAGAAGATAAATTACAAATAGTTCGTGATTCAGATGCTATCCTACGTGAAGAAATCGCAGCAGCTGGCTTAGATCGTGACATTTGGCAGTACTTTACTGTCTTACCTGGCATCCGCTCAGTAGGTGTTATGGGCGATGGCCGTACCTACGATTACACAGTCGGTATCCGTGCTGTGACTTCTATCGACGGCATGACCGCTGACTTTGCCCGTATCCCTTGGGATGTTTTACAAAAAATCTCTGTGCGCATCGTGAACGAAGTTGCACATGTAAACCGTATCGTGTACGATATTACTTCAAAACCACCTGCAACTGTGGAGTGGGAATAAAAATAAACCCGCTAGAAAACCTATAAAATAGGTTTTCTAGCGGGTTTATTTTTTATTGGTCACACTTTCCTCCCACCATTCTCCATTTTTCCTTTGCTCCACCGCCCTCAAAGTCCTATAATTTAATCATAAGAATAGTGACTATTAATAAAATTCATCAATTAAAAGGAAGCGATTTCAACATGTCAAAAGAAACTTTTCTTAAGTATGGTTTTGTTGTCCTCTTCATAGGAATTTTTTTACTTCGTGCCCAAAAAGTTATTTCTGAGGCCCTATCGTACCTTTTTTCGGGTATTCTTTTGCTTATTGTTGCGTATTTAATACTCGTGAAAAAAATGAACTTTTTCTCAAGTTTGCTCACAGTTACCGACCAGCCTTCTTCTACCCAACAACGATTAGGTCAAATCTCTGGTCTTGTCAGTTTATTGATTGGTTTACTTCTGGTAATTTTTTCAGTCATTTTATAGACACTTTTTCACCATTGTTCTTATAAAAACAAGACGTTCTTGTTTGGCCTTTGACGTTGTCGTATACTATAAATAATAAATAAGCTATGAAGGAGTAAATTAATGAAAAAAAGTGTTATAACTAGTTCTATGTTAGCCTTTTTGTTGTCGGGATTTCTCGTTACCCCTATTTCTGCTTACGCTTCAGAACACTCTAAGGGAACTACTGAAGAAACGGTGGCTTCAGAAACATCTCTAACGGAGCAACAAATGAGTAGCGGTGTCACTGAAGAAATGAACCCAAGCATCATAAATTCTCAAGAGGAAACAGAAACAACTTCCACTTCCTCAACCTCCGATTCTACCACTGAAGTTTCTACATCAGAAGTAACAACTGTTAATGATACAGAAAATAGTAGCGACGATACTGAAACTACTTTGGAAACATCACAAAGTAATGAGGACACACCTGTAGCACCGGCAAAAGCAGAAGAAAAAGTTCCTGATATTAATTATCAGACACATATCCAAGACATCGGATGGCAAGGGGTTGTCAAAAACGGGGAAATATCTGGGACTAGCAGACGCTCTTTACGTCTTGAAGGAATTAAAATGAATATTTCAAATTCAGATTTGGCTGGATCTGTAGAATATAGAACACATGTCCAAGAAATTGGGTGGCAAGGATATGTGAAAGATAATCAATTGTCTGGTACAAGCGGAAAGTCTTTGCGGCTCGAAGCGATTCAAATTCGCTTAACTGGAGAAATAGCTAACGCATATGATGTTTATTATCGTGTGCATATAGAAGATAAAGGTTGGTTGAATTGGGCAAAAAACAGTGAGTCCGCAGGTAGTCAAAGCGCCGCTAAAAGATTAGAAGCCATTCAAATTAAATTAGTGAAGAAGGGCGAAGCGGCACCTGAAGGAAATGGAAAAGCCTTTTTAGTTGGAAATGAAGCAAAACGTCCAGATGAAATCAAACCAACTGTCAATTATCAAACACACGTGCAAAATATTGGTTGGCAAGGGGTTGTCAAGAATGGCGAAATAGCTGGTACAAGTGGGAAAAATTTACAACTGGAAGCAATCAAAATCAACCTGAGTGATGCTGCTCTAGCTGGAAATATAGAATACTCTACGCACATCCAAAATATCGGATGGCAAGATTATAAAGCCAATGGGGCATTATCTGGCACAACTGGAAAAAATTTACAATTAGAAGCTATTAAAATTAAACTGGCCGGTGATGTTTCAAGATATTATGATGTCTATTATCGAGTGCATATCCAAGATAAAGGTTGGTTAAATTGGGCAGCTAATGGCGCCCCAGCTGGAAGTCAAGCTGCATCTAAACATTTAGAAGCTATCCAAATCAAAGTAGTTAGAAAGGGCGAAACTGCTCCTAAAGGAAATGGAAAAGCCTTTTTAGTTGGAAATGAAGCAAAACGTCCAGATGAAATCAAACCAACTGTCAACTATCAAACACACGTGCAAAATATTGGTTGGCAAGGGGTTGTCAAGAATGGTGAAATAGCTGGTACAAGTGGGAAAAATTTACAACTGGAAGCAATCAAAATCAACCTGAGTGATGCTGCTCTAGCTGGAAATATAGAATACTCTACGCACATCCAAAATATCGGATGGCAAGCTTATAAAGCTAATGGGGCATTATCTGGCACAACTGGAAAAAATTTACAATTAGAAGCCATTAAAATCAAACTGGCCGGTGATGTTTCAAGATATTATGATGTCTATTACCGTGTCCATATCCAAGATAAAGGTTGGTTGAATTGGGCAGCTAATGGTGCCTCAGCTGGAAGTCAATCTGCCTCTAAACATTTGGAAGCTATTCAAATCAAAATAGTTAGAAAAGGTGAAACTGCTCCTAAAGGATCTGGAAAAGCCTTTTTAGTTGGCGATGAAGCTCGCACACCAGCAGAGATAGCAAACAGATTACGTGCAGAAAGATTAAAGAAAAAACCTTATTATTATTCTCAACGTGACCCACAATGGATGAATACTTATATCGGAAACTATACCATTGGCGCAGCAGGATGTGTTCCAACAAGTTTATCTATGATTTTAAGAGGCTCTTACGGTTATAATGTAAATCCTGTCAGTGTTGCAACAAGAATGGCTTCTTATGGCGGGTTAAATCAAAGATACTTTGGCGCTTCTGCAACTGATTTAGTGATAACAGCTCAATCATATGGCCGTTCGATCAAAGTTATTAATGATGTAGCTACATTAAACGCCTATCTTTCTGAAGGATATCCCGTTATTTTATATCAAAATGTTGGGATTGGACATGCTATTGTCGTTCATGAGTACAAAAATGGTTACACTTTAACCTATGATCCGTATGGTCGCCAGTTTTACTCAGGTTGGGTGTCAACACAAGCACTTTGGAATACCCCGTCAAATGATCCAATTGATTGGACAGAAGGCCGACCATGTTTCGTTATTTTATAGGAGGATATAATGAAAAAAAAACTTATTGTACTATTGTTAGCCTTATTTTTAACGGCATGTAGTAATAATACTGTGGAAAAAAATAGAGATTCTTCATCTACTGAAGTATCAACTAAACAGCAAACTACCCAGTCTTCTAAAAAAGATAGTAGTAATCCGGACACAACACCAACTTCTACATCATCTATAACAATTGAAACAACCGAGAATTTAAAGAATAGAGAATTGAATCCAACAGATGATGTTTCAAAAACTAGACGACAATTGTATGAACAAGGAATTAACAGTTCAACAATTACGGATAAAGAACTAAAGGAATATATATCAGATGCTAAAGAACAAAAGAAAGATGTGATTGATTATATTAAGCAAAAAATAAATCAATAAAGTTATCTCATATTCATTCCCCCCTTGACTCTCCCTTCACTCTTGGCTATGATTACCTTAGCAAGTACAATGGTGTACTGTGAACAGTCGAGCAACGGCGCTCAAAAAGATTGGCTTTCGTGCATTCTTTTTGAGGGCTTTTTATTTTTAGAAAGTAGGGAAATTGAATGGAAAAAATGTACCGCAGTCCGTATGAAGCGTACCCGTATCTATCTTCTAAACCAGAAGATTTACGATGTGATTTTGAATTAATGACTGATGAATTGGCCTCGATGACAGGTCTTCTACGAGGATATGTGCAACAATTAGACGTCCCTGAACAGCCTGCACTAACAGAAGAACTAGCCAAAATTTGCGAGTTAATCTACCATGTCAATCCAACGACCCGAACAAAATTAACAGTCACAGAGGACGAAATAGCCTGGCTTTTGGAACGTGTCAATGCTATGAATGAACTGACATACGAAGAAAATCGTCCTTTTGTTTTACCGATGGGCACAATCTGTTCCTCTTATGCACACATTTTAAGAGCCAAAGCCAAAGATATTGTTCGTTTACTTTATCGCATGGACTATGGTGGTAAAAAAATTGATCCGCAGCTGTATGATGTAGTCAACTTACTCTCAGGTTACTTTTTCATGTTAGCCTTGTACCTAAATCAGCTCGAAAATGGTGAAGAAGTTCCCTTTGTTTCTCGCAACTATTCTATTTAAAAAGTACACCGACCGCTAACGACGAATTGCTAGCGGACGGTGTACTTTTTATACAGGCAAGTAAGCTTCTCCTTTTGCAAATAGTTTAGCAGTGCCACCAATAATGACTCGATTTTCTTTCACTTCACAAGTTAAAAAGCCGCCTCTTGGGGACACTTGATAGGCCGAAAGGGTCGTTTGATTGAGCCGTTTTCCCCAATAAGGAATTAAATTGGCGTGCGCAGAACCACAAACTGGGTCTTCGTTAATTCTTAGTTTCGGGAAAAAAGTTCGTGAAACAAAATCCACCGAGTCTCCTGATGCCGTTACAATGACTCCTACTCCTAAATCCAATGCTTTTAATGCAGAAAAATCTGGTGTGATTTTTGCCACTGTCTCTTCGTCTTTTAAGACAAAAAATAAATCGCGACCCAAATAAGCTTCATAAATTTTCGTGCCTAAAGCGGCTTCATACTCTGGCAAAATTGGAATCCTTTCCGGTAGGATATAAGGAAAATCTAGATAATAGTATTCCTCTTTTTTGGTCACTGCGAGCGGTCCACTTTGGCTAGTAAAGTGGAGTGTTTCTTCCGCAACGGAATAATAGTTAAATAACACAAAAGCCGTCGCTAATGTAGCATGTCCACAGAGATCGATTTCTCGTTCCGGCGTAAACCAGCGCAGGGCGTAACTTTGTCCCTCCTTGACCGTAAAAGCAGTCTCTGACAAATTATTTTCAATCGCAATGTTTTGCATCACCGCTTCTGGCAACCACTTTTCCAAAACATAAACAGCGGCGGGATTGCCTTTAAAAACTTCCTCCGCAAAAGCATCGACAATATAATAGGGGTAACTCATTTTATTTCTCTCCTTGTATTTTTTGATAAATGTATTCCGCGCAACACAAATCCTCAACTGCTAAGCCAACCGCATCAAAAATCGTGCGGCCTTTCTGCTCCGCCTTTAGTTTAACTTTGCCAGTGACTAATTCGCCGAGAGAACCTACAATTTTTTCAGCTGAAAAGGCACCTTCTGAAATCGGAATTAAAAGATCCCCGCTTTCTTTTAATGCAGCCGCGTACTCATCTACAAACACTTGACTGTTTTTAACAAGGTCGCTTGTTAATTCTCTGGAAGTCGGCGTGAATGTGCCAATCGCATTGATATGGGCATTCGGCAAAACGTCTTTTTCTTCTAAAAATGCGTCCTGACTGGAAGTTAGTGTACAGATAATTTCCGCTTCCTGGACGGCTTCTTGGACAGAAGAACAACCAATAAAGGTACATTCGGGGTAATTGTGCTGTTGCTTAGCGATTAATTTTCGTGCGCGTTCTGCTGTGCGGTCATATATAAAAACCTTTTCAATCGCCCGAACGCTTTGTAGCGCTGCGAGATGAGATGAAGCTTGTTGACCTGCACCAATCAAAGCGATACTTTTTGCCTTTGGAGCTGCTAAATAATCGGTTGCCAAAGCAGAAACAGCTGCCGTGCGAAGCCACGTAATCGCATTGGCGTCCATCATCGCGACTGGTCTTCCAGTAGAACTATCAAACAATAAAATTTGACCAAGATGCGAGGCCAAATTTTTTTGTGGATTTTCTGGAAAAGCTGTAATGATTTTTGCCCCAAAAAAGCGATTTTTTCCTAAGTAAGCAGGCATTAATGCAAAAAGATTCTGATTTTCCCCATCTGGTAAAACCTCTACATGGCGCTCACTTTGCGAAATTTTTCCTTTTTGCAACTCTGCAAAGCAACGTTTCATCACTTGAATTGCTTCGGAAAACGACAATTGTTGAATAACCCTCTCATAAGAAATAATGTCCATCTGAATTCCTCCCTTTGCGCTATCATAAACCAGACAAACAATACACTCAATGCTATAATTGTATGGAATACAATTTTATAGAAAGGAAGTTCCCCTCATGCCGATTAATTCCTATGAGAACTATGCGTTGTCATGGCGCCCCGTTAAAGAACGTTTAACAAGACCTTATTACCAATCATTGGTTCAACAATTAGAAGCGGATATCTTATCTGGTGCGCTTCAAAAAAATGTGAAATTGCCTTCGCAAAGAGAATTAGCTGATTACTTGGATCTGAATTTCACGACGATTGGTCAAGCCTATAAACACGCTATGGAAAAAGGCTTACTTTATACCAACATCGGTAGCGGCACTTTCGTTTCTCCCAACGCGTTTCACTCAATTACAATCTCTACCAACCAAGTAGCGGACCATCTAATTGATTTAGGGCTGGTTAGTTCCTTTGATATGTGTAATCAGCGGATTTTACCTTTTATTGAATCCGTTAGTAAAAATGCGGCCCTTAACAGTTTGCTAAATTATCGCGATCCTTTAGGTACGCACTTTCAACGAGCAACCGCTGCCGAATGGCTTCAGACACAAGGCGTTCGAACCAATGCCGAAGAAGTTGCCATTGTATCTGGTGTCCAGAATGGGCTGGCCGTGACGTTAGCCGCCGCTTTTTCTCCAGGTCAGCGGATTGCCGTAGATCGATACACGTATTCAAATTTTATTGAACTCGCCCAGCTTTATCATTTAGAAATCGTCCCGATTGGCTATGATTCCGAGGGGATGGACCCAGAGCATTTACTGCAAGAATGCAAAAAGAAAAAAATACACGGTATTTTCTTAATGCCCGCATGTAATAACCCGATTGGTTTCCAAATGTCTAGCGCCCGCCGAATGACTTTAGCTGAAATCATTCAGCAAGAACACTTATGGGTAATTGAAGATGACATTCATTCTTTTTTAACAACTTATGCACAGCAAGCAGTTTTACCAACGTTTCAAGAACTCTTACCTCAACAAACGATTTACTTAGCGGGGATGACAAAGTTTGTCTGTACAGGCTTACGCATTGCGTACCTTGTTTTCCCTCCGCTTCTTCGCCAAGAAATAGAGCGTGCGATTTTTAACATTAACGTTAAAACTTCTGGCTTTGATGCTGAAATTGTCACCCAAGTCTTACGCTCACCAGTTGCAGAAGAATTAGTGATAGAAAAATTGGCTTTAACAAAACAAGCCAATGACTTATTTGATACCATTTTTGGGTTAGCTAGACCTAGCAATCCTTTGCCGTACTATCGAACTATTCCCCTTTCTACCGAAAAAACGGCGCCGCAAATTGAACAAGAATTTCTCCAAAATGGGGTACGTCTTTTTCACTCGAGCCGCTTTACTGTGCAAAATCAGCCAGATGCTTTTTTACGAATTTCCTTGGCCTCCAATCAGCTTGAGGTATTGGCGAAAGGATTAACCATTATCCAAGAACTCTTACCGACATTAAACGAAAAGAAAGGACATTCCCTATGAATTCATTGCCAATACTTGAAAAAGCAGTGGGCGCAATCACCCTGCTTTCCGAAGAAAAACAAAATGCCGAATATGAAAGCTTTTTATGTCAAGTTAATGAATCGCAACAACTTATCCGCAGTCGCTTAGCCAAAAAAACGCCGAAAAAAGAAGGCTATTTTGCAGCCTTCTGGGAAAAAAATCAACAAAATCAGAACGAAGCCTTTGATGCTACGGAAGCCCCTGAAATGTTAGCAATTGTCATTGCTGATCAAGAAAAGCAAGGTCTCTTTCTTCTGCCAAAAGAATGTTTAATCCAACAAAAAATTCTCAAAACGCACCAACAAAAAGGCAAAATGGCGTCCCGTTTTTATCCTTCTTGGTGCCAAAATCTTAATCAAACCGCCAAAAAAACACAAAAATGGCAACTAGCTTACTTTACTGATTTATCTAAATACTAAAAACGTCAGCTGGCTTCAGAAGCCAGCTGACGTTTGTTTATTTTACTGTTTAGCCAATTGGTGGCGTACCTTCTGCGTTCCCAGCAATCGCTTCGATTTGAATCTGGGCACCTTTTGGTAAATCCGTCACACCAATCACTCTTCTGGCAGGCGTGCCTTCAGGGAAGTACGTTTGGTAGACATCATCTACTGCCGCCAGCTCTTCAATCTCTTTCACAAAAATGTTCACTTTCACCAGATCAGCTAAGCTGTGATCCACACTTTCAATAGTCGCTTTGATGTTTTCTAAACATTGCGTCGTTTGTTCCTTGATTCCGCCAGCGACTAACGCATTTGTTTTAGGGTCCAATGGTAGCTGAGCTGATAGATGGTTGTAATGAGAAAAAGCAACAGTTTGTGTCGAAAATGGACACTTCGGTGCGTGATCTGTATTATTTGCTTCAATAATTAATCCATGTCGATCTTCAATCGCTTGTGGTGGCGTACCATCCCCATGAGAAACCACCGCTTCTACTTGAACCGCCGCGCCCATTGGTAAATCAGCAACAGCAATCACTGTTCGTGCTGGCATGTAATTGACCGTACGCGCAATTCCTGAATCTGGGAAAAAAGCAGCATATACTTGATTGACAGCTTCTAGCTTAGATAAATCTTTTAAATAAATATTGACCTTCACAATATCATCAAAAGGCACATCAATACTGGTTAAAATGGCTTTTATGTTTTTCAAACATTGTTTTGTTTGCGTTTTAACACAGCCAGCCACAACTCTGCCCGTTTGAGGATCTATAGGCAATTGTGCAGACAGATTGTTATAGTGAGAAAACGCGACCGTTTGACTGGCTAGAGCATCAATTGGTGCCTGAACAGTCTGATTTGTTAATTTAATTAAATCCCCAGCTTGAGGTGCATTAGGGATAGTTCCTTCCCCATTTGAAACAAGTGCCTCCATTTGAACAGAAGCGCCTAACGGCAAATCTGCGACGGCGACCACTGTTTTAGCTGGATAATAATGGGTAAAAAAGGCCGCATAGACCTCCTCAACTGCGGCGGCATCCCGCATATCTTTGACAAAAATGGTCATTCTGACAATGTCACTCATCACATGGTTGATACTTTCAACAACCGCTTGGATATTTTTCAAACATTGTGTCGCTTGGGCCCGAATGCCACCTTCTACCAATTGTCCAGAGGTTGGCTCAATAGGTAACTGTGCCGACAAATGATTATAGTGGGAAAATGCGACTGTTTGGGCTGCGAGAGGATGCTTTGGTGCACGCTCTGTATTTCTTGCTAAGACGATATTTTCATTACTCATAACTCTACTCCCTTTTTTAGCATTTCAACAAAAATGATTCCGCTTACATTTCCAAGCATTAAACTTCCAACAAGATCCTTTTTATTTTCCTGCTTTTCTATTAATGGTGATAGTTTTCCACCACCACTTCTTTCAGTCTACAATAAGAACAGGAACATTTCAATAAGGCATTCCTAAATTGATTGTTGGCCCTCAAACAAATCTTCTTCCGTTAAAGAAGGCTGAGGTCGGGAAAGAACCGTTTAGCTCCGAGAAATAAGAAGAAATTTCCGAAAATTGCTCTTTAATTTTTGGAGAATTTCGGCTTATTTCCGAAGGAGTTGGTTCTGTTCCCGCCGTTTATCAGGTTTTGATCCTGGGACAAAAATCCAAAGTGATTTTTGTCCCAGGATCAGTCTTTATAGATAACTCGTTAGTTTTAACTAGTTTTATTTAACCACCATATACTCACGATAATTTTCCGAGAACGTATCCATTAGCGTATAAATTCGTTCAAAATCATAGTCACGACGAGGGTCATCATACCAAACACATTGAATACTTCCAATAATTGGAAGATTCGGGCTACCTGCTGGCACATCTGTAAATGCTTTTTTCGACATATTTGCTAAAGCATCATCATATTGATAAATGCCAGAATCAACATTGCCAGCTACCCAATACCACGCATCATTGGTATTAAAAATTTTGTGTCCTTTTTGAACAAAGTACTCAGGTTTGGCTACGTCATACCCACTCCAACCGGCTGTCCAATAAGAAATAATAATCTCTGGGTCAAATGTACCGAAAGAATCGTCGCTGTTGTAATAAATGCCATCATTGAAGCTCATTGGCTGCATGCCCGCATCTTTAATTATTTTAGCTAAATCATTCGCATAAGCGACAAAATCCTTGTAGCGCCCAGAAGATTGCAGTTTCGCCCAACCGCCTGTGTCGACATCATTTGCATACTCATCGCCACCAAAATTGAAAATTTCACTATGCGCGGAAAAATAAGCCACGTACTTACTGATAATCGCCTTTGTGAAATTCACTGCCTTTTGGTTCCCTAAATCTACTGTTCGTTTTGAGCCATCAAAAGCGGGATTTTTAATCGCTAGTTTTTCCATAGCCACTAACAAGGCATCCATATGTCCTGGACTATTAATCACGGGAATGATGTTGATGTTGCGCGCTTTCGCAAAAGCCAACAACCGATCCATTTCTTTTTGTGTTAACGCGTTGCCATTAGGATCATTGTAATACGCGTTGTTGCCTCGTTGGATTGCTTTTGAAACCCGGTTGTGGTTGTATTTTTTACCATTCACATTGACCGACATATCATCCAAGATAAACCGTAAGCCATCATTTCCTAAAATTAATTGGACATCTGTGTACCCATTTTGACTGGCTTTGGCCACTAATTCTTCCAGTTGCTCCACGGAAAAATATTTTCTTCCCGCATCAATGGAAAAGACACTTTTTAAAGGTTGTGTTTGTTTCTCTTTTAAATTATCCAAAGCTGTTTGGACCTCCGTTTGCCAAGTAGTCACTTGCGCGGCTGTATACGTTTTTCCCGCAAGTTCTGTTGCGACTGTCTCTTTTGTTGTTTGTAGTGCTTGAATCGTTTCTGGTGTATAGCTTTCTGCCTTTTCAATGGCTGTAACTGCTTGATCCAACGCACGATATAAAGTGGTTAAGTCAATGGCTAACAGGCCTTTTTCTAATTCAGCATCATAGGTGTTTGAAATCCCTTGGCCATAATCGCCACCTAAAATAGCTTTATTCACATCATAAAGCGTTGTTGCTTGTGTCACTGCTTCTGCGGCTTTATTTTGTGCTTCAAGGTCTGTGTTGGCGTAGCTAATTCGTTTTAAATAGTGTTGCGCAGCCGCTTTCATCTCTGCAAGAGAAACGCCTTTACTCTCTGCAATGGCCGTTTTTGTCCAAAGTAAATTAGAAGGTTTTATCTGATTTAAATCGTCTTCATTATAGGTGCGACCATCGCGATCTAAGGCATAGAGGAACATGCCCCCTAAATTATTTTCATAAGAATAACGAGCTACTTTATACATGTTACTTTCCATATACGGCTCTTTTGTGTCATACCAGCGGTTGCGATCTTGCTCTTCTGGGAAAGTTAATCCTGGAACAAATCGTTCCCCATTGAGAACCGGACTTAAATTATTTAATGCTCGTTGCGTGCGTTGGTCATCGCTACCATACTGTTGATACGCGAGAAAATCGAAACAGTCACTGACATCTTGTAAAGGTGGTAAATATTCTGCATTGGTATCATACAAAAATGGACGATCCGTTCCCGACTTCGGTCCAATGTATTTTGATAATGCACGAATGACACCATTAGATAGAACAATATCTTTTTCACTTGGACGAGTTTCCATGTCAATATCTAACCCATCAATTCCTAAATCATCGACAAATTTGGTTAACAACTCTTTCGCATAAGCATCAAATTCTGCTTCTGTAGGCGTTGTTCCTGCGTAAGGAACTTTTAATAGCTCGCTGTAATCAATCCCACGAACTAAACGAACACCTCGTGCATGCAGTGCTGGCGCATACTCATTTTTTAACGTATCATAAAATGGCTGTGCAAGTGCTTCTTGTCCTTTTGGCACATAACTAAAGACATTCACAATGTCAATACCATAAGGAATATCGTGCATCGTTAGCCAATTTTCATCTGGCAATGTTGTATTAACTCCTTGCATCGTTTTGTCACGCCAAGCCCGATAATAAACCATAAAATGTTTCTCTTGGGTCGGCTCATTGGCTTGGCTGATCATTGGTTGATGAAACAGACTAAATAAGATAAACGCCAAGCCAACCAATAACGAAAGACCCAGCCAACTGACAATTGTTTCTCTGTTTTCTCCTTTTCTTGTCGATAAATTGTTCCCCACTTTGAACACCATTCCTTTCTGCACTCCGTTCATTTTTGTGTATCCACCTAAAAAGAAAGCGCATACACAACCATCAATAGAATAACAAAAAATAACGAATTTGCAAAATAGAAACTGGAAAAATGAGGATTTTCTATAAAAATCTTTTCCCGCCTAAAATCACTTTTGTTAGACGGCATTTAAATGGTAAACTTTGAGACTTGCAAGAAAAACAGGCCTATTTTTCTTGCAAGTCTCCTTTACTTAGTCGTGATCAACATCGGCGATTTTCACAACAATTTTCCCTTGTGCTCGTCCTGTCAATGAATAATCCACCGCTTCTTGAATTCGGCTAAAAGGAACGACTCGGTCAATTATCGGCTGTAATTTCCCCTGTTCAATGAACTCAGTGAGTAAAGCTAATTGCTCGCCATCGGGACGCATAAACAAAAAATGATAACTAACATCTGTGGCTTGCTCCAATCGATGAATCTTGCGAGTAGCTATTTTAAAGGCCCATTGTTTCCAAAGCGGCAAGCCATACTCTTTAGCAAAACGTTCGTTGGGAATGCCTGACAATGTAACGACTTTTCCCTGAGGTTTAACCACTGAGAAAGCTTTTTCTAAGATTGTCCCCCCCATTGTATCAAACACATAATCGTAGTCGGATAAAACTTCTTCAAAATTTTGTGTCCGATAGTCAATCACTTCATCTGCTCCCAACGCTTGAACCCATTCTTTATTTCTACTGCTCGTTGTGGTGGCAACGTAAGCGCCTGCTAGTTTTGCTAATTGAATCGCAATGGTTCCAATCCCTCCTGAACCTGCTTGAGTCAGGACTTTCTGGCCTGGCTGCACATTCATAATATCATGTAGCGCTTGATAACTTGTCAAACCGACTAACGGAATGGCCGCAGCTTCTTCAAACGTTAAATTTTTCGGCTTCATAGCTACAGCCGCTTGATCCACTGCAATATATTCAGCAAAAGTTCCCACGCGATTTTTGGGTACTCGCCCGTAAACTGCATCGCCCAGCCTAAAATTTTGAACTTTTTTTCCAACAGAGACAACAATCCCAGCAAAATCACTGCCTAAAATCAGTGGCATTTGATAATTTAAAAGCATCTTTACTTTGCCATCTTTTGTTTTTAAATCAATCGGGTTAATACTGGCAGCGATAATTTTGACCAAAACATCGTTGTCATGAATGGTGGGTAAGGGCACCTCCTCGATTGCTAATTCTTTTTGTCCGTATTTATGAATTAAAGCGGCTTTCATCATTGAATCTTTCCTCTCTTTCTATCCCTTTTATCGGTTTAAAAGTTTAAACCTTTAATCAATTAGTATCTTAACGAAAAATGGGATCCACGTCAAGTTTCAGCCCTCAGCGTATTTTATTGACAAAAAACACGAAAAATGGTTTAATCGTTTAAAAATACGAACCAAAGAGGCGAAAGAATATGAAAGAATTAGAAGGAATTCAAACAGAATTTACTGCGCTTAGTGATTTTTTAATCGCATTGGGTGATGAAAAACGCCAAGCAATTATTATTGCACTGTTAGAAGACCAGGCCTGTGTTGGCCGTCGTGTCACTGAGTTAACAGAGGCGACACAACTCTCACGTCCCGCTGTTTCTCACCACTTAAAAATTTTGAAACAAGCCAAATTAATTGATTGTCGCAGTGAAGGAACTAAAAATTATTACTCACTTTCTCACGATACCACCAAAATTGAGCAACTCCAACAACTATTGACCCACATTACGTCGATTATGCCAGGGAGGAAGCAAGCATGAAAAAAATTCTCGTAGTCCTCACAAACGTTTCCCGTTATCACGGCACCGAAGAACCAACGGGCCTCTGGCTAGGTGAAGCCACGGAGTTCGTGGAAGAAGTAACCAAAGCAGGATTTTCAGTTGACTATGTTAGTCCCCAAGGAGGCTATGTCCCTTTGGATCCCCGGAGTATGAAATATGTAGATTCATCCATTATGGCGGTTTATGAAAGTGCTGATTTTCAAGAACGAGCGCTAGCGCATTCCCTCTCTCTTGAAGAAATTGAGCCAGATGAATATGCAGCAATTTACTTTACAGGAGGCCATGGCGTTATGTGGGACTTTCCTGATAACCCTCAGTTGCAAGCAATCACTCGTAGCCTTTACGAACAGGGCAAATACCTAACTTCTGTTTGTCACGGAATTGCTGGTCTTTTAAATGTCAAAGATGCGTCAGGAAATTATTTGATTGCAGATAAAACCATTACTGGCTTCACTACTGCAGAAGAAATTTTAGCCATGAAAAAAGCAGTTGTTCCTTTCTTAAACGAAACAATTGCCAAAGAACATGGTGCTACTTTTGCGAAAAAGCGTCCCTATAAAGAATTTGCGTATCAAGATGGCCGTATAATCACTGGGCAAAATCCTTTTTCTGTCCGCGCTGTCGCAAAATTGTTAATTCAACAACTATCAAAATGAAACAACAGCGACTACTTTTAGGTAGTCGCTGTTGTTTCATTGCTTCTTCTTTTTTCCGAAAGCCGAAGCCCTAACATAAAAAATTTTTGATTAGCTAAAGAGTAACATCGCGCCAATTAAGATAATTAGGTTAATTAAGCCTAAGACAATCATTGGTTTGGCCATGAATTTTGTCCAAGTGGCATATTGAACTTTGGAAATTTCCAAACCACCCATTACAACACCAGATGTTGGCGTGATCAAATTAATCAAGCCACAACCTGAAGCAAAAATCATAACCATCACTTCTGGACTTAAACCAATGTTTTTAGCTAACGCACCCATTACAGGAATAGAAACGTACGCTAAACCAGAAGTTGAAGGAATTAGGAAAGATAAACCTAAGTATAAAACAAAGGCACCGATGACAAATAAAACTGGGGAGAGTCCTTGTAATAAGCCTGCCGCTTTATCAAGGATAAATGAATCTAAATACGTTTTAGACATCAAAACAGATGCCCCGCGAGCAACTACGATAATTAAAACAACGGATAACATATCTTTGGCACCGTCGATAAATGCTTCAATGGTTTCTTTTTCAGTAAAGCGACCAATCAAGGCAGCAATGATACCTAAAAGGAAGAACCACATCGCTAAGTCGCCAAAGTACCAGTCACCGAAACTGTTGCCTGTTAAAACAGACGTCCAGCCTTTGAAAATCGTCACTCCAAAGTCGTTCCATGGAATTAAGGAAACAATCATAATGACAAAACAGAAAGCGAATACCATTAAGATTTTTTTATGACGATTCGTAAATGGCATTTCTTTCGACGCTGCTTGTCCATACGTTTTTTCCATATCCTCTTGTTCTTGTAAAGATAAAATTGTTGAACCTTTGTCAGCCTTCACTTTTTTCGCATAACGCATCACAATGAAAATAGAATAGCTAGTAGAGGCCGCCCACAAAATAGCACCGACAATTAAAATAATTCCTGTATTCGGCTGAATGCCAATACCTCGCAACGCATCCATCGCTACCCCTGTGGAGAAAGGGTTAACCGTTGAACCGATAACACCTGATCCTGCACCCAATAGCACAGTACCCACTGCGACAAACGTATCAAAACCAGCGGCGACCATGGTGGCACTCAATAAACCATAAAAAGGAATTGTTTCTTCTGCCATTCCATAAGTCGAACCACCAATAGAAAATAAAATCATTAAAATCGGAATGATTTTCAATTCGTTCCCTTTTAACTTTTTAACGACTGATTGAATCCCTGCTTCAAGAGCCCCAGTTTGTGTCACAATATTTAAAAAGCCACCGAGTACTAAAATAAAAATATTAATTTCAATGGCATCTTTAAACCCATTGAATGGAGCCATGATAATATCCGATAATTTGGCCCCTACCACGTGGTCAACCATTTTGCCATCAATTTCTCTTGGGGTAAATGGCTGGCCATTTAGCAAGACCGTTACGATACCTAAAACAATTAAAATAATAAATAAAATACTAAAAGACGAAAGCTGTTTTTTGTTTTTCTTCTTTTTTTCTGCCATATCCTTTTATACAGGAACCTACTTTCCTGTATCTCCCTTCTCTATGATTAATTACTCAATCGATCAATAAAGAATGGCGTATCTAGAAAAGTTAAGAATTTATGACTGTAGCTAATACGGTTCATTTGGACTAATTTTTTCATAACACTGCTTGCTGTTTCCCGCGTAGTTCCACTCATTCGTGCAATGTCATTAATGGTAATTGGACAAGTAATTGCAACGCGTTCTCTGTTGTCAATTCGTTCTCCTAAATCATTTAATAACATCGCCAGTGATGTCACAATCCGTTCACATGCATCATTGGTTGTTCCTTTTTGGATTTTGATCATGCTTTCTTTTAAAAGGACCGATTGTTCTTGAATCCAATGAATCAATTGCTGGGGATTATTTTGGAGAAAACGCTCAAACAGTTTAACTGGCACAAACACAACCTCAATATCCGTATAGGCAATCGCGGAGTCGTAATGAACCTCATCTTGAAACAGTCCGATTCTCGGAAAAAGAGCCTGCTTTTTCATAAAATGCAGATAGGAAAAATTACCACTGCGATCATTTTTTTCAATTTTAATGACACCTGAAACCAATAAAATCAAATGATTTCTCGGATCACCTGGATAAAAAAGGACTTGGCCTTTTTTATAGGAGCGAACGAAACTCTCGTTGCGCAATTCTGTTAGTTCTGATTCAGAAAAGTATTGAAAATCTTGATTATTTTTAGTGATTATTTTCTCTATCATCATCTTAATTCTCCTAAATACTATACTTTATTTTGTCACAACCGTTCCTACGATTTCATCGCCGCTCATACTTCCTAAGTTTTCCAAAGAAGTGATAATTGCTTGTTTATTGGGTTGGCTTTCTACAAACTGAATGGCAGCTTCAATTTTCGGTAACATACTACCTGGTGCAAAATGACCCGCTTGTTTGTATTCTTCCAACTCTGCTACAGTGACATTGGTTAATTGTTTTTCATCTGGTTTGCCATAATTAATGCACACATAATCCACGCCAGTTAAAATAACTAGTGCATCCGCATCCACTAATTCTGCTAGTTTTTCAGAAGCAAAATCTTTATCGATTACTGCTTCGACACCTTTTAATTCTTGTCCTACGACAGGGATGCCGCCGCCACCACATGAAATGGTAATTATATCATTTTTTATTAAGGTATTAATAGTCTCAGCCTCGTGGATGTCAATTGGCTTAGGACTTGGAACGACTTTGCGCCAGCCACGTCCTGCATCTTCTTTAAAAATAGCACCTGCTTGCATTGCTTCTTTGGCTTCAGCTTCTGTTAAAAATGGACCGATCGGTTTTGTTGGATTTTTGAATGCCTCATCTGCTGGATCTACGACCACCTGTGTTAAAACAGTAGCCACTTGTTTCTTGATTCCTGCTTTGTTTAATTCTTGATTAAGCGCATTGGACAACCAGTAGCCGATACTTCCTTGTGTCATAGCAACACACGTATCTAGCGGCATCGCTGGATTTTTTTCAGAATCAGCTGCTTGTTGTTGCAATAATAGATTTCCGACTTGTGGACCATTGCCATGTGAAACAATCAACCGATGCCCTTGTTTAATTAAATGAACTAAATAGGCAGATGTTTGAACTAATGCTTGCTGTTGTGCATGTGCGCTAGCATCATTTGAAAGGATGGCATTTCCGCCTAGTGCAACGACCATTTTTTTCCCCATTACAAATCCTTCTTTCCTATCATAATAAAGAATAGGCCGCCCTTCAAAAGAAACTCTTAAAGGGCGAAACAACTATTCTTTTTTCAATGTTTTTTCAGTTGCTTCCTACACACGAGGAATGAATAAGTTGCCTAAAGTAGCTGCCATGATTGCTTTAATAGAATGCATTCTGTTTTCTGCTTCTTCAAATTGACGACCATATTTACTGCGGAAGACTTCATCCGTGATTTCCATTTCAGTAATGCCGAATTTTTCAGCAACCATTTCTCCGTATTGTGTTTTCGTATCATGAAAGGCTGGCAAACAGTGTAATACGATTAAATCACCATCCATGTTTTCGGTTTTTTCTAACATAGCCATATTAATTTGATAAGGTTTCAACAGATTGACACGTTCTTCAAATTTATCTTCTTCACCCATGGACACCCAAACGTCTGTATATAACACGTTGGCTCCTTTAACACCTTTAGCAACGTCGTCTGTAATCATTAATTCTGCACCAGATTCTTTCGCAAATTCTTTTGCATAATTAACGACTTCATCAGAAGGGAACAATTCTTTTGGTGCACAAATGCGAACATTTACGCCTAAAATAGCACCTGTCACTAACAAGCTGTTTGCCATGTTGTTACGGCCATCGCCGACATATACTAAAGTGATTCCTTCTAAACGACCAAAGTTTTCTTTCACTGTCATAAAGTCCGCAATCATTTGTGTTGGATGCCATTGATCCGTTAAACCATTCCAAACAGGAACACCAGAATATTTCGCTAAATCTTCCACTACTTCTTGACTAAAGCCACGGAACTCAATCCCGTCAAACATACTACCTAAAACAATCGCTGTATCTTCAACAGATTCTTTTTTACCTAATTGAATATCGTTGGCGCCTAAATACTCAGGATGTGCCCCTAAATCAATCGCTGCTGTAGTAAATGCAGAGCGTGTCCGTGTCGAAGTTTTTTCAAATAAAAGAGCGATATTTTTTCCTTCTAAATAGTGATGTGGAATCCCTTTTTTCTTCAATTCTTTTAAGTGAATACTGAAGTCTACCAAATACTCTAATTCTGCTCTTGTAAAATCTTTTTCTGCTAATAAACTACGTCCTTGAAATACTGAATTCATGATGATTCCTCCTATTTTTGGGTGTTTTTTAAAGATCTTCACGGTAAAGTGGCATACTCATACAACGAGGGCCACCACGGCCACGTACTAGTTCACTTCCTGGAATGTAATTCAATTTCACGCCTGCTTCTTCTAGCGCTTTATTCGTAATCGTATTCCGATCGTAAACAACAACTTCCCCAGGGGCAATTGCTAATGTATTTGAACCGTCGTTCCATTGTTCACGGGCTGCTGCTGTTAAATTTCCAGCGCCGCAACGGATTAGTTGAACATTGTCTAAATGCAAGTATTTGCATAAAATGTTATCTAATGTATCTTTTTCTTTTGTAATTTGGATGTCTCCATCTGCTTTTTCAGTGATCGAGTAAACAACCAAGCCGCCTTCGATTTCTGGATGAATTGTAAATTTATCATAGTCAATCATGGTAAAAACGGTATCTAAATGCATGAATTTACGATGTTCACCGATATCAAAAGCCAAGATATTTTTGAATCCTAATTTTTGTTCAAAAATATTTCTCGCAATTTTTTCAATTGACGCGGCATCCGTTCTTTGAGAAATCCCAATGGCCACTACTTCTTTTGAAAGAATTAATTCATCGCCACCTTCAATTCTGGTTGATTCTGAACGATCATAGACTCTAGGAACCTCTTTTCCAGCAAAACGAGGATGATAATCAAAAATGTATTGCCCAAAAATGGTTTCCCGTTGTCGAGTTACTGAATACATATGATTTAAAGAAATCCCGTGCCCCATTGTCGCAAAGTTATCACGCGTGAAGTATAAGTTAGGCATTGGATCAATAATGAATGGATAATCCGCTTCAACCATATCCGTTAAAAATTCTTGCTCATATTTAGGTAATTCTTGTTTTTGAATACCAGCAATCGCTTTTTGAATAAGTTCTTCGTTGTCGTCAATTTCTAACATTAACTCTCTAACTTTTTCTTTTGCTGATTCACTGCGAATATTGGCTTCTTCTAAGAATTGGTCAATAAATTGTCGGCGGACCTCTTCATTAATCAACGCTTCAGCAGCTAAGTCCTCTAAATAGACCACTTCGATATCTTTTGATCGTAACAACTCTGCAAATGCATCATGTTCTGCTTGTGCTTTTTCTAAAAACGGAATATCATCAAACAACAGTCTCTCCAGATAATCTGGCATTAAATTTTCTAATTCCTTACCTGGACGATGTAACATCACTGTTTTCAATTTCCCGATTTCAGAAAATACATTAATTGGATGACTCATGTGAAATAACCTCCTCAACTTAATTACAAACACAGAATAACAGACCTGATTAACCTAGGACGTGAGCCATTTGCCAAACAAAATACCAAATATACAACGGTATTCTTTCTTATGCATATTTCTAGCCTAAAAGAATGCGCTTTCATAGATATTCTAAAAAAATAATGCATAATTAAATAAAAAAAAATGCATTTATTCAAAAAAAATTATTTCTCCATACACTTCATAAAGTTATAATCTTATAGAGGTAAAAGGAAGGGAGCCAGAAGTCAAAACGACTTCTGGCTCCCTTCCTTTTATGCGTTACTTTTTGACAAAGGTGTTGGCTGAATAAATTGTTGAAAATACTGCTCTAGTTCTTGTGCTTTTTCCTCGGATGATGAAACAATAATAACAGTGTCGAAGCCAGCGACAGAACATTTCTTTTCACACAAAGACACTTCATCAAGTACAGCTGAAAACAATGTTGCGTTGTCTGGTAATGTATGAACCACCAGTAAAAAGGCGACACGTTCAACTTTGGTCACTACCTCACGAATTGCTTGTATCAACTGTTCTTTTTTTCGTTCTTCTAAAGAAGTGAATTGTTCAAAAATCGTTAACCGCATCTCGCCAGACTCATCCAATGCTTTGACGACTTTTAATTCCCATAAATCCCGTGAAATCGTTGCTTGTGCGACATTTATCTCGCGCTTTTTTAATTCTCTTAACAACTCATTTTGACTATGAATTACAGTTGTTTGAATGATTTTTTTAATCAAACTTTGGCGTGTTTGCTTATTCACAAATAACACCCTTCCTACAGACATTTACAAAGCAATACTAGCAGAATCTCTCTAATTAGAATAGAAAAAGGGTCGTTTAGCCAAAAGATTCTCATTGATTTTGTCGGATATTTCGCATTTAAAAAAGTGAGACTTGCACAATTTAGTAAAACGTTGTACAGTGATTTTAGGGAATTACTGGCACCGTTTTAAATAACAGCAATGATGTTTTTTTGCATGATTAACTGAACTGGAGGAAAGTAATGAACCGATTAAAACGCCAAACGATGATTAAGCGATTGGTCACAGAAAATGAAATCCATACACAAAGTGAATTACTAGCATTATTGGAAAAAGAAAATATTCACACCACACAAGCAACTATTTCTCGTGACATTCGTGAGCTGAATTTAAACAAAGTAGACAATGGTCAAGGAGAAGCCTATTATCGTATCTTGAATAATTCTGCCCTTCGTCCAAAATATAAAACAGATGAAGAACGTCTTGTTGACATTATTATTGAAACTGGTGTTTCTTTAACACAAATAGAGTTCACAAATCTTTTAACCGTCTTACCTGGCAACGGGCAAGCCATTGGGGTTTTAATTGATCGCATACGTATCCACAACCCTCATATCTTGGGCTGCATCGCTGGGGATGATACTATCTTAATTCTTTCAAAAAATAAAGAAGATGCCCTTGAAGTTAACAACTATTTCCAGCAGTATTTGTACCACCCATAATTCATCACTTAGTAAAATCGACTATTTTTTGACATCATTGCTATTTTTATTAAAGATAAATAAAAAACTAAAACAAAAGTATTTAGCCACTTATCTTAATTTTTAAAAAGTGAGGCCGTAGTCATTCTGACTATGTCCTCACTTTCTTTACTACGCTTAGGTATTACGTAATTCAAATGACCCGATTTCAGATAAAGGTTCTCCATAGGCGTTAATTTCATTCAACTGAATTTTGTAAATGGCTCCTGATTTATCCAAAGCACTCAAACTAAACCTAAAATTAATTTCTCCAGTCAATGGGTCATATGATTCTAATTCAATCAATTGCTCTTGTTTCACACTATCTTTATAAACGGTCGCAGCTGGTCGACTGTTTGCCCTTAATGGTGCTGTGAATGTTACATCGGTTTGCAAAGCATCACTGATTGCTTGAACATCCTTAACATTTGTCACTTTACTAATAGTCGGAGATGCTGTTTCCGTTAGCGGCTTAGAGGTAAGGTTAAACGACCAATCCCCTTCATATTCCAATGCATTATCTACAGTAAAAGAAGCTTCAAGACCTTCCGCTGGTGCATTGGCCATCGCCGTATTAAATTCATCTTTATCTTGCCAATCAAATCGTTTAATTTTCAAAGTTAATTCTGCATCCTCAGGGATAACATCTTTTGTAAATACTGAGATAACTGAACCATAAAACATTTCTCCCTCAACTCGAAAAGTAGATTCTGTGAACACCCCACCATAAATATCTTCATCACTACCATTTGCATACAAACTAAGTTCAATAAACTGATGATTATCCTTGGCTTGAATATTTTTTTCCAATAATTTTTTCAATTTATCATCAGTAATTTTAAATTGATAATCAAAAGCCAGCTTTGTTTTTGTCGTGACAAATTTAGTTAGTGTGATTTCTAAATCATTGGATGTGCTAACTAAATGTAAATCAGCGGCTAACTGATTTTCTTCTGCTACATTAACACCAGGATCTTCATTAATCCCGAATGCTTGTTTAATAGCTAAATTCATTTGTGGATTAAAACTTAAAAATAACGTAAGTGATGCTACCGCTGTCAGCACTATAAAGCATCCTTTTTGTAGACTTGAAACGATTCGTTCTTGTTTAATTTCATGCTTTAAAATCTTTGCTCTATTGCTCTTCAAAGCTTGTTCTACTTCTTCTGGAATCTCCTGCTCTTCACAGATAGTAGTTAAATTCTTCTGGTCCATATTATTCTCCTTCCAATAGAATTTTTAGACGCTGACGACCACGTGCTAATCTTGTTTTTACCGTATTTTCCGGCATATCTAGCTGTTGGGCTATTTCACGAATGTTGAACCCCGAATAATAGTGTAAAATCAATGGGATTTTATATCTATCAGGCAATTCTGTGAATACTTCTTTCAACTCAATTGTATCAATAGTCTGTTTTTCAGTGACCCAATAACTTTCCTCTAACTGAATTGTTTCAATTCGTTTTTTTAAGATATCCTTTGCGCAATTAATCATGATTCTAAACAACCAACTATTAAATGTCTCTTCCTTGCGCAACTTTCTAATTTGTTTCCACGCACGTATTTCCGTTTCTTGTAAACAATCAATAACATCTTGGTTATTTTTCAGTAATTTATATGCAGAATTATACGTTACAACCTGATACATCTCACATAACTGAATAAATGCTTGGGCATCGCCTTTTTTCGCTTTCTTAACTAAGCGAACATGAGCTGACTCTCTCATTTAATCTTCAACCCCTCCTTTACTTATTAGACATCTATTTTTGGAAAAAGGTTTCATACTTTGAATGACTTTTTGATAAAACTTTAATTAGAGAAAAAAAGACAGTCTAGACCGTCTTTTTTTCTAATTAAGATTATTTAGTAAATAAAGTAACGGCTGCCATTA
The DNA here is from genome assembly GCF_050558155.1 of Enterococcus sp. DIV0294. NCBI lineage: Bacteria > Bacillati > Bacillota > Bacilli > Lactobacillales > Enterococcaceae > Enterococcus > Enterococcus sp. DIV0294. Next base: position 111,236 of record NZ_CP187889.1, on the reverse strand, counting down.
ATTGGATTCCAAGTAGCAAAATAACCAATTAAAGGACTACCGCGAAAACTTGATGAATAATAAACAAAATTATTACTAATAGGTACAAATCTGTTATACATTCCATCAAAAAATGTAAATGTATCACGATAAGCTCTTACACCAAAATAAGGATTTCTTCGTACGTTATGAAACGAAAATCTTTGTCCACTAAATCTCCAACCACTTCCAGAAAATGGAGAAGACTGATACGGTGTAGGAAAGTTATCTAAATAAATCGGTCTCTTATTGTGGGGAGGAGACATTCCTCGGACAAGATTAGATACTTTGGGAACTTCTAGTGCTTCCATCGTTTCTGTATTAGTAGACTTAGTTTCATTAAAAGCCTTTATTTGAACCTCTTCAAGTACTTCTTGATTAACAGATTCTTCCGTTGCTTCTTCAATGAACTCAATGTATTCTAAAGACCGTTCTTGCCCCATCACTTCATTTGATATAGGATTATAGATACTACCTTCACCTGCTTCTACACGCTCTTTCATACTCTCAAAAGTCGCAGCACTTACAGTCTCTTCCCTAACTAACCAACCAACAAAAGTCCCAAATAGTAAAAATACAATTGCTCTTTTTTTCATTTAAATCCTCCTTTTAAAAAAGCGCTTTCTTTTAGACCTAATTATACACCGTGTTTTTTATCTTGTACACACTAAAAATTAATATTTTTATAATATAACAATTTATTTTGTAATAAAAAAATACGCAAGGTTGTGAATCTTTTAAAAACCAACTATAATCAAAATTAATAACTGAAAAAATAAATTTTGTTAAATATTTAAATAAATTGAAAGAAAGGGTTTCTTATGACTGAACAATTCATACTCACTTCAAACGATCAACAAACTCAGCTCAATGTACGTCATTGGCCCTGTCCTTCACCCAAAGCCGTAGTTCAATTGATTCACGGCATGGCAGAGCATATCCAACGTTATGATGAATTTGCTCGTTTTTTAAATCAATTAGGGTTTGCCGTAATTGGTCATGATCATCTAGGTCATGGCGAATCTGTACAACCAAGCGCACCGATCTATGGTTTTTTTGGAGAACAAGGGCCTGAAAATGTCGTTACAGATATTCATCAAGTGAAACAATGGGCTGTGAATCGCTATCCACAATTGCCCTATTTTATGATGGGTCACAGCATGGGGTCTTTCGCCTTGCGCAACTATCTGCAAGACTATCCTGTGACTATGCAAGGAGTCATTTTCATGGGCACTGGAACAAGTCCGTTACCTTTAACCGCAGCATTGCCTTTTATTAAAAAAATGGCCGAGAAACAGCCGAAAAAACCAGCGCCGTTCATTGATAAGCTGGCTTTTGGTTCTTTTAGCAAAAAATTTCCTGAAGCAAGTTCCTTTAATTGGCTTTCTAAAAATCAAGCCAATGTGGCTGACTATGAAAATGACCCATTAATGGGCTTCGTATTTACCAATAATGGTTTTGCTACCCTTTTTTCGCTTGTTAAACGAGCAAATCAAAGGAATTGGTACCAAGCGATCCCAAAAGAATTGCCTATTTTAATCATTAGTGGCGCTGAAGACCCAGTTGGTGATTTCAGCAAGGGGCCAGCGAAAATTCAAAAGCAATTAAAGCATGCAGGTTTTCAGCACGTGACGTTACGACTATTTCCCACATTGCGTCATGAAATTTTATTAGAAATGGAAAAAGCAACAGTTTTTCAAGAAATTGGGCATTGGTTAACGGATTTAACGAATTAAAAAAGAAGGTTGATGTCACAACATCAACCTTCTTTTTTAATCTATTTTCGTTAAACCGCCCATATAAGGACGTAGAACTTCTGGAATCGTTACGGTGCCATCTTCATTTTGATAATTTTCCAAAATGGCCGCCACTGTTCGACCAACAGCAAGTCCTGACCCATTAAGAGTGTGGGCATATTGAACATGACCCGTTTTATCACGATAACGAATCAACGCCCGACGTGCTTGGAAGTCTTCACAGTTTGAACAAGAACTAATTTCTCGATACGTTTTCTGTGCCGGAATCCAAACTTCTAAATCATAGGTTTTCGCTGCCGAGAAGCCCATGTCACCTGTCGAAAGAGTAATCACTCGATAAGGGAGGCCCAATTTTTCTAAAATGTCTCCAGCATTGTTGGTCATTTTTTCTAATTCTTCATAGGAGTGTTCTGCATCACTAAATTTAACCATTTCTACTTTATGGAACTGGTGTAAACGAATTAATCCTCGGGTATCACGACCTGCGCTACCTGCTTCCGAACGAAAAGAAGGACTTAAAGCAGTGAAATAAATCGGTAACTCTTGCGCCTCTAAAATTTCATTATTATAGTAGTTAGTTAATGGGACTTCCGCTGTGGGGATCAGCGTCAAATCACTTTCTGCAACTTGGAAGACATCTTCTTTGAACTTAGGAAACTGACCAGTGCCAAACATTGCTTTACTATTGACCAAATAAGGAGGAATCACCTCGGTATAACCATGTTCATTAACATGTTGATCTAACATAAAATTATAGACCGCTCGTTCTAAACGAGCCCCTAAGCCTTTGTAATAAAGAAAACGGCTACCAGATACTTTCGCGCCTCTTTCAAAATCTAAAATTCCTAAGGCTTCACCGATTTCCCAATGTGGTTTCGGTTCAAATGAAAAAGTTTTCGGCGTACTCCACCGCCGAACTTCTACGTTGGCGGATTCGTCTGCGCCAACAGGCACACTCTCATGAGGTAAGTTAGGCAGACGTTCTGCAATTGCTGTGCATTGTTCTTGCAAATGAACAACTTCTTGGTCTAAAACTTTAATTTGCTCGCTAACTTCTTGCATATTTAGCAACTGTTGTGAAGCATCTTTTTGTGCACGCTTTAATTGTGCAATTTCTCCTGATACCTGATTACGGTGTTTTTTCAGTTCTTCAACTTTAACAAGTAACGCTCTCCGTTCTTCATCTAAAGCCAAAAAGCGTAATAAAACTTCCTCGTCCACACCACGTGTTTTTAACTTTTTCTGCACCACTTCTACATTTTGGCGAATTTTTTTCATATCCAGCATCTTATTTCCCTCTTCATGATTAAATTTTAAACAATGGTGAATTTTACTTTTTCAAAAATCTCATTCTTCATTCGTTGGCCAGTCGCTGTGCCAGCTAAGCCACCTAAACCCGTTTCTCTCAATTCTCGTGGTAATTGACGGCCGACTTTATTCATGGCTTCCACCACTTCATCTGCTGGTATTTTATTTACAATTCCAGCTAAAGCCATATCTGCAGCGATTAACGCATTGCCTGCACCTACTGTATTTCGTTTGACACAAGGAATTTCGACTAACCCAGCCACTGGGTCACAAACTAAACCTAATAAATTCCCTAAAGCCATAGCAAAAGCTTCAGAAGATTGGCGTGGTGTTCCGCCAGCCGCTTCAACAGCTGCAGCGGCGGCCATCGCTGAAGCACTGCCTACTTCGGCTTGACATCCACCAACAGCACCAGCAATCATCGCATTGTTGGCTGTGACCATTCCAAATAAAGAACTGGTAAACAAGAAACGAATTTGTTGATCACGCGTTAAATTCAAGGTATTTTTAATCGCTGTTAAAACCCCTGGTAAGGTGCCACTTGCACCAGCAGTTGGCGTTGCGCAAACAACGCCCATTGCTGCATTGACTTCATTAGTACCTAGTGCGGCTTGAACTGCAGACATCATTAAATCACCTGATAACGTTTTGCCAGCTGCGCGGTATTTTTTTAAACGCGCCGCATCACCGCCCGTTAACCCAGTAGGAGAAAAAACGCCTGCTCCTTCTTGCGAGCGTTTGACAGCAGCATCCATGACATCCAAATTTTGACCCATCTGTGTCCAAATTTCTTCATAGCTTTTTTGGCTACGCTCCATTTCTTGCTCAATCATCAAATCAGAGATTTTTTTTCCTGTTTTTTCAGCTTTATCGATAAATTCTTCAATCGAAAGGTACATATGTCAAACTCCTATCATAATAAGATTATTTTCGATGTGTCATCTAGTGAAAACAATTGTTCTTTCACCGAGGAAATTGGTGCCGAATCTAAGTCAAAGATGAATAAAATTTGATTCCCTTCCACATAACGAGACACAGCATTCACTTGAATATTATTTTTTTGTAACGTATCTTTAAAAGCTTGCATCGCCTGCTCTTCTTGATTAATGACTATCAAAATAGGTAAAGGACCATGTAGTTGGACATTGAAACCGTCTAATTCAATGTATTTCACCTCGATAGTGCCGCCACCTACAGAAATTCCTGTTAAATGAATTTCGTGCGTTGCATCACTGAGTGTCACACATGCTGTATTAGCATGCTTCACTGGACTTTCTTCACTCATTTCTAAAAATTGAATCTCGATTCCTTGTTCTTCCGCAAGTTCAATGGATTGTGTTACGTTGGCATCATCTGCTGCTAATCCAAGAATTCCACCAATAATTGCAAAATCAGTCCCATGTCCTTTATGCGTGTCTGCAAAAGATTCATAGTATTTAATCACAATTTTTTCTGGCGTTCCGCCGAATAACTTTCTTGCTGCTAAGCCAATTGCTAAGGCCCCAGCTGTATGCGAACTAGAAGGACCAATCATAATAGGACCGATAATGTCAAAACAACTTTTGTAGTTCATTACTTTGTTCACTTTTTTAGGTTTATTGATGGCCATAGCTGTGTTCATACGTAACTCCTCCTTTGGTTTTTACTGCTTCTTTTTCTTTTTCACTGGTTACTTCCGTCGTTCCTTCAAATTCTGGTGTATTATCCACCGCTTCAATTCTGTAACGTTTAAAGACCAGCGCACCTAAAAATCCAAACATCAGACTGACCACTGTGATAATCGCTACTGCTAGTAAAGTCGTTTGAATGGCATTGTTACCTAATGTCACAAGTAAACCAGCCCACGGTGTTGCCATTCCTGTCACAGGTACTTTTAAGCCAAAGAAAGTCACTACAATACCACTAACCATTCCTGAAAATAAATTCGTTGCGTAAATAGGTATTGGATTGGAGCTGATGATATCGACTTGTGTTAATGGCTCAATTGCCACAGCTAACGGGGTTGAAGCTGTGCCTAGTTTTAACTTTTTAAATAGCGCCGCATTGACAATGGAACTGCCGTAACAAGTCAACGCACCGACAGCCATTGGTACACCAGTCAAACCAATCAAGGCAGTTAAAACCATTGAACTTAACGGTGTCATACCAACAATCGGGATAATAGCACCTAAAATTGCGCCCATCACATATGGATTGCCATCTACTGCACTTAAAATCGTGCCCCCAATAACTTCTAGGACACCTAATACAACGGGTTGAATAAAACCAGCAACTAACGAGGCTGCGACTGGAATGACTAAAATAACGACTAATAAGTCAATCCCTTCTGGAATACGTTTTTGCATCTGCTCAACAACAAAAGATAAAAGATACGCGGTAATAAAAGCTGGTAACAAGCTGACTTTAATCAATGACAGACCTAAAATAATTGAAAAAACTGGACTAATCCCGAAAGCTAGCGGCACAAGAGCTCCAGCTGCTAAACCACCTAGACTACCCATAGTTTCACCAATTTGCGACACATAATCTAAATGAAAAACGCCGCCTACTGCATACCGCAAAAATGCCTCTGGTAGAAAGGTGGCACAAGCTGCACCAGACAAAGCACTTAAAGATTTTTTCCCTCGCGGTGCTTTAAAAGAGAATAGGGACATGCCACATAAAACTAAGACTAACATCAAGATTCCTGATAACGTTTTCATTTCTTTGCCTCCAACTATATTTTTTTATAACGGATGGTACTCCTGAATAAAATTTTTATTGCTCAACAAGTGAAAGAATGAGCGAGCATTTCGATGAACTAAAGTACAATGAGTAATAAAAATTTCATTCCACATTCAGAGTATACGACTAAACAAAATTTTAGTCAATGTATTTTTTTAACGTAAAGAATCTTATTGCTTTTCCATTAAAAAAGTATTACACTAAAATTAATTTCAGTGTAGGGGAGGATATCACTTGGAGTCATATTTACGTTTAAGTGAAGTAGATAAACAAATCTTACATTCATATGCCTTAATGCTTGATGGATTAGGGAACTTCTTTGGTAGTACCCATGAAGTCATTCTTCATAGTTTAGAAAATTTGGAAAGTTCAGCTATCAAAGTCATCAATGGCCATTTCAGTAACCGCAAGGAAGGTGCCCCCATTACTGATATGGCGTTAAAAATGTTAAGTCAAGTAGAGTCGGAACATGATTACGCTGTGAAACCCTACTACAATAAAAATCAAAAAGGGGTTATTTTAAAATCTTCCACCATTCCAGTTATCGGTGAAAATGATCGTATTATTGGATTGATCTGTATCAATATGCATTTAGAAATGCCATTAATTGATTACTTGCAAGACTTATTACCTTCAGGACAACAAAATGATATGTCCCAAGAGCTTAAAAATTCTGAACATTTTTCTGACAATATTGACGAATTAATCACTACTTCACTGACAAAAGTAAAACAAGCAGTAGAAAGCGATCCAAATGTATCACATTTGAATCAAAATAAAGAAATTGTTATTCGTTTATATGATCAAGGAATTTTTAATCTCAAAGATTCTGTCATAAAGATTGCCGATCGATTAGGTATTTCAAAAAATACCATCTATTTACATATCCGCAATCATAAAAAAGAAGAAGCTTAAACCATCAAAGCCACCAACGCTAACTAGCGTTGGTGGCTTTGATCATTTCTCTTCTATTTTAATTTGGTAAGTCAAACAAGTAAGGTGTCCCTATTTCTCCATTTAACGTAACATCTAAGCGATTTTTTGTGCCGGGAACTAAATTACTGGCTGTGAAATTCCCTTGGGCATCCGCAGTAAAACTTGCTAAAATCACCCGCGCATCATCTGCACGTGACACTAAAATAGTTGCATTCGGTGCTGTTTTACCAGAAATTGTCCCTTGTTTCGGATCAATCGTAATATTGCTAAAAGAAAGCGCTGCTTCTTGTCCTGAACTTGGAATATCAATTTGGACAGGTGCACTATTCCGTTGATCAACGGTTGCGATTAATTGAGTAGTCGCTCCCGCTCTGGGACTAATTACTGTAAAATTGCCATTGGCATCCGCATAAAAAACACCTGCTTGTGCAGAAGCATCACCGACTACCGTTGCTGTAATGGTTGCATTAGGTAATGTAGTACCATTAATTTCATTTCTTTCAGGATTGAAAACAACATTGGTAATTGTAATGTTTGTATCAGGTGCTTGGTTTTGAGGGACTTCATTCGTTTCATCAGTTCCTGCAGAAGGCTGCGTGACATTTTCTGACGGATTTTCCCCTGCCACATTAGAATTTTGACCCGCGACAGACGAATGACTATTTTTCATTTCTTGTTGACTAGAGGATTTCTGCGTGGCTTTCTTTGTTTCTTGCTTTGGCTTAGAATCATTTGTGCTTGCTGTTTTTTTGTTTCCACATCCTGCTAGACTTAAAGACAATACACTGAACGTTAACATACTGAACAAAGCAATTTTTTTCATTTTCCGTTACCTCCAGAAATCTTTTTGTAACATTAATGTAACATTGTTTTAAAAATCTAGCAATAATTTTTCAACCGTTTTCCTTTTTGTTTAAAAAGAAAAAACCTGCACAAAGGCGTTTAGCCTTTGTATAGGTTTTTATCTGCTAAATGGATTTAATGTTTGCGATAGCTTAAATAGTAAAAGCCAGAAACAAAAATGGCACCACCAATGATATTACCTAAATAAACAAAAATAAAATTACGGAAAAAGTCTCCCCACTGAACGCCGCCTTCAAAAATTGCGGCTGGAATGATGAATGCATTCGCCACACTATGCTGAAAGCCAATTGCAACAAAAATCATTACTGGAAACCAGATGCCTAATAGTTTCCCCGCTGCATCTTTCGCACCATAACAAAGCCATAAGGCCAGACCTACGAACCAGTTACAGCCAATACCTGAAATAATTGCTTGAAGCCAAGTTGCTGCAACTTTATGTTCTGCAAGAGAAAGAACCTGATTTAAATAGGCGCCGCTACTGGTTAAACCTAAATAATGGCCAAAAAAATAGGCAACAAATAGGGCGCCAACCATATTTGCCAATGTAATTGTGACCCAGTTCACGAGTAATTCTCTGAAAGAGACCTTTTTAGCAAACCAAGCCGTACTCACCGCCATCATATTTCCTGTGATTAACTCACCACCAGCCATTAAAATAACAATTAGACCAATTGGGAAAACCGCAGCTCCCACTAAAGCTTGAACACTGGCTAAATCTGCTGGAATAGAGGCGGAAACACGCACATAAGCCAAATAGCCGAGGGAAATCATGGCACCGCCGATAAATCCTAAAATGAGTTTTGCTACCAAAGGCTTTTGAATTTTTTTCTGACCATTTTCAATACTGATACTTAAAATTTCATCTGGTGTATACAAATATTTCACTTCCTTTGTTTTTTGTCCTCCTTTACTTTACCCTTATATCACAGAAATTCAAGTACTTTTGTGTATTTTTTCACTAAAAACTGTAGTTCTTTTAATTTTATATAAAAACATCCTGAAACAAGTCCTATTTCTTGTTTCAGGATGTTTACTTATCCGTTTTTAAAGAGTTATCTTTTCACTTTAAAACAATAGGTTGCTATGGCTAACGATAAAAAGCTCAGGCCTAGGAAGCTCCCAACTGCTGAAGATTGTTCCCCTGTTTTGGGGAATTTTTTCTTGGCAATTTTGGTCGTATTATCCGCTTTTTTGACTGTTCCTGACGATTCTTGATTCGTCTGTATCTGTTTAGTTGCTTGGTTTTCTGCTACTGATTCCTTTGTTTGACTAGCCTTGGCAGAGGTCTTTGAATTACTTTGAGCGTCATTAGGATCTTGATTAGACTCTACCGCGTAAATGACAGAATTTTGGCCTTTGTTTTGGCTACTTTCGTTTACAGTGCTTAGGGTGCTACTCTCACTTGTACTGTTGGTTGCGCTGGTCGTACTTGAAGCACTGCTTTCGCTGGTTGTGCTTGGCGTGTTGCTTTCATTCGTATTGCTTGTTTCACTTGGCGTGCTTGAGGTACTACTTTCGCTGGTATTACTGGTTTCACTTGTCGTGCTTGAGGTGCTGCTTTCGCTGGTATTACTGGTTTCGCTGGTTGTGCTTGAGGTGCTGCTTTCGCTGGTACTACTGCTTTCACTTGTCGTGCTTGAGGTGCTGCTTTCGCTTGTGTTACTAGTTGTCTCTGTTGATTTTTCAACTAACAGAAGTAACGCCGTTTTTATGGTTTGTGTTAATTGGTTAATACGCTTTTGTGCATCTGCAGGCGTTTTAAAGCCACCAAGTGTTGGCTCTAATAATTCTTCATCTGACCAAGCAAGCAGTTGTTGTAACTGCTTAGAGCTTCTTTCGCCAGTTGTTGTATCTATTAAGGCTTCTTGCATGGCTTGCCAAGAGTCTGTGGTATATACAGATTCGTCTAATTTATGAACGCTTGCCAGTTCATTTTCTGCTTCTGCACGCTCTAGCGTGATATCGGCTTTTTTGACTAATACTTTCATTGCAGATTGCAAATTACTTGTTAACTGATCCACTTGTTCTTGAGTTTTGTCCCCACTCACCTGACCTTCTGCTAACAATTGTGTCGCCTGCTGATAATAGGAAGAAACAATCGTTTTAGGCCCAATGGCAGTGAATAGCTGCCAAGAGTAAACCGTATATTGGTTTGCTTCACCAATCGAAGCATAAACGGTTTGTAGTTGGGACAAATCAAGCTTTTTTGCCGGAGCCTCTACCGTCACCGGTACGTTCACTGTTACCAATGAACCTGTTTCATAAGTTAATTGAACAGTCACTTTTTGTTGGCCGATTTCATTTAAAACCTCTGGATTGACGATTTTAGCAGTTGGGACTGCTTCATCCGCGTCATTTGTATTAGCAACCAGTTGCTGCGGATCGATTGATTGTCCTTGCACAATCGTTGTAGCCACAGGGGTTGCTAAAGTATTTCTAACCGGAATTGGCGTATTTTTATATTGCTCATAAAGCGTTGGTGAAATTAACGGTTCCCATGTTGCTGGCATTAAGCGATAGTCCGCCTCTGTCCAATTTTCTACCAATAATTGGCCGTTTTTAAGGCCATCATCTCGAGTATTGTCTTTCACAAAACTCGTTTCTGGTCGGAAACCACCGCCACTAGCGATTAACAATTCCCGACGTCGGTTTTGCGGAATATTGTGGTAGTTAACAAACTGATTGTTGATAAATACGCCATTGAACACATTGTTATTTCCTGTATGTCGATTGTATTCCATTCCAATTGCATATTGATTGTCCCAATACTTCCAATCAAAAATGTTATTAGCCACTAGCCAGTTGGATAATTCTGAAATAGCTCCCTCTGCTTGTGTTTCTGCCAAACCAATCTCTGGTGTTCCATACATAATGAGACCTGTATTTCGCAAATAATTATTCATAATCGTAATATTACGGCCTGATTTAAATTAAATCCGCCAGCTGGACCATTTTGTAGTCCACGTAAATGATTCCCCACCACCGTGATGTTTTGAGCACCACGGAAATAAATTGCATGATCTCCCACCAGACCATTCAAGTCTTCATTATCATAAGGTGAATAGAAAAAATTATGTTGAACAGTTACATCCTTCAGCATATTAAAAGAATTAACCCCGGTGGATAGATAGTTTTGTTCATTAGGTACTGAAATAGCACCAGCTTCAATGGCTGTTTGCAAACGTGTAATAGTCGCTGCTAAATCTGAACGACTGGTACTTTTAATTGCATCTAATTCTGTCACTTTTAATCCAAATAGATTGTCCACGATGTCTACATCTGACATATACTGGAAGCGACTTGGTGTTGAATAACCACCAATGTAAATCGCTCGGTTAAAATCAATATTGGGTTGCATGTGTGCTGTGTCTCGCATAAAAATATTGCCTGAAATCTTAACGCCAATGTCTGCATTTAAATTGACCACAAATCCTTTTAATGGATTATAGAAGATATTGTTTGCTAGCGTTAATTGATTCGTCAATTTCAAGGTCACATTGATGCCGTCAAAAGCAATATTTTGAAGTCGTACATTGGTTTTCGTTCCGTACTTAGTGTCTTTCAGTTGAATCGGTGTACCTGTAGCATTATGTAAAATAGTGGCTCCTGTTGTATCGCCAATTAATTGATAATTTGAAGAAATCGTAATATCTTTTGACAAAGCATAACTTCCCTGTGGTAAAAATAATGCGTTTCCTTCCTTTGCTGTCTGACTCAGCAACGTCTGTAACTTATCTGATTGATCTTCTGCACTATTAGGCACCATCGCTTGCGTACCAAAAATCGTTGTATCTGTTGCGTTAACTGGTTCAACCGCTTCGGTCACCATTGGTAGACCAACCACTGTTAATAAACCAAACAGAAGTATGAGCATTGTTTTCTTCATGGAGTTCCCTCTTTTCATTCCGTTACTTCTAACGGCTTATTTTGTAAAAGTTGATACAGCGTAATGACATGACTGTCTTCGTATGCATAAATTTTTTTTAATCTTGGATTCATATGTAAAACACTTGTTACCTTTAACAAGTTTTGATTTGTGACTTCTAATTCTAAGGCCTCAACCAATTCCTTTAATCGAACACCGGCACTATTTTCTTCACAACTTAAGATTTCTTCAATTTGTTCCATCCGTTTTTTCATTCTATCCCGCCTTCCTTCCCTTGCTCTTTCTATTATATAGAAAAATTCTTGTGAGAACCCTCAATATTTTTTAACTGCCTGTTAAAAAAAGTAGTAGTTCCTTTACTATCAATAGCTAATCATCTATTATTTACGATAAAAAAAGCAAAAAAAGTACCTTTTTGACATAATTTTCAGAAGAATTGACGCAGTATTTATTAAAAAACAACGAGAAAACGTCAATAAGTAGGTGTTGATTACCTACTTATTGACGTTTTCTTCTTGTCTTTTTTTACTTTTTAGAAAAATTTTTTTACAATTTATCGGACATATGCATCAAAAAAGCCCATTTTTTTGATTTTTTATTAAAGTGACGTGGTTCTTTTCTCGTTAATTTTTACTATTTTTTGGTTCAAACGATTATATTGCTCAAACGTTAACTCACTTGAAAGTAAAAAGATCTCTGGATGACCCGTTTCCACATCTGTCAAAGAAGTCACTAATAGTAAATCAATATTTTGCCATTCTTCTTTGCTTGCTTCACTGTATCGTAAAACTTCCAATGCATAGAACCGACGAAAATTATTTTCAATCGAAAGTTTCACCCGTTCTTCTTCCAGTACTGGCAAGCCTGATTTTAAACCTAAAACAATTTTTTGTTCGCGATGAATTAAATCATCGGAAAGCGCCAAAACACTAGAATAACGCAGAGCCAAAAATTCTTTATTTGTAAATAATTCATTGCCTGTTTGTTCGTAAAGTTGATTTAAGCCTTGGCTTAATTCTTCTAAAAGAACCGGATATTTTTCTTTAACTTTATTCCAAAAGACATTGTACATTTTCACATTTTGGACATAGTAAAGTTCGGCAAATAAATGTGTAGCAAACAAATAATAAAAAATTTGCGGACGAATTTTCTCCAATTGCGGCGTCATGTGTATTTCTTCTAATAAGAAATGTTGGACTAAATGAGTCAACATGTAAACAGGTGCTTCAGTCTCATCAAAATGCGCTAAAATTGCTTGTGCAGTGGCTTCATCTTGATAAAATTGGTCATTGGCTAACAAGAAAAAGTACACAAAAGTTAAATCGTTTTTGTTAAGGAAAAGGGTTGTAGCTGTCATCTCTTCTATAAAGGCTTGGTAATGTTTATTACCTTCTAAATAAGTTTCTTGCTCGGCTGAAGGTCGATATTCGGCGCCTTGCGCACTACGGACTTTTGAGATAGCGACCATATATTTAACTCGGCGTGTCACCGTTTCCGCAACTTCTACGTTGAAAAAAGCCATCATTTTTTGGACGGTTTGTGCGACTTCCGTTTCTTGTATATAGTCAAAAGGCCAAGTATCACGGATTAAGTCCATAAAAATAGTGTAAGCAAAATGGCGCAAATACGCTTCATTGCCTTCAATTTTCCAAGTACTTTTATTAATTACTAAACCCAATGGTGCTAAAATTTCTGTAAACCCTTTGAGCAAGCGCCGAATCGTGGCATCACTAGTATGATACTTTGCTGTCGCTGGCACAATTCCATTAAATCGACCCCAGAATAAATCTTCCATTACTTGATAAGTTAAACTATCCCGAAAAATTGCTGTATAAAGTTTCTGGAACGCTTGGCTAGACGCCAAGTTCAAGCGATAGCCATGCCCCTTTTCAAAAGCCAAAGAAGCATCATTATCCACAGCATAATACGTAATGTCATCTTTTAGAAGTTCTACGTATTTTTTGACTGATTTTTTGTTTAATTGTAATTCTTCTGCTAACTCATTGATGTCAATCCAGCCTTCATTAATTGGCAAGTTTCTTAAAATAATAATTTTAGAAACGACATCTGTATCGAATATATCAACATATTCATCCCATTTCACTGTTCACTCAACTGCCTCTCTTCTGTTCTATTGTACACAAAATGAGAAATCTATTCCACGAAAAAATAACAGTTGTTTCTTTTATTCTTTCGTAGATGTGGACGTTTCAGGAACAAACACGTTGAGTCCCCCAGCTTCCACCGTTACTTTAATCGGTAAATCATCGGTAGGGTCGCCATCTGTTCGTGTTTGGACTTTCTTGTCTTTTTCGCCACTAATTTTAAATTGACTCCCAGAGAAATACACGACACCAGGAATTTCATTTAATTGTCCTCTGATAATTTTAGGTAAATAATAGACAAACTTGTAAAAAACTAACTTAGGTAAAATGATAATGTGCACTTCGCCGTCATCTGGCGTGGCATTGGCATCGAAATTGGTAAAGCCGCCAGCAGAATTCGTCATGGTCATCGTTAATAATTGGGCTTTGCCATGCCAACGTCTTTCATCGCCATCAATTTTTAGTTTGTATTTTTTCTTTTTCATTAATAAGCGGAAAAATTGCTTTGTAAAGGCTAAAGGACCATATTTTTGTTTCTCCTGTTGGGTCACATTTGCTGCTGTGTCCGCTAATAGTCCAATCGTTAAGGTCGAAATCATCACATCTTGATTTACCATCCCAAAATCAACTGGCGTGGTCTGTCCTGCCAAAATGGTCTCAAAGGCGTCTTCTTCTTTCAAAGGAATACTTAACACACGTGCAAAATTATTGACTGTTCCACCTGGAATAATCCCTATTTGATAGTCACGAATGGTGTCTTTAAAATTTTGAACGGCATGATGAATGGTCCCGTCACCACCAATGACGACCAAGACACCCACTTGATTTTCTTTGGCATTTTTCCGCATTTCTTCAGAATCAATGTCTGGATTGGAAGGTTGCAAAATAACCGCTTCCCCTTTCGCTTCTGCAGCTTTTTTAAAGCGTTCTGCAATCTCTTTACTTTCACTACTTCCTGAAGTTTCGTTGTATAAAACCATCATCTTTTTCATCATTCTATCCTCATATCTCTAACTAAATTTCTTGCACATGCAAAGTGTACAATATTTTAGCCAAAATACCTAAAGATAGCATCGAAAAACAAAGGCTGAGGCACAAGCGGTTATCTCCAAGAACCCAGTAAGTTCTGTTCAAAGGCTAAACTGCGATGAAGGCTTACCTGAGAATGTCAATAAGAAGGAGCTACTTTTGTTCAGTTGATTAGCTTAAGATGAAAAAACAGGCCATCCGTCGAAAGGACGGATGGCCTGTTTTTTTATAGCTTTTGCTTATTTCTTGCTCTTTTTATAGAAGAGCCAACTTGCCAAACCGACCAACAGGAGGCCGATAAAGACAAAGAAGTAATTGACTTGTGTGTTGGTTTTCGGTAAACCAAGCCAACCTGTCTCTCTAGCTGCTTGTTTCGTTGTTGGCTGATTTGGTTTTGTTTTTTTGGATACAGGTTGTTTCTCGTTAACAAACGTGCCCGCATCCACAAGTTCAGGTTTGTCTTTCGCTGTTGCTGCAATAGTGAATGCGACAGCTTGCTTAGACAGTTGGTAACCATCCGGTGCTTTTGTTTCCACAAAGGTATATTTTCCTGGTTGTAAGTGGTTCACTTGAACTAACCCTTGGTTGTCAGAACGTAATGAACGAGCGACAGTTTGCCCTGTCTCTGCATCTGTCACTTTAAATTCAGCACCTGCTAAGGCATTCTTTTGCTGATCAATTTTCACCAGCTTGGCAGCACCTTGGTAATTAATAAAAGGTGCTTTAAGTACCACAGTGGCTGGTTTGCCTTGGTTGTCTTTCGCAATCGTAAAGCTTGCGCTTGGCGTTTCATTAAGAAGATAGCCTGTTGGCGCTTGTGTCTCCACAAAACGATACGTTCCCGGTGCTAAGTTTTTCGCAATGACTTTGCCTTGCTTGTCAGACATCAGATTGGTTTGTCCAGCCACGGTTTGCCCTGTTTCATCAATGACCTTAAACACCGCACCTGCCAATGCTTCACCTGTTTCGTTTTCTTTGGTTAATTGAGCAGTTCCTTGATAATTGATAAGATCGCCTAAAGCAATTGGCTGCTCTTTTCCTAATTGGGCGGTTACATCAAATGGATGTGGCGTTGTGTCTAACAGATAACCTGTTGGTGCTTTCGTTTCCACTAAAACGTAATGCCCTTCATTCAGCCCTTTAGCGTAAATTTCGCCAGTCTTATCCGTTGTTATTTCAGAAACTTTTTCTCCTGCACGATTCAAGAATGTTATCGGTGAACCTTGGGGCTGATTCTGCTCATCGGCATTGTAAATTGCAAAAACTGCACCCGCTAAGGTTTGACCTTGCTCGTTGACTTTACGTCCCATTACTTCCGCTTGATAATTTACAAACTCTAACTCATCTAGTGGTTGTTTATCATTTGAATTCTTCTTCACTACAAAATAAATGGGTTGTTTATTGACGATATAGCCATCCGTTGCATCCAGTTCATCTAATTCATAGCTACCAGCGCCTAAATCCTCCATAGCCAATGAACCATCTTTTTCAGCAGTTACTTCTCTTTCAAAGATTTTTTCCCCGTTTTCGATTCGATACAATTTAAAAATCGTTCCTGGAAGTGGGTTCGCATTGGCATCAATTTTCTTAAATACGGCGCGTCCTTTGAAATTGGCGAAGGCCCCTAATTGGAAGATCTCCGGATCGCCTTTGAAATCACCACGAATTTCTACTTTTACTAATTCAGGATAAATAATATAATCTGCGCCATCTGGTAATTTTGGTGCTTTGATTTCTTTATAATAATAGGTACCTGGCGCCAAGTCTCTAAAGATAATTTTGCCATCTTTGCCACTCGTTGCTGTAATCCCTAATGATTGTTTATTGTGATCATATAATTCAAAAACAGCACCTGCTAATGGTTGGTCTGCGCTATTCGTTTTCACGATTTGGAAAGCCCCTTTGTAATTCACAAAGTTGTCACTAGCAACAACGACCGCTGGTTTACCAGCATTTTTCTCAGCAATTTCAAATGGGACTGGCGTGGTATTTAATAAATAGCCTGTTGGCGCTTTGGTTTCTACAAAGCGATATTTTCCTGGGGCTAAGTGCTCTGCAACAATTTCCCCTTGATTATTTGTCGTCAAGCCTGTTTGAATCGTTTGTCCCTTCGCATCAAGCACTTTAAATGTCGCACCACTTAATAAGTGTCCATTCACATATTTTTTGATTAATTTAGCTGCGCCTTGATAGTTAACAAAGTTAGCCGTTGCTATAACTGTTGCTGGTTTGCCCCGATCGCTTGCTGCAATCGTGAAAGCACTTGGTTCAGTGTTTAAAAGGTACCCTGCTGGCGCTTTAGTTTCCACAAATTGATATTTGCCTGGGGCTAAATCCGTTACTGTGACTTTTCCGTCTGCATCCGAAACTAAGTGTTCTCGAACCGCTTGTCCTGTGGCATCAAGTACCGAAAATTCAGCCCCTGCCAATGGATTACCTGCTTGATCTTTTTTAATTAGCTCAGCAGAACCTTGGTAATTAAGCATTTTAACATGAACATCACGAATTTGTCCGCTCGTGTTTTGTGTCACAATGAACCGTTTGGGTGTCGTGTCTAAAAGATAGCCTGTCGGTGCTTCGATTTCTGTAAACTGATAAAGCCCTGGTTTTAAACTATCCACCTCTAACTGGCCATTTGCGTTGGTTCGATCCGGCGCAAGTGGAACTTCTTCCCAATGAGTAAACGGCGTGGTTACAGCATGCTCTAATTTAAAGCGTGCATTGACTAATTTTTTGCCCTTCTCATCTGTTTTTTCTAAAATTACTTTACTGACATCGTTTTTAATAATGGTTGGTTGTGCTCCTTCGGCTGAAGTTTCTTCATCAATAGTAATGACTCGGCCTTTAGCTAATTCGTCCGAAACTGTATAGCCTTCTGGTGCTTTTGTCTCCACCAAAATGTATTGCCCTTGCGGCAACCCACCAAATGTGATAACCCCAGTGGCGTCTACTGTACCTTCACGTAGGACTTGTGTTTTGGCTTGGTCCCAAATTTGGAAATGGGCGCCTGCTAAAATAGTCGTCCCATCCATGGCTGTTTTCTTCAGCTGAATTTTGCCTTTAGTCCCTGTGGCATGCCCGCCACTGTGATCAATGTCAACGACCACATCGCCATTGTCATCCCCATGAACGACTTCTGAACCATTTCCAGTAATTGACACTTGGTTGGATACCGTGTCTGTACTCCCCGCCGCTGAAGAAGTCACTAAACTACGATATTCCATATAATAAGGTGCTTCAATATGGGCCATTTTAACGACAATTTTTTGTTGTCCTGTTTCATTATCGGTGGTAACTTCCAGTGTGTAATCTTTTCCTTCTTCTAAAATAACAGATTTATCTGGCGTAATCGTTCCGTCTTCTGTTACGTTGGTACCGTAAATCACCAATGACTCGGGATCTAACACTTGGTTTGGTGAGGGTGTATCAGTGATAACCACATCGTCTAAAACCGATTGGGCGCCATTGATCATTACATGCCAGTACACATGATCTGGATCATCTTTGTGGTATTCGCCACCTTTTTTCACTGATTCGCCACCATGTTGAATAGAAACTTTTCCTGTCACATCACGTGAAGAACCTTGGTTTGTATAAGATGCGGTATTGTCATAGCTAGCCGAACCTTCGATAACTTTTTCATCAACAGACGTCTTAAATTCAATCACATACGTACGACTATCATTAGGAAAGTCAACACGCCAAGTATTTTTGTTTTTCTCGCTTGGTTCTTCCATTTTGATATCCGTCAACGGTTGCGTTGGTTTCACTTTTTCAACCGAACCATCTGGCTTTGTATTGCCTTCATAGACTTTCAAGCTCCCAGCCAAATAGGTTTGATTGGTTAAAATTGGATCCGTCAAAAAGGCGTCGACTAAACGATTATTACTTAAATTAACCGCAATCGTCCAAGTGATTTCTTTGGTGACGGCATTGTAAACACCGCTTTTTTGCGCATTTAAATCAAAAGCAGGTAAAGGTTTAAACGGTTTACTATCTTCTGAATGATGATTGTTTCCTGCTTCATCCGTCCAATCAATGGCAGCAGTATTTCGGTAATGGTCCAACGCGGGATCATTAGCGTCTAACTCGGTAACATCGAAAAAGGTAGTATAGGTTATGTGGAAAGCATCACTTGTTTTGGCATATGCCCCCATGAAACTTAACTTAAAGCCTGTTTCACCATCTGCATTACGAGTTATTTCTACCATGAAATCCTTGCCTAACGTCAACTGAGCACCAGTGGTTGTATCTTTGACAACCAACGAATTGGGTACCATAGTTAAGCCAGGAACTGGTTCGTACGTATCCGTAATCACGGCATTTTCCATCAAATAATTATTTTGATTCACAGCTAACGTCCAACCAATCGTTGAATTTTGATAATCAACTGCGCCAGTGTTTTTAATAATATTTTGTTGACTGGCTGTGCCATCACCTTCTGAATGCTGACCAGTGCCAACATCCACACGATTATTCACGGCAACATCGCCTTCGACAATTCCATCAACTTTGGTTTTATAATCAATCTTGACTGCGCCAGTCACATCATGTAAAAAGTCAATTGCAAAGGAACCGTCTCCGTTGATTACCACTTTGTAATCTTTTCCTTCCACAAGTTCTGCTCCAACGACTTCATTTCCTTTGTCATCAAACGTCACTGAATATAAATGTAAAGAATCTGGTTCAAACGTTAAATTATCGCCCATTGTGTCTGTAATGACTGCTTGGTCTTTTGGAATGATTTGTTCACCATAGTTGTAGTTAATTTCCCAAGTGAATTCTTGATTGGCTTCGTCGTAATCTATATTGCGCTTGTCTAACATTTTGCCATATGTGGCGGTAACAGTTGCTTCAGCATCTAACCCATTTGGATTATTATCACTTGTTAACGTCGCGTGATTTTTAAAAGGCACATCGCCGCCGCCATCTGGAATAACCGCCTCGTCAATCGTCGTTTGGTACTCAAGACGATACGCTTTGTTGGTGTCACCTTTAATCGTCACATTGCCATTTTTATCAACGGTATATTCATCTGGACTAAGTTCGCGACCCACTTCTTTAATTGTTCCATCAAGATTCATCACTAACTCATAGACTTTCACGGACTTAAAGGTATTCCCTGTTGGCCATGTTTCCGTCACAGTTGGATTTGTTTGATCTTTCATCGCTTGATTGATATCTACCGTCCAAGTAATCGCACTAGGATTGGGCGTTCGATCAAAATGGCCTTGTTTATCAATTTGTTGTTCGGTATCTGGGACAATTGGAATCACTACAGGCGGCAAATCTTCTTGTGTAGGAATATCAATCACCCAATCTCCTGGGCCCCGCCCATCTGAATCATTCAAATGAGTATCTAAAGAAAAGTCCCCGTGAATGTCACTTTCAGACGTGATTCTCTCATTAAAGGTAAAACGAACCGTACCATCTTCACTAATTGTGTAGGTTCCATAGACATTGCCTTCTGCATCAACTAAATCACCTGAACCTGGTTTATTAGGTTTCAAATTGCCAGGTAATTGAAACTCGAAGTAATCGCCTGCTTTCATTTGTTCTCGCACATCTTCTGGAATCGACCAGTTAAAGTTCCAATGAATGGTCACATCTTCTTTATACGGCGGTGTTGCTGGTGTGCCATCAGGATTTAAATAAATCGGATCTTCAAAATTATCGATAATCGTTGTTTCATCACCTGTAAAATAGTCACTGATATCTGTTGGTCCTGCTACGCGCGGTTTAACAGTCGTAGACTCGGTTGTTTTACTTTCTATCGCTTTTGTCGTGCTGGCGACAGTTTCTTCGGACGAACGAGGAACAGAGGAGTTTGTAGATGCTTCTTCTGTTGAACCTTCATTCGCTGATGCGGCTGGCGAACTCGTGATTGCCGTTGATTCTGTCGGATCAGTACCAGTATTTAACGTCAACGCTCGTTGCTGTTGTCCATAAGAAAACGTCACATCTTCTGTAGCTGTAGGGTTCAACGTTAAGACTAACGTATCTGCTAACGCTTGCTGATTCAATTCAATTTGAATCTGTTTCTTCTGGTCATCCACTTGAATCTTGCGCGTATTATTGGGCGCTGCCCAATGTGCAGCTTTGATTGACACATTGGCACTATAATGCACTACAACCTCTTGTGTTACTGGTTGTGCTTTTCCTTGAAGCGCTAAGGTCATTTCTTGTTGGCTGGTTTGCTTCACTTCTCCTAACGTTAACTGGCCATCGCTGTTAACATCTTCCGCCAAAGCCATGAGTGGTGTGCCATAATTTAGAACAAGTAACAAACACATCAACCCGTAGAGCCAACGGTTTACCATTGGACCATTCTTTCTCATTTCTTTCATCCTTCCTCTACTAACGACACATAGAAGAGAACGTTCACTTCGTACCAATTTTTTATTTTAAACCAAATAAGTGAGTGCTCTTCTGTTGTCTTTCTTCCTTGTTAAAACAGACAGCCAACACACCTTTTCTTTTTATCTCCTCAAAACGCACTCTTACTTCGAATGCGGATTCATTTTCTGCTTTTTCCTATAGACTCTTCTATAAGAATAAGAAGAGTATAACGAGATTTTTCAGCAAAAATTATCAACAACTTCTCCTCCAAATAGAAAAAGTTGATGAAATCCCAGAAACCCTTTTCATCTTTATGAAAACACGTCCTTATCCTTTCTTATTTTTACTATTCCTCCTTCCACTATACCGTTTTTTTTAATTTTTTTCATAAGAACTAACCAGACAAAAAAGCCTATTTGTATAAGCTATTTAAGCTAAAAAATCAATAGACTCAAATTATCATTTTTGTTATTTAAATGTTTTATATAAACTGGTTGTTTTTCTTAATAATTTTTTGCTCTACCATTTTTTGTCCATGTTTTCTTCCATTTGACACATTCAGTTCTTCTTGATTTTTAAGAATAGATACAGTAGCATAAGAACAACTAGTTCTTTCACTGGCAATCGTCAATGTCATTTAGAAAAGAATGCCCTATCTGTATTATCTGAAAAATCAAACAATCATAACCAATTAGAAAGGTGGTTATTATGTATAACTTATTAACCAAACAGGAAATTCAGTTACTTTCCCTAATTGAATACTTGTATGACAGTAAAGAAAAAGTCCCCATGCAAGTACTCCGACGAAAATATGAATTTTCCCATTACAATATCAACAATTTATTGAATCAATTAACTTTGTTAATTTCTCGAGTCAATACACATGAAAATGTACATATTCGCATCATTAATAATCAACAGTCCATAGAATTAGTTGCCGATGAAAATATCCCGATTGAGTTAATGAAAGAAGCTGTTGTCCGCGGGTCACTAACCTATATGCTAGCCCTGGATTTACTTTTAAAACGCTACACTTCAGCCAAAGATTTTTGTGAAGAGCACTTTATTAACTTTTCTATTTTTAAACAAGTCAGTGACCGTTTAAATAATCATCTAGCTAGATTTAATTGTTATTTAAACTTAAAAAGACGAGAAAAAATTTGTGGTAACGAGAAAGATTTTCGCAGTTTCTTTTATTCCTTATTCTTCATTTCAGGAACTTCTCTAGTACCATTTCTATCTAAGACTAATCAAGCACAATTGCAGAACTTCATTGAAATCATCAAAAACCGTTATCCTTACTTTACATATACCGATTTACGCAAATTAAAATTAATTATGTCCATAGGTTTACTCCGTTACCAATCTGATTTTACAATCAGCGATTATCCTGAAATTGCTACGATCAATTTAGCCTTTCCTTATTCAGAATTTCAATTATTAGTGAATGATTGTTTTATTAATGAACAAAAAGAACCCGACACATGGCGGGCTGAAATTCGTTTCTACTATGATTTTTTCAGTACATTAACGATGTATTCACTTGAACAAATAGAAACGGTCAACTTTGCCAACTTAGCGATTATGGGCATGGATGAAAGTCCCCATGTCACCTGGATTTTTGAAAAATGTACGCAATTACAGTTGGATTTAAGCGCAATAGAAGTGGTCTTTTTGTTGGTTAATTTATCTAATGCCAGTGAACGACTGATTCATTTCCCTGTGGAAGAGGAATTGAGCTATGAGGTTGCTAACGTCTCTTTGTATGAAAAGCAATACCCAAATGTTTCGCGAACAACCAACTATTTCTTAAAGCGTTTGCCTTTTGACAAAGAGCACCCACTAGATGCATTATTTAAAGAAACCATTTTTTTAATTATTCGGAGTGTTTTATTAAACAAACAAATTCCGGTTAAAATTTTACTTCATTCATCTATTAATCAGATACAAGAAAATTGGTTAGCGAAAGAAATCAATAATTATTGTGATGTTCCTTTGAAATTCGTCAATCATATTCAAGAAGTGCCTGACCTAGTCATTACTGACAAAAATAATCCGCTTTTTCACGCCAGCAAAACCTTTTATTGGTATCCCGTTCCTTATTTAGACGAATACTATAACCTAAAACAAGTAGTTCGTAAAATTTATTTTGCCAAATTACGTGGGGAAAACAGTTTGGAGGGAATCGGATGTTAACAGGATTACTTGATGTACCTTATCGTAAAAGTTTTGCTCTTTTAGAAGAATTACTCGAACGTCGTGAAGCAGAAGAACAAACATTGGCGATTTCTACTTTAGCGACTCAATTAAAAATGCAACAAACTACCATTCTACAGTCCGTGGCTTTGCTCCAAGCAGAAATTGAAAAAAAAGGCTGGGAGAACTTATTTTCTTTATCAGCAAATGCCAAAGAAATCACATTTTGGTTTGCACCCTATTTCCAACTGTCGTTTTTGATGCCCTACTTTGTCAAAAAAAGTTTCGCGTATCAAGTACTGACCTATGCCTTTAACCATAATGCAATTGATAGCAAACATTTTGAAAAAGTCCTAGAAATTTCTTCATCAACCTTTACGCGAAAAATTGGACAATTAAACCAATGGCTCCAAAAATATCAGATTGAAATCAATTTAAAACGTACCAATGTGTTGGTGGGCAAAGAAAAAGATATCCGGATTTTCTTTATGATGCTTTTTTGGAACAATTACTCTGAAGGGGATTGGCCGTTGCACACGATTACTAAAAAAGAAGTCCATAGTCTCTTTCGACGTTTAAAACACTCTGTTTCTTTCAATACAACACAAGATTTTACAAAAGACTTAATTTTTTCTGCTGTGATTTTAGCGCGTTGGAAAGAGGGCTTTTTTATCAAAGAAACTTTCGTGGAGGAAGAAGCGATTGTTAATCCCTTTGTTAATCTGAGTGAATTTGAATTGTTTTTTAAAGAAGAAGCCTTACACCAAGTTCCAACAAAATTTATACAAAAAGAAGGCCTTTTTGCCTTTTTCTTATTAACGATTAGTGTCAGCTACGCCACACAAGATGTCTTGGAAATTCCAGCAGCACGCATGCATATGATCCAGCTATTAGGCTCACCCATTAAAGAGATCATTTATCAACTAACGTCTTTTTATCAAATTAAATTGACATTTCACGAGTATCTTTATCTATATACTTCTATCCAAAATTTAAGTGTCTTTTTTAAGACCTTTGTCACGATTGCCAATCCATTTGTGCAAGAAAGCTTTTTAAAAGAAGCACTTCAAAAAAATCCAAGTCTCTACAAAGATGTGAAGCGCCTTACAATTGAAATGCTTCCGACATTAATTGGCAATGAAAAATTGTTAGTTGACTGCTTGTTTATTCTTTTTTGTACATTGAAAACGAAATCTTTACCACCGATTCGTGTCTTAGTAAGGATCAATCAAAGTAATTTAATTTTAGATACCCTTTATGAAAAGCTAGGTAAAGCCGTGGATAAAAAATTAATTTTTGTCGCTTCACCAGAAAAGCCTTTCGATGTAATTATTACAGATATCTTTTCAGAAGTTAGTGTCAAATCAACGGTTCCCACTTATTATGTTGATTTTTCTGCTAGCATTGGTGAACTAGCGCAAAGCTTAGAAAATTTAAATACACAAATTGTCACCAAACAAAGTCCACGCCACTTTTAAAAGTTTTCACGTGAAACATTTTAAGTGATAAAAATTACAAAAAACGCCAAAAGGTAGCAGTTTTTCTGCTACCTTTTGGCGTTTTTTACGAAAATTTTCAATGTTCCACTCTAGTGATACCGAAACGTCAAACATTCATTTACTAACTACTCACTTTACATGACGTTGTTATTTTCTGTCACCAATTCTAGCTCTTGCAAGTAATGATCCAAAGTCGCGTGATGTTGATCGACATCGGCTAACTCTGTTTCAATTTTAGCTAAACGCGTGTTCATGCGTTGAATTTCCGTTAGTGTTTGTTGTAAAACGTTTAAAATCCGTTCATCGTTAGGCATTGAAATCACTCCTTGTCCATTTATAGTTCTGAGCCGTGTTCAATCTCTTCAATCGTTTCAAGAGACAAATCTTTGGCATCATTTTTAGCTTTGTGGAAGACCATATATAAAATGGTACAAACGATTGGGATACAGCCTGCTAAGAAGTACATTTGTTGGAATGACATAAAGTTACGTAATTCACCTAAAACGTACGGACCAACCCCTAATCCAAGGTCTAAACCGATGAAATAAGTCGATAAAGCAATCCCGATACGGTGAGGACTTGGGCTTTCTTGAAGACAAACCGCTTGGCCATTTGACATGAAAGTACCATAACCTAAGCCAATTAACCCACCTGAAACTAATAACATCCAACCAGACGTAGTCATACTTAATAAGAATAAGCCTAGTGTTAAGAAAATGTAGCTTGGATACATGACGTAGCGTTCACCTTTGACATCGAAAATCCGACCTGTCGATGGACGTGTTAAGGTAATCACGACCGCATAGACGATAAAGAAGAAGGTGCTGACGTCAACTAAATCGATTACTTTGACATAAGAAGATAAGAAAGATAAGACACTTGAATAAGCAAGACCCATTAAAAAGGCGATAAATGTAATAAATAAAACTTTCTTTTCAACAAAACTATCAAAATTCCATTTAGATAAAGCTTCACGATGTTCAGGTGTTAACTCAATATTTTTCACTGGGAAAATGAAGCAAGCAATGGTTGTTAACAAAATTAAAATAATTGAAAAGTTAATAATGACATGGAAGTTGGAAACATTTAACAATAACATCCCAATAAATGGCCCAATGCCGGCTGCTAAACTAGTACTCAAACCATAATAATTGATCCCTTCCCCTTTTTTATTTTTAGGGATATAGGCGGTAACAATTGCGTTGGTCGCTGTCGAAACGGTTCCGTAACCAAACCCATTTAAAAAACGGACCAGATAAAGAATGCCCATACTTGGCATATACATATACGCAACAGTCGTTAAAAGATAAAACAAAGCCCCATAACGTAAGACTTGTTTGCGCCCAATCAGTTCAAGGAGTTTTCCCATGAAAAGTCGTGCAAGCAATGTCCCGATGATGTAAATTCCTGAAGCCAGACCCGCTTGACCTAAAGTAGCATGTAAGCTATCTTGCGCAATCACCGCAATAATAACCATTAATAAATAATAAACAAGATAGACAATGAAATTAATCACTGTAATACTGATAAAGCCTTTATTCAAAAGCTTTGTTGGTGTTTGTTCTGTCATAATTCTTTGAATTCCTCTCTCTTTTGTTCTGTTTATTTTGTGTTGCTATTTTTCAATAAAAGACCGCTATCCCCTCACT
Source organism: Enterococcus sp. DIV0294 (assembly GCF_050558155.1). Taxonomy (NCBI): domain Bacteria; kingdom Bacillati; phylum Bacillota; class Bacilli; order Lactobacillales; family Enterococcaceae; genus Enterococcus; species Enterococcus sp. DIV0294. The sequence goes on along the minus strand of NZ_CP187889.1, from coordinate 84,926 downwards.
TTGATGACTTATCAAAAAATTTTCTGAAATTCATTTGCAGTTATTACTATACGAGATATCCGTTACAAAAAAATGTAAATTTGTGAATGATAAACGTTATCTACAAATAACTTCAACAAATGTTGTTGATTTTTATTGAAGAAAGAGTCCTCAACTATTCTCAAAATATCGAATGGTTGAGGACTCTTTCTTTTAATTAGGCTCTGTTAAAGTTAGTTGTTGATAATTGATTTTAAAGAACGAATGTTCTATAATCGAACTAACTACATTAGGGTTGGTGATGATTGTGAGAGCGACTGAAATCCTTAAAGCCATTCAAAAATTAAATCCCGCAGAGAAGCACAGATTGCGTGAATATTTAATTGATGCACTAAGAGCATCAAGTTCGACTGGAACCGTTCTTCACGAAATATCTGAACGTAAGAATAAGAATGGGTATGAATGTCCTGATTGTACATCAGAACATATTGTTCGCTTCGGTAAATATACAACAATCGTTGATGGTGAAGAAGTTAAAAAGCAACGCTATCGCTGTAAGGCTTGTAAAAAGACATTTACCGACCTCACAAATACAGTTCTCTATCGAACTCGTCACCTTAACCAGTGGATTAAATTTATTGAGTGTATGATTGAAGGTTATTCTCTTCGGAAGTCTGCTAACTTAATCGGCAACATTACTCACGTCACTTTATTTTATTGGAGGCACAAACTATTATCATCGTTAAAGCAAATGGAAATACCAAATTTTGAAGGTATCGTTGAAATGGACGAGACCTATTTCTTGTACTCAGAAAAAGGACAAAGAAAAATTAAAGGTAGAAAACCTCGCAAACGTGGTGGTTCAGCAAAGAAACGTGGCATAAGTAATGAACAAGTGTGTGTATTAGTTGCAAGAGACCGTGACAAGACCACTATTTCGCAGATATTAGGTATGGGTAGATTAACGAAAGTACAGTTAGATAAAGCCATCGGGCATAAGCTTTCAAATGAAAATATACTATGCACGGATTCTTGGCGTGCATTTAAAACATATGCTGCTGAAAAGGGAATGGATATTTACCAATTCAAGTCCGATGGTAAAATTCGTACAAAGGGGCTTTACCACATCCAGAACGTGAATAATTATCATAGAAGACTAAAAGGTTGGATACAACGATTTAATGGTGTTGCGACCAAGTATTTAAACAATTACCTTGCTTGGTTTCAGGTCTTAGAAAGTATCCAACATCAAAGAAATGAAGTAACAATGAATGATTTGATAATCAGAGGGAATTTAGTACAGAATTCAGAAACTTATGATACAATTAGGTTAACTAAATTTGCTGTTTAAACAGTGTTTCTTATTCAACTAACGGGCAGATTTGTTTAGTAAGGATTTCAATATGGAAATAGAAATGCATGGTAAAATAGGTTAAAAAGGATGTGGTCATTCTTGAAAATTTCTTTAATTGTTGCGATGGATAAGAAAAGAGTAATCGGCAAGGATAACGACATTCCATGGAGAATTTCTAGTGATTGGGAATATGTAAAAAACACTACAAAAGGACATGCAATCATATTAGGTAGAAAGAACCTTCAATCAATCGGAAGGGCTTTACCTGACAGAAGAAATATTATTTTGACTAGAGATAAAAACTTTAACTTTAAGGATTGTGAAATTGCCCATTCAATAGAAGCTGCATTTAAGTTATGCGAAAATGAAGAAGAGGTTTTCATTTTCGGGGGAGAACAGATATATGTTATGTTCTTGCCTTATGTCGAGAAAATGTACGTTACAAAAATTCATCATGAATTCGAAGGAGATACATTTTTTCCAGTAGTTAATTTTGACGATTGGAAAGAAGTATCTGTTGAAAAAGGAATAAAAGATGAAAAGAATCCTTACGATTATTATTTTCATATATATGAGAGAATTCGTTAAACTAACGGAGAACGTTAGTTGGATTGGTTAAAGGCAAATATGATCATATGATCTTCCGCAAAAGGGTGCTTTAGTTGAATAAAACATTATTATTTAATAGAACTTCCAGAAAAATGGAAGTTCTAATTTTTTACCTTATAGCAACAATAAACTTTAACATAGCCTTTAATTAAAAATAAGTTCACATCTATTACAAACTGTCTATAGTTTGACTCTGTATGTCTAAGACATCGGTTACTTTTTGGCCAAATTGTCCTTGGATCGACTTTTCTAAGCCAGTATTTGCATTTTCTATTGAGCGTTTGGCTTGTGCTAAAGCACTTTTTCCCCTTCGCTTGCTTTTCTGTACTTTTTTACTCTGTTGTTGTAACAGCGATAAACCGAGAGACTGCGCTGTTACTTTTTGCAGATTCTTTTGGTATTCTTTCCATAATTTCTCCAATAACTCCATGAACATCCTCCTTCGTTAACTTTCCCGCTGTGCATTTAATTTTCTATACGTTATTTCTAACTCTTCCCTCTGACGGTAAAGTTTTCTCTTAGCATGACTTACTTCTTCTGAAAAGTCATATTCTAATCGGACAAGCGCTTGTCTCGCTTGTTGTAGTGGTTGCTGATTTTCGGCAATCATTCGAATAGCAGACTGAATGTTATAATAGGTTTCTTCAGCGAGTTGTTGGCTTTTTCTCTGATAAGAAGCTAAGAGCATTTCTTGCTCATCTAACTCCCGCAATTGTCTGCGGCATCTTTCTAGCTCATCGGCTGTCGTCATGTTAAGGCTCCTTTCAGTTGGTTCGCTAATTCTTGATCTCTCTGAACCAATTCATTTATTTTAGCGGTAATTTGTTGGGTTAATTGAACAAATGAAGTTCTAATACGATTGATTTTGCTGAATTTTTGCTGGAAATATTCCAGATCTTGGTCAACCATCGTTTGTTTCGTACATTGGACTTGATCCATCGCCTCTCTCATTTCTGCATACGAAAGTTCTGGTGTATGTCGTTGAATGAGTTGCAATCCGTTTTCCCAATCTTCTTGTAATTCTTGCATCACTTTTTTGTAAATATGTAGGCACTCTTCCATCGCTACATCAAATTGTGATGCGGCGACTTTAACAACCGCTAAGGCTTGACTATCTTCTAAATAAATCCGTTCATTACTAGATAATCCGCCACCGCTCGCCGTTAAAGAAACACGTAATTCATTCAACTGATTAAATTGTTTCAGTTGTTCTTGAAGCCATTTGTTTTCTTTTTTTAAACGGTTGATTTCTACCAATGTCTCAGGATTCGTGCCGTCGTAAGTCTCCAACCCACGGATTCTATTTTTATTTTCTAAAATCTGCTGCGCCAGGATGGTTTGCTCGATTGCAACGCCACCATGCCCACCTGAATAGACAGCAATATCGCCAAATTTATCAATATAATTACCGGCATCATCAGTTTTAAACATATCCAAATCATGGCCGAACGTCTTTTTAACCCAACCGACAATTACGCCACTATAATTATCAACTCCAAAACTATAAAAAGGAATTTTCCCTTGTCCACCTGTTACAAAACTGCTGGTGACCGCATCTGAAGTATCATAGAAATTAATAATTTGACCTTTGTAGTTTTTAATTTTTTCGTCTGTCAATCCTGAACCAGCCGCACCATACGTGATGGCATTGTAGCCTTTCAAAACCGCAACGTAAATAGCTTCGGCACCACCAAGAGAATGACCCGTCGTGTTAATTGTATAGCCAGCTTCAGGAGAATATTGGCGCTCAATCTGACTGGCATATGTTAAAGCAGATTGGAACGCTCCAGCTTGGTGTTTATCATTAAAACCAATTTCTCGAAAATTGGTTTTCCAATCTTGCCATGATTTGGTACCAGCGTAGACAATGGTTAGATTTTGGTTGATTACGGATTGGGGATAGCCTGGTACACCCTTTATATTTTTATCATTTTTATATTCATCTTTGATTTCTGCCACTGTCATAGCTTGCATGCTGTTTCTTCTTGGTTTATGTTCGTATCCGAGGGTATCTTTATCGGTGTCAATGGTATCGATTACAATGTGATTTGTTCCTTTTATTTTCTCATTGATTTGAACATTTTCTTTCTCTACCTCATATACTTTTTTTGAAATTTTTCGATAATTATCCATTACTTTATCCCTCCTTCATCATACACAATTAAGTCTTCTGGCATTCTTTCCTTTGTAGGTTTGTCTTTTTTCTCAATGTAATAAGGGCCATTGCCTGTACTATTTGTTATGCTATAAATAAATTTTTCAGTTTCTGCTGATATCGTGTCTAAATCCACTTCTTCTTCATACACGTCGTTGATTGTAAAATAAACTTCTAATGTATTCATTGCTCCTACTGAAAAACTGGTAAATTCTACTTTGTTAACGTCGTAGTATTTTGCAATCTCATCTAATTTATTTGAATACTCTCGATAACTCAATTCTCCATTTCCCTTATTATATTTCTTCTCTAATTGTGCTCTTTCTTGCTCATCAAATGTATAAATTCGGTAGTTATTATACAAATAGTTCGCTAAATCTGTTTGGATTTCGTGTAGTTTCGCTTTTTCTTGTTCGTCCATATACCATTTTCCTCCAATTCCTATGATTAAAATAATGAGTAGTCCGATTAACCATTGTTTCCTATGTTTCACTGATTCACCTCCTTTTTGCCACGCAACGACTTTTTAATTAAATTTTAACAAAACCACCTATCAAAGGAAAGTTATATTTAATCTAATTCTAATAAACTGAATAATATTAAAGAATATAAAAAAAGAGTTTGGACAATCGCCCAAACTCTTCTGAAAAATATTCTCTATTTTCGTCCTAAAATCCATGAAACAATGGCAACTAAAATCACTGCCCCGATAATCGATGGCACAATAGCCATCCCAGCTAAGCTTGGTCCCCATGTGCCTAAAATGGCTTGACCAATTGTTGAACCAACTAACCCTGCAATGATATTGGCAATAATGCCCATCGATGATCCTTTTTTAGTAATTGCTCCAGCGATTGCCCCAATGACACCACCGACAATTAATGCCCAAATAAAGCCCATGATTGTTTCCTCCCTTTAACTGTTTATTCTACACGTGGTTCCATATTTTCTTTGACTTGTTCTGTTCCTTTATTCACAGCTTTTTTTGCTTTTTCTGTTTGTTCAGAAGCAAATTCACCGGTACTTTTGGCAGCGCCTGTGACTTTATCTTGAACCGTTTCGCTATCTTCTTCGTATTCTTCTTTTGATTTGATATCAACTACGTTAACATTCACTTCAATCACATCTAAGTGGGTCATTTTTTTCACTTCACGGCTGATTAATTCTTTCATTTTTTCGTAAATGTCTTGAATATCTTTGCCGTATTCTACCACGATATCCATATCAACAGCGACTTGTTTTTTACCAACTTCGGTATCAATACCCGCTGTGACGTTATCTGTGTTTACTAATTTTTCAGCAATATTTGAGAAAAAGCCGCCATCGACTGTTAATAGACCATCGACATTTTCTAAGGCTAAACCGATAATTTTTTGAACGACTTTATCTTCAAATGTTAATTCACCTTTGATTGCATGATCTTCTGGTGTGTGTGGTCCGTTTCCTGCTGGTTTTGGTACATTATTGAATTTTTCGTTACTCATGGTTCATTCCTCCTAGTTTCTTCTATTATTGCTTTATTTTTAATAAAATAATAACCCATTATTGAACACGAGGTGCCGTGTTTTCTTTGACTTTTGTCTTGCCTTTAGTTACCGCATGTTTGGCTTTGTTGGTTTGTTTTGACATAAAACTACCTGTCGCTTCAGCGGCGTTGCCAAGTTTATCTTGGACTGTTTCACTTTCTTCTTGGTACTCTGCTTGTGTTTTGATATCTACTACGTTGACATTGACTTCGATTACTTCCAAGTGAGTCATTTGTTGGACTTCACGAGTAATAACCTCTTTCATTTGATCATAAATGGTCTCGATATCTTTCCCGTATTCGGCTACAATGTCCATATCCACTGCGACTTGTTTTTTGCCGACCTCGGTGTGAATGCCTGTTGTAACATCTTCACTGTTAATCATTTTATCTCGTAAATTCGAGAAAAAACCACCGTCCACAGTTAACAAACCGTCGACTTCTTCCAAAGCAATGCCAATAATTTTTTGGATTACTTTATCCTCAAACGTCAACTCACCTTTAACAATCGATACATTTGCATTTTCCATAGCCAAAACCTCCTATTTATGATGAAAATAATTTTTGACAATGCCTGTCTGTTCCAAATACAAACCTAGCCAAATACCTAGTCCTGTCAGGAGTACTACTAACAATGTTTTAAAGAAGCCGATTGACAGAAACAAGATTGCAAAAACCAAGCCGACTAGGCCACCAATTAACGGAACGGCATATTGTTTTATCCATTCAACCATTGTACATCCCTCCTACTCCACACGTGCTTGTGTTTGCTGTTGTTGTGGTCGTTTCATTGATTGAATATCTTCAAAATGAACATCAATCGTAATCTTGTGACCAGTTCCCACCAAACGAGCAAGCCGTTCTTCCATTGTTTTTGACCAAGCTTCTGTTTGTCCAATTAAATCTGCCGTTCGTTTCAGTGTGCCTTTAACATTGACCTTAATGCGCCGTTTTGTCGCCTTTACACGAATGGTTGGTGCTTCCAGAAAGTCACTGTCTTGCAAGCTAGAGCGTACAAATCCTTCGATAGCTTTACGGTGTAACACCAACTTTCCTTGCTCTTCTTTTAATTCAAACGTGCCTTTTCTTCTTGGGAATAAAAGAATGAATAAAAATAGAAAGAGCATAATTCCTAGTAAAACCAGCGCTACCCAAAAGATTGCTTGACGTGCGTACTCGTTGTCTTGCAAGAACCATTGGACATTATCTGGTGGTTGCCAAGCTGTATCGGCTGACCAAGTGGTGATGGCCACCGCGCCAAATAATGCCATTAAAATCAGTGAACCTAGAAGCAAAAGTATTTTAACAACTTTATTCACGGAACATCCCTCCTAAAGATTAATTGCTTCTCCACCAGTTACGCCATAAACTTGAGCCGTAACATAACTTGCATCATTGGACGCCAAGAAAACATAAACAGGGGCTAATTCAGCAGGCTGACCCGCACGTTCCAGTAAAGAATGTTGCCCAAATTCTGGCAACTCTTCAATTGGTTGTCCATGATCTAACTGTAACGGTGTCCAGATTGGTCCTGGAGCCACGCCATTTACCCGAATGCCTTTTGGTGCCAGTTGTTTTGCTAAACCAACGGTAAAGTTGGCAATTGATGCCTTCGTTGCTGCATAATCCAACAAATGCTCACTTGGATTAAAGGCTTGGACGGAAGTCGTTGTCACAATGCTACTTCCGGCAGGCAAGTGAGGCACTGCTGCTTTGACAATGCCAAACATCGCAATAATATTGACATGGAAAGTGTCTATCACTTGTTCCATTGGCAATTCTTCAATAGCGGCACAGGAAATTTGTTGAGCTGCATTTAAAACGAGGGTATCCAAGCCGCCTAAAGATTCACGAGCTTGTGCAACCAATTCTTCAGGTACCTGTTTATCTCTTAAATCTGCTGGCAAAAGAACGACTTTTCGGCCAGCTTCTCGTATATAGTGCGCCACTTCTTCGGCGTCTTTTTCTTCACCTGGGAAAAAATGTAATGCAATATCTGCACCTTCGCGAGCAAAAGCAATCGCCGCCGCTCGTCCAATCCCAGAATCACCGCCTGTAATTAATACCCGACGATTTTCTAATTTGTGATTTCCGACATAGCTGTCTTCCCCACAATCTGGTTTAGGGACCATTTTGTCCTGTAATGCGGGAGTTTCTTGATCTTGTTGCGGAAATCCATCACTATAAAATAACTTTCTTGGGTCTTTTAAGTTTGGTTCTGTCATTAAATCTCCTCCCTTTCTACTATTACCTTAATACAATTTTTTCTTTTTGAAAAATATTTGAGCACATAAAATAAAAAAAATATTTTTAATACTCATTAAGCGAAATTTTTGGCAAAATTATCTAAAAGCTGATTTTATTTTTCAAAATAGCGTTTAATTGACCTTTTTTATCAACATTTGTTATTGACATATGATGTCCAATTCGCTTAAATAAGAAAGAAGCCCAACAGGCAAAAACAAAAATATTTAGAGATAATTGAGGAGTTACCGCCAATGAGAAATGTTTTACAAGACTACTTAGATGAACATTCCTTTCGAGTCGTTGTAAAAAAGAAGAAAAATTATTTAACTTATGAAGGACTGCAAGATCGTTATGCCTATATTTTAAAAAGTGGCATCATCAAAACTAGCGTTATTTCCAAAGACGGTCGTGAATTTAATTTACGTTATATCAACAATTTGGAAATTGTTTCATTGCTACGTGATGAATATTCAGAATTTATTGATGCACCTTTTAATATTCGCATCGAATCTCCACAAGCAGAACTTTACCAAATCGACCGTGTTCAATTTTGGCGGGATATCAATAATAGTAAAGACTTGCAAATGTATGTCAAAGAATACTATCGGGACCGTTTAATGCATTCCATGAAAAAGATGCAGCAAATGTTGATGAATGGCAAATTTGGGGCCGTTTGTACACAAATCTATGAAATGTACGATTCATTTGGCGTAGAAACAGAGGAAGGTATTTTAATTGATTTCGTGGTGACCAATGAAGAAATTGCGCATTTTTGCGGGATAACTTCTGCTAGTAGCGTTAACCGGATGATGCAGCAACTAAAAGAGTTAGGGGCAATCGAATTACGTAACCGCAAAATTTTGATTAAAGATTTAGATATGATTAGAGATAACATTATCGTTTAACATCAGCACCCCCCGCAAGTTTGACCTTGCGGGGGGTGCTTTTTATTTTTCAGTGACAATATTCACAGGAAATTGTCCATAATCTAAATTAAATGTCCGACCAGCCGTCAGCTGAAGCATTTCTTTTTTCATGCCTTCCGCCAAACGTGCATCCCCAAAACTTTCAATCATATCAATAACGGTGATTACTTCTTTATAATATCTCATTTTGCCAGTGTACAGATAATACGTAAGATTTTTTAAATAACGTAAGTTAAAATGAATATAGTAGATTTCGGCAGGAATCGTGGTAACACTCATCAACGCTAAATACTCCCGGGCTTTCGCATAATTTTTCTTATAAAGTTGCGCTGTAATGATATTCAGGTAAAAACCATAGGCGACATTTAATGTTTGGATGTCGCGTAATTCAGCATCTTTGACAGGAAACATCTGCTCAAGAATCTGAAGGACTTCATTTTCAGAAAACAAGGCGGCAGGATTAGTCACCATTTGATAATCGTAGTATGTATAGTAGCTTTTGCTAGAGATAAGTGCGAGAATTGCCATTCGATCAGTTTCATCAAATTCTGGAATTTCCTCCCAATCATTACTGAAAGTTAGCTTAATATCTGTATAAATAGACATCTCTACTGCGTTTTTTTGGGGATTGCGCTCTAATTGATAAAAGTAATGAATCAGGTTCTTTTTTTCACTTGTATTGTTCAACCCCATTTGACAACATTCAATTTGATGCATAATTTTAGATGAAGCCGTACTTCTTGTTTCAGAGACCATATGAAAAAATTCATTAAAGGTAATCCCAAGTGACTGTAATGCTGTCATTAAATCCTCGTAACTTAGCTTGGCTTCACCAATTTCGATTCTTCGATAGGTTTGTTTCCCTTTTTTTGGTAAAACATCTTTCTGAGCAATTTTTTTCTTTTTTCTAAAATACTTTAATGCCTCTAACACATCCATAATATGCTCCTTTCTATTAAAAAGTTAATATTAAGTATTATTTTTTTATTAACTAAAATATAATATTTTCTAAAAAATTATTTCTATGAACTTTAATATTATCGAATAATATATTTATTTGAATTATTTTTTTTGCACATTATAATTGTTAGACGTCAACAAATTTAAAAAAACTTTTCTAATTCGTTCTTGAAGAAACTAAGATATCTGTCTTATAATGAAATTCAATATAACTCAGAGCAGGAGGTGTCGCAATGTTTGGTTTCAATATTAGTTTATTTCTTATTACTCGGTTCCGTTAAACCCACTCTTCACTAACCATTGTACAATCAATTCCATTTAATATCTATTTCATTTTTATTAAATAACATTTTTAATAAAAGTACATATCGTTTATTTTTAGATATTTTATTTAATTATTTTAAATATATTTATTTAAACAAATAAATTAAATTTAATTAAATCAGAGGGAAACAGATTGTAGCAAGTGAAGAAAAAAATAGCTCTTGAGAGATATTTTCTCAAGAGCTGTTTTTCTATTTTATTTCAAAAGCGGTTTGCGTTGTGGGATTATTACTTAATAAGGTGTTTTTATACAGTAAATAGTACGCTGCCGCTGACCAACTAAAGTTTTTCGTACTTAGGCCCTTCCCTGTCAGTGGATCATAATTTTCATGAATAGGTCCTTCTCCCATCAATCCTTCGGCATGTAAGAAGAGTTTTTGTGTCATTTCTTTTGCTTCTTTTGTATAGTCATAGTTTTGAAGAGCTTCTACACCAAACAAGGCTTGATCAAGCCAAACTGGTCCCCGCCAATATTTCGTTGCAGCAAATTTTTCATTGTCTTTGGATGCCGTTGGGAATGGCATAAAGGTATTGAACATTTCTTGATTCATCATGTTTTTCTTAACTGCCGCCGCCTGTTCTTTGGTCGCTACTTTTGCCCAGAGCGGCAACCAGCCTTCTGTTCCTTTGCCACGATTGACTAACAATTTTGTTTTCGAGCCGTCTTCATTTATTTGTAAGTCATAGAAGAAGCCCGTTTTTTCATCAAACATATTTTCTTGAATATATTTTTTTAGTTTCTTCGCTTCTTTTTGATAGTTCTTATAGTCCTCTTTTTTGCCTAGTTCTTCTGCTATCGAAGCTAAATAGCCCTTTTCAGCGTAGAGATACGCATTCAAATCCACTGATTCTTGATTAATCGAATACCCCACTACTTTTCCTTTATTTTTGTTTTCAAAAACTTTAACTCCATCATCGCCTTTGCCCACACCTTCTTTGTCAAACCGTGTAGCGTTATCCATGCCACTTTCCCACGCGGCTGCTTCAATAACAGCATCATCATCCACTTTAGGTTGGCCATTTTTATCTTTAATGATTTGATCCTTGTCGTCTTTTTGCCAGTGGGCATCACTGACCATGCTTCCATATTCTGCTATCCCATTTTTATTGTGGTCTCGGTTGGTATACCACCAATTGTGATAAGCCACAAGTTTGGGATACATTTCTTTTAAAAATTCCTTATCTTTGGTTTCTTGATAAATATGCCAAACTGCCCATGCAGCCAATGGTGGTTTAGAATTTCGTTCATTCCAGTTGCCACCTTCACCACCACGCGCACTGTCTTGATTGTAAAAGACAGCATCAATGATCGCTCCTGCATCTTGTGGACGTACGGTATCATCTTTTTGAATTTGATAATCAAACAAGGCCCGCATATTATTTTTAGCTAACTCAGGATTAAAATCAGCCGTTGCTACATCCGCTTTCCACGAATCCCAAGCCCACATACCAATAAACCATTTATAAGACATGGACGGAACAATCCCGTCATGCTTAAAGGCACCTGCCGCACTTCGCCAATTGGTATTAATCGTTTCAATCGATTTGACTAGCGCATTTTGATATTCAGGAAATTCTGCTGTTTTCTTTTGATCAAACGTTTTATCTAGATATCCTTGCCATCTTTGCTTGTTCTCTTTGAAATAGCGCGCCGCATTTTTGGTATATTCGGGTGCTTGTTGTTGTTCCTTTGCCTCTTCTTCTTTTGTAAAAGTATAGCTTTCTGTCGTATAGGTGTTGTACGTTTGTTTAGGCTTCAATTCAATTGGTTCAGCGGTCGCTGTATAATTCCGATTATCAATTTTTGTTGAAACTTTATCCGCATGATGAATCGTATATTTTGTGTCTTTCGTAGCAAAATAATTCCACGTTTCTCTGACTTCGCCAAAATTCACTTGAATGTCATTGTCTTTAGCAGTTAAACGAGTGCCAATATCTAAGGTTTCCGTTCCCTCTTGAATTTTGTCAAAGACCGCACCTGTCCAGCTTGCTTCAAGTGACAAGGGCTCTTCACCAGTGTTTTCAAGTGTCGTTTGGATAAGCGCCGTTCGATTGCTGACAAAAATTAAAGCTAAATGAATCGTTAGATCGTCTAATTCATAGGTTTGCTCTAGGCGCCCAGGATAATAAGACAGGTCCATGCGGTTGCTTTGGCTTAAATCATAGGTTTCTCCCGTTTTTTTATTTTTGACCGTTAATTTGTTTAAACTTGCCGCCAAGTTTACTGGATATTCTTCCGCAATAATCAATGGCCCCGCAAAACCACCCAGTAGCTCTTTATTGCTTTTTTCAGGTAAATAGTAGCCATGCCATGCACCTAAATCAGAAAAATTATTAAAATAATTGGTATCGTATACGCCATTCGTCCGTTCGGTTGGTGATGCACTCACATCTAAAACATTTGCAAATTCATCAACTTTTGTTTTTTCAACACTTGCTTGCACTTCCCCGCTTAACGCAAAACAGCTGACTACGGTGATTCCTAACGCTAACCAAGTAGACACCCGTTTCTTTTTTGATAAACCCTTCATAAAACCCCTCCTATAAAATGATAGCGCTTTATACACTGATTTATTATCAGCAAGGACTATGCCAAATGGAGTGTATCCCTTTTTATTATTGAAAGATTCAACTTTCTCTAGAAAAAAAGCGACCGTATCGAAGTGTATTGATCAAAAAATAACGAGTGTATCGATAGTGTATTTAGTTTATGCTTGATTCTGTTTTATTTTCGTAGCTTCCACAAATTTTTCAGTAATTTTTTGCGGTCGTGTAATAACAGATCCCACCACCACGCTATAGGCACCTAGCTCCAGAACACGTTGGACTTTTGCTGGCGTATCAATCATTCCTTCTACAATGATTGGTGTAGTAAAATGCTTCTTTGCTTCTCTTAACAGTTCAAAATCATTTTGTTCAATCCGCTGATTTTCACTTTGCGGCGTATAGCCGACTAACGTTGTGCCAATATAATCAAAACCTAACTCCGCCGCTTCAATCATCTCTTCCAGTGTGGAACAATACGCCATCCATTCTTGGTTAGGATACTTTTCTTTTATTCTTTTGAAAAATGTGGCTAACGTTTCGCCATTTGGTCGTTTCGAATGGGTTGCATCGAGAGCGATAATTTCTGGCTGAACAGCCATTAATTCATCTACCTCACGCATAGTTGCGGTAATATATACTTCTGCGTCAGGATAATCTCGTTTAATAATCCCAATGATTGGTAAATCAACCTCTTTCCGGATTGCTCGAATGTCTACCACAGAATTTGCTCGAATACCTTTAGCCCCTCCTTGTTTAGCGGCCAAAGCCATCTTGGACATGATAAAGGAACTATGCAACGGTTCGTCTGCCAACGCTTGGCAAGAAACAATTAATGCCCCTTTGATTTCTTTATTCAACATTGATCCCTCCAATTTAAAAGCGATTACAAACACAGTATACCTACAACAGCTGAAATATGCCACTCTTCTAAATAAGAACAAACGTTTCACGTGAAACAAAAGAAAGCAAGCGGTTAAGGCTTGCTTTCTTTTGACTTATTTTTAATTTTTACGACCCTCTAAATAATCATACCCAAAATGTGCATACGCAAATGGCGTTGCAATTCGTCCTCGTGGTGTTCGTTTAATGAAACCTTTTTGAATAAGATAGGGTTCATACATATCTTCCACCGTTTCGGTTTCTTCACCGATATTTACAGACAAGGTACTTAAACCAACCGGACCGCCGCCGTATAAATCAATCATTGTTTTCAACAATTTTTGATCGACATAATCCAAGCCTTGATGGTCCACTTGCAGTAAGGTTAACGCTTTGTCTGCAATCGCTCGGTCGATTTTGCCATCTGATTGGACTTGGGCAAAATCACGGACACGTTTTAACAAACGGTTAGCAATTCGGGGGGTTCCTCTTGAGCGGCGCGCAATTTCAAAGGCACCTTCCTCAAAAATCTCCGTTTGAAAAATATCCGCGGAACGAAGAACGATTTCTTTTAAATCCTGCTCTTGATAATACTCCATGTGAGAAATAATTCCAAAACGATCTCGTAATGGCGCTGAAAGCATCCCTGCCCGTGTGGTAGCGCCCACTAAAGTAAAAGGCGGTAACGGAAAATGAACGGGATGTGCCGTGGTTCCTTGACCGACCATGATATCAATGTAAAAATCTTCCATTGCGGAATACAGCATTTCTTCCACCACTCGCGGCAAACGATGAATTTCATCGATAAATAACACATCACCAGGCTCTAATTCGTTCAAAATAGCGACTAAATCTCCCGCCCGTTCGATGGCTGGTCCACTTGTGGTACGAATGTTCACATTCATTTCATTGGCGATGACCATCGCCATTGTCGTTTTCCCTAAACCTGGCGGACCATAAAGAAGGGTATGATCCAACGCTTCATTCCGATTTTTCGCCGCTTCAATATAAATCGTTAGTTCTTGTTTTACTTTGTCTTGACCAATATATTGTGCTAAAAATTGTGGACGTAACGATTTTTCAATTGAAGCTTCTGCTTCTTGACTTGCAGCTGAAAGCAACCGTTCTTCTTCTGTCATCGTTATTCCTCCTTAGCGTTTCATCATGAATTTTAACGCATTGCTTAAATAAACATCTGTCGTTGTCTCACCTAACGCTTCCAATTGCTTAGTGATACGCTTAATCTCTCGGTCACTGTAGCCTAGGGCACTTAATGCTTCTAACGCTTCTGCCAATGCTTGATTGCTTGTTGTCACCACTTCGGTTGCGGTCATGGCCGCAACCGCTGCTTCGGAAGACTCTAATTCGCCTAGTTTTCCTTTTAAATCTAAAATCATTTGTTGGGCTGTTTTCTTGCCAACACCTGGGAACTTCGTTAAATATGTAACATCTTCCCCTTCAATTGCATTGATTAAACCACCATGATCAGCCACAGAAGCCATGATAGCTAAACCACTTTTAGGGCCAATTCCAGAGACACTGATTAATTTTAAGAACAATTGTTTTTCTTCTAAACTGCCAAAACCAAATAATAGCTGTGCATCTTCCCGCACGACTTGGTGAAGATATAGTTTAATATCCGTATCCATTTTTCCTGAATAGCGATACGGGTTATCGACTGAAATCTGATAGCCAATGCCATTTGTTTCAACGACAATATAGTATGGGCTAACAAACGTTACTTTTCCAATAATATATTCGTACATGTTGTCACCTTTCCAATTGCTGATTGCGTACATATGTTCCATTTTAACACAAAGCATCAAAAAGCCATAGCGGAGAATTTTTTATCATCGACCTTGGCTACATTTATTTGTTACTTTTCGCTCACTAGGGAATTAAAAAGTGCGTACTGTTTTTTTTGACATGCTTGCGTGATAATAGCGGTAGCTTCAAAAAAATAACTAAAAAGGAGACTACATACATGAAATTAAGTATCTTAGATCAATTAACGGTTCCTAAAAATCAATCAGCAAGCGACACATTACAAGAAGCCAAAGAGCTCGCTCAATTAGCGGAAAAACTTGGTTACACAAGAATTTGGTATGCCGAACATCACGGCTCAGACGCCTTTGCCAGTGCAACGCCAGAAATTTTAGTTGCACATATTGCTAGTGCCACCGAAAAAATTCGTGTTGGCGCGGGTGGCATTATGACCATGCATTATGCGCCATTTAAAGTCGCAGAAACGTTTAAAACGTTAGCAGCTTTATATCCTGATCGAATCGATTTAGGCATGGGCCGATCGCCTGGCGGCAGCCCTTTAACTACGTTGGCGTTAAATAATGGTCAGCCACCACAGCTAGACCAATTTGATAAATTACCTGAAATTTTACTCTTTTTAAGAGAGGAATTTCCTGAAGATCATTTATATTCTAAAATTTCAGCTGTTCCGCGGGAAGTTCTATTACCACAACCCTGGTTACTAGGTGCTAGTAAAGAAAGCGCACGTTCAGCTGGTGAATATGGCATTAATTTTTCCTTTGCGCAGTTTATTCATGGACATTTGCCCAAAGAAGTATTGTCAGCATATTACAAGCATTTCCGACCAGTAACTGAACAACGAGAGCCGCAAGTGAGCGCTGCGTATTTCACTTTTGCCGCCGACACGAAAGAAGAAGCAGAATACCATGCGGCTAGTTTCGAGCATTATATCTTTGCCACCGAACATGGGCTTCCAAATAAATTTTTATCGTCAGAAGAAGCCCTAGCTTTCCCTTACAGTGAAATGGACAAACTGGTTTTAGAACAAAATAAACAACGCTTTGTCATTGGCAGTAGCCAAGAAGTTGCGGAGTTTTTCCACCAACAAGAAGAACTAGGGTTGACAGAAGCAATGCTAATCACCCCAGGTTATGACAAACAAACGCGCTTTCAATCGTTTGAACGCCTAGCAAAAGAATTATTATAGAAAGGAAATGAGAAATGTTAGAGGTTTTAAAAAGAATTAATACGCTTGCACAAAAAGAGCGTGAACAAGGTTTAACATCTGAAGAACAAGCTCTTCGTGTCGATTTGCGACAAGAATATTTGCGGACCATTCGTGAACAATTCAATAAAACATTAATGGGCGTCACTATTTATGATCCTACTGGTGAAGATGTAACCCCAGAAAAATTAAAAGAAGAACAGCAGAAATATTTTGATTAAAAGAGACACAGAACAGTCGATTTGACTATTCTGTGTCTCTTTTTAACTACTCTTCTGTCACATATGTCCACTTATAATCATATTGTGCGCCAGCACCATGGGCAACGACGCCTTTCACTTCTTTACTGCGTAGATGGGCAGTCGCCTTTTGATAAAGTGGTGCTAGAGCGGTCTCTTCACCAATCAATAACTTCTCAGCCTTAACCATGTCTTCCCAACGTTTTTCAGGATCTGAAGCATCTCTTGTGGCAGAAGCCTCGATCAACTCATCGTAGGCTTTACTTGAAAAACGCCCGCGATTATAGTTATTACCAGTAACAAAAAGGTCTAAGAAACTACTTGGATCTGCGTAATCCGCAGCCCAACCACCTAAGATTGTCTCAAAATCGCCGCGACTACCTCGATCAATTCGAACTGAAAACGGCACTGGGCTCACTGTTACATCAATGCCCTCTAAAGTATCCTTTAACGTACCTTGAATATATTCCGCTAACTTTTTCGTAGAATCGACATCATCGGCAACAATATCCATTTTGAGTGTTGTTATGCCCAATTCTTTCTTCGCTTTTGCCCAATATTCTTTTGCTTTTTCTGGGCTATATTCAACAATTTTTTTATTTTCATCAGCAAAATCTTTGTCATCTGTCGGCGAATACGACATCCCTTCTGGAATTAAGCCGGTAGCGACTACTGAGCCGTCGCCTAAAATTTTATCTACTAATGCGTTGCGATCAATCGCTGCTGAAATTGCTTTGCGTAAATTCACATTATTATACGGTGAATTTTTATCTCGCTGATTAAATTCCAAATAGCTGGTTCGTGCTTCTTTTTCGATAACCAATTCTGGATCCTTCGCCATTTGCTGGGCCAATTCGCCACTTAAAATAACATCGTCTGCTTGACCATCTTGGAATAAGTTCAAGGCAGTTGGCGCCTCCTTGACGACATCAAAATTGATTTTATCTAATTTGACATTGTCTTTATCCCAATAGTTTTCATTTTTTTCCAAAGTCCAATTGGTATCTGAGCCAGCCCCTTCAAAGTTAGCTAAGACAAACGGACCATTATAGACTGCTTTTTCACTGGAAGCAGCGTAATCTTTGCCATATTTCTCTACGATTGCCTGATGTTGCGGGAAAAATAGTGGAAAGGCCAGTAAATAATCAAAATATGGTGTTGGTTTTGCCAGTTTAATTTCTAGCTCGTAATCTCCGTTTGCTTTAATGCCTAATTCAGAGACTGGTTTCTTACCAGCTACAATATCTGCGCCGTTTTCAATCATTTCTAGAAAATAAGCATACTCAGCGCCAGTCTGAGGATCTGCTGTACGTTGCCAACTAAAAACATAATCGGCAGCTGTGACAGGATCACCATTGGACCATTTTGCTTCTTCTCTTAGTTTCACTGTGTACGTCAGACCATCATCACTGACTTGCACTTTTTCTTTAGCCCCTGCTGGTTGCGGCTTGCTTTTATCATCTAAACGATAAATTCCTTCATACGCATTATTCAGTGCCGTAAAACTAATTGTATCTGTTCCTAAAGATAAATCTGCAGAAGGCATTTCTTGTTGAACTACTACTTTAAATTCTTGTTTAGCGGCAGTTTTCTCTGATCCGCCCTTTGCTTTTTCGGCGCCAGCTCCCCCATCACCACCACAAGCAGCTAAAACTAACAGCGTTGTTAAACTTAACCCGATAAGTCCTTTTATACGTTTACTTTTCATGCCTTTCTCCCTTCACAGAAAAAACTCTTCATTTTTTAATTTTTAGAATATTCTTATAATACTAAAATTAAAAACAAATGGCAAGCATTAAAATAAAAAAAGAACCAATCCCGAAGGACGGTTCTTAAAAAATGACTAACTAGCTTTGTTACGTCGTTTATAAATATACCAGCCAGAAGAAGAAAGTCCAACGAACAGTAAACCATATAACGCAAGCGTTTCTGTTTCTGTACCTGTTTTAGGTAAAAAGCCGCCATACTTTTTCTTCTCTGTTACGGATGGATTGCTCTGTCTTGCTCCCGCTTGGTTTTGTTTATTGGTTGCTACTGGTGTTTCTGGTGTTGGTTTCGGGTCTGGTTTTGGATCTGGTTTTGGATCTGGTTTTGGATCTGGTTTTGGATCTGGTTTTGGATCTGGTTTTGGATCTGGTTTTGGATCTGGTTTTGGATCTGGTTTTGGATCTGGTTTTGGATCTGGTTTTGGCGTCTCTCCTCCACCGATTAACTCTTTGTAAGCTTCTTCCGAAATAGAAACAATTCGTTCGCCTGGGAATGGTTCTTTATATTGTGCTAAATCAATCGTCGTTGCTGCACGATACAACCGCAAGCTGGTTGCACTTTTCAAGTATTCAATTAAGACCGCATCTAGTGAAATCCCTTCTTCTCGTTCACCACCTAGCATATCGTAACCATCACCACCAGCAGCTAAGAAATCATTGGTAGCCATCCGGTATTGTTTCTTCTCATCCAATGGTTCAAACTTTTGTGTTTGCCGATTTTTAATTTCTATTCCTAATACGCGACTACCGACAATCGTTTGTCCTGTTTCATTGCCTTCGTCACTAGCCAAGCGAGTACCTGGTTTTGTGGAATCATAGTGGATACGAATGGAGCTTGAAACATGTAGGAAACCACCATTTGCGCCAAGTTTTGGTTGGCCAGCATCATCTAGTAAAATTGTGCCATTCTCATCTTTTTGTGGAATCGAACGAACAGACATTTCAAACATTTCTTTAACTTGAGCGCCGGTTACTTGAATTTGCGCAATGCTATTGCCAAAAGGTAACACAGCAATGACATCCCCAACTTTAATTGGCCCTTGTTTAATATCAGCGCGAATGCCGCCACCATTAGTTACTGCAAAATCAGCAGGTTGACTAAACGCGTCTTGGCCATATGACATAATCGCATCACCAATCAAATTCCCTAAGTTGGTCTCTCGTGTGCGCACATTTTCTCGTTGTCCATCCAATGTGAATGGAATATAATCGACAATTACTTTTTCATTTTCAGCGTTAAAATTCGTACGTGCTTCATCAACGATGGCTTTAACTGCCGGGTTTTCTGGCAATTCTAGCAACTCTGCTGCTGAAATCAATTTTGCTGTTTTCTTAGTTGGTTCACTTTCTGGTGCTGTGACGATCCCAACATTATTTAAATAATTACCTGTTTGAGCATAGATCACTTTGCCATAACGTTTGCCACTTTCGACGGCTGTATGCGAATGGCCATCAATCACAGTGACATCTAACTCAGGATATGTTTGACTAAGGGTTTCTGCTAGCGTATCACCACGCCAGATATGCGGCGTCGTTTCATCTACGCCTAAATGCCCAGTAACCACGAAAGCTTGAATATCCGCGTACTTCTCTTTAATTTCATTAATCACTGCTTCTACTTCTGGAAAAAGAACGCTCTTTTGCTTAAGCAAAAGAGCGTTCTTTTTTATTTGAGATTAATCCTTCATATAAGGTAACTTTTTAGCATAGCCTTCTTTATTCACTTGACGTGCCCGGGCAATCGCCAAATCTTCTGAAGGGACATCTTCTGTGATGGTTGAACCAGCAGCAGTCACCGCATGATCACCAATCGTGACTGGCGCAACAATGTTCGTTGCAGAGCCAATAAACGCGTGATCACCCACGATTGTTTGGTGTTTATTTTTGCCATCATAATTAACAAAAACAACGCCGCAACCGACATTAATATCTTTGCCTAATGTTGCATCACCAACGTATGTTAAATGGCCCACTTTTGTGCCTTCATCGATTGTTGCATTTTTTACTTCCACGAAGTTACCAATGTGTACGTTTGCCCCCACATCTGCTTTAGGACGTAAATGTGCATACGGACCCACATCGGCCCCCTCGCGAACCACACTTTCTTCAATCACAGACTGTTTAACAACCACTTGATTGCCGATGTGACTATCAACGATTTCTGAATGTGCGCCAATCCAGCAATCTTCGCCAATCACTGTTTTTCCTTTGATAGTGACTCCCGCTTCAATGACTGTGTCTGAACCAATTACCACGCCTTCATCAATATACGTTGTGTCTGGATCAATAAATGTAACACCATTTCGCATATGCATTTCATTTAAACGACGATGCATAATTTTATTAGCAGTGGATAAAGCAACACGATCATTTACACCCATTGCTTCGTCAAAGTCTGCCATTTGGTAAGCAGCGACAGCTTTGCCTTCTTTTTTCAAAATTTCAATGATATCTGTTAAATAGTATTCCCCTTGTGTGTTGTTTGTATCTGTTTTCGCTAACGCTTCAAACAATGATTCATTATCAAAACAGAAGGTTCCTGTATTAATTTCTTGAACACGTGCTTCTTCTTCACTGGCATCTTTTTGTTCCACGATTCGTTCAACAATGCCCACATGATCACGAATAATTCGACCATAGCCTGTTGGGTCTTCCGCATGCGCTGTTAAAATAGTCGCACTTGCATTCTTACCTTGATGGTAATCGAATAAATTTTTCAAGGTTTCCGCAGTTAATAACGGCGTATCCCCTGTAATAACTAATGTTGTTCCTTGTTTGCCACCTAATAACTCTTGTGCTTGCATGACTGCATGCCCAGTTCCCAATTGTTCAGCTTGTAAGGCATATTGACTACGTTCGCCTAAATGGCTTTTAATCATTTCCGCCCCGTGTCCAACGATCGTCACGATTTCTGTTGGTTCTGTTTGTTCTACTTGATCTAAAATATGTTCGACCATTGGTTTACCAGCAACTGGATGCAATACTTTATAAAGTTTAGATTTCATGCGTGTTCCTTTACCAGCTGCTAAAATAATTGCGTATCTATTTTCCACGTTTGCCACCTCAAATTAACTAAATTGTTTGATTTTCTTCTAAATCGTCCTCATTATACCTTTTCTAGTTTATCTTACTCTTTTGTCTTTTTCAACAAAATAAGGCATTTAAAAGGTAGACCAATTTATTTTCTCATCTTTTTTTAAAGGAATAAAACAGAAAAAAAGAACCTGAAAATGGAATGGACCATTTTCAGGTTCTTTTTCAAATTATTTCTCTGTGAAATAGTTTCCTGGGACTACGCTAATCGTTTTTGTTTGTGTATCCACATCTTCCACATATAATAGCGAAGTGTAGTCATCGATTGCACGACGGCCATTGAATTTTGACTCAGCAAAAACGGTAATGCCCACAAGTTCTGCTTCAAATTCTTCAATCATACTCTTCATACCATTGACGGTGCCGCCGCCTTTCATGAAGTCATCCACGACTAAAACTTTTGATCCGCGTTTTAAGCTGCGTTTTGAAAGTTCCATTTTTTCGATACGTTCTGAAGACCCTGATACATAGTTCACGCTCACCGTTGAACCTTCAGTAATCTTAGAATCGCGACGAACAATCACAAACGGAACATTTAAGTAATAAGACACAGCTTGCGCAATTGGCACTCCTTTAGTCGCAACGGTCATTACCGCATCAATTTGTTTGCCTAAATATTTAGAAGCAATAATCCGGCCCACTTGTCTTAATAAATTCGGTTCCCCAAGTAAATCTGAAAGATAAACATAACCCCCAGGTAATAAGCGATCTTGTTCTGACAAACGATCACACAAATCCATAATCAACTGCTCCGCTTCCTCATAAGGAATTTCAGGGATAAAGCGGACACCGCCTGCAGCGCCTGGAATCGTTTCTAAAATACCTGTTCCACGTTCTTTAAATGTTTTTTTAACAATTGCTAAATCTTCACTAATGGAAGACTTGGCAGATTGGTATCGGTCAGCAAAATATGTCAAAGAAACCAATGTATGGGGATGATCTAAAAGATATTGGGTCATATCGATTAATCGTTCACTTCTCCGAATTTTCAAATTCGTCACTCCTTTTCATTCTATCGTTCCTTATTATAAGGGGTTTAACCGAAAAATTCGAGGATTTTTTTCAAATAACTGAAAATAGTTCGCCATTTCTTTTAAAAAAAAGAAATAAAGGAGAAAAACTTTCGTTTTTCTCCTTAGTTTCTTTGCATTTTTTGTTTTCGCTGGACCATAACAACCACTCGGCGATAAATATTGACTAATAAGAATAAACCAATAAAAATTAGGGTAATGCTTGCACTCGGTGGTGTTTCCAAATAATACGAGCTAGTCAACCCTGTTAGCATGCCAATCAAGCCCATAAACACACTGATGATAATCACCGTGTTGAAGCCTTTACCAATTCGCATACCTATCGCAGCTGGTAAGACCATAATTGCTGAAATTAACAAGGCTCCCGCGATCGGAATCATCACAGCAATCGCCACACCAGTAATTACATTAAAAAGCATCGACATCCAATGAATAGGTAGCCCATCAACATGAGCAGTATCTTCATCAAATGTTAAAACATACATTGGGCGTTTAAATAACATAAACAATAGAACTAAAACTACGAATAAAATTGCCAACATAACCACTTGATCCCACGTAATCGTGACGATGGAACCAAATAAATACGATTGAATACTAGCAGCTGAATTGCCTCCTGTTAAATTCATCAAAACTAACGCCAAAGCCAAACCGCCTGACATTAAAATAGCAATCGAAATTTCTGAATAGGTGCTATAAATCATTCGTAAATATTCTAGAATGATTGCAGCCACAATCACGACAATTAAGGTCATTAAATTAGGATTCCAATTAAAAAAGAAGCCTAGAGCCACACCGGCTAATGACACATGTGAAAGGGTATCTGCCATTAAAGATTGTCGGCGAATAACTAGAAAGACGCCGAGCATTGGAGCAATCACTGAGATAAACAGTGCTGCTAAAAAGGCCTTTTGCATAAATGCATAAGAAAGCATTTCTGCCATACGATTCACTCCTTACCGCTAAAATGAACACTACCATTGTAGCGACGTTTAAGCGAATTAATTTTTTAATTCCTGCTTATTTTTTAAATTTTTCCAACATTTCTTTAAGCTGTTCCTTGGCTTTCGTTATTATCGAGCCAGATAACGTTTTATTGGAAAATTTACGTATACGATTCTTCACTCATATGGAAACAACGCCATTTCGAATCTTCTTTGCGGACAAGACGAATTTGACGATCCACATAGGTTTTGATATCTTCATGATCATGCGTAATCATCAAAATAGCTTTTCCATGTTCATGCGCACTGTGTTGCAACAATTGATAAAATTCGTTTCGCGATTGTTCATCCATACCTGTTGTTGGCTCATCTAAAATAAACAAATCTGGATCGGTCGCAAACACTCGTGCTAAACTAATTCGTTGCTTTTGCCCTCCAGAAAGCTCGCCAATTCGTTTGTGGCGCATTTCCCACATGTCCACTGATTTCAAAGCTTTTTCCACATGAAGATGATCTTTTTTCGTCAACGGTTTGAACCAACGATTTCTGGGAAAGCGACCTGAACGTACTAATTCAATGACGGTGCTAGGAAAGCCCGCATTGAAAGAAGCGACTTGTTGTGGAATGTAGCCAATGCTGATTTTTTCACCAGCACTATTTTTTTTAGCGACCGTAATTTTGCCACTTGTTGGTTTTAATAACCCTAAGGTACTTTTGATCAGCGTTGACTTGGCAGCGCCATTTTCTCCTGTTAAAATAACGAATTCCCCTGGATCAACATAATAAGAAACATCTTCTAAAACAGGTTCATCATCATAATAGAAGGTTAAATTTTCGACTTCAATATAATGCATAAGTTGGCTCCTTTCTGTTGCCAGATTAATGAATGCTTTTTTGTAAAGCAGCGAGGTTTTCTTTCATGACAGACACATAGTTCTCGCCTGCTTCTTGTTCTTTTTGAGTTAAACTCTCTAAAGGATTCAATACAGCTAATTCGACGCCTGTCTCGTCTGCCAATGTTTTGGCTAATTTTGTAGAAGCCGATGCTTCAAAATAGATCACAGAAACATTGTTTGTTTTAATATATTTTTTTAATTCGGCTAAACGACTTGGCGAAGGTTCTTGGTCTGGAGAAACCCCAGCAATCGGTTCTTGGGTCAAACCATATTGTTTCGCCAAATAGCCAAATGCAGCATGTTGCGTCACAAAGGTCCGATTTTTAGCGCCTGCAAATTCAGCTTGGTATTCCTTATCTAGCGCAGTCAATTTTTCCAAATAAGCAGCGGTATTTTTTTCAAATACGGCTTTTTTTTCAGGATATTTTTTGATAAGCGCATCCCGAATCGCTGTCACTTCTTTTTGCGCTAACACGGGATCTAACCAGACATGCGGATCCAGTTCGTGGGAATGGTTATGGCCTTCATGACCTTCTTCGCCAGATTCTTCCTCTTCTGTTCCTTGCATCAATTGAATGGATTGACTGGCTTCCACGATTGAAACTTTTTTCGTGTCCAAGTTTTCAATAACATTCGGAACCCAAGTTTCTAGCTCTTTACTATTATAAACAAAGACATCCGCATCAGTAATTTTCGCTAAGTCTTTTGCGCTTGGTTCATAATCGTGTGGTTCCGTTCCAGCTGGAATCAACAGCTCAACCTCTCCCTCATCACCAACGACTTGTTTTGCGAAGTCGTACATCGGATAAAAAGTAGTCATTACCGTGAGCTCTTTCTTCTCTTTTGACGATTGTGTGGTTTGCCCACAGCTAGCTAAAAGAAAAGCACTGATTGCTAAAGTAACGCCGATTATCAAACGGCGGTAGATTTTCGTCATGTTCTGTCCTCTTTTCGATTTACCTATTATAAACCGTAATATTTACGATTTGCCAGGAATAATGTACCAAATGGATCACGGGACGTCAAGGAATAAATTTAAAAAAACAACAGAGCGTGGGACAAAAATCACTTTGGGTTTTTGCTCCACGCTCTGTTGTTTTTATTTATTTCAATGTCCGAACCAAATAAACTTCTTCACAAAAGCCTTTAAGTCCATTATAAATCCGTTGTGCTCGTGTTTTCTTTTCACATAAAGCAAAGACTGTCGGTCCACTGCCGCTCATCAACGCTGCATCAGCGCCGTACTTCAGCATGCGATCCTTGATTTGTTGCACGATTGGATGTCTGGCAATCGTGACACTTTCCAACGCATTGCCAACCGTTTGGGTCATCCCAGTATAATCACCATTTTCAATAGCTATTCTTAGTCCAGCAATATCTGGATGGTGCAATTCATCTACCGCTAAATCATTAAAAACGGTACTAGTAGATACACTAATTCTTGGTTTAACTAACACAATCCAACATTGAGGCATGGTCGGTAATGCTTCAATTTTCTCCCCACGTCCGTTTGCAAAGGCTGTTCCGCCCCTTAAACAATAAGGAACATCCATACCAATTTGGCTGCCAATTTCACAGAGTTCGTCCATCGTCAACCCCAGATTCCACAGTTTGTTCAAGCCTCGTAATGCTGCGGCACAGTCACTGCTCCCCCCTGCTAAACCAGCTGCCACGGGGATACGTTTTTCAATATATATTTTAATTCCTTTATGAATATTATAGGTACGCTTTAATAAGTCAACTGCTTGATAGACATGATTCCGTCGATCCACGGGTAAAAAAGAGCTGTCCGTTTCAATACGAATGATGTCTTCTTCTAGATTTTCAAAAGTTAAATGATCGGCTAAATCTACACTTGCAAAAATAGATTCAACTTCATGATAGCCATCCACACGTTTATGCAGAACATCTAACCCAAGATTAATTTTCGCAGGAGCTCGTTCGATTATTTCCATCGGTTCCCTGATTCACCTTCCTTAATCTTTTGTCTACCAACATTTTAATCTTTTAGATTCTATCATATGTCCATGAAGAAGTACACCGAAGATTGATCTTTCTCTGACGACAGATGGCTGAAATTAAAAAGAGCTTAGGAACGAAGGGCTCTTCCTTCACTCCTAAGCGGACTTTCTAAATTATACAGCTTGACCGATGAATTCGATTTCAACGGTGCGTGTTAAAACATCTGAATAGCTATAAGATACACGTTCAAATGAGTTCTCGTCTGGATCCAAGTCAACAACAAAAACAGATGGATAAGTCTCCGTTAAGATTCCTTTACGTTCTGTTTGGCGCTTTCTTCCAGTCTGAGCAACTAACATAATTTCACTGCCGATACGGCCTTCCAAATCTTTCTTAATTGACGATAACGTTGTTGGCATTGCATTCACCTCGAGAAACATTATATCACTTTTTTTAAAAAATTTCAAGTTTATCATACTAGAAGTCTGTTTGCAACTACTTTTGCTCGACAAACCGGCTGTTTTGTCGAATTTTTATTCATTTTCTAATGTATATTTCATTTTTGCTTTGGCACGATCATAGGCACTTCGGACAGCTGAAAAAGTTCCCCCACGCACTTTAGCGATTTCTTCTAACGTGTAGCCTTTTAAGTATGCGTTTAAAATTTGTTGTTCCAACGAGGAAAGACGTGTCGGAAAAGCTGCCAATTTTTCTTGAATCATTAATTGACCTAATGGGTCGGTAGCCGCTGTCCCTAAATAGTCCACTAACTCTTCACCAGCGCTTTCTAATCGTTGTTCCAGAGAAATAGACAAGGTATCTGTTCGCCGCTTATAGGCGCATTGATGGCGAATTAAGCTATGTACGTGATTTTCAAAATTTCGTTTAAAAAACTTTCCTAATGATGCTTGTTTTTCTGAATCAAATCGTTCTAACGTCCGAAAGAAGACAATTCGTCCTTCTTGAAGCCAGTCTTCAGTATCATAATCTTTTAAATAGTATTTTTTCATGCACTTATAAATCACTGGCTGATATTGCCCATATAAGGCTTGAAATTGTTCTTGGTCTCCTGCTAATGCTTGTTGAATCTGTTCTAACATAAAAAGCCCTCCTTTTCGATAAACGTATCGAATGATTTAGGAGAGCATAGCATGTTAGAAATTTATGACTTAAGCGAACATTTGTTTAATCTTTTTTTTGAGACAATTCTTCTAGCTTCTCAGAAAGTTTTGATAACTGCTCCACGTTCCATGGAGAATTTCGACGAAATTGCTGGAAATGGATATCCGTTGCATGAATGGCAATCGTCTTTTCTGTTTTCTGGACAGCTTTGTAAAGTTCATTGGCCGAAGTCCGCAATGCACCTTGTGAAAAGACCACCCATTGTTCAGCCAAATCACTCGTTGCGACTGTTACTTGCGTTAAACGATCATTTTTTTCACCAGCTAGACGTTCAATATAACTATCTGCTGTTTCATCTTCTTTGGTGAAAACCACGGTCAAAAGGTACTTTTTGTACGTTTGCTGAATACCTGGGACTAATTGGGCATCAAAGACCACAATGATTTCCAACCCTTCATATTTGGCATAATTGGACAGACGACTAAGAAGCAGTTCACGCGCATCCTCTAAACGCTCTTGCTTTTTCAACTGGACCAATTCTGGCCAAGCACCAATCATATTATAGCCATCAACGATTAACAATTGTTTTTTCATACAATCGCCTGCTTCTATAATGGGTTGCGGCCACGATAGACTTCATACATTAGCAAGCCTGCAGCCACACCAGCGTTTAAGCTTTGAACGTGTCCAGTCATTGGAATCGTTAATAATTCATCCACTTCTTTATGAAGACCTTGACTCATGCCACGACCTTCATTTCCGATGATTAAGGCAATTGCGCCTTGTGTATTCCAGCGACGATAATCCGTCCCAGACATATCTGTACCAAAAATCCAAAATTGATTCTCTTTTAGCGTTGCAATACTTTGCGCTAGATTCGTTACACGAGCCACTGGAATATGTTCCACGGCCCCTGTTGATGCTTTGGTTACGGTTGGTGTAATTCCCACTGCACGATGTTTCGGAATGATAATACCGTCCACGCCTGTCGCATCAGCAGTTCGCAAAATTGAGCCAAAGTTATGTGGGTCCTCTAGACTGTCTAAAATTAGGAAAAATGGTGTTTCTGTCTTTTCTTTTGTTTGTTCCAATAATTCTTCTAAAGTTAAATATTGATACGCCGTGATTGCTAAAACCATGCCTTGATGCACGCCGTGATCACTCATCGTATCTAATTTTGCTTTAGGCACCCATTTGACTGGAACAGCCTGTTCTTTCGCTGCTTGTTTTAATTGCTCAATTTTCTCGCCACGAGCATCTTCTTGTAAAAACAATTTATTCCCGCGTCCTTGCTGCAACGCCTCAACAGTGGCATGGAAACCAAAGACAAAGTTATCTGCTAGCTCTTCTGAGGTTCCATCAGCACCTGCTGTCGCTGGTCGTGGGTTCCGTTCTTTTGAACGCTTATCTGAACGTTCTGGACGTTTCTTACCTTTTTTAAAAGGACGAGATTTTTCATTTTTCATTGGTTTCACCTACTTTCTTGATACACCAGTTAATTAATTCTTCTAAACGTTCTTTTTGTTGTGTTAAATGTAAATAACCCATCAAGGATTCGAAACCGGTCGCTACCCGATAAGTCGTCACATCAGCATTTTTGGCAAAGGTGTGACTTTTCGCATTCCGACCGCGTTTGTACATCACTTCTTCTTCCTCCGTTAGCATTTCTCCCGCTAACATCGCTTGCATTAAGCTTGCTTGGGCTTTTGCTGACACGTAATGTGTCGCCATGCGATGCAAAACATTCGGTTTCGTTTGTCCTAAGGAAACTAAATAATCACGAATGTAAATTTCATAAATCGCATCGCCAACATAGGCCAAAGCTAAACCGTTTAATTGTTTGTAATCTCTCATTCACTTCTTCTCCATCTCGTTCCTTGCGGAGTATCTTCTAAAACAATGCCTTGTTCTTTTAATAAATCGCGGATTTCATCACTTCGGGCAAAATCACGGTCTTTCCGTGCTTGGTTCCGTTCTTCAATTAACGCATCGACTTGTGCATCCACTAATTCTTCGTTTTTAAAGAATAAACCAAAAATAGCTAACCAGCCACTGAAAAGCTTATCCATCGCCACTAGAATTGGTTCCGAAACTGTCGCTTGTTCACTGTACTGATTCATCATCTTCGCTAATTCATAAACGACCGTAATCCCGTTAGCTGCATTGAAATCATCGTCCATTTCCGTAATAAAACGTTGTTCTAATTCGTTTAATTGAGCCAAATAGTGTTCATCCTCTGGCAAACTTGCGACCGCATCTGCTTGTCTAAAACGTAAATTTTCAAACGCATTTTTCAATTTTTGATAATTGGCTGCTGCCTCTTTTAGAGTGCTTTCGCTATAACGAATCGGGCGACGGTACTGGGTGGTGGACATAAAGAAACGTAAAATTTGCGGATCCACTTTTTGAATCATTTCATGAACAGTAATGAAGTTACCTAGGGATTTGCTCATTTTTTCATCGTCTTCACCAATTGTGACATAGCCGTTATGCATCCAGTAATTGGCAAAGGTATGGCCTGTTTTGGCTTCGCTCTGTGCAATTTCATTCTCATGATGTGGAAATTCTAAATCTTGTCCACCGCCATGAATATCAATCGTCTCTCCCAAGTGTTTTGTCGCCATGACAGAGCATTCAATATGCCAGCCGGGACGTCCTTTACCCCAAGGAGAATCCCAAGAAATTTCATCTTCTTTGGCACTTTTCCAAAGAGCAAAATCCAATGGGTCTTCTTTTAATTGTTGTTCAACGCCAGTTCGTTGACTTGCCCCCACTTCTAATTCATCAATCGATTGATGGCTTAATTTACCATAATTAGGGAATTTACGGGTGCGATAATACACATCACCTGCGACCTCATAAGCAAAACCTTTTTCAATTAAAACGTCGATAAAAGCTAAGATATCAGGCATGTGGTCCATCACCCGAGGATGTAACGTTGCTGGCTGGACATTCAATGCTTGCGTGTCTTCTTCAAAGGCTTTGATAAAACGCTCCGCCACTTCCGGCGCAGTAATTTTCAATTCTTTAGCTGCCTTGATAATTTTATCATCGACATCTGTAAAGTTCGAGACATAATTCACTTCATACCCACGATATTCAAAATAACGACGAATCGTATCAAAGGCGATCGCACTGCGCGCATTACCGATATGGATATAGTTATACACGGTTGGTCCGCAGACATACATCCGAACTTTATGCGCCTCAATTGGCGTAAATACTTCTTTTTCTCTGGTCAATGTATTATAAATTTTAATCATGCCCTTTTTCCACCTTTCTTCCATTTAGACGAACGACTTTCGCAGGAACACCCACAGCTGTGGCATCTGCTGGGATGTCTGAAATAACAACAGCACCCGCCCCAATTTTTGAACGTTCACCAATCACCACTGGCCCTAAAATTTGAGCTCGTGCCGAAATCATCGCTCCTTTTTTCACTGTTGGATGGCGTTTACCCGTATCACGACCGGTCCCACCTAACGTCACTCCGTGAAACAAAACAACATCTTCTTCTATTTCCGCGGTTTCCCCAATCACAATGCCCATGCCGTGATCGATAAAAACTCCCGCTCCAATTGTGGCTCCGGGATGAATTTCTACGCCCGTTATGAAACGCCAAAATTGTGCATGAATCTTCGCCAACAAAAACAACTGATGCCTATATAAGAAATGAGACAAGCGATGCCAAAACAGGGCGTGCAAGCCAGGATACGTTAAAAGAACTTCTAGTGTGGTCCGCGCTGCAGGATCGTTTCTTTTAACAGCTGCGACGCTACGTTTCAACCAACTCATATGGTGAACTCCTTTCTATTATACAAAAATAAAAAACGTCTTTTAAGCAACAAAAAAACGTTGCTTAAAAGACGCCCATGCGTGGTTCCACTTTTCTTCACAAGAACTAGCTCTTGCCTCGATACAGTTAACGCCTGCCGACGTCTTCGGTTACTTTTTTCACCAAAGCCACTCATAGATGCATTTCGACAAAAGATGCTCGCTGTTCTCACCACCCACAGCGTCTCTGAAATCCATCTGATTGTCTACTTCTTCTATTCTTTGTGTTTTTATAACACTTTATTTAAATGATCTAATGCTTTTTCTTTGCCTAATAATTCGATGGTTTCGCCTAATTCAGGACCATGCATTTGTCCAGAAACAGCAATTCGAATTGGCATAAACAAGTTTTTGCCTTTAACGCCGGTTTCTTTTTGGACGGCTTTAATCGCTGCTTTAATACTTGGGACATCGAAAACGTCCAAGGCTTCTAATTGTTCTTTAAACGCATGTAACACAGTTGGCACTGTTTCTCCTTGCAAGAATTCTTTCGCAGCATCATCTAAAACTGGATGTTCATTAAAGAACAAGTTTGATAGTTCCACAATTTCAGCTGCATAACTCATTTGTGGTTGATACAAGCTAACTAATTGTTTTAACCATTCGATTTTTTCAGGAGATGGATTTTCTTCAACACGACCGTCAGCGACTAAATAAGGAAGACACATATCTGTTAGTTCACTTAAGTCCATTTGTTTCATGTATTGATTGTTAATCCATTCTAATTTTTTCGCATCAAAGGCCGCTGGTGACTTGCTTAAGCGTTGTTCATCAAACAATTTAATCAAGTCTTCTTGTGAGAAGATTTCTTCTTCGCCAACAGGAGACCATCCTAGTAAAGCAATAAAGTTGAACATGGCTTCTGGTAAGTAACCTAATTCACGGTATTGTTCAATAAATTGTAAAATTGTTTCATCACGTTTGCTCAATTTTTTGCCAGTTTCTGAATTAATGATTAAGGTCATATGGCCAAAGACAGGTGGTGTCCATTCAAACGCTTCGTAAATCATTAATTGTTTTGGTGTGTTCGCAATGTGATCATCGCCACGTAAAACATGAGAAATTTTCATTAAGTGATCATCTACTGCAACGGCAAAGTTATACGTTGGCATCCCATCGCGTTTTTGGATGACAAAATCGCCACCAATGTTATCTGACTCAAAAGTAATTTCACCTTTCACGATGTCATCAAATTTGTATTCTGTATTACGTGGCACACGGAAACGAATCACTGGTTCTAGACCAGCCGCTTCTTTGGCTGCTTGTTCAGAAGGTGTTAAATTCGCACAAGTGCCTGCGTAGTGAGGCATTTCCCCACGAGCTTGTTGTGCTTCACGTTCTGCTTCTAATTCTTCTGGCGTACAATAACACTTATACGCACGATTGCTACTTAATAATTGATCAATCAATGGTTGGTAAATTTCTTTACGTTCTGATTGACGATATGGACCATATTCTCCCGGATGAGCAGGTGATTCATCCCATTCCATCCCTAACCATGCTAAGTTTTCCAACTGACTTTTCTCGCCGTCTTCGATGTTCCGTTTTTGGTCGGTATCCTCGATACGAATGATAAATTCTCCGTCATTGTGGCGGGCAAATAAGTAGTTAAATAATGCTGTTCTTGCATTCCCAATGTGCAAGTGTCCAGTTGGACTTGGTGCGTAACGCACACGAACTTTCGTCATGTTCATTCCTCTTTCCATTTTTTAAAAACAGACGGTTTAACGTCGTTTTCAGTTATTTTTCCAATAAAGCAACGGCAATTGCGCCGATTCCTTCTTTTTTACCAACAAAGCCCATCGTTTCCATGGTCGTTGCCTTAATGTTCACTTGTGTGACCGCTAAGTGGCAACTCGCGGCTAGATTCTTTTTCATCTCTGCCAAGTATGGGCTCATCTTTGGCTCTTCCGCTAAAATTGTACAATCAATATTGCCAATAGTAAAGCCCGACCGCCCAACTTTTTCATTTACTTTTTTTAATAAGTTTACAGAATTCGCATTTTTGAACTGCGGATCGGTTTCGGGAAACAGTTGTCCAATATCACCCAGACCAGCGGCACCAAGGATTGCATCAATAATTGCATGTGTTAAAACATCGGCATCTGAGTGACCTAACAGACCTTTTTCATAAGGAAGAGTAACCCCACCAATAATTAAAGGTCGTTGCGGAACTAATTGATGAACATCAAAACCTTGACCGATTCGAATCATACTAAGTCCTCACTTTGCTTAATTTTTATCGTTTTTAGGATGGTTATCCTTGCGATCATTAATCCCGCGACCCGCGTGCGCCGGTTTGGCAAAAATCATACGCCCAGCTGCGGTTTGTAAAGCACTTGTGACGACCACTTCGATTTGCTCATTCATGTAATGCTGGCCATCTTCAACCACAACCATTGTGCCATCATCTAAGTAAGCGACCCCTTGTTGACGCTCTGTTCCGGCTTTTACAACCATCACATTCATCGTTTCACCTGGAATCACCACTGGTTTCACAGCATTAGCTAAAGCATTAATGTTTAAAACAGGCACATTTTGAAATTCAGAGACTTTATTTAAGTTGTAGTCATTGGTCACAACCACGCCATCTAATAATTTTGCTAATTTGATTAATTTACTGTCTACTTCAGAGATATCCTCGAAATCTCCGTCGTACATCTCAACGGAGATACCTTCTTCTTTTTGTAAAGCATTTAAAATATCTAAGCCACGACGACCTCTCACCCGTTTTAAACTGTCTCCAGAATCAGCAATGTATTGTAATTCATATAAAACAAAGTTAGGGATGAGCAAAACACCTTCTAAAAAGCCCGTTTTCGCGATATCGTAGATTCTGCCATCAATGATGACACTGGTGTCTAAAATTTTGTATTTATGGAAGTTGTCTTCCACTTTACGTTCCAACATTTGTCCTTCGGTGTCTTCCGTATTTGCTTTCTTTTGGCGAGGTGTAAAAACTTTTTTCCACTCCTCAATCCGTGTTGTTCCCATTCGGAAACCTAAGTAACCCAGAATAATCATAACTAGAATTGGCAGTAAACTATTCACGACAGGAATTTGTAAGTTGTACATTGGAATGGAGATAATAACACCAATTGTTAAACCAATGATGGCACCAATACTTCCAAATAATAAATAGGTTAAACTCATTTCATTTAAAGCTGCTTCGATTTTTTTGACAGCGGAAACAATATACTTTGCTAACCCTAAAGATAAAATAAAGAAAATAATTGCACCGATTAATCCGTTCGTAAAGTTATTGTTTAACCAACTGTTATTGCCTTGCTTAGCCATTTCCCAAGCCATTGGGAAAAGAGAAATTCCTAAACTTGCACCAGCAATGATCATCAGCAACGTGATGATTCGTTTTTGCATATAGCCATCCTCCTCGTTTATTTAATAAAGACGTCTAGTGTTGTGGGGCGTACAAAAATCATACGCCACCAACAACCTAAACGGATTATTTCTACTTTCATCATTTAAAAACTTTTCTTAACGTTTCACCAATTGTTGAAACGCCAATAATTTCAATACCTTCAGGCGCTTCCCAGCCACCAAGGTTATTTTTAGGGACATAGACTTTTGTAAAGCCTAGTTTTTGCGCTTCACGCACTCGTTGTTCAATACTATTCACGCGGCGAATTTCACCAGTTAAACCAATCTCACCAATGAAACATTCCGAAGATGAGGTTCCTTTTTCTTTATAGCTAGAAGCAATACTGATTGCTAACGCTAAATCAATAGCTGGTTCATTAATTTTGACTCCACCAGCCGCTTTTAGATACGCATCCTGGTTTTGTAATAAAAGGCCTGCCCGTTTTTCTAAAACCGCCATGATTAAAGAAACGCGATTAAAGTCCAACCCGGTGGTCGTTCGCTTGGCATTACCAAACATCGTTGGGGTAACTAACGCTTGGATTTCCACCAAAATGGGGCGTGAACCTTCCATTGCTACCACAATTGAAGATCCGGTGGCTCCTTCTAAACGTTCTTCTAAAAAGACCTGAGAAGGATTCATAACTTCAACCAATCCATGTGTCTGCATTTCAAAAATACCAATCTCATTCGTTGAGCCAAACCGATTTTTGACAGCCCGTAAGATTCTAAAGGTGTGATGCTTATCTCCTTCAAAATAAAGAACCGTGTCTACCATATGTTCCAACATCCGTGGCCCTGCGATAGACCCTTCCTTCGTTACGTGTCCGACAATAAAAATGGCAACCCCATTCGTTTTTGCCAGTTTCAATAATTCGGCAGTTGTTTCTCGGACTTGACTGACACTACCAGCAACGCTGGTAACATCTGGCTGCGTCATTGTTTGAATCGAGTCAATAATGACATAGTCTGGTTCTAATTTTTCAATGGCTCGTGAAATTTCGTGCATATCTGTTTCTGCGTATAAGTAAAATGTCTCGTTGACCGTGCCTAAACGCTCCGCTCGCAATTTAATTTGCTCAGCACTTTCTTCACCAGAAACATATAAAACCGTGCCACCTGTGGCTGCTAATTGTTGCGATACTTGTAAGAGCAATGTTGACTTACCTATTCCGGGATCGCCACCGATTAAAACTAACGAACCTGGAACAACGCCACCACCTAAAACCCGATTCAGCTCCACTAATTCAGTTTTTACACGAGGCTCTTTTTTAGGTACGACTTCAGATAGCCGTTGTGGTTGTGTCTTTTTACCAGTCAAACTTACTCTAGCACGACGATCAGAAGTATCTTGAATAACCTCTTCCACCATCGAATTCCATTGTCCGCAATTAGGACAGCGGCCGAGATATTTTGGAGACACATACCCACAGCTTTGACATTCAAATTGAACTTTTGCTTTTTTTGCCATGTAGAATCTCCTTATCTGTTGTTTATTTTAACATTTATTAAATGGTTTGAATAACGTTGCCTACTGAAAAAATGGGCTTTATTTTTGTCCAGACGAACCAAAACCGCCCGTTCTTTCTGCATCGACTTGGTCATCATCCGCTAATAAAAACGGCTTAAAAATCCCTTGGCCAATTCGTTCACCTTTTTCAATGACAACATCTTCATATCCAAAGTTTAAAAATTGGAACATGATATGTCCTTCGTTATTCTCGTTATTATAATAATCACTGTCAATGACTCCGACACCATTCGCTAAAAGTAGGAACCGTTTTAGCGGGTTCGAAGAACGACTCACCAATTCTAAATATTCAGAATCAGGCATATACGCCTTAATTCCTGTTTTAACTAAAATTGGTTTGGGATTTTCTCCAGCTTGTTGTAACTTCCAAAGACTTGGTACAACGACCGTTTCGGCTGCTTGAAAATCATACCCCGCGGCACCTTTTGTTGCTCGTTGTGGGACACTCAAGCCCTCTTCTTGATACTTAGAAATAATCTCAAAACCACGTTGTTTCATATTCATTCTCCCCTACTGTCTAAACTACTCCTATTTTACCATAATCTCTGATACTCTGGTTGTTTTTAGTAAGTTTCTCATTTCTAAAAGCCCAGTTAATCTAGACTACGCAAAAAAGAGGAGAATTTTTGTTTATTTTCCTTCTTTTAGTCTATCATCTTCTCTTAAAATAAACAGACCAAATCCCAAAAAGTCCCAAGATTCCCTCAAAAAGTTCACACTTTCATTAAACTTTCTTTACTATTCATTATTTAGCACTTTCTAGTAGCCGCTGATTTTGTTATAATGAGTGTCAAATTTTACTGTAAAAAGAAACGAGGCACTTATGAGAAACAAACTCCAACAGGCCAAACGAATTGTGATCAAAGTCGGAACCAGTTCTCTGATTTATCCCAATGGCAATATTAACTTAAAAGCAATTGATCAATTAGCCTTTACTTTGAGTGATTTAAGCAACCAAGGCAAAGAAATTATTTTAGTTTCTTCTGGCGCAATTGGTGTCGGACTGAATAAATTAAATCTATCTGTACGCCCAACGACAATTCCCGAACAACAGGCAGTCGCTGCAGTCGGCCAAGCAGAATTAATGAACATTTATAATCAGCGGTTTTCAACCTATAGCCAACAAATGGCACAAGTTTTATTAACTCGTGATGTTATTGAATATCCTGAAAGTCGCAATAATGTTACCAATACTTTTGAACAACTGTTAAAAATGAATATTATTCCTATCGTCAATGAAAATGATACTGTCGCAATTGAAGAATTGGATCACTTAACCAAGTTCGGGGATAACGATCAATTGTCTGCCATTGTCTGCCAAATTGTTCAAGCTGACTTGTTAGTTATGTTATCAGATATTGATGGTTTCTTTTCAGACAACCCTACTGTCAACAAAGAAGCCACGTTATTTTCTGAAATCAATGAAATTAATGAAGACTTGTTCCAATTAGCCGGTGGTAAGGGGAGCCGCTTTGGCACTGGTGGGATGTCTAGTAAATTAAAAGCTGCTGAACGTGTGTTAGCTAATCAACAGGCGATGATTTTAGCAAACGGAAAGCAGCCAAAAATCATCTTTGAAATTTTAGAAGGAAAAGATATCGGTACGTTATTTATTAAAGGAGGGCATGAAAGTGACTGATTTAAAGCAACTAGGGCAACAAGCTAAAGAAGCCTCTTATACGCTAGGCTTGATGGATACTCGTCAAAAAAATACTTTGTTAAACAAAATGGCCGCAGCCATTGAAGCCAATGCACCCCGCATTTTACAAGCAAACGCATTAGATTTAGAGCAAGCCGCTACCCACGGAATTTCTGAAACAATGCAAGACCGCTTACGTTTAACAGAAGAACGGATCACAGCGATGGCCGAGGGCATACGCCAAGTCGCTACTTTACCCGATCCAATTGGGGAAGTAGATAAAATGTGGCGCAATGAAGCGGGGCTGTTAATTGGGCAACAACGCGTGCCTTTAGGTGTTATTGGAATCATTTATGAATCGCGGCCAAACGTGACAACAGATGCCGCTAGCCTTTGTTTCAAATCAGGAAATGCTGTTATTCTTCGAGGCGGAAAAGAAGCGTTTCACTCCAATCAGATATTGGTGACAATTTTACAAGAAGCGCTAATCCAAGAAGCCGTTTCTCCCCATCTCATTCAATTTGTTGATGATACTTCTAGAGAAACAGCCCAACAACTTATGCGCTTAAATGACTACTTGGATGTCCTCATTCCACGTGGCGGCGCCAACTTAATCAAAACTGTTTTGACAACAGCCACTGTTCCTGTTATTGAAACAGGCACAGGCAATTGTCATATTTACGTGGACAAAGACGCCCAGTTAACAATGGCAACTGAAATTATTGTCAATGCTAAATGTCAACGTCCTTCTGTCTGTAACGCCGCCGAAACGTTATTAATTCATCAAGAGGTGGCTGAAGCCTTTTTACCAACAATTGAAAAAGCCTTGAAGGAGTTTCACGTGGAACTTCGGGCAGATGAACGTGCGTTAGCAATTTTTGAAGAAGCCATTCCAGCGACTGAACAAGATTGGGAAACGGAATTTCTCGACTTTATCTTAGCAGTGAAAGTCGTTGATTCTTTGGACGAAGCCATCCAGCATATTAATCGCTACAATACAAAACATTCTGAAAGTATTATTAGTGATAATTACTTTGCCACACAACAATTTTTACAACAAGTGGATGCAGCCGCTGTTTATGCGAATGCTTCAACTCGTTTCACGGACGGTTTTGAATTTGGATTTGGCGCCGAAATCGGCATTAGTACGCAAAAATTACATGCCCGTGGACCTATGGGCTTAGCAGAGCTTACTTCGACAAAATATGTTATTTATGGAAATGGGCAAGCACGTTCTTAGAAAGAAAAACCCTTGATTTAAAAATCAAGGGTTTTTCTTTCTCCTCTCCAATGTGCATCTTTACACATGGAATTGTTCACAGTCCCACAATCTATTCTTGATATTTTTTTTGAATCCTCATTATACTTTCTACATATGCTTGTTTCACTTGGACTGGCTCTAAAATTGTCACTTCTTCACCAAAGCCCATAAAATAGTTGGCTAAAAATTGTGTTTCTGTTGGATGAATCTGTCCAACTAAAAAACACTGCGTGGGCGTTTCTTCCAACTGAATATTGTCAAAGCGATGTTTATAAAAAAATTCTTTGCCTTTTTCTGTAATGATTGCTTTAAATGGAATCGTACGTGCCGTCGTTTGTTGATGGCGATACGATTCTTTCAGTTCTTCAGTCGTAAAATCCAGTGTTTGGTTTAATTGCTGAATAGCCTCCATAAAATCACAGCGGTAAGTACGCCAAGCCTTTTTAGTCACATCATAGCCTGAACAATACCAATACCCTTCTAAAATAGTTAACCGGGTTGGTAAGATTTTTTTCGTTGTTGCTTCATATCTGGTATAGTTAAACTGAATTACTTGTTGCGCCAAAATACAATGAAACAGCTGCTCTAAATTGCCTGGTGCTTCTACTTGTTCAATTCCTTCGTAATAGACGACCTTACTCATTTGACTGATTTTAAATTGGGTTGGTTCATCTAAAGAATGCAATAATTTTTGCTTAATTTGCTGATAGGAATGACCAAACGGTGACTCTGCAACTAATTTCAGTAATTGTAACGAAAAAAAAATCGCTAACACTTCGTTTTCATTAAAATAAATCGGCGGCAACAACGGTTTGTTTAAAACTCGATAGCCACCATAACGACCATTCTCCACATATAGCGGCACGCCTAAATTTTCCAAAGCTTCAATATCCCGCAAAGCTGTGCTTTTAGAAATCCCAAAAGTTTTCATTAACTGATTTAAATTAAACTGAGGATGGGTTCTCAAGAAAAAAAGTTCCTGATTTAAACGTTCTGATTTTTTCATTTTTCCCTCCATCGGTGTCACTTTTTGACACCTTTTATTGTTATGCTTATCTTATCAATCTTAGGAGGTTCAAACAATGAAAAACACACAATTTGCCCTTTTTATGGTCTTAAACGGACGAGCAACGGAAGCCTTGACGTTTTACCAAGAAGCCTTTGCTGGTGATATTCTTTTTAAAATTACTAATCAAGAATTTAAAGAGCGTTTAAATCCTTCTTTGACCATTCCCGCTGGCGAAGAACACTGGCTTTCTCACTCGATTTTACAAATGGACACTTTTCAATTACAACTAGCTGATAATCCTTTGTTTGCAGGAATGAATACCACGCCCACAGAACAATTGACCCTCAGCTTAATCGTCGAGAGCCGTCACTCTGCCAAAACAATTTTTGAAAAACTCACGCGCCATCCCGAATCCTGTATTATCCAAGAACCAATTGAAAATGAATTTGCAACGTTTTATGCGATTGTGAAAGATCCTTTTGGTTTAGTCACTCAAATTACTCATGAAAAACAAGCAGATCCTACCAAGAAAGGAAGTTAGCCGAAGAATGCGAACCTATGAATCAAAAGAAGCCTTGATTGAGGCCATTCAAATAGCTTCACAAAAATATTTAGCTGAATTTGCAGAAATTCCTGAAACACTTAAAGATCACCGAATTGAAACAGTAGCTAAAACACCTTCAGAGAACTTAGCCTATCAATTAGGTTGGCTCAACTTGCTGCTTTCTTGGGAAGAACAAGAACAACGTGGTCTGACCGTTCAAACGCCAGCTGAAGGCTATAAATGGAATCAACTGGGCTCTCTCTATCAATCATTTTATCAAACCTATGGACAAATGAGTTTAGAAAGTCAGCTGATTGTGTTGCAAGACACCTTAGAAAAATTACTTCATTGGATTGACTCGCTTTCCGAAGACGAATTATTTTTACCTCAACAACGGGCTTGGGCGACTACCAAAGCACAATGGCCTCTTTGGAAATGGATTCACATTAATAGCGTTGCCCCTTTTACTAGTTTCCGAACGCAAATTCGCAAATGGAAAAAAGCGTGTCTTTAAAAAGTTATCCACATTTTTTCAAAAAAAGCTTGACAAGCATTTTTAAATTCTCCACAGAAAACTTTGTGGATGAAATTTCTTGTTTTTTCCAAAAAACTTTTCCACAGTGCTTATTTGTTCGACATTAAATCCTTGTAAATTCTAGAAAAAAGAAGATGAAAACGTTGTTTTAATAACGTTTTCATCTTCTTTCAACTTTAGGGGCTCCTTCACTTTTAGCAAGCAGCCCTTCTGAACTTACGTCTATTTTTTTTAGCAACTCGAAAACTTATCCTTGTGGATAAACCGAGATAAAAAGCTTTTTTGTGGTTTTCAACAGAGTTATGCACAAAGTTATCCACAGGGTGTTTTCAGCAATTTTTCGGAGAATATTCGTTGTTTTAATCTGGTGATTTAGCATTTGAATGTCAATCCCTTACTCCTAATTCTTCTTCACTCCACCCTTAGGATCCTAATAAAATTTTAAAGTTTTTCTTCTATTGGTACATCAAATAAAGAGTATGATAAACTATAGGTACTTTCGAAAAATCAGGTGAGGTTATTTATGAAAAATAAAAGTAGGCAGTTTTTAAAAAACAACTGGCCTTATATGTTAGCCAGTTTCTTCATTCCATTTTTAATTATGGCAATTATCTATTTGAGTACTGGAATTTATCCAGGAAGTAGTCGCAGTGTTTTAGCCAGCGATGCCTTTTCTCAATTTTCAAATTTTCACGCAAGCTTTAACAATGTTCTTCATGGAAAACAAAGTCTTTTCTATACGTGGAATGCTTCTTTGGGACTAAACTACTTGTCCTTAATTTCCTATTATCTTGGTGGCTTATTTACGCCGCTTGTCTTTTTCTTTAACAATCAAAACATGCCTGATGCGCTCTATTTCCTAACGTTGTTGAAAATTGGGAGTGCTGGCTTGAGTTTTTGGTTCTTGGCAAAACAAACCTTTAAGATTCCTAAATGGTCCCATGTGACTTTAACTGTGTCTTATGCGCTAATGTCCTTTATTGTGGCCCATTCAGAATTAATTATGTGGCTGGATGCCTTTATTTATCTGCCACTCGTAATTTTAGGAATTCATCGTTTAATGGACCAACGAAAACCGACATTATTGTTTGTCAGTTATTTCTTGCTTTTCATTACAAATTATTATTTTGGCTTTATGATTGGGTTGTTTTCCTTCCTGTACTATTTTGCACGAACGTTTACAGACTGGCAACGATATAAATCTCGAATCGTTGCGTATTTTACTACTTCTCTTTTAGCTGGTGGAGCATCCATGATTATGGTCTTACCTGCTGTCTTAGATTTACGAACCAATGGTGAAACTCTTTCTGAAATTACAACCTTTAAAACAGAAGCGACTGCCTTTTTAGATATTATTATGAAAAATATGATTGGCGTTTACGATACAACCAAATATGGGTCCATTCCTTTTATTTACATTGGGTTGTTGCCTTTGATTTTTTGTCTCTTCTATTTCGTTACGAAAGAAATTCCATTGAAAAACAAACTACTTTTTGGCAGTTTGTTTGTCCTATTGATTGCTAGCTTTTACATCACGCCCTTAAATTTATTCTGGCATGGTATGCATGCGCCGAACATGTTTCTTTTCCGCTATAGTTTCCTCTTTTCATTCCTAGTTATTTTGCTTGCTGGTTATGGTTGGGAAAAATTTGAAAAGGATGATCTCGGTGTCTTAAGCGGCTTGATTTTGATTCTTTTAGCAATTTTTGCTCTTGCAATGGGTACAAAAGGTGCTACTAGTTATACGTATGTGACTTTAACCTCTTTCGTATTAACGGCAACTTTTTTACTATTATACTTTTTCGGAATTGCTTTTTATCAATTGAAAAAAGCGCCTATGCAATACTTAGTGATTTTACTATTGCTGCTCGTTTCTGGTGAAGCAATCATTAATACACGGGCGATGGTCA
The DNA here is from genome assembly GCF_050558155.1 of Enterococcus sp. DIV0294. Classification (NCBI taxonomy): domain Bacteria; kingdom Bacillati; phylum Bacillota; class Bacilli; order Lactobacillales; family Enterococcaceae; genus Enterococcus; species Enterococcus sp. DIV0294. The sequence continues at coordinate 41,738 of NZ_CP187889.1, read as the reverse complement.
CTGGTATTTTAGATGATTGGAACTACGCATCACGCAGCTTGTATTCTGAGCCTTATCCTGACTTAAAAAATCTAGTCGATCAAACAAAAAAAGAAAATGATACCTTTTACCGCTTGGAAAATTTAAATGGTGTTTCGGCCAATGACGGCATTAACTATGGCTACAGTGGCATTAGCATGTTTTCTTCCGTACGGAACCGACATTCTTCAACATACCTAAACGCCTTAGGTTTCCGCTCACGAGGCACGAATTTAAATATTCGTTACCAAAATAATACCTTGTTAATGGATGCTTTGATGGGCATTAAATACAATATTGCTGAAAATAATCCAATGAAATTCGGCTTTGAACGACAAGCAGCTGCTGGTAAATATCAGCTTTATCGTAACGAAAATGCTTTGCCGTTAGGATTTTTAGCAGACAAAGAGATTTACAATGTTCGGCAACCTCTCAATGATAATTTAGGTAGTCAAACAAATTTACTAAATGCTTTAGCCAATACCAATGAACGGTATTTTACCTTTTATCAACCAACGATGACGCTTCAAAATAACGTGACAATTACGCAAAATACAGCTGGCGTAACTTTTACGGAGAAACAACATAACGTAGCCAAAGAGATTTCTTATACAGTCAATGTGCCCGCCAATACGCAAGCTTATTTGAGTTTATTCCCAACGGATTTTGCTCAATTGGAAAGTTCCACTGCGACGGTCACCGTGAACGGCTCAAGTCAGCAATCACAAATTGGCATTACTGGCCAATATTATAACTTAGGTTACTATCCCAAAGATACAACCGTTAACTTCAAAGTAAGTTTTTATGGAACCAAAGCAGTAAGTTTTGTTCAGCCGCAAGTGGTTGGCTTAAATACCAATGCATTTGAAAAAGCCATTTCCGCCGTGCAAGAAAAAGGCGTTGATTTAACAACTGGCAAACGCTCTGCTTCAGGTACCTTTACCGCCGACAAAGATCAAGTACTCGTCACTACAATTCCTTATGACAAAGGTTGGCGTGTCAAAATTGATGGCAAAAAAGTTACCCCAAAAGCCTTTAAAGATGCCTTTCTAAGCGTTCCTGTCAGCGCTGGAACCCATACTATTCAGTTCTCTTATTTACCAGAAGGATTGATTCCTGGCATCGTGTTATTCGTTCTATGTACTGGTGGTTTCGTTGCCTACGTAACCTTGATTCCTGCTAGACGAAACCGTAAAAAAGAAGACAAATAAAAAATCACGCGATGGCTAAGTCATCGCGTGATTTTTTTAAATTTCAGTCATTGCTTCTTCCACAAGCGAAACACTTTGATGTCTTCCTTTCGTAATCAACAAGGAAAGTTGCACAAAAGCAAAGAGTACGCTGGTCCGCTTAGGATAAGCAAAATAACGTGGTTGCCAACTAGTGACATATTGTTCTTTGCGCTTGCGTGTATCTTGAAACGCATAAATTTGATAACTATACTTGTAAAAAATATTAACAAAGCGTTCTTTTAAGAAAGAGTACTTGCTCTCCCCTACGTTAGCCAACGGCGCCATCCCAATATCAATTAATTGATAGCCCTGCTGTTGATAGGTTTCAATAAAATGAGTGAACAAATATTCTCTAGTAAAAGCAGGTGCGTCTGAACGAATACGTAACAAATCATAAGAAATACTTTTGCCTTTTTCCATTTCTTTTCCCGTAATGAAACCGATGACCGTTTGTTTCTGTCTCACCAAGCCCACGCTACTGCATTTCAAGTACTCGGGATCCAACCGTCCACCAATAAAGTAGCGCTCTTTTTGATTCCGTGACCAGTCCGCAGAAACTCGTTCTAACTCTTGATATAAGGCATCACTAATCGTTTCGGGATAAAATTCAAACTGAAAATCCGCTGCTTCCGCTGCTATTTTTTCAGTCACTGTTTCCGTCCAGGCTGTTTGATTCACTGTTGACGGCTCATCAAATTGAATCAAGCCTTCTTCCCCAACTTTCATAAATTCAAAGCCGCAATCGTGAAGATTCATAACATATTCTTCCGAAATACGATAAAAAACTAATTGATAACCTAACAAATCAGCTTGATCCATAAACGCCAGTGTCGCCGCTGTCCATTTCTCTCGTTGCCCAATCGGATCCGCCAAGACAAAGCATTTATTAAACTTCATTTGAAACCCAAAAAGTACTTGATCTTCGCCTTCTTCTTGGTAATAAAAATGACCATAATCCTTTAAATACAAAAATTGACTGCCTTCGTTGCCACCAAATTTTTCCAAAAAGCGTGTCAACCGCGCTTTCTCAAATCCCTCACCTAAAGTAACAGTTGTTTCGGCTAAATATTGATACAAAAAGAATAAACCAATCAAGGAAATACTTAATCCAATCAATCCGTTAAACCAAACATCATCTGACGGAAACAACAAAAAGTGATTGATAACTTGATTGCCACCAGCTGGTCGTGCGGCGTAATAGCCAGCAACCGCATAACCGATAAACAAGCAGCCAAACAAAATACTATCTACCGTTAAAGCGCCCCATGAATAAACAAACTTTTCACGATAAAATTCTTTACGAGCCAAAATAACCGCCAATAAAATAACAGCATAAACAGCAATCAACTGCCACGAAGTCGTTCGTGCCACCGTATTTACAATACAAAATCCTAGTAAAATAATTGTAGGCCAATAAGCTTTTTTCACTTTCATAGAAATGCCTCGAGCTAAACCTAATAACAAGAATCCTACAAATAAATTCAATGTTTGATCTAAAAAATTAAAAGAAAAGGGAAGTAACACTTGGAATAAACGACTGACATTCGACAAATTCGTCACAGTCGACAATAGAACCATCATAATTCCTGCAAAATATAACGCCGCCACCAAAATAAAATGCGCCACTTTTTGTGAAAATAACCGAGGTAAATTATCAAAAAATTGATTAACTTTCATGCCTGCTTGTTGCAAGAACAAAATAACTCCTGTCATAAAAGGCGTCACATAATAAAACAGACGATAATACAACAACCAGACGACCGCTTGTGATCGATCAATCCCTAATTGTGATAAGCCCAAAATCATTAAGACATCAAACGTTCCCATACCACCAGGAACCATGGTTAACATCCCGATTAACGTAGCGATAACAAACATTGGGTAAACAGAAACCATCGAAACTGGCACCTGCATCAAGCGACCTATCATCAAGAAAGCAAACATCCCACCTAGCCATTGACCTAATGAAGCGCCGAATAATAGGAGCACTGCTTTTGGAAAAAATGTTTTAAACAATGTTCGCCGTTTTAAATACGTGAAAAACCAGAGCGCTGGCGCAATCAGGCTGCCCAATAATAACCAAACCCAATATTCACGAAAAACATTTTGGGTTCGAATAAAAAATAAATCAACAAACGCCACAAAAGATAAAATAGATAACCCTGAAATCAAGAACAGAGCAACTTTTGAGACCGTTGCTACAACCTTGCCCCGCGGTACATCTTTTCCGTAAAAATTAATCCGTAGCGTTGCACCAACCACGCCGCCAAAACCCGCTAAGTTATTAATGGTATTAGTGACCCAAGCCGAAGTTAACCAATCCATTCGTTTCATTGGTGGCTTACCTTCTTTTTCCAATAATTTAACGACTACATAGTCATAAAGGAGCATCGGAATAACCCCTAATAGTCCTGCCAAGACCATACCAATTAAACGCCCCGTACTTTGTTGTTCCATCGTGGAAAAAATATCCGCCCAGGTCATGCCTTGAGCGATATGTGTCACTTGGTTAGCCACGAAAACTAATACAGAACCAAGAAAAATTAGTTTCAATAATAAACTGTGTTCTTTCAACCACTGCGTTAGTTGGCTAATATTTTTTTTCATCTTATAGCCTCTTTCATATCTCTTTTCTATTCATTTAACTTTCGTTTTATCGATTTTCTTCCATGGTAGCCTATTTGCTGAAAATTTTCCAGCACAGCTAGACATTTTGGCTGAATCGTATTGTTTTAACATTAAAAAGAAGCGAACAACAGTTATTACAGAACAACTGTTGTTCGCTTCTTTTTAATCAGTGACTGCAGCGACTAAATCTGGATGAATGTAAGGTGCATTAACTTTTAACATTTCATCTAACATCGGTTTAGCAATGTCAAAATCTCCTACTAATGGATGAGCTACCATTGCTTCTAAAGCTTTATCATAATTTCCTTCTATAGCTGCTTGAACCACTAAGCTTTCGTAGTTTTTTACCGCAGAAACTAAGCCATATACATCTTCAGGTATGTTATTTTGAACAAGTGGGGTGATCCCATTCTTATTTAAAATACAAGGTGTTTCCACAGAGGCATCATAAGGTAAAAATTCAATTGCACGTTCATTTTTAACATTTGCAACAATCCACATATCTTCATCATTGTAAATCGCAGAAAGTGCTTCTAACGCTAATTCACTATAACCACCACCACCACGATTTTTTAAAATCTCTGGCTTGTCATGCTGACTGGGGTTTTTTAATGCCGTATAGATTTCCTTTTCCAAGTTTAAAACTGTTTCACCTCTGGTTAAAGGGACCTCTTTGAGTTCCGCTAACTTTTGGCGGCGATGGAAGTAATATTGACAGTACAGACTTGGTAAAGCATTCAATTTTTTGATTAATTCTGGGGCCACGGTTTCATGAATATCTGCTACTTTATCAAATTCCTATTTTGTAATCTTACGACCATCCACACGAATATTATAAGCAAAATTCATATGGTTTAACCCGACAAAATCATAGGTCACTTCTTTATAATTTGCATCAAGTGCCCATCCAACCCAAGTTCTTGGACGCATGCCACCTGCACACAAAGCGATAAATTTTGTTTTAGTATAATTGCGAACTGCTTCTGCTAAAATACCTGTAGGATTAGCATAGTTAATTAGCCATGCTTCTGGATTATGTTTTTCAACAGCCTTCGCAATTTCTACTATAGCTGGAATTGTACGCAACGCCTTCATATAGCCCCCTGGCCCTGTAGTTTCTTGACCAATCACATCATATTTCAGAGGAATTTTTTCATCATGAATCCTTGCTTGATTCCCTCCTACTCGAATTTGCGTTAAAATAAAATCTTGACCTTTAACAGCTTCTTCTAAGCTTTCTGTTTTACGAATAGCAAACGATAATTGATGAAATTTTTTATAACGATTTAAAAAATTATACATAATTTCTAAACGATCCGGATCAATATCCATCAAGGTTAATTCTGTTACAGGTAATTTCTCTTTACTTTGCGCTAATCCTTCAATTATTTCTGGTGTATATACACTTCCTGCACCAATAATAGCAATTTTTAATGACATATCTTTTCCCACTCCTAATCTTTTGTACCCACAAAAGCAAAAAATGCTTCATGAACTTTTTTGTCTGGATTAAATCCTGTTTGTAATGCCCACTCATTTGCCAATACTTGAAAAATCAAAGTATACAGTAACTCCACACCTGGAGTTTCGCAAGAAAGGTCTACAGTTATCTCTCCTGCCTTTTCTGCTATCAGTAAAGTATTTTTTGTAAAACTTTGGGTATATAAATTTACTTTTTCCGTTAACTTTGTCGTTGGCCCGCCACTTAAAAAGATATGGTAAGATTCCTCTTTGATTAGTCGATGTGGGCCATGTGTAAACTCCCCAATTTCATAGGCCATGACTGGGATTCTCAATGTTTCCAACACCTTTAAAGCACCTTCTTCTATCACCCCTAAAAGGGCATCATCTGCTGTAATTGTCAAATAAGGTGCATTTGCCCAATGGGGATTTTCTTTTAGCCATTGAAGAGTTATTTCCTTCATTTTAGGCATTTTTTGAATACATTCTTTAAAACTTACAAAGATTTCCTCAGATATGCGGTCTTCCTGATCTTTGTTAAATGCTAAAGCTAATTGAACTAATCGAATAAACGTAGCCGTAAAACCAACTGTTTTCGGTCCAATTTGCTCTTCTGCACAGCATAAGTCTATAAAATAATCTGCATACTGTCGCTTTTCTTCATCCCTTGTTGCACTGAGAAAGATTGTTGTGTTTTTGTTCTCACTTGCTAATTGAAGACACTCAAGTGTTGCCAAGCTATTACCTGTTTGAGAAATAGCTACTAAATAATGCGGATCTAACAAAGCGCCTTGCTTTTTATATTGTTGAACATTGAAAAAAATCAACGTTTGTTGACTAAACTTTTCAAAATAACGTTGTGCCATTTTGGCAGCATTCAACGAGCTACCTGAGCCAACAAAAACAATTTGTTTGGTACCTTCTTCTTCAAGCGGCATTGTGATGGTATTTTGAAGAAGCTCTGGCAATAGTTGCCACTGAGAATCAATAAACTGATTCATTTGATTCATGGACAGTTTCTCCTTTCAAATTCTCTTCATTTTTTGCTGCTTCTTGTATGGTGATATCTAACCGCTGTTTCTCTAACATTTTGAAAAATGGATAATAAATTACACCGCTTACTAACAAAGCAAATACACCATACACTGCTGCACGCCAATCTCCCCCCGAAGTTAAATATTGCATAAGAATTGGTGGTGTAGTCCATGGAACAGCGACAACTGGCCGTCCAATCACATCAAAATACATTAACAGATATGCAATTAAAGCAAGCAATGTATTACAAAGTGTGTAAGGAATCATCAATATGGGATTTAATACCATCGGTACACCAAAAACAATTGGTTCATTGATTTCAAAAATACTTGCTGGTAGAGAAAGCTTTCCCAATGTACGTAGTCCTTGATCCTTTGAAAAAATCATAAAAATAACTAGCATAAGCGTTGCGCCTCCGCCGCCAATAAAAATAAAGTTAACAAAACCCGCAGCGGTAATATACGGTAATGGCTCGCCAGCAGCTAAGGCATCCGTATTTGCACCTAACATAGTTAAAAAAATTGGATCTGCAACAGATAACACAGCCCCTCCATGAATCTCTACACACCATAGTAGCGACCGTAAAAGCATAAAAACAAGAATTCCAGGAAGGGTGCTTAACCCTTGAACCAGCGGGCTAAAGAGCATATTCAAACTTGCATTGATATCAAAGCCTAACAGCACACGAATAACCCAAAATAGTGTTAATGAAATTAGTAACGGAATTAAAATGTTAAAAGATTTAGCTATTGCTGGAGGAACACTACTCGGCATTTTAATAGCTAACTGTTTGTTCATACAAAACCGATAAATTTCAACAACTACAAACGAAATAATAATTGCTGAAAAAACACCTAAAGTGCCAAAATTTCCAGTGTTAATGCTATATGATCCATCTTCTCCCATGGAAGATTGTACTAATAAATAACAAACTAACGACATTAAAACATTCCGAATAGTATCAATTTTGTAAAACTGAGATAAACTATAACTAATGCCAACTACTGCTATTAAACCAATAATCCCAAAAGTTACTGAAGTTGGCACCATTAATACATTCTTATAAGGTTCAATAAAATTCTGATAACTTGTCAGCGGAAACTGGGCTAAAATCATAAAAATTGAACCAATAATAGTAAAAGGAACTGTTAAAATCATACCGTTTTTAACAGCTATCATATAACGATTCTCTCCAACTTTCATGAGTGGTGGTGATATTTTTTCATTTACAAATTGAACGATTTTTTCCATTTTGTACCTCCCTTATTCCTTCTTTCAAACAAAACGCCAACCAACTATTTTCCTTATCCATTTGACACAAATCTTCTAAAAATTTCGTGAAAATCAATTTCTTCTATTTTTCCAGCAACAATAATAACTACTTTTCGCACCTGATTATTTTGATTGTTCTCACACCAATTGATTAATGCAGACCAGCCGAATTCTCGTATTTGTGACCGTAATTGTTTTGGATCTATCATAAATAAAATCGCACATTCCATTTTTCGACATATAAGAGGTTGTTGCTGGTCTTTGTTAAAAGCATCTTCAATGGTAGCAAAGTCAGTAACTTGTTCTTCAATCAGTCGTTGTGTAATTTTCTCAACGACCCTTACTTTACTTAATTTATTGGACATAGAAATCGTTTCAAAAATAGATGGTATACTACAACCTCTTTCTACTTTAAATTGTTTATATAAAGCGATTTCATTTTTAACAACTGCTAAATGGCTTTTATTGAATACATCAAACTTTATATTATTGTCTGCTATTTTTTTTAATTGCTTATTTTTTGAAAAAATAAACTGCCAATCTGCTATACTCACTTCCTCGTTTAAAAATACCTGAACATCTGACAAATTTCGTTGTAGTTCTCTTTTGATAAACTGGCGATATTCCGAACTTCCATTACTAGCTAGACGAGCAGTTAACTGAGGCTTATACCTTTGTGGTGTATTTAAAATAGTAACTAGCAGAAAACATAGCTCATCATCACTTACATAACCGACTGTTTTTTCAATTGCTAAAAAGCAAAATCGCAAAGCAATAAATTCTTTACCAAAATTCAGTTGTAAATCATTCAATAATGGATGAAAAACACTCATTCTATAGTGGTTTCGCTGTTTAATTTGTTCAATGTTATTTGCAATTTTATCGATTAAATTTGAAGTATCTATCTTAACCTGTTGTAACTTTTGATAACAAGTCAGCAATTGCTCGGCAATTTCACGTAACGGTGATAATTTTTGTGGATTTCTAAATTCACACGCAGCTAGATATTCGCCAATTCGATTTGGATTATATTGATTAGAAAAAGTAAATCCTAATGTCTGTTCCAGATATAATTGAAAATCTGTTGCTGGACCAGAACTATCTTTTTGTTGTTTTTCATTCATCTGTTTACCAAATAATAAAATGTCTACCATTAATTGGATGACTAAAGTTTGTATAAAATCCTCATTAAAAGAATAAGAATATTTTATAGCTATTAAACGAATTCCTGATAATATAACATTCTTAAACTCACTCACTAAAATTTTTTGGCAATAAAATTGATTTTTCGACAGATAGGCACGGTTTTCAAAAATAAATGCCGTACCAACTAAGTGCACCGAATCAATAATTGCTGATTTTATATCTTTTCGATGTCCCAATAATTCAGTCCCTTGATGACTCCTTACAATTTTCAAATTATAAACAGCCAGTTCCTTCTCAACAATTTTTAAATCAGCTAATACTGAACTTTTTGTTAGGAAAAACACTTGGCTTAATTGATTAATTGAAACTTTTTTTCGATAATAAAATAACAACATTAACTTCAAAACTTCACGACGTACGACAATGGATGTATGAATATTTTCTGATATTTCTCTAAACGACTGTTTTTCTGAAATTATTTTAATACCAAACCCATACTTTTTAGACAGCCGAAGGTGATTCTGCTGAAAAGTCGGTTCTAATTTATTCAATAAATTACGAACCGTTCGAACTGATAGGCCTAAGTGACTAGCTAGTGCATCAAATGTTTGAAACTCCTCTTCCTTCAACAATTGTTCTAATAGTCTTTGTTCATTAAATGTTAACATTTGTCATTCCTCCACAAGTTAGCGCTTACTTGTATTTTTACTATAGCGAATAAACGTTGTTTTCGATATACCAAAATCTTTCCTTACTTTCGGCAAAAAAGCAACCACTAAAAAAACAATGGTTCCCTAAGTGCCTATGCCTTAATGGAACCATTGTTTTATTCTTTTTACGCCACTACTTCTGCGATAATCTCAATCTCCACCAACACATCCATCGGTAATTTAGAGATTTCAATCGTTGTGCGTGCAGGATATTCCGCACTAAAATACTCAGCATAGACTTCATTGAATGCCGTGAAATCCGTCATATTTTGTAAATAGCATGTCGTTTTGACTACATGAGCAAAATCACTACCAGCTTCTGTTAAAATCCCTTGAATATTTTTCAGTACTTGATTGGTTTGTTCTTTAATCGTTGTACCAACCACCTTGCCTGTTTCAGGATCCAGTGGAATCTGACCAGAAGTAATCAATAAACCATTCACAATTTTTGCTTGTGAATATGGCCCAATTGCTTGTGGTGCTTGCTTTGTTTTAATTGTTTTCATTTCTTTTCCCCCAGTAAATGACAAGTTGTTACTTTTTGTTATTTTATTTGTTTCTATTTTTCCATTGTACTGCAACCATTTTCGGAATGCTATCTTTTCTCAATTATTCCCAAGCGCTGATGCTGTGCCATCCTTTTGTAAAACAGCTTCAAAACCTTGACGCATCCTTTCAAGTCCTTCGTGTAGTTTTGCTTGCGAACAGCCAATATTTAACCGTAAAAATCGTTGTCCATTACCGCCATAAATCGAGCCGTCCATAATGGCGACTTTCCCCACAGAAACTAAAGCCTCTTGTAAGCGGGCCACATCTGGAACTGCCGCTGATACATCCAACCACATTAAGTAAGTTGCCTCCAGCTCCGTCACTTTAATTTTTGGCAAATATGTCTGTAAAAAATCTTTCACGTAACGTTGGTTCTCCGCTAAATAATCATTCAACTCGTCAACCCAAGTACCACATTTTTGATAGGCCGTCATGGTTGCTAGCATTCCCAAAATACTTGTTGATGATAGACCATCGGCGTTTTTTAATTTGAGCTGAAAAGCGTCACGCAATTCGTTATCTGGAATTAAGGTGTAAGCAAAAATCAGCCCTGGAAAATTAAAGGTTTTCGTGCCACTGGTAATAATGGCAGATTTTTTATAACCAAATTGCGTAATTGGTCGATGAACATGGCCTTTATTAACGATATCCATATGAATTTCATCAGAAAGTAAAAACACATCATACTGTTGGCACAATGAAACCATTCGCTCTAATTCCCATTGCTCCCAAACACGTCCTGTTGGATTATGCGGGGAACATAAAAGCAAACAGCGATTTTCTGGTTGCGCTAGTTTTTTTTCTAAATCAATAAAATCAATGCTGTAGCGCTTCTCTTGATAAAGCAGTTCATTTGCCACTACTTGCCGCTTATTTTCCTGAATAACTTTAAAAAATGCATCATAGGCAGGTGTTTGTAAAATAATGCCCTCCCCTTCGTTAGTTAATAATTGAATCAAAGCAGAAATCCCGTAGATAACGGTCGGGGTATACATAATCCAGTGTTCTTCAATCTTCGTCTGGAATCTTGTCTGGTACCACGTTTGAATTGCTTCTTTTAATTGCGGATGGTTCCACCTCGTATAGCCAAATACTGGATGTTTCAAACGCTCCTGTAATGTTGCCAGAACTGCCTCTGGCACAGCAAAATCCGTATCGGAAATAGTGAAGGGAAGCAAGTCCGCTTCCCCAAATCGGTCTTCTACAAAATCCCACTGTGTACAATACGTTCCTCGTCGATCAATTGCTTTATCAAACGACACACTCTTCACCTTCTGTCTTTTTTCTAACCTAAAATCATCTCTAATTGATTACGGACCGTTGTCACTTTGGTTCCGATAATCACTTGCACATTCTGCGCATCTAAATGCACGACACCTAAAGCCCCTAATTGCTTTAATTTGTCATCATCTACTTTATTAGCATCTGCTAACACTAAACGTAAACGCGTAATGCAATTATCAATAGCTTGAATATTCTCTTGCCCACCCAAAGCCGCTAAAATCCCAGGCGCATCATAGCCACCCGTTTTCTTATATTGAACTTCTTGATCGGTATATTCAGTCTCATCTAAGACCTTGTCTCGTCCAGGTGTTTTTAAATCAAAGGTTACAATGACTGTTTTAAAGACGAAATAATAAACAACAAACCAGATAGCGCCGACAATGAGAACCCACCACCATTTTGTATAAGTTCCTTGTAACAAGCCAAAAATAACAAAGTCCAGTAGCCCGCCATCAGTGTTTCCAATTACAACACCCAATAAAGCCATTACCATGAAACCTAGACCAGTCATAATGACATGAAACAGCCATAATAATGGACTAATAAATAAGAATAAAAATTCAATTGGTTCTGTAATGCCAGTGATAGCCGTAGCAATTACACCCGAAAGGAGTAAGCCTTTAATCTTATGTCGATTCGCCGGAGCTGCAGTATGATACATCGCAAGCGCCGCCGCTGGTAAGCCAAAAATAAAGGTCGGCATTTTCCCTTGTGACAAGAAAGCTGTTGCGCTTGGTGAAATCGGTAAATTATTTTGCAATTCTGCATAGAAAATATTTAACGCACCAAACACTTCTTTGCCAGCCACCACCGCTGAACCCCCTGCTTCAGTAAAACGAATCATGGAAACCAAAATATGATGCAACCCAAACGGTAACAGTAGACGTTCCCCTGACCCAAACAGAAAAGGCCCAAAAATACCAGAACGTTGGATAAGTTGGCCAATCGCCATAATCATTAGCGCGAAAAGTGGCCAAACTAACGGAATGACTAAGCCCACGAAGGCCATCACTAATGAAGTAATAATTGGCACAAACCGTGCGCCAGAAAAGAAGGCAAAACTATCTGGTAGTTGCACCGTATAAAATCGATTATGCAACTTATAGACAATAAGCCCCGCGATAATTCCACCGAGAACGCCCATTTCAATCGTTTGAATCCCAAAAACCATTCCTTGGCCGGCTTCCCGCAACTGTTCAGGATCCACGAGGCGATTCGTCTGCACTAAATAGAAATTAATCGCTAAATTCATCACCGTATAGCCTACGAAACCTGAAAACGCAGCAATTCCTTTTTCTTTCCGAACTAACCCCAACGGAATGGCCATTGCAAACATGACAGGTAAATAGGCAAACGCAAAACCACCAATTGTCGACATAAATTGGAAAATAATTTTTACTGCGGGCTTTCCTAAAAACGGGATTGTTTCAATCATAGATTCACTGGAAAAAGAACTTCCTAATCCCAACAAAATCCCCATAAAAGCTAATAAAGCCACTGGCAACATAAACGTTTTGCCTAATCCTTGGAAAAACTCCCAGAAAGTCGCTTTCTTTTTCTTTACTGCCATTTCTTAACTCCTCCATTCATTCTTTACAAAACTAAAAATGATTGCGTTTACATTCATTGCCCTCATTATAACTAGCCCAAAACAAAGAAAAAAGAGGCTACACTTTTTCTGTATCCCCTTACATCATTTAGTATGGTGTTGCATAAAATTACCGCGGCTGCTTTGCCTCTGCGTACATTAATAAAACCGTATCGAACAAACAAATGACAGCAATTCTTGAACTTAAATCCACGCGCTGATGATAACGTGTCGTCCCTTTGGCAAATAACGTCGTCGTCGACAATTTTTCCAAGGTGCTTCCTTTAGTCGAAATCAAACTAATCATCGGCACTTGCTGTTCCTGCGCTACACGTGCATACGCTAAAATCCCCTTAGTTTCTCCTGTATAACTGACAAAAATGGCTAAATCCCGTCCATCCAGATTCTTAACTGCTGCCGCTTGTTCATCCCAATCAGATCGTGCATAGGCTTTTTTTCCTAAAAATGTTAGCTTTCGTGCAAAATCAGTACAAATAGGAAAACTGCCACCAACACCGAACACTTCAATCGTATTCGCGCACTCAATCATTTTTAGCATTTCCGCGACTTTGGCTTCATCCATCTGTTGAAAACTATCTTGCACGTTGGCGATCAACTGTTGCGTAATGGCTTGAAAACTACGACTATCGCTTTCTGTGCTCTCGCTCTGCACCGATTGGACGATCGCATATTTTAATTCTTGGAAGCCTCGATAACCTAAGTGTTTGGCTGTCCGAGAAATAGTGGCTGTTGAAACAAACAACGCCTGCGCCACCTCATAAATGGTTTGTGAACTAATTTCCGTCATATGCGTCAAAATATAATCCAGTACTTGATTTTCAATTTTACTTAAATCATTTCGTTTCTTTTCTAACAAAGCGATTAATCCCTCAGTCGTCATCCAATCCCTCACTTTAAATCCTTTTTTATAATTATACACCAGAATATTCTGATTATTTCAATAAGAAAGTCCAAAATAACCAACAGCGGCTCCATCATTCGCCAGAGAAAAAAATCAGCCTTCCGATGGAGGTGCTTGTTGCGCATTCTTGCTATACTCTGTATATAGAAAACAGGAAAAATTTGGAGGTAGTACGTATGAATAATCAACGACCAATGTTTATAAATATTCTTTTAGTGGTCCTTTTATTTTTAGTTGTCGGTTCACTCTTTAGTGCCGTTGTCGGTATCGTGGGAAGCTTATTGTGGCTAGCAGTAAAAATTTTAGTTCCCGTAGCGATTATCGTGTGGCTTGTTCGAACAATTTCGGGAAATAATGGCAACTGCCGCCGTCGTTATTAAAAAAAAACAGGTTTTCCTTTTCGGAAAACCTGTTTTTTTACTTCTTTTATCTAAAAGCATATACAATATTACTAATACCAAACATCATAAAGTAGAAGCCAACTAAGAAGCTTAGAGTTAATGCTGAAGACAATGGATTAAATAATAACATTACACCTAAGATAATCCCTAAAACGTCAACAATTAATGTGAACCAGAAGTAACCTGTGCTTACTCGTTTAGCAAAATCTAAAGTAAATAAGCCGAAAATTGAGTCGAATAAAAACCAAATTGCAAAAACAAATGGTAACACAGCGACACCAATATTTAAGTTAAACAATAAGTAAACACCAATTAGGATATCAATAATCCCTAAGATGATTGGTGCATAAGCTTTGTAGCCTAGCAATTCTTTCATACGATTACGTACAAAAATTTCGAAAATCCCTTTAATAATAGCAAAAATCGCAAAAACCATCACAATGGCAATTAAATTACCGGCAGGATTTTGGAAAGAAATTAATGCAGTCAGAACAAATAGAATTCCTAATACTAATGAACCCCAGTCCATTCCATGATGTTGTCGTTGTTCCATGACACTCACTCCTCTATAAAATAATTTATTACACTTATTATGTTACTACTATTTTACAAGGTGTCAAATATTTTCATCGTGCTTTCTGAAAACCATTTCAATGATAACTCCATTAAAAACAACGTATCACTTGATTGTCTCTTTTTTGGTGCAAAATTGTGCCTTTTTTGTATAAATAAGTCCCTCGTTTTCCCACAAAAAAACCGCTACTTTTTCATCTAGTTTATAAAAAAGTAACAGTTATAAATTATTTTTTCTTTTTCCCAATCGAGAGAATCCCTCTTTTTATGACATCAAAGAAACTCAAAGATTGGACCATATGATCTGGGTCAACATATTCACGAATAGCTCGTAACACTCGCTTCGGCTCTTTTGAAGCAAACGTATACGTCCCATTTTTCTTGGTTTGAATCGCATAACGAGGAATCCATTTTCCTTTGAACATTACTGAAGCCAACACGTAATCGACTTCTTCCCACGGAATTTGGATAAACTTACGTGGATCTTTGGCATGGTAAAATTCAAACCCGCGGTCACCTATCATAATTTGTCCATAATCTGTTAATCCTGTAAATGCCGTCGCATCTATAACTAAATCAACTTTTGTGTTTAATGATTGTACCATGTTATCTGCTCCATTTCATTCGACTAATTCCTCTTTATTATACGTTTCTTTCCTGATCGAAACAAACAAAATTACATCTTTGTTTAAAAAAGCGGAAGAAAAGTTTCTCGACTTCTCTTCCGCTTTTTTTGATTAGAAGTAATAAACTTACCTCGTCATTCTTATAATAAGCCGATTAAGTGACCGACAACGCCGACTACGAATAAACCAAGAATGATAACGATTGGGCTAACTTTTTTCTTCAATAACCACATACATAAGAATGTAAGTAGTAATGGTGCTAGACCTGGAATCAATTGATCTAAGTTATCTTGTAAAGTAGTAACTTTCGTTGGTGAAAGCGCCAAGCCTTGGTTCACTTGTTCAAAGGCTTTATGCATTCCTTCACCGCCAGCAGGAAGTTTATCCCACTCGATATAAGCACCTTTGTCTAACTTAACTTGTGAGACAATTGGTAAGAACTTAATCGATACCCAACGTTGAACTAATGCGGCCAGTACGAACATCCCTAAAATAGAAGCACC
Source organism: Enterococcus sp. DIV0294 (assembly GCF_050558155.1). NCBI lineage: Bacteria > Bacillati > Bacillota > Bacilli > Lactobacillales > Enterococcaceae > Enterococcus > Enterococcus sp. DIV0294. The sequence goes on along the minus strand of NZ_CP187889.1, from coordinate 25,790 downwards.
TTTTGTAATATCTTGTAGTAAACCACCTGAAAGGTCATCAGTAATTTTAGAACCTGCTTTGTAACCAAACTCTTGTGTATACCACATGAATGACCAACGAATTAAGTTCCAAGCAACGAAGAATAAGATTGGGCCTAAGATGTTACCACCCATTGCTAAGGAAGCACCTAAAGCGCCTAACATTGGACGAACAGTAAACCAGAAAACTGGGTCACCAACACCGGCTAAAGGACCCATCATCCCAACTTTAACCCCTTGAATCGCTACGTCATCAACTGGTGCGCCATTGGCACGTTCTTCTTCCAAAGCTAATGTTACACCAAGGATTGGTGAGGCAATGTATGGGTGTGTATTAAAGAACTCTAAGTGACGTTTTAACGCCGCTGAACGTTCTTCTTTCGTTTTATATAATTTTTTGATTGCTGGAATCATTGAGAATGCCCAGCCGCCGTTTTGCATACGTTCATAGTTCCAAGAACCTTGGATAAATGTTGAACGCCAAGCTACAGCTAAACGATCTTTTTTAGTTAATTGAATTTTTTCTGCCATTTTCTTTGCTCCTCCTTCAGAATTAGTAGTCGTTTAAAATATCGCCTAATGGGTCGCCAGAGTTGCCTCCGCCATTTGAGTTAGAAGAACCGCCCATTTTAGATAAGTTCAAGTAAATAAGAGCTAAAGCGACACCTAAAGCACCTAATGCGATTAATGTTAATTGAGAAATCGCTGCGACTACGAAACCGATAATGAAGAATGGCCATACTTCTTTTGTTGCCATCATGTTGATTACTAATGCATAACCTACGGCAACGACCATACCACCACCGATAGCCATACCATCAGTTAACCAAGCTGGCATTGATTCTAAGAAATTACGAACAGTGTCAGCAGGAATGAATAGCAAAGCACCTGCTGGAATCGCAATACGAATACCTTGTAAACATACAGCGAAAATGTGTAACATTTCAACTTGTTTAATGTTGCCTTTTTCAGCAGCCGCATCCATCATGTGAACGATTGGAACCGCAACTGTCCGAACGATCATTGTTAAGAACAAACCTGCAACCGCTAAAGGAACTGCGATGGCAATCGCTGAAGGAACACCTTTAACACCTTGGCCACCTAAAACTAAAATAATTGCTGAGGCAACAGATGCTAAAGCGGCATCCGGTGCAACGGCAGCCCCGATGTTCGCCCAACCTAACGCGATCATTTGTAAAGTACCACCTAAAACAATTCCGGCTTCTAAATTACCAGTAACTAATCCGATTAATGTACATGCTACTAACGGTTGGTGGAATTGGAACTCATCCAAAATCCCTTCCATACCAGCTAGAAAGGCAACGAGTAAAACTAAAATAATTGATATAACAGACATGATAAGCCTCCTATTTTGATTTGTATTTGGCGAGTTACGCGTTTGCTAACTCATTTTTTGCTTTTTTCAAAATTTCGTCCATATTCGCTTTTGAATCATTTGGCACTTTACGCACATCAAATTTGATGCCTTTGGCTTTTAATTCATCAAACGTATCAACGTCTTCTTGACCCATTGATAATACTTTGCTTACAACGACTTTTCCAACAGAGTGAGCCATTGAACCAACGTTTACTTCTGGGATTTCTACACCGCCTTCAACCACTTTTAAGACGTCTTCAGGATTTTCAAATAATAATAATGCTTTTGTATTGCCAAAACGTGGATCTTTCGCTACTTCAATCATTTTACTGATTGGAATAACATTGGCTTTTACTCCTGGAGGAGCTGCTTGTTCGATTAATTTCTTACGTAAGTCATCTTTTGCAACGGCATCAGAAACAACAATAATTCTGTTTGGTTGTGTTGCTTTTGTCCAAGCTGTTGCTACTTGACCATGTAATAAACGTGAATCAATACGTGCTAGCACAAATTTAATTTTGCCATCGCCAACAACTGTACCTGGTGGTAACGAACCTTTTGGCTGTGCATCTTCTGTCGCAGCAGCTTTTGGTGCTTCTGCTGGTTGTAACTCTTCTGGTTTAACTTTGACACCATCTTTTGCTGTTTCAAGAATGTGTGTCGCAATTTCTTGTGCTGATTCCATAGAGAAACGAGAAGCATATGCTTCAATAACCATTGGTAAATTCATACCTGCAACGATTGCCCATTTGTCTTTATGATCTTCTAACAATGAGTTCGCTTGGTTAAATGGTGTTCCTCCCCATAGGTCAACTAAAAATAGTACTTCGTCTTGATTGTCAAACGATGCAATGGCTTCTTGCATTTTTGCTTTTACATCATCGGGACCTTCGCTAGGCATTAACGTAACTGCTTTTACATTTTCTTGTTCGCCAAAGATCATTGCACCAGATTGCAAGATCCCTTCAGCAAATTCACCGTGACTTGCTAGGATAATTCCTACCATTTTTATACCTCCTGTATAATTGATGTTTTTTTTCATGGTTGTACTGCTAAACGCTTTCACTTTTTGAAAAAAATCAGATAAATCAGATTCTGACAAAAATAAATGAAAAAATTTCAATAGTTCTTGATTTTTTTCAACATCAGCACTTGCCTTTATCAATACAGTTCATGAAGCAATGATGTTGGTCCTAGGCCACCACATCCTTTCAATGTCTTTCGTCTGTAAAAATGAACGTCAGCTGGCGTTATTTTCTTTGCTACGCTCTTTTTTCAGTAAATCCATCAAATTCACTTGGCTGTCTGCTGCGACTTTTCGAATTTCCAATTCAATACCTTGTTCATTTAAAAACAGAAATGCTTTTAAATCGTTGGCATCCACTGCGACTGCATTCGTAATCATTCGCTTGCCTGTACTGAAACTCATTCCGCCAATATTCACAGAAGTGAGTTGTACACCGCCTTCGACCACTCGTTTCACGTCCAAAGGATTAGTGAATAACAACATGGCTCGAAACGAATCAAAACGAGGATCAGGGTAAACATCAATCATTTTTTGAACAGTGATGACATTTACTTTGACACCAGGTGGAGCAGCTTGAACTAACAAGGCTTTTCTCAAATTGTCATGAGCAACGGAATCACTAACCACTAAAATGCGATTAATGTTCGTCAATTTTGCCCAAACAGTTGCTACTTGGCCATGAATTAATCGATCATCAATTCGAGCTAAACGAATATCCATTACCATCGGGAATGCTCCTTTAAATTCATTTTTAAAGGTTAGGACCTTTGTCTTTTTACTTAAAAATTTTAGGTAAAAAGGGACACCTTATTATAAGCAAGTTTCGTGCCAACTTTAGTGTATCGGTTTGAAACCTAGAAAATTATAGGTTTTTTTAAGAAAATTAAAAAATCGACACACTAATAAATAGTGTATCGATTTTTCTGTATTAATCTAGTGTATCAATTTCGGTGATTTTATCTTCGATACACTGGGCATTTTTGACTAACTGTGCGATAAAATAAACTTCTTCTGCTGGAACATCCATATTAAGAGCTTCTTCCATAGTCTCAATTGAGGCCACAATCACTGGATAAATTGGTTCTTGAACCAATCGACCAAGTTCCTTTTCTGAAACCGTCAGTGTATCATTCCGTAAAATACGCTCCAACATGCCCGATGTGTGCATAATCAAATTGATATAAAATGTGTACTCTTCTGGCATCGTTAATTGGGTTTGGATATTTTTAGCGAATGACCACAACAGCTCAATGATTTTTTTTCCATTAATGAAAGTGAAACTTTGCTCCATATATTTTAGACAAATTTCTTTTGCTGCCGCTTCGTCCAACGGCTTATTCATTACTTCTTCTTTCCGCTCTGCTAGTAATTGCTGAATAATTTTTTCTGCCTCACCGGAAAAGAAATTTTCCATGGAAATATAAGGAACACCAATTTTGGGATTGGTAATCCCAGTTGTCGCAATAATTTCATAGTCTTCTTGAATTTTAGGCAAGACTTCTTTCATATTTACAATGGACAAAGGAATCACTTCTAAATGCCAGTCTATTTGTGGCAAGACAGCTTCCTCAATAAGCTCTTTCATTCGGCGCGCAGTTCCTTCTCCAGAAGCGCAGATAGCAATAATTGCTCTTGTTTTCCAATTTTCAATGATTTGTTTCGTTTCACTTTGGCGAATATCGGCATAGCCATGAAAGTTTTTTAAAGACTCGTGAAGTGTTTCCAATTGCGTATCAATTAATGCGGTTTTGCGGGCCGCTTCAAGCACAATTGGCGTGGTCACCATGTCTACTGTCCGCACATCAATGCCTGTCTGGCGTACAATTTCTTCTGAAAACGTACTTAATGAACCCATGTCCACCAATAATAGTACGCCATTTTCTTCATTCACTTCACCAACTGCTTCAACGATTTTACGCAAAGCTTCTTTCGGTGGCATATCTAACGGCATATCCACAGCCTTCAAATTATCAACATTTAACAATTGAGAAACCACTTGTACCATACTGCTAGCGGTACTATTTCCGTGCGCAGCCACGACAATGCCAATCCGGCCAGCCTCAGGATTTTCTCTTAAAGAAATGAGCAAAACAGCTAAATAGTAACTTTCAGATTCAGGAATCTCCATCTGATAACTACTTTCAATAATATTTTTAATTTCTTTCGCTGTTTCAAACTCTGTTGGATAATCTAAAACCATATTTCGAATACTTTCATTTAAAGGATGCTTAGGATCTTTGCCTAATTGGATGCGTTTCAAGAAAGAACTAATGTGTAAACTCATTGCATAAATAAAATTGGGTTGAAACGAATACGATAACCGCTTCGCTGCAAAATTATAAATTTTCTTAGTGACATCAATAATTCGTTGGTCAACAATTTCAGCCAATTTATTTTCTGTATCAAAGGTGAATCCATAATCTTTGTAGAAAGATTTTAAATGAACATTGATATCCGTTGTAATAAAATTATTAATTAGTTCTTGGTCCAAGCCGTCTGCTTTTAAGAGAGCCGCTTTATCTCCAATAATCTCATATAGATTGTAAGGCAATTCATAGGCATCTGACTGAATAGCTACTAAAGATTCATTTGGTGATACCACTAATTGCGGTTCCAGATATTTCGATAACTCCGACAATATTTCTCGATTACTGGCAAGTTGCATAATGCCTTCTTTAATATTGTCCGTTAATTCGTCCATCGTAATCATTAATTCCTCTTGTTCCATCTGATTAAGGAACCCTCGCGCAGTCACAAGTTGCACATTCGATTTTAGCTGACCGACATTTCCATAAGAAACACTTCCGATTAACGCTTTGACCACATCTTCTGACAAAGAGATTCGCCGTTGAATCCGCGCTGCTTCCATTGAAACCATCACTTTTAGGAGGTCAATTTTTTCTTTCGCAGGACGGTCACTAAAGTTCGGTAATTGAATGATAATCGGAATGCGTCGCACAAAAGTGTTCAATAAAGAAGAAGTAGGATTCTCCGTCGTAGCACAAATAATCCGAACATCTGCATGATGTGATTTCACTGTTTCACCTAAACGCGCGTACACGCCGTGATCCATAAAATAAAAAATCATTTCTTGTCCTTCGGGTGGTAACCGATGTACTTCATCTAAAAACAGAATGCTGCCATCTGCTTCATCAATAATCCCTTCTTTCGCTTTCGTAGCGCCTGTGAAGGCCCCTTCTACATACCCAAATAAATGCGACATCAAAAGTTCTGGATTATGCGCATAGTCTGCACAGTTAAACACCACAAACTCTTTTTCTTTGGCCACAATTTGGTTCAGCTTCGCAAATTGAAACATGGCATGAGCAAAATAAGTTTTCCCAGAACCTGTTGGTCCAGTAATTAAACAATTCAAGCCTTTTGGCGGATATAAAATCGCTGCTTTGGCTTGTTCCACCGGCGTTTTCATGCTTCCAGCTGAACCGATAATTTTTTTGAAAATATCTTCAACTTCTGGGGTTTTACTGGTCGTGACTACTGGTTCAACCAATGGTTCGATAAAAGTTTTTGTGGAGTGATCCATTGATTTTTCCCGATAACTTTTAACTGGCTTGGTTAATGGTCGATGCTGAAACGCCACCTGCGCGACATATTTTACTGGTCGACCAGATAATTTTTTCAAGCGCCCTTCACGAACCAGTTGATTCAAATCTTTACTAGCATTGGTCCGCTGAATGTTTAAACTTTCTGAAATTTCTTGTGTCGTGACTCCCGCATCACTTGTTAAGGTCATTGGCGTTAAATTCTTCGTTTGCTCTTTAACATATTGATAGATTTTTTCAATCCGCTTCATTTTTGATGGCTCCTTTAATCGATACACTAATTAATTTACATGATACAGTGTATCATTAAAAAAATACACTAAAAACCCTTTCATGAAAAAAATTTCTGTTTCACATGAAACATTTTAAAAAAGCGCCTTTTTTCTATAAAAAACCCACCTTTTTATTCGTTTCTGTAAAAAGATTGAAACTCCTTGAAAAAAGGTTCTGTAGCCGATATAATGCAGAGAGGTTCAAGAATATATTAAAAGCGAGGAAAACAATTGATTACTGTTAATGATGTAAGTTTACAATTTCCAGATCGTAAACTTTTTGAAGAAGTGAATATTAAATTTACTCCTGGCAACTGTTACGGCTTAATCGGCGCAAACGGTGCAGGAAAATCAACGTTTCTTAAAATTTTATCAGGTGAGATTCAACCGACAACTGGCGTGGTTTCAATGGGTCCTAATGAGCGACTAGCAACGCTGAAACAAAATCACTTTGACTACGAAGACTACACTGTTTTAGAAACTGTAATTATGGGACATAAACGTCTTTACGAAGTAATGAAAGAAAAAGATGCTATCTATATGAAAGAAGATTTTTCAGATGAAGATGGGATTCGTGCCGCAGAACTAGAAGGCGAATTTGCTGAACTTGACGGTTGGGAAGCAGAACCTGAGGCAGCTGTTTTACTCCAAGGGCTAAACATTCCAGAAGAATTACATGATCAAAAAATGAGCGAATTAACAGCTGGTCAAAAAGTCAAAGTATTATTAGCTCAATCTCTTTTTGGTAAACCAGATGTCTTACTATTAGACGAGCCGACAAATGGTTTAGACACCCGCTCAATCAATTGGTTAGAAGAATTTTTAATCAACTTTGAAAATACCGTTATCGTGGTTTCCCATGACCGTCATTTCCTAAACAAAGTCTGCACTCACATGGCAGATTTAGACTTTAGTAAAATCAAACTTTACGTTGGTAACTATGATTTCTGGTTGGAATCAAGCCAACTAGCGACAAAATTGCAAGCACAATCTAATGCCAAAAAAGAAGAACAAATCAAAGAATTACAAGACTTTATCGCTCGTTTTAGCGCCAATGCCTCAAAATCAAAACAAGCAACATCTCGTAAAAAAATGTTAGATAAAATTACCTTAGATGACATTCAACCTTCCTCTCGTCGTTATCCATTCGTTGGTTTTACACCAGAACGTGAAATCGGCAATGACTTATTACAAGTTGAAAATGTCTCTGTAACGATTGATGGCAAAAAAATCTTAGATAATATCTCGTTCAACTTAACAAAAGATGATAAAGTGGCATTCATCGCTGACTCAGATATTACAACGACTACGTTATTCAAAGTGATTATGGGCGAAATTACTCCCGATACAGGTTCTGTTCGTTGGGGCGTTACAACTAGCCAAGCTTATTTACCAAAAGACAACAGCAAAGACTTTGAAGAGCCATTAACCATTTTAGATTGGTTACGTCAATTTGCTGGTAAAGAAGAAGATGACAATACGTTCTTACGTAGTTTCTTAGGTCGGATGTTATTCTCTGGTGAAGAGGTACTAAAACCAGTCAATGTTCTTTCCGGAGGCGAAAAAGTGCGTGTCATGCTTTCAAAATTAATGCTTTCCAAAGCCAATGTCTTAGTTTTAGATGATCCAACGAACCACTTAGACTTAGAATCAATCACTGCGTTAAATGATGGGTTGATGGCTTTCACTGGTTCAATTCTTTTTGCTTCACATGACCACCAATTTATCCAAACATTAGCAAACCGAATTATTGCTGTTTCTGATAAAGGGGTCATTGATCGAGCAGAAACAACCTATGATGAATTCTTGGAAAACCCAGAAATTCAAAAACAAATGGACGTTTTATTCAGTTCAGATTATTAAAAAATGAGGTCGGGACAGAAGCGTTTAACTCCGAGAACCAAGTAGGTACTGTTCAACATCTATTTACTTTGCAAATAGTGTTTCTCAGCAATAAGAAGGAATTTCCGAAAATTGTCATAAAACACAACGAGGAACGAGTTGATGTTGCATGATACCTACCCGGTGTTCTTTAATTTTTGGAGACCAAGTAGGTATTGTTCATCATCGAATCACTACGTTCTTCGTGATTCTCAACAATTTCGGCTTATTTCCGAAGGACCTTCAACTCTTAGAGCTTTAGCTCTTAGAAGTTGTTGAGATCGGAGCAACGCGTAGTGTTGCTTCTGTTCCCGCCGTTTATCAATTTTTAAGCCTGGGACAAAAATCCAAAGTGATTTTTGTCCCAGGCTCATTTTTTATTTTCTTTTTTCACCAAAAGAAAACACAGCAATACAACCTATTCCGGTATGACTAGTAATGGTGGGTCCTAGAGGATAAATCAGTATCTCATTAACTTCTATTTCTTTTTCAATTAATTCTTTGACTTTTTCCGCGTCATCTTTCGTTCCCGCATATGCAATCAACAGTGTTTGTTTCATTGGCTCTACAATGCCTTGAATCGTTTCTTGCGCAATCTTTTGCAAGGACTTGTTTCGTCCACGAGTTTTACCAACGGATGCTAGTTTGCCTGCCGCATCCACGCGAATAATTGGTTTAATGTTCATTAAGCCACCAAGTGCTGCCGCTGTTTTAGAAATCCGTCCGCCACGTTCTAAATGTTTTAAATCATCTACCGTTACCCACGAGTGAAGTTTCATTTTTTGCTCTTCAAGATAGGCAACGACTTCTCCTAATGAATGACCATCTGTTTGTAATCGAATGGCTTCTCGGACTAACATCCCTTGACCTAAGCTAGCTGCTTTTGTATCAATAATATGAATTTCTACATTATCGTACTCTTCTTTTAACATCTCTACTGATTGCAACGCACTTTGATAAGAGCCACTTAACCCAGATGAAAAAGCTAAATAAATCACCGGTAACCCTTGCTCCACAAAAGGACGGAAAAATTCATTGTAGCGTCCCACATTAACTTGAGAGGTAGTGGGCATACTTCCATTTTTAATAGCCGTTAAGAAGTTCTGATAATCAAACGTTTCGCCTAAATCATCGCGATATTCTTTCCCGTCAATTTGAATATTCATGCTAATAAAAGGTACTTGGTTTTCTTTTAAGTATGTATACGGCAAGTCACAACAAGAATCTGTCACTAATTGATAATTCACGGACAATTGCCCCCTTCATGTTTTCTTTTATTTTACCATAGTTTTTCATTTTTATATAAAATTAAAAAAGAACGTAAAGGCTGAACTGGCATAAGCCATCCTTTACGTTCCCTTAAAAATCTGCTTAAATTTGTGCCCAAACACTTTCTAAAACGTTCGTTTGGTTACGGTCTGGACCTACAGAGAATGTTGAAATGCGCACACCAACTAATTCTGAAATCCGATGCACATAGTTACGAGCATTAGCTGGTAAATCAGCTAAAGTTTTGCAACCAGTGATATCTTCAGACCAACCTGGTAATTCTTCATAAACTGGTTTACAGCGGCTTAATTCTTTCAAGCTTGCTGGATAATGATAAATTAATTCACCATCAAGTTCATAAGCTGTACAAATTTTCACCGTTTCTAAACCACTTAACACGTCAATCGAGTTTAATGACAAATTCGTAATTCCTGATACACGTTTTGAATGACGCATAACTACTGAATCAAACCAACCGACACGACGCGGACGTCCTGTTGTTGTTCCGTATTCTTTACCGACACGACGAATGGTTTCTCCTGTTTCATCAAATAATTCTGTTGGGAATGGGCCGTCACCGACACGTGAAGTGTACGCTTTGCAGACACCAACCACTTTATTAATTTTTGATGGACCAACGCCACTACCGATAGTTACGCCACCAGCTACTGGATTAGAGGAAGTAACAAATGGATAGGTTCCTTGATCGATATCCAACATGACACCTTGTGCCCCTTCAAATAAAACCCGTTTTCCAGCATCTAATGCATCGTTTAAAATAACCGAAGTATCTGTAACATATTGTTTAATTTGTTGTCCGTATTCATAGTATTCTTCAAAAATATCATCAAATTCAATGGCTTCGCTATCAAACATTTTAACGAATTGACGATTTTTTTCTTCTAAGTTAATTTTCAAACGTTCCGCAAAAATTTCTTTATCCAATAAATCAGCGATACGGATTCCCACCCGTGCTGCTTTATCCATGTAGGCTGGGCCAATTCCTTTAATCGTTGTCCCAATCTTGTTTTCACCTTTCGCATCTTCTTGCAATTGATCCAATTTAATATGATACGGCAAGATGACATGAGCACGATCTGAAATACGTAAATTATCAGTGGCAACATTATTTTCTTTTAAATAAGCTAATTCTTTTACTAAAGATTTTGGATTCACAACTACGCCGTTACCAATTACACTAATTTTTTCTTTATAGAAAATCCCTGAAGGAATTAAATGTAATTTATACGTTACGCCGTCGAATTTAATGGTATGTCCGGCGTTATCTCCGCCTTGGTAACGAGCGATCACTTCTGCGTTTTCACTTAGAAAGTCTGTAATTTTTCCTTTACCTTCGTCGCCCCATTGCGTTCCAACAACTACTACTGATGACATTCGAACACCTCGTTCATAATTTTTTTGTCCTGAATCATTGTACCAGTAAAACCAGTCCCTTTCAAGGGTAAAAATCGAATATTCTTTCACAATCAAAAGCGTTTCTGTCAAAAATACGAACATTTTTAGTTATGTTTTTGTAAAATAATAAAATATACGAATATTGTTCGTGTTTTACTCTCTGATTTTAATCCCTTAATAAGCAAAAAAACGAACTCAAAAAATGAGTTCGTTTTTTAAAATTCTGTCCTCGGCGAAAGCGAAGAAAATTTATTATATTCTTTAATGAAAAGTAATTCGACCGTTCCACGCGCACCACTACGGTTTTTCTCAATGATGACTTCTACAACATTGTCAACTTCTGGTGGCTCATGATCGCCGTCTTCTCCTTCACCACGATCGTAGTAATCATCACGATAAAGAAAGGCAACGATATCGGCATCTTGCTCAATGGAACCTGACTCACGAATATCACTTAACACAGGACGTTTATCTTGACGTTGTTCCACGCCACGAGAAAGCTGTGACAAAGCGATAACCGGGACTTTTAATTCTTTCGCTAATTTTTTTAATTGACGTGAAATATCAGAAACCTCCTGTTGGCGGTTCTCTTTTCCAGTTCCTTCAATCAATTGTAGGTAGTCGATCAAAATTAGACCTAAGTTGCCTTTTTCTTGTGCTAATTTACGACATTTCGCACGAATTTCGGTAATTTTAATCCCTGGTGTGTCATCAATATAGATATTCGCACGGGACAAACTACCCATCGCAATAATTAAGTTTTGCCATTCTTCTTCAGATAATTGCCCTGTTCTTAAATGGCTGGCCTCAATGGATCCTTCTGCACAAAGCATCCGGTTCACTAATGATTCTGCCCCCATTTCTAAACTAAAAATAGCGACAGCTTTATCTGTTTTGGTGCCGACATTTTGGGCAATATTTAATGCAAAAGCGGTTTTCCCTACCGCTGGACGGGCCGCTAAAATAATTAGCTCTTCCGCTTGCAAGCCAGCAGTCATTTTATCCAATGCTTGATAGCCTGTAGGTAAACCAGTAATCTCTTCATCATTTTGGTATAATTGGTCAATATTCGCAATAGTTGTATTTAGAACATCTGAAATTGATAAAAAGCCACTACGATTCCGCTTTTCGGAGACTTCTAAAATGCTTCGTTCTGCATCATCCAAAATAGATTCAACATCTTCACCTTGCTCAAAGCCTTTAGTTACAATCTCTGTAGCGGTTTGGATTAAGTTGCGCAGCAACGATTTTTGTTCAACAATTTTTGCATAATAAATGACATTGGCAGCTGTCGGCACAGCTAAAGCTAAATCTGACAGATAACTTAGTCCACCAACATCTTCTAACAAATTCTCTTGTTCTAGGCGATCTTTGATTGTTACCACATCAATCGCTTCATTTCGGTCGCTTAAGGTCATCATCGTTTGGAAAATCAACTGATGACTACGACGATAGAAATCTTTAGGTTCCACATATTCCATCGCTTCTATTAGCACATCTGCATCTAAGAAAATAGAACCTAAAACGGCTTGTTCCGCTTCAATATTTTGTGGCGGTACCCTATCTTGCAATAATTCATTCATTTTGTTCTCTCCCACGATGTCTTACTTTCTGGTTCATTTAGTCTATCCATTTTAACACAATTTCATTAAAAAAAGTACATTTTTTCTCTGCTGATTTCTCTATTTTTAGTTCACTTTCCAATTTTAAAAAATACACAACTAATAAAAATATAATACTTACGTTAATTTAAAGTGTTATTCATTTTATTTTAAAAAAACAATAAAAATAAACCTGGTAATTTATTTGGCATAAAAAAGAAGCCGGAGAAATCGGCTTCTTTTTTATCGATTGTATCATTCCGCTACGACATGAACCTTAATTTTCGCTGTAACTTCATGATGTAGTTTGACTGGTACGTTAGTGTAACCTAGAGAACGAATTGGGTTGGCTAATTCGATTTTGCGTTTATCCAATTTTACATTGTATTGTTTGTTTAAGGCTTCTGCAATTTGTTTTGAAGGAATTGAGCCAAATAAACGGCTGTCTTCTCCAGCTTTTGCCTTGATCTCTACAACAGTCTTTTCATCTTCTAAAAAGGCTTGCATTTCTTTTGCTTGTGCTAAAACTTCTGCTTCATGTTTTTCTTGGGCTTTCTTTTGACCCGCTAACGCACTCATGCTCCCTTTATTGGCTTCTTTCGCATAACCATTTTTAATTAAAAAGTTTTGGGCGTAACCAGTTGGCACTTCTTTTACGTCCCCTTTTTTTCCTTTTCCTTTAACGTCTTGTAAAAAAATGACTTTCATTTCCTTCACTCCTGTTCATACATTTCATTAATATTTTGACGAATTACATCAAGTAGTTGCTCTTTTACTTCTGCTACTGTTACGTTTGATAATTGTACTGCCGCATTAGTAAAGTGACCGCCACCACCTAAATTTTCCATAATAATTTGGACATTAATTGAACCATTACTCCGAGCACTAATGCCAATCTGTTGATCCGTCCGCTTGGTAATGACAAATGCTGCATTAATCCCTGCCATAGAAAGTAATGTGTCCGCTGTTTTGGCAGCTGTGACACTATCATATTCTTTGTCTTCACTCCCTGCAACAACGACGGTATCTTTTGTGACATATTCGCTTTTAGAGATTAAGTTGTTCATTTCCAGATAGCTTGTAAGATCAGAACTTAATAGATATTGTACTAAAGATGAGTCTGCTCCACAAGTTCGTAAATAACTAGCCACATCAAATGTTCGCGCCGTCGTTCGTGTATTGAAACTTTTCGTATCAACCACAATTCCCGCCAACATCATGGTTGCTTCAAAGGCCTGCAGTTTATTTGCGCTATTACTTTGGTATTCGATCAATTCTGTGACTAATTCTGAAGCAGAAGAGGCAGAAGATTCAATATAAGAAAGCAAGGGTTTTGCTGGAAATTCGTCTCCTCGTCGATGGTGATCAATGATTACTACTTTATCAAAACGCTCATAGAGCTCTTGTGAGATCGATAGAGACGGTTTATGGTAATCTACCATAACTAATAAGCTACTTTCTTTCTTGCGCTTCATGGCCTCTTTAGGACTAATAATGCGCTCTTCTAATTCTGGGTACTCTTTAATCGCCTCTAACACTCTTTTGACATCGGGAATGATTTCATTTTCATCTAAAACAATCCACGCTTTTCGATTATTAAACGAGGCTAAACGAGCAACACCAAATGCTGAACCTAACGCATCCATATCTGGATAACGATGGCCCATAATATAGATGTCAGCAGATTCCGCAATAATTCCCTTAATTGCCATGCTCATTGCGCGAGAACGTACTTGGGAACGTTTCGTCGTTACTGCCGTTTTTCCACCAAAAAATAACGGCTTCGCTTCATCTTTGGCTTCTTTTACAACCACTTGATCGCCGCCACGTACTAAAGCTGTATCTAGGTTTGTTTGAGCCGTGGTCCCGGTTTGATCTAAGGTTGGCCCCCCATAAGCAATCCCCATACTTAACGTAATGGCTACTTCATGGTTAGCTGATTCCTTACGGATCGTATCCAAAATAGAAAATTTTTCGTCCATCATTTTTTGAATATCTTCCCATTGGGCAATGAAAAAATAACGTTCTGCGTTGATTCGCTTATAAAAAACTTTGTATTGGTCCATCCAATCAGAAACCATCGTCGTAATGAAACTATTCAAATAAGAAATTTCTTTCTCATCCATTGTATCGGTGACATCATCATAATTATCGACAGACACAATGCCAATAGCCGTTTGCATTTCGACTTTTTCTTGATACAAATTACTTTCTTTAGTGATATCTTCAAAAGTAATTGTATGTTGTTCTTTATTGACGCTAAAGCGATAGGTATTTTCGTCAATCGTAAAAATATCTTGGTTTCGTTCTGCTAATTCTAAATAAGACGTAACTTGGCTAGCGGTTAACGTTAGCTGATTGTCTTTATTAAAAATAGAAGCAGCATAAGGATTAAGCCATTCTACCGCGCGTGTTTCCCCGTTATACGTAATAATCCCCACAGGTACTTCATTCACAACATAATCCAACGATTGTTCAGCAATGGAACTTGCTTCTTGAATCTTTTCTACGTTTGTAATTTCTACATCTCTAATCAACAGCCGAATAACCACTAAGAGAAAGATATCTAATGCGATAATTACCGCCAATAGCAGCCATTTATTTGTTAGTAAGAAATAGAGGAGAAATTCTACTAAGAGAAGACCCACAACAATTAAGAAACCGTTTTTTTGAATTCTCTTCTTTTGCATTTTTTTGCCTCCAATCTTTCTGCAGACCTTTGAGGCGACTTGTTCCAACGAGCATATAGCTCTGGTGATTCACTAGTTATTTCATCCCTTATTTTATCACAAAACACTTCATTCTGCGAACCTTGTTATGTTTCACGTGAAACACTAGTCAAGATAAAAAAGAACCAAAGAGCAAGCTCTTTGGTTCTGGAAATTGTCATAAAATTATTGTTCGTCACTAACGAATGGTAATAATCCCATGATACGTGCGCGTTTAATAGCAATCGTTAATTTACGTTGGTTTTTAGCGCCAGTACCTGTAACACGACGTGGTAAAATTTTGCCACGTTCTGAAATGAATCGTTTTAACAATTCAGTATCTTTATAATCGATGTATTCGATGTGGTTTGCTGCGATGTAGTCGACTTTCCGACGTTTACGTCCGCCTCTTCTTTGTTGTGCCATTCTTGTTCCCTCCTATCAAATTCGTTTAGAATGGTAAATCATCATCTGAAATGTCGATAGATGAACCTGAGCCACCAAATGGATCAGAATCTTTATCGAAATCAGGCATACCGTTATTGTTTTGCGACTGAGAAGATGATGGATTGAAACTATTGTTGTTGTTATTAAATCCAGAACCGGCATTGTTATTACCAAAGCTACGATTTTGTGATTGATAACCATTTTCGTTGTTATTAAAGCTACCGCCGCCAGTTCCTCTTTGTTCTGAAGCAGAACGAGATTCTAACAATTGGAAGTTTTCACAAACCACTTCAGTTACGTAGACACGTTGACCTTGTTGGTTCTCGTAGTTACGAGTTTGAATTCTTCCGACAACACCTAATAATGTACCTTTACGGGCATAATTAGCCATTGTTTCTGCGGGTTTACGCCAAATCACACAGTTGATAAAGTCTGCTTCACGGTCACCATTTTGATTCGTAAAGTTACGGTTTACAGCAAGTGTAAAGGTCGCAACAGCTGAACCACTAGCGGTGTAACGTAAGTCAGGATCTTTTGTCAATCTTCCGACTAATACAACGTTATTAATCATTCAAAACATCTCCTTTCGTCAATAAATGTTTCATGTGAAACAAATTATGCTTCTACCTTCACGATCATATGACGGATAATATCGTCATTGATTTTTGCTAAACGATCAAACTCGTTGATTGCGCCAGCTGTTGATGGAGAAGTAACATTAACGATATGATAGATGCCTTCACGGAATCCGTTCATTTCATATGCTAAGCGGCGTTTTTCCCAATCTTTAGATTCGATAACTTCTGCTCCGTTATCTTTTAAGATTGTGTCGAAACGTTCTACTAAAGCAGTTTTTGCTTCTTCATCAATGTTCGGACGAATAATGTACATGATTTCGTACTTCGTATCTTGACTCATTGATTTTCACCTCCCTATGGACTTCAAGGCTCTTAGTTGGCTAAGAGCAAGGAGAACATACCTAAAAAGGTAGTTCACAATCTCTAATTATATGCTAATTGATGGACAAAAGCAAGAAATAGTTTTGGAAAGTCCCAATAAAAAAGTTTCGCCAACTGGCGAAACTTTTTTATGTTATTCTTCTGTTTCTGATGTTGTTTCGTTTTCTGTTGTTTCTACAACTTCAACGATTTCTTCTTCCACTTCTTCTGGTTCTACAACAGCCATTGTTACCACTTTGGCACCATCTTCCATTCTCATTAAACGAACCCCTAATGTTGCGCGTCCTGTTTGAGAAACAGAATCAACGTTAAAGCGGATAATGACGCCTTTGTTCGTAATCAATAAGATATCTTCATCCCCATTGACCGTGGTTAAACCAGCTAATGGACCATTTTTCTCAGTGATATTTGCTGTCTTAATCCCTTTACCGCCACGTCCTTTAACTGGATATTCAGAAGCTTTTGTACGCTTACCATAACCATTTTCAGTAATGACTAGGACTTCTTTATTTTCATCCAGAATCGCTGCGCCGACCACATAATCATTTTCGCGGAGACGGATTCCCCGAACACCTGATGCTGTCCGGCCCATATCACGTACAGTATTTTCATCAAATGTGACAGAGTATCCTGCATGTGTTCCGATAATCATCTTCTGATTGCCATTAGTCGTTACCACGTTAACTAACTCATCATCTTCTTTTAAGCTAATGGCGATTAATCCATTACTACGGATATTAGAAAAGGCTGTTACGGCTGTCCGTTTGACGGTTCCTTTTAAGGTTGTGAAGAACAAGTATTTACCTGCTTCCGCTTTGCCCTCAACAGAAATAATCGCTTGAATTTTTTCTGCAGAATCAATTCCCAGTAAGTTAATCACTGGAATTCCTTTTGCTGTTCTACCGTATTCAGGGATTTCGTAACCTTTTGCTCGGTAAACTTTCCCAGTGTTCGTAAAGAATAATAATGTGTCGTGTGTTGAACAAGAAACTAGGTTTTTCACGAAATCATCATCATGAACGCCCATGCCTTGGACACCACGTCCGCCGCGGCGTTGCGCCCGGAATTCGGAGTTTGCCATCCGCTTAATGTAGCCGTTATTGGTTAATGTAATCACGACTTCTTCTTCTTCGATTAAATCTTCATCTTCAAGACTTAGGACTTCACCTACTAATAGTTCTGTGCGTCGTGCATCACCAAATTTTGTGCGAACGTCATTTAACTCTGTTTTAATGATTTCAATGACGCGTTCTGGGCGGGCTAAAATGTCCTCTAAGTCCGCAATGAATTTCAATAGCTCTTGATATTCATTTTCAATTTTGTCGCGTTCTAAGCCTGTTAAACGGCGTAAACGCATATCTAAAATCGCTTGCGCTTGACGATCTGAAAATTCAAAGCGTTCAATTAACGTTGCTTTTGCTTCGTCATCTGATTGTGATCCACGGATAATGGCAATGATTTCATCGATATGATCTAAGGCAATTCGTAGACCTTCTAAAATATGCGCCCGTGCTTCTGCTTTGTTTTTGTCAAAAATCGTCCGGCGAGTAATGACTTCTTTTTGGTGCTCGACGTAGTTTTCTAAAATACGTTTCAAGCTTAAAATTTTCGGTACGCCTTTTTCGATGGCTAACATGTTAAAACCAAAAGATGTTTGTAAGGCAGTCATTTTGTACAAGTTGTTTAACACAACAGAGGCACTCACATCTCGACGAACATCGATGACAATCCGCATGCCTTCACGAGAAGATTCATCCCGCAAATCAGTAATTCCTTCAATTCGTTTATCTCTGTGTAATTCAGAAATTCGTTCGATTAATTTGGCTTTATTCACCATATAAGGCAATTCAGTTACTAAAATACGTTCTTTTCCATTCGGCATTTCAGTCAATTCAACTTTTGCACGAACAGTAATCGAACCTTTCCCTGTTTCATATGCTCGGCGAATCCCTGATTTCCCCATCACTAAACCGCCTGTTGGAAAATCTGGTCCAGGTAACACTTCCATCAATTCATTCGTCGTTACATCAGGATTGTCCATCAATAAACTTGTTGCATCAATCACTTCACTTAAATTGTGTGGTGGAATATTTGTTGCCATCCCCACCGCAATCCCCGTTGTTCCGTTAACTAGTAAGTTTGGAAAACGAGCAGGTAAAACTACTGGTTCTTGTTCTGAATCATCATAGTTTCCTTGGAAATCGACTGTATTTTTGTTAATATCTCGTAGCATTTCTAAAGCAATTTTACTCATACGTGCTTCGGTATAACGCATAGCGGCAGCGCCGTCACCATCGACAGAACCGAAGTTTCCGTGGCCGTCAACTAACATAGCCCGATAACTAAAAGGTTGTGCCATCCGCACCATTGATTCGTAAATCGCAATGTCCCCATGGGGGTGATATTTACCCATAACATCCCCAACAATCCGGGCTGATTTTTTGTGTGGTTTATCAGGGGTTACCCCTAATTCGTTCATTCCATATAAGATTCGGCGATGAACAGGTTTTAAACCGTCACGAACGTCAGGTAACGCGCGGGCTACGATAACACTCATTGCGTAGTCAATGAAAGATTCTTTCATTTCGCTGGTCAGATTGACGTCTTGAATGTTTTCTTTAATTTCTTCACTCATGAATTTTTTCCCCTCTAAATATATGTTCTAGCGTCTCTTACAACGTTGCGACACATTAAATATCCAAGTTTTTCACGTAATGGGCATTTTCTTCGATAAACGCACGACGTGGTTCCACACGATCGCCCATTAGCATTTCAAAAATTTGGTCAGCTTCAATGGCATCATCGACACTCACTCGCGCCATTAATCGTTTTTCTGGGTCCATTGTTGTTTCCCAAAGTTGGTGATCATCCATTTCACCCAACCCTTTGTAACGTTGGACACTTGGTTTTGGTGAAGCAGGTAATTCTTCTAACACTTTTGCTAGTTCTTCTTCAGCATGTTTGCCCGGTTGAACGTAGGTGATGTTTTTCCCTTGTTTCACACCATATAGTGGTGGTTGGGCAATATACACATAACCAGCTTCAACAATTGGCCGCATGAAGCGATAGAACAAGGTTAATAACAACGTTCGAATATGCGCACCATCGACATCGGCATCGGTCATAATCACTAGTTTGTGATAACGTGCTTTAGAAACATCGAAATCTTCGCCGAAGCCTGTTCCCATAGCTGTAAATAATGACCGAATTTCTTCATTGGCTAAAATTTTATCCATGCTGGCTTTCTCAACATTCAAGATTTTCCCACGAATTGGTAAAATGGCTTGGAATTCACGGCTACGTCCTTGTTTTGCTGAACCGCCGGCCGAGTCTCCTTCGACGATAAATAATTCGCATTTTTCCGGATCTTTACTTGAGCAATCAGCCAGCTTCCCTGGCAAGTTGCTAATTTCTAACGCGCCTTTACGACGGGTGACTTCACGGGCTCTTTTAGCGGCTAAACGAGCTTTTGAAGCCAACATGCCTTTTTCGACAATTTGTTTGCCGACTGTTGGATTTTCCATTAAAAATTTTGTAAAGTATTCTGAGAATAGACGATCCGTAACGGTCCGTACTTCTGAGTTCCCTAATTTCGTTTTCGTTTGTCCTTCAAATTGAGGATCGGGATGTTTGATGGAAACCACTGCGGTTAAGCCTTCACGAACATCTTCCCCAGTTAATTTTTCATCGTTTTCTTTCATCAATTTTTGTTTACGTGCATAGTCATTAATCACACGTGTTAAAGAAGTTTTAAAACCAGATTCATGCGTTCCGCCTTCATAAGTATGAATATTGTTGGCAAAACTTAAAATATTTGAGTGGTAGCCATCTGTATACTGCATTGACACTTCCACTGTAATATCTTGTTGCTCTCCTTCAATGAAGATTGGCTCTGGGAAAATAACGTCTTTATTGGCATTTAAATGCTCAACATAACTCTTAATCCCGCCTTCATAGTGATACTCTTTTTTATCTTCTTGTCCTTCACGACGGTCTTCAATTGAAATGTGTAAGCCTCGATTTAAAAAGGCTAATTCACGAACCCGTGTTGCTAATTTATCAAAATCATAAACGGTTGTTTCTGTAAAAATTTCAGGATCTGGAATAAAGTGAACAGTGGTTCCGTGACGATCCGTTTCTTCGATAACTTTTAGGTCATCAACAACCGCACCACGACGATATTCTTGGTAGTACACTTTGCCATCTTTATAAACACGAACATCTAAACTGGTCGATAAAGCATTAACAACAGAGGAACCAACACCGTGCAAGCCACCTGATACTTTATAGCCGCCACCGCCAAATTTCCCGCCGGCATGTAGCACTGTAAACACTGTTTCCACAGCTGGGCGACCTGTTTTGGCTTGAATCCCGACTGGAATTCCACGACCATCATCGATAACAGTAATACTATCGTCTGGTTCGATAATTACTTGAATTGATTTAGCAAATCCTGCTAAGGCTTCGTCGATAGAGTTGTCAACGATTTCCCATACTAAGTGGTGTAACCCTTCGCCACTAGTAGAACCTATGTACATACCAGGACGTTTCCGGACAGCTTCTAAGCCCTCCAAAACTTGAATCTGACTAGCGTCATATTCTTGCGCACGTTCTCTCATGTTTTTTTCTTCTTCTGTCATGTCGCTGAATTCCTTTCTATCTTGCCTTGTTGAACATAAAAAATATCTGGTTCAACTGTTAGCTTGTCTTTTATGTGATCTAAACTAGTTGTCGTTAAGAACGTTTGAACTTTGCCTTCAATCGTTTCTAACAAGTGAATTTGACGTTCATTATCTAATTCACTCATGACATCATCTAGTAATAACACAGGATATTCTCCTGTTTCTGAATGCATCAAATCAATCTCTGCCAATTTAATACTTAAAGCTGTCGTTCGTTGTTGGCCTTGTGAGCCATACGTTTGAACATTTTGACCATTGACAATAAATAGCAAATCGTCACGATGAGGGCCTAAAAAAGTATTCGCTTTAAACAATTCACGCTTACGATTGTTCATTAATTGTTGGAGCAATTGATTTTGAAGTGCTTCTAAGGAAAGATCCGTGTTGTCAATTGGGATGCTTGATGCGTAGTCAATGGTGAGCGTTTCGCGTCCATGACTAATTTTTTGATGGAGTAAGTTTGCCCAGTGTTCTAATTTTTTAAGAAAACCTAACCGAGCGTATAGAACTTTCCCGCCAAATTCAGCTAGCTGCTCTGTCAAAATATCCAGATAAACAGTATCTGTTTGTTTCTTTTCAGCTAGTTGTTTTAGGTATTGGTTACGTTGCTTTAAAACAGACTGATATTGGACAAGATCATAAAGATAAATAGGACTCACTTGTCCGAGTTCCATGTCAATAAATTTCCGGCGGACTTGAGGTGAGCCTTTCACCAAAGATAAATCTTCTGGGGCAAATAAAATAACATTCAGTTGCCCAATGTACGCACTGAGCCTTTTTTGCTCAATGTGATTAACCTTGGTTTTACGTCCTTTGTTGGAAATTAAAATTTCCAACGGCACGGTGCCTGTCTTTTTTTCAACCACACCGCTAATTTTAGCTGCTGCTTGTTCCCAGCCAATTAATTCTTTTTCATTGCTGGTTCGATGACTTCGTGTCATTGCTAGAACATAAATGCTTTCTAACAAGTTGGTTTTTCCTTGGGCGTTTTCGCCTAAAAAAAGATTTAACGTTTTTGGAAAATCTAAGCTGACTGTTTCATAATTACGATAATGCTGAAGTGTCAGCTCATTCAGCCGCATCGTCGGACTCGTTTCCGTTTTTCACCATAAAAAAAGTACCTTCTTCAGGTATCTCAATCATCATGCCCGCATAAAGTTTCCGTCCGCGACGATTTTCCAACTCGCCATCAACAAACACGCTATTGTCTGCCAAATACCATTTGGCTTGGCCGCCACTACCAATGACGTTGATTTCTTTAAGAAACTGACCAAGCGTTATATACTCAGTTGCTAAAACAAACGTTTTTTTCAATGTGCATCCCTCTTTTTTCTAATACGTTCTCATATATATTATACCCTTTTTCATAAGAGAAAACAAATTTATCTGTCTAATTTTCATTCTAAGCAATTTTAATTCTAAATGACCGAAAATATTATTAGGATAAAAAAACTCTTAAAAAGCATTTTAAAACGGAAATTGATATTTTCTTGAGAAAAAAGGGGCCTGATTTGGCAGAAATGACGAGTAGCGTTTAACTAAAAAACAATTTGGGGTAACTCAAAGACAAACGAAGAGGGCATGCATTGAAGAAAAGTAGCTTGTAGAGGTCTGAGCGTCGTTTTAAGCAACGTAAACTTCTTTCACTAGGAAATATTCATAAAAAAATGAAAAGCCCTTAAACGAAAAATTAAAGGGCTTTTTTCTTTATCCACGAAAAAAAAGGCAGAATTTATTCGTCAAACGATAGTTCAAATATTCACAATCATATTAGCGTAAAAGCTATTCTAGTTATAAAAAGCTTATCTAGCAGCGTTTATCGGCTTTAAACAGACGACAAAAAAGAACCTTCGGCGATCATAGTGATTTTCCGAAGGTCTTTTTTAAACATGATTAATTTGTACGAACCGGTGTAATTAGTTGAATGAAATCTAGTTCTGTTTCGGTTGGCTCCAATGTAAACGGACGAATTGGAGAAAGGAATTTCACGGTAATATTCATATCGCCAAACGCTCGCAACGCATCTTTCATATAATCTGGGTTGAAAGAAATATCCAACGCTTCACCAGAAACATTTTCATAGTTTAAAGCTTCTTCGACTTTTCCAATTTCAGGTGAATTTCCATATAAAACAACAGAGTCTGGTGAAATTGAAAGGCGAACAATATTGTTACGTCCTTCATGAGAAAGTAAAGAGGCACGTTCGATTGCTGAAAGCAATTCTGGTACATAAAATTCAATTTGCGTGTTATGGCTAGTTGGAATTAAACGGTTGGTATCAGGATAATTTCCTTCTAACAAACGAGAATAGAAGTACATTGTTTCTGTTTTAAATAGCACTTGGTTTTCCATAATGCTGATTTCAACCATTTCTTCTTCATTGGTTAATGAACGAGAAAGTTCAGTTAAACTTTTTCCTGGAATTACAATGTTAAAGTCTTCTACTGCTTGTTCTGTCGGGATCACACGTTGACTTAAACGATGTGAATCTGTCGCAACGGCAAGTAATTTTTGATTTTCTAAAATAAAGTGAACCCCAGTTAAAATTGGACGACTTTCGTGCATCGATACAGCAAATCCTGTTTCACTAATAATTTTTGTCAATAAATGAACAGGTAATTTCATTTGGTTTTGAGTATCAATTACTGGTAAGTGCGGATAATTATCCGCATCTAATCCATTAACCGTAAAATCAGCTTTTCCTGAAGTGATTGCAACTTGATTGTTATCTAGAACTTCCATTGTGAACATATCTTCTGGTAATTTACGAATAATTTCGCCAAAGAAACGAGATTGTAAAACGATGCTACCTGTGCGTTCAATGGTCATTTGAGCTTTTTCATCATCTTTACTTAAAAAACTTTCAATTGAAATATCCGCGTTACTCCCAGTAAGTGATAAGCCATCTTCTGATAACACAATTTTAACACCTGTTAAGATTGGAATCGTTGTTTTAGAAGAAATTGCTCGTTGAACAGTTTGTAATTCTTGTAAAAAGACACTTCGTTTGACCGTTAATTTCATAATGTAAACTCCTTTTTAAGTATTTTCAATACATTCTAATTTTGTACGCCACTGTTTTGTATATTATATATAAATAAATAATAAAAGTAATAGGGCATGTTGATTCTGTGGAAAAGTCAAAAAAGCATTGATTTTACTAAGTTATCCACTTGTGTATAAGTTGTGGATAACTTTGTTCTTTTTTGTTTAGTTTTCCACATCCTAAGAGTTCAATAAATTTTTAATTTCACTGACTTCTTTTTGAATCGCTGGATCTTTTTCCAATAATTGCTGAATCTTTTCGTGCGCATGAATCACCGTTGTATGATCTTTGCCGCCAAATTCGGCACCAATTTTTGGCAAGGAATTGTCGGTCATTTCTCTAGCAAGATACATTGAGATTTGACGAGGAACCACAATTGTTTTCACCCGTTTTTTCCCTTTTAAATCCTTAAGAGGCACATGATAATATTTGGATACTTCTTCTTGAATTTGTAAAATGGACAATTGATTTTTACTACCAACTGATTTTAGAGATTTCAAGGCGTCCGCCGCTAAACTAGTGGTAATATCTTCTCCATTAATAGTTGCAAAGGCTTGAACACGGACCAAAGCACCCTCTAATTCACGGATGTTGGAATCAATTTGACCAGCGATATAACTTAGTGTATCATCCGGAATTTCTAAACGCTCGGCATCTGCTTTTTTGCGCAAAATTGCAATCCGTGTTTCTAAATCAGGCGGGGTGATATCAACAGACAAACCCCAAGCAAAGCGAGAAACTAATCGTTCAGGTAATTTTGGAATATCATTCGGCGGGCGATCACTTGTTAAAACAATTTGTTTATTTTCATTGTAAAGATCGTTGAAGGTATGGAAAAATTCTTCCAATGTTGCTTCTTTTTCCGCCAAAAATTGAATATCATCGACTAATAATAAGTCAACATTGCGATATTCTTTCCGAAATTGTTCGGATGTCTTTGTTTGAATTGAGTTGATAAATTCATTCGTAAACGTTTCGCTACTAACATATTTGACTTTGGCATCTGGTTGATTCACTAACATTTGATGACCAATAGCATGCATCAAATGGGTTTTCCCTAACCCTACACCACCATAGAAGAAAAGGGGATTGTAAATCGAACCTGGATCCTCGGCAACAACAAGCGCTGCAGCGTGCGCCATTTGGTTTCCTTTACCAATAACGAAGGTGTCGAAAGTGTACTTAGGATTAAGCATCGCTTTTTTACTTTGTTCACTAAAAACAACTTCTTCTTCGGCAGGTTCTTCGAGTTCTTGTGCCAGTGCTGCGTCTTTTTCATCGGCAACAACAAAATGGGGCATCACTTCTGCACCGGTTAATTTAAATCCAGTTTCGACAATTTTTGCCGAAAGATTTTTTTCCCAGTAATCACGATGAACTGCAGAAGGGACTTCTAGCCACAATTGATTGTTGTCTAATTTCAAAGGGCGTGTGGTTTTAATCCAAGCATCAAAACTTGGCGCCGACAAAATCGCTTGATAGGCTTCTTCAAGGCTATGCCAAAAACTTTCCACGTCGGGCAT